>JAHJUE010000008.1 GCA_018829205.1 Bacteroidota bacterium
TATTTATACTATTTTCAAAAAAAATATTGATTATATACCTAATTACAATCAAGCTTTAGCCGTTAATATATGATGAATTTTTATTTATAATTTTTTCTATATTTTTATTGACTTTTTACACAGTACCTTTGTGGCTATAAAAAATTTAGGAAAGCTTTTGCCACGAAGGCACTAAGACACAAAGATATTAAATGATTTCCGTTTCTACTTCGGCAACATTTTGGATACCGCCTTTTATTTTATCTCCTTTAACGACACGGCTTACGCCGGCGGGAGTACCAGTAAATATTAAATCGCCTTTCTCTAATGTCATTTTTTTAGATATGTAAGAAACGATTTTTCTTATATCAAAAATCATATTGTTAAGCGATGATGTTTGTTTTCTTTCGCCGTTTACATCCAAATAAATATTTTCGTTTTCTTTTAATTTATAATCTTCTTTTGATACAAAATCTGAAAGGACAGCACACCCGTCGAATACTTTTGCGAGTGTCCAGGGTTCGCCTTTATCTTTATACTGAAACTGAAGATCGCGCAATGTCATGTCCAATCCAACTGCGTAACCGCCAATTGCATCCTCGGCTTCTTTTTCACTTCCGTTTTTAATTGTTTCTGTAATTAATAAAACAAGCTCAACTTCATGCTGTAGATTATTTGAATAGTCAGGGTGTTCAACTTTATCGCCTGAATAAATAATAGTTGATGCCGGTTTCATAAAAATAATCGGGAATTCATCGGGCACTTCGTTTCCCATTTCTTTTGCGTGATCGGCGTAGTTCCTACCGACGCATACAATTTTGCCTACTTCAATTTCTTCTTTGTTTTTCAATTTGATTTTTTTCATCGTAGATATGATTCCGCTTGTTAAAAAAAGATTCAGGTAAATATACAAAAAACCCGGTTTTATAAAGAAACCGGGTTTTTATGAATTATGTTTTCTGTTTTTTCTTTTTTGCGGCGGGGAAGAGGATGTTATTTAAAATTAGTCTATAACCGGGTGAATTCTTGAACAGGTTTAAATCGGTTGGATTATCACCAACAGCATGCTGATAATCTTCAGGATCATGTCCCCCGTAAAATGTAAAGGTGCCTCTTCCAAAATTTCCGTGAATATATTTAACCTGGTCTGTGCCTGGCCTTTCTCCTAAAATATAAACTGATTTTTTTATAAGATTTTTTCTGAACATTGTAGTCTGACCCATAAAACCGCGCACGACACTAACGTGATTTTGAGTAAGCATTGAAGGCACGGGGTCATACTTTGCGGAAAAATCAAACAATGTAAAATAGTCATTCAGCTGATTTTGAATTTCTACAGGCTGAATATCAATATCGGAATACTCATAAACGTAAGGATTCATTTCCAGTGTGAAATTATCAAATGCTAGTGTTTGCGAAAAATCCAGTTTTTCCTGCGCCTTTGGATCGGGCGCATCTCCGTCAAACATTTGATCCGCGATATCGACATTGATTGCCGCAAGTGCAATATCATATGAATCTGTTGCGGAACACATTGCAAATAGAAAACCTCCTGCGCCTACATAATCTCTGATAGTTAGAACGACCGCCCGCTCCATTTCCGATACTTTTTTATATCCCAGTTTCTGCGCTTCGTTTTCATAAAGAATCTGTTGTTCCTGATACCATTGCGCTCCCTGGAAACTCGCGAAAAATTTTCCGTACTGTCCCGTAAAATCTTCATGATGAAGGTGAAGCCAATCATATTTATCAAGATCGCCTCTCAGTATTTCCTCAATCCAAACCTTTGTGTATTCTACTTCAGCGTATTCCATTGCAAGTGTCACCGCGTCATCCCACGGCTGGAAACCCGGAGGAACATACACTGCAATTTTAGGAGCTTTTTCAAGGCGCACAACTTCCATATTTTGTTCATCGCTTTGCACGAAGGAATAAATTTGAACTGCCTGTTCATTTGAAAGAGGTTCGAAAGAAACTCCTTTTAACCGGCACTGCAGAGCTACCTTTTGAGAATAATCGAGAATAAATGAACCGCCTCTGTAATTTAAAAGCCAATCGGAAACCACTCCCTCTTTTAGCGCGTTAAAAGTAATTCCGTATGCTTTTAAATGATCGCTTTGTTTCAAATCCATTGGTATAAAAATTTTGGTTTGAGCAAATATCGATGACGCTAATAAGATAATTATTACAATAAATTTTTTCATAGTCATTTTACATTATAGCGAATTTAACCCTGATACTTTTAGTAATTGTTACCTTTCCTGTAATTCCGCCTTCTTGAAAACTTTCTTTTGTCATTGTATTAAACGGGATCGGTCCGTCTTTAAAAATGGTTTCATCAATTTCAAGTACGCTGCCAAGGTTAACGTTTAAAACCTGCGCCATTAAAAAAGCTTTATCTTTTGCGGCGAGCAGCGCTTTTTCCAGGGCCGATTTCATTTTAGTTTCATATTCGGAAATTTTATAACTCGAGTTTGTGATTTCAAAAAAATCATTTGTGGATATTTTGTCGATCAGTTTATAATATTTCGATAAATCTTTAAGAAGAAAAGAAACATTTACATTGGTGAAATACCCGTTCTGCACCCGTTCTCCTTGTTTATACTCATAATTTTTACCGAGTGAAAGCGGTGATATTTCAATATCACTAATTGCTATGCCGCCGCTTTTTAATATTTCGGACAGCTCACTAACTGACCGGTCATTTACTTTTTTACTATCTTCGATTGATATTCCAATTGTTTTGATATTAATGCCTATTTCCATTTGATCCGCGTTTACTATCAATTCGCTGGTTCCGGTAACATTGATGAATTTATCAAAACCCTGAGCGTTAATTTTCGAAATAAACAGGATCATAATCACTAAAAAAATATTTTTCATTTTAATTTCCTTTATATGTTTATTTAGACAAATGCAATTATAAATCTAAAATGTTTAACAAAACAAAAAAGGCTCAGTTTCCTATTTAAAGAAAAATACTGAGCCTTTAGAAAAATATATTTTATTTAAGCTGATTTTTTTTCTGACTGAATATAAACCGGCGCGTCGCCTTTCAGCACCGTGTTTTTTGTTATCAGGCATTTTTCAACATTTTCCATTTCCGGGAGTTCGAACATTATATCCAACAGAATATTTTCCACAATAGATCTTAAAGCACGGGCTCCGGTTTTTCTTTTCATTGCCATTTTTACTATTTCATCCAGAGCTTTTTCTTCGAATTCAAGCTTTACACCCTCAAGCATAAATAATTTTTTAAACTGTTTCGTAATGGCGTTCTTAGGCTGAGTTAAAATATTTTTCATAGCGTCTTCATTTAATGAATGAAGAGGAGCTACAACCGGAAGTCTTCCGATAAGTTCCGGAATTAAACCGAACTTTAATAGATCTTCGGGTTCGGTAAGCTGTATCAAATCATCTTTTGCCATTTCACTTTTTACTGAATCGCCGGTAGAAAAACCCATAACATTTTTATTAATTCTTGAAGCGATTATTGGTTCAATACCGTCGAATGCCCCGCCAACGATAAACAGTATATTTTTAGTATTAATATTTATTAAACTCTGTTCGGGATGTTTTCTTCCGCCGCGCGGAGGAACGCCCGCAACAGTTCCTTCAAGAATTTTTAATAAAGCCTGCTGAACGCCTTCTCCCGAGACATCGCGGGTTATCGAAGTGCTTTCGCTCTTCCTCGATATTTTATCGAGTTCATCTATGTATATAATTCCTTTCTGGGCTTTTTCAAGATTGTAATCTGCAGCCTGCAATAGTCTAACCAATACTGTTTCAACATCATCGCCTACATAACCGGCTTCGGTTAATGTAGTAGCGTCCGCAATTGCGAACGGCACATCCAATATTTTTGCGAGCGTTTGCGCTATTAATGTTTTTCCCACACCCGTCGGACCAATTAACAAAACGTTGCTTTTTTCTATTTCAACGTCATCTAATTCAAAAAATGAATTATTCGAGTTTATTCTTTTATAATGATTATAAACCGCGACCGATAAAACTTTTTTAGCCCTATCCTGTCCGATGACATATTCATCCAAATTCTTTTTTAGACTATCGGGGGTTAAATTTCCTTTAATGGCTGGTTTTGTATTATAAGCCGCAAGATTGCTTTTTAATATATCAACACTGGTTTTAACGCATATATCGCAGATATAAACATCAGGTCCGGCTACCATACTGCTTACTTCCGAAGCGTCTCTTCCGCAAAAAGAGCATTTCGCGGATTTTTTATCTTTAATTTCATTCATATAGTCTGTTTAATTCCTTTGTTTATTATGTTTAACATTTGTCTGGATTTGTCAAAATATAATGAGTTGGGAAAAGTATCAAGTAAATTCTGGAAAACTTCCTGTCCCTTTTCATAATTATTTAACGCGTAAAGATACGTATTTCCCAATAAATATAATGCTTTATCTGAATATACGTTCTTTATTTCTCCGCTTGATAATTCCTCTAAGGCGCTAATTGCGGAATTATATTTATTAAGAGCTATTTCCATTTGAGCAAATTTATATTTAGATATATCGTTCAGCAGTATAAGATTTTTATTATCTGCAAGTTTTTTAAAAATTTCCGAAGCGCCGTTAAAATTATTCTGCGCCGAAAGGAGATCGCCTTTAGCATAATTTAATAGATTTAATGAATCCTGTTTCATTGTGTTAATAATTATTGATAGCTCAATCGCATCATTTGCGAAATTATCGGAAAGGTTTTGAGATATATCCTTAAGCTCGATTAATGCTTTGGGAAAATTGCCAGTCCAGAATAAAATTTTTGCCGACATAAAATTTGCTAAACTTTTTACGGAGGGATCGGAAGCGGGTATTTCTTTTAATCTATTATATATTGTTTGAGCTTCACTTAAATTATTTTTTTGAATAGATATTTGAGCGAGATTCTGCATTAATTGCACAATTAGAATCGGCGCCAGTCTGCTTTTTTGGAGATCGCTGAAAATTCTCCCTGCTTCGTTATAATCTTTAAATATTGTCAGTTTTATAATACCGATTCTCATCTTTGCCGAAGCGATTATATTATCGTTAAAATAGTTTTCAGCCAGGTTTTCATAATCTTTAATAATTTTAGAATACTTATATGAACCGGCGGTATCATTTTCTAAAAATGGTTTCCATGCGTTTGACGAATCAATTTGTTCACTGTTAAGTTTTTCTTCTGCAGAACGGATATATCCTAATTCGGCATCGGGCAGAAATGAAGAATTTTTATAATTATTAATTAAAAACATATACGCTTTTGAGGAAGTATTAAAATCGCCTTCGGCAAAAACGGATTTTGCGAAATTAAAAATTGAAATGCCGTTATTATCCAGCGCTTTGTCTTTCTGAATCATTAAGTCAAGCGCTTTTGAATAATTCTGTTCCCTCATGTATAAATAACTTAACAAATCAAGGTATTGAGTTTTCCGCGATTTCTCGTAATAATCTAGCGTTACATCAATTGTAGCTTTTACGGAATTCGCATGAGTTAAATATCGATTCATGCGGCTTTGAATTGAAGCCAATTGTTCGGGATTAGAAAATAAAAGATCGCAATATACTTTTGCGGCTTCCTCAAATTCCATTGTAATGGAATATAGATTACCAAGATCATAAGAAAAGATCATGGGTTCGTTAGTTGCATCCAGTCCTTTTTTTAATATTTCAATCGCTTTATTAAAATCCCTTTTCTGTATAGCATAATCAGCAATAACCCTGTAGGTAACCATTGATGATTTATTTATTTCTATTGCTTTATCCCAAATTTCGGTAGCTTTTTGATTTTCACCCATTGTAGCGTATGTTGAACCCAGAAGTCCGTATAAATTCGGATCTGTCGGATTTAATTTTATTTTCTCTTCAATTAAAATTATAGAATTGTCGTACTCTTTTAATTTCAGGAAAATATCGTTAAGCGATTTTACAATTTCAAAATTCCACGGCTGTTCTTTAATAATATCGTTATAAATCTTTTTTGCTTTTTCAAGATCGCCCGATTGTTCATATCTTTTAGCCAAAGAAATTTTATTGTTAATCAGCAATTCATTCTGCGCGGAAACATCCGGCCTAATCAGCATTAGAACAAATATTATAAATAAAAATATTCTCATAATAGTTTTTAATAAAATAATGTTAAAAAACACATCCGGGTTTTTCTATACTCTAAACGGAATAATTTGTTCCAAAAATTCATTTATCTACGGGTTTGTTTCACCGGAAGCCTGGACAGAAAAGTAAACCGAAAAAAACTTTTATAAAAGTCCGAATGAAAGGAAACGATTAACATTTAATTAAATTCAGTTATTCAGTTTCTTTTCCATGCTTTTTCATGATGCTTTTCCAGGTTTCAATATCTAATTGTTCGGATTCTTCAATAAGCATAATCGGAATGTCATCTACTATTTTATATTTACGGCGTGTTGCTTTATCGGTTGATACAAGAAAATTATCCTCAAGAACTAGATCCGCTTTTGATTCCGGGCAGCATAAAATTTCGAGTAATTCGTTACTAATCATTTTATAAACCTTTATTTAATAATACTCATTTTTTTAAGTATAAATTTACCACCAAATTGTATAGAATAAAAATAATTTCCGCTTGAAAGCCCCGCCGCGTGAAAATTCACATTATAATATCCTTCATTTTTGTACTCATTAACAAGAGTTTCTATTTCTCTTCCTAATAAATCGTAAACTTTTATTTTTACAAATCCCTGCTTTTTTAATAAAAATGAAATATTAGTTTCGGGGTTAAAAGGATTAGGATAATTTTGATCGAGCTGAAAATCAGAATTAAAATTATGTTCATCGGTATTCATTATACCGGTTGTGTTTTCGGGAGAAAAAAAATATTCTAAAAATATATCTGTTGTACTGCGCCAGAATCCCATACTGTGACCTTGAGGGTATTCGCCCCATTGAAAGTGCGAGTATCCTTTAGCTATTAAACTATCACGGACCATTCTGCAGTTGTTCATAATTTCAGTTTCATAAGTTCCCCAAACCATATAATATTTAATACCGAAATCATTGTTATAAATTTTCTTTGCCGCGTCAAAATTATTTGGCCAAATTGCTCCCGAATGAATACCGCAATTTTTATACATATCCTTTACGCTGTTAACAATAAGAGCGCTTATATTTCCACCGAAAGACAAACCGATAACGGCGCGGTTTTCCGCCGTAGCAGTGGTTTTATATTTTTGATCAATATAAGGCACAAGCTGGTAATTGAAAAAATCTATAAATCTTTCCGTCTGAAAATAATATTCATTTACCCTATTGCCGGGAGAATGATCAACATAAACAGCAATTATCGGTTTGATCCTTTTCTCATATATTAGATTATCTACAATGTTATTAACTTTTCCGTAGTTAAAATAAAATGATCCGTCATGAAAATAAGCAACCGGATAACGTTCATTTGAAGTCGGGTTGTAACCGGCGGGTAATTGTACCTTAATAGTGTGATTGGTAGTTACGAAATTTTTATTGTTGGTAATTGTAAACGAATCTATTGAACCGTGAGGAATTTCGGGGTAAAAAATAATTTCATCAGGCTGCTCGAAATCCGGCATCGCAATTTCGTTTATTACACCTATTCTGCCCCATGGAAGAATATTGGGATTTTCGGGATCGGTTATCATTACTAATCCGTTTAACACGTAGTTGTAATCAAGTCTTGCATTCTTTTCAAGATAATGCCTTAATGAGAACAAATCGGTGCCCGGTATTTTTTTTAATTCAAGCGAAATATCGCCGTCAAAATTGACGTCCCCGGCAATTGTTACACTTACCAAGTTATAGTCTTTGCCGTTAAAGTTTACATTGCTACCGCGGTATAAAAATGTTGCCGTATCCCTTTCAATAAACGGAATTCCTTTTGTCCTTGCCAAATTCATAAAACTGTCAACAATTTCACTTTTATCTATTGACGAAGAAACCGAATTTAATCGATTTAAAAATGTTTGATATTCTGATTGGGCAAATATTATAATATTTTGCAGAAGTAATAAATATAAAAAAACAAATTTCATTCATATTCCTTTTAATACGGGAAAAGATTACAAATTGTTGATATAATATCTACCGAAAAAACAGCACCCTGAAATTCCTAATCATTGAAAAAAGACAATGAAATCCTTATAATAGACATAGAATCTTTTTAAATGAATACTGCATCCTACGACATAGATTATTTAACAATTAAATTTGGAGTTAGTATGGAAGAACAAAGAAGCGGTATTCCTTTATTGGGCGAGCTTATGCCCGAGTTTACAATTCAAACAACACACGGTGTTAAAAACTTTCCTTCGGATTACAAAGGTAAATGGATTGTGCTTTTCAGTCATCCAGGTGATTTTACGCCTGTATGCACAACAGAATTTGTTGCGTTCGCAAAAAGAAACGAAGAGTTCAAGAAATTAAATGCTGAGCTTGTGGGGTTATCCATCGACCAGGTATTTTCGCATATTAAATGGGTAGAATGGATTCAGGAAAAATTAAACGTACAAGTACCGTTCCCGATTATTGCCGATGATATGGGGCGTATAGCCGCAAAGCTTGGGATGATACATCCTGGAAAAGGAACAAATACTGTTAGAGCGGTTTTTCTTGTCGACCCTGAAGGTAAAATGAGACTAATGATTTATTACCCGCAGGAAATTGGAAGACAGGTTGATGAAGTTCTAAGATCATTAAAAGCTCTTCAGATTTCTGATAAGTACAAGGTTGCAATGCCTGAAAACTGGCCCAATAATGAACTGATAGGAGACAAAGTTATTAATCCTCCGCCAAAAGATATGGCCGCGGCCGAAGAAAGATTAAAATCTGCTGAGGGATACGACTGGTGGTTTACTTTTAAAAGTTTAAACTAATCCTTTCTTCAGCACGTTTCATTTTTTATTTTAATGCCTGCAATTAGCAGGCATTTTTTTTGAGGAATTATGATAAAAGTAAAAGTATGCTGTATAAGCAGTATCGAAGAAGCGGATTTAGCCATTAAAATGGGTGCGGACGCAATTGGGCTTGTTTCAGAAATGCCGAGCGGTCCGGGAGTAATTTCAGAAGATCTAATAAAAAAAATTGCGGCTGAAGTACCCGCTGAAATTTTAACTTTTTTATTAACAAGCAGACAAAATGTTTCTGAAATTATTAAGCAGCATAAAAGTTGCGGCACCAATACAATTCAAATTGTCGATTCTCTTATTGAAGGAACACATGAGCAATTGAAAGAAGCCCTGCCAGGAATTAATATTGTGCAGGTTATTCATGTAAATGATGAACGTTCAATAGAAGAAGCGGTCTGTATTTCAAATTATGTCGACTTTATTCTGCTTGATTCGGGAAATCAAAAATTAAAAGTAAAAGAACTTGGCGGAACAGGAAGAACACACGATTGGTCGATTAGTAAAGAAATTGTTAATTCAGTTAAAGTGCCTGTATTTTTGGCCGGCGGAATAAACCCGGATAATATTAAAGAAGCTGCGGATTTTGTTAAGCCATTTGGAATTGATCTCTGCAGCGGAGTGCGCACAGAAGGAAAATTGGACGAACTAAAACTTAAAAAATTGTTTGAGAATTTAAATAAATAAAATAAATTTTAGAGGATATAATGAAAAGAATACTTTTTCTAATTATTCTATTTACATTTATTAATAATTTCTGTACTGCGCAGGACGACCCATATTTACAAAAAGTAAATAACCTTATCGATTATCAAATAAAATTAAAAGAGATTCATCCGGCATTGAAAAACCTTTATCCTGTGGCGGTTTATAAGGACAGCGTATTTAATATTTATGAAATTGATTCCTCAAAAAACATGTATGCGCTTGTAAAAAAAATTCCTTCGACTAGGTATATAATAAAAGGAATACGGGCAGCATTCCCTCTTGAAGAAAATAATTATACCACGACTTGTGTAGTAACCGAAGATGCGTTTAACAGCGACAGGGATTATTCGGTAATATTTCATGAATTTGTTCATTGTTATCAAGCGGATACATATGAATTTGAAATAAAATCAGGTCTTGCTGTATATCTGTCCGAAATCGAAAATAACAACTATATGTGGGAGTTGAATTATCCTTTCCCTTATGATGATGAAGAAATTAATAATTTATATGCGTTATTTATAAAGAGTATTGAAAACGAAAATTTAAGTGAGGCGGAAAGGCATCATGATTTATTAAAAGAAAAACTTAGTGCGTCCGATTACCAATACTTATGCTGGGTTGAATGGAAAGAGGGTTCTGCGAGGTGGATTGAAAATTTAATTCGTAATGAATTTAACGTAGACAATAATATCGCCGGGAAAAAAGGTAAGTTCAGCCGTGTAAGTTTTTATTACGGAGGCTCAAATTATATTAAATTACTTAATGAAAAGTATCATACTGCCGACCTGAAAGAACTGTTTGATCTAATTTATAATTAATAAAAGCTATATTTGTTTATAATTTATTTTTGTTAATAGAGTTTGAAAAATGAAAATTAAAACATCCATTCTCACTTTTGTTGTTATTCTGTTTTTAACCGGATGTAAAAATGACTCTTCCGAAAATTATAAACCTGAATATATTACAAAATATAAATTAACTATTCCGGAGCCCTCTGATCTTGCGATGGATATTGATGGAAAAGCTCTTTGGACTGTAAGCGACAGTAACAGTACTGTCTATAAAATTTCTTTTGACGGTACGGTCTTGAAAAGTTTTAAAATTGAGGGATTAGATTTGGAAGGCATAACTCAAATTGATAATAATAAACTTGCCGTTATTTTAGAGAGAGATAGAACCGTTGTAATTATTGATACAAACGGTGCGGAATTAAATAGAATTAAAATCCGGAAAGACGGCGAGCCCAATTTAGGATTTGAAGGAATTACGTTTAATTCAGATAATAAACATCTTTATTTAATTAATGAAAAAGATCCGGGATTGCTGATTGAACTTGATGAAAACTATAATGTAATAAATGAAATAGAACTTAATTTTGCGGAAGATTATTCTGGAATTAATTACGATTCTGAAAAAAATGGGTTCCTGATTATAAGCGATGAAAGTTGTTTATATGCGGAATGCGATATAAACGGGAAAATGCTGAATTCCTTTAGTTTTAAATTTACACAGATAGAGGGAGTGGCTGTGGATAAAATAAATAAACTAATCTATTTGGTGTCCGATCCGCTTGAAGAATTATATGTATTAAAATATTAGAAACGGATTAAATAATTTTGAAAAAAGTAATAATTACAGTCCTTTCCGTTACGTTTTTGGTTTTTATAATATTCCTGATTCTGGGTTCGTTATTTACAGATAAGTATATTAATGACGAAATATCAAAAATTAGTAATGATCAAGGTCCGGCCAAAAGTATTGCCGGAATAGATTCCTTAAATTCTTTTCCTCTTGTTTTGAATAAATATTTCGGCTATGCAATTATTGATTCAAATGCTTCTCCTAAATCGGTAAAAATAAATTTATCCGGAAAATTAAAAACAGATGAAAATTCGGAATGGAAGAATCTTATCGTAGAACAATATTATTCTATTGCCAAACCCGGATATGTATGGAATTCAAAATTAGAAATGAACAGGTTTGTTTGGGCGCGGGCAATAGAAAGTTATTCGTCGGGTAAGGGAAATATTCTAATAAAGCTTTTTTCATCCATTAAAATATCAGACGCTTTCGGAAACCCGGTTGATCAATCTTGTTTAACAAGATACCTAATCGAATCTGTTTTTTTTCCTACAGCATTATTGCCCGGCGGAAATCTTTATTGGAAATTTATTGATCAGGGGAAATTAAAAGCTGTTATAAGGGACGGATCACTAAATGCTGAAGCGGTTTTTTATTTTAATAATATTGGACAAATAGTTAAAATAGAAACTTCCGACAGGTACCGGACAATAAAAACGGGCTACAGTAAAACACAATTTTCAATTACGTTTTCAGATTATAAATTATTCGGCGGATTTAATATTCCTACATCATTTAGTACAAATTGGCATACCGAAAAGGGGATTTTTAATTTCGGAAAGTTTAATATAACAGGTGTTCAATACAATTAAAGTATAAGAATATGGAAATAAATGAAATTACATCCGAACTAAAAAAACACGGAAGCTCAAAAAATCTTGAAGGAATGATGCGTTTCGGCATAAATCCAATAAATGGGATTGGAGTGCCGATTCCTTTTATAAGAAAACTTGCGAAACAAATCGGTAAAAATGATGAACTTGCTTTAAAACTTTGGGAAACAAAAATTCATGAAAACAGGCTGCTTGCATGTATGATTTCGAATCCGGTCAATGTAACAAAATCACAAATGAATAAATGGGTAAAAGATTTTTACTCATGGGATATTTGTGATCAAGTATGCAATAACTTATTTGTATTTACGCCTTTCGCTTATGAAAAGGCAGTTGAATGGAGCTCAAACGAAAAAGAATTTATTAAACGTGCCGGTTTTGTTTTAATGGCTACCTTGGCCGTGCATTCAAAAAATTTAAGCGACATTGATTTTATAAATCTCTTCCCAATAATAAAGAAAGAATCAAATGATGAAAGAAATTTCGTAAAAAAGGCGGTCAACTGGGCATTAAGGCAAATCGGGAAAAGAAACATTAATTTAAATAATAAATCCGTATCACTTGCCGAAGAAATCTTACAAATTAATTCCAAAGCGGCAAAATGGATTGCAAAAGACGCGCTCAAAGAATTAACAAATCCCGGCACAAGAATAAGGAATAAGTTTATTTGATTTCATTTTCCCGGTTAAAGTTTGGTTTATAGGCTTACTCTTCGAGACTTAATTCAACAAGTTTTGATGTTACGCCCGGAAGCACGGCTACCTTTCTTGCAAGTTCATCTTTCTGTTCCTGAGTGCCGTGAAGTTCAAGTATTAATAAGCCTTCATCAGAACAATTATCAAGAACCCCGTCATGAATTCCTAATCTTGTTTTAATTATGCATCCCCAGCCTGTTAAAATTTGCTGAACCTTTACCGCTTCTTCCTTTCTTTTGCCGATTAAAATTAAAAGAACTGATTTTCCCATTTTACAACTCCAATTATTATGGACAGTGTAAAATTATTAAAAAAAGATGCGGATATCAATTTTAAGATAATGTCGGGGTAATATTTTAGTTTTTGAATTTCAAAATTAATTTTGCAGTTTTATATGCTAATTCAAATAAAACGATGGGGGAGTCGTTTCATTTCAATAATATGTCCTCAATTTTAGAAAAACAAATTAAAGGATAACTTTATATGAAAAGTGTTATTAAATATTTTTCCTTTTCGGTTGTTGTATTTTTCACCGCCATTATCATTTATAATTGTTCGGGACAAACAGAACAGAAAGTAGTCGGGTTTGATTTAAATAACCTGGATACGACTGTAAGTCCGGCAGATGACTTTTATAAATACGCGGTAGGTAATTGGGCAAAAAACAATCCGGTTCCGGATAATCAAAGCAGGTGGAGTGTATTTGAAAGAATGTTTGAAAAGAATTCAGAACTTGTAAAAAAACTTCTTGATAACGCCGCAGCTTCAAAGGATGCCGGAAAAGGAAGTATTATTCAGAAAGTAGGAGATTATTACGCTTCGGGATTGGATTCGGCAAAAATTGAAGAACAGGGAATAACTCCTCTTAAAGAAGAACTCGATTTAATCGAAAATATAAAATCATATGATGATGTTGTTAAATATACTGCGCATATGCATATGAACGCCGGCGCTCCTATATTTGGTTTCGGTTCTACGCAGGATATAAAAAACAGCAGCTGGGTTATTCTCGGTTTGTATCAGGGAGGTTTAGGTTTACCCGACAGAGATTATTATTTAAACGAAGACGACCGTTCAAAAGAAGTTCTGAGCAAATATTTAAAACATATTGAAAACATGTTTGTACTTATGGGATATAATAAAAATGATGCGGCCGCATTTGCCGAATCGGTTGTGTCAATAGAAACTGATCTTGCTGAAAATTCAAGATCAAAAGTTGATTTAAGAGATCCTGAAAAAAATTATAATAAAATGCAGATTGACGGACTTCAAAAAATTGCTCCTAATTTTAACTGGAGATTATTTTTTGAATCAGTAGGATTAACCGAAACAAAAGATATGGATGTTGGTCAGCCTGAATTTTTTACAAATCTCAGCAATAAATTTACATCCGTTTCAATCAACGATTGGAAAACTTACTTTCGTTGGAACTTAATTAGAATTATGTCGACACATTTGAATGAGTCGTTTGTACAGGAAAGATTTGATTTTAATGATAGATTCATGAACGGAATAAAAGTAATGCAGCCAAGATGGAAAAGAGTAATGAACTCATTGGATAATAATATTGGCGAAGCGGTCGGACAGCTTTATGTTGAAGAATATTTTCCGCCGGCAGCAAAACAAAGAGCCAAAAATATAGTTGATAATCTGCTCGTTTCAATGGGAGAAAGAATTGATGCAATTGATTGGATGGGAGATGATACAAAAATTAAAGCGAAAGAAAAACTTGCGGGATTTAATGTTAAAATTGGTTATCCCGATCAATGGATTGACTACACAGAATTAAAAATTGATAGAGACTCCTATGCAAAAAACATGATCAATTCATTAAAATTTAAAGCCGCTTTGGACCTTGCAAAAATTGATAAACCGGTTGACAGAAACGAATGGGCAATGACTCCCCAAACAATTAATGCATATTACCACCCGGTGCTTAATGAAATTGTTTTCCCCGCCGCAATACTTCAATCGCCGGTTTATAATCCGGAAGTCGACGACGCTATAAATTACGGAGCAATGGGGGCTGTGATTGGTCATGAAATTACTCACGGATTTGACGACCAGGGAAGGCTGTTTGGTGTCGACGGAAATTTAACCGATTGGTGGACAAAAGAGGATAGCGAAAATTTCCTTTTACGCGCTCAAAAAATTATTGAGCAATATAATAATTATGAGCCGATTGACTCGTTTTATGTTAACGGTGAATTAACTCAAGGCGAAAACATTGCAGATCTTGGCGGTTTAACCGTCGCTTTCCATGCATTTATGAAAACAGATCAGTATAAAAAAGGGGAAAAAATTGACGGCTTTACTCCGCAGCAAAGATTTTTTCTGTCATATGCCGAAGTATGGAAATCAAATATAAAAGATGAAAATCTGAAACTCCGTTTAAAAATTGATCCTCATTCACCGGGTTATTATAGATGTATTGGACCGTTGGTAAACATGCCGGAATTCTGGGATGCATTTAATGTAATGCCTGGCGACCCGATGCGGAATCCTGAAGAAAAACTTGTTAAGATTTGGTAAAATATCAAATTCATTAAAAAGGCGGCTTTAAATTTAGCCGCCTTTATTTTATCTTTGCACATTCCTCAATAATACTTCATCATAAATTAGAGCTGCGCATGTTTGCATTAGAAGTTAAAAATCTTTCAAAATCCTTTGATAAAATTAAAGCCGTTGATGATGTTTCTTTTAATGTGCCCGAAGGTTCTGTCTTCGGGTTAATTGGAAGAAACGGAGCTGGCAAAACAACTACAATTAGAATGATGATGAATATATATTCCCCCGACAGCGGCGAAGTTACTTTACGCGGCGTAAAGGTCGGGCAGGAATTTAAAGACCGTGTAGGATATCTGCCCGAAGAACGCGGATTATATAAAAAAATGAAGGTGATTGATACGCTTTTATTTTTCGCGGAACTAAAAGGAATCAGCGGAAGAGCGGTCGCAAAAAAAGCAAAAGAATATCTAAATAGATTTGATTTGTGGGACAGAAGAAAATCCAAAATTGAGGATTTGTCGAAGGGGAATCAGCAGAAGATACAATTTATAGCTACTATTTTACACGATCCTGAATTTATTATTCTGGATGAACCGTTTTCCGGATTGGACCCGATAAATACAAATCTATTAAAAGAAATTATTCTTGAAAAAAAGAAAGAAGGAAAAGTAATAATATTCTCGACTCACTTAATGGATTTCGCGGAAAAAATGTGCGATCATATTGCGATGATTGATCAGGGTAAAATAATATTAAGCGGCTCAATGAGTGAACTTAAGTTAAAATACGCCCAGAAAAACGTAAGTTTGAATTATGAAGGAGATATATCATTCTTAAATAATCATCCTATAGTTAATAAAGTATCGGACTTCGGCAACACTACCGGAATTGAATTAAAAGAATCATCACAAACTAAAGAACTCTTAAAACTACTTGTTGAAAACAATGTTAACATAAAAAGGTTTGATGCAAATGAAATTTCATTGCACGAAATATTTGTAAAACTGGCCGGCGGTGAAGATAAAATGGAATTTAAAAAGGAGTCCGCCAATGTTTAATAAAAGAATATTAACTATTATAAAAAGAGAGCTGCAGACAAAACTTCTTTCACGTACGTTTATAATAATGACACTTTTAGTTCCTCTTTTTCTGTTTGGAATAATAGGTATGCAGACATTTTTTGTTGGTATTGAAGGCGATGCCGGCACCTCATTAAAAGTGTTTACTGAAGATAATTCGATTAATACAATGCTCGAAAAAGCTTTTAATGAATCAGACGCTGTAAAAAATGATAAGTATAAAATTGATGTGGAAACCGTTTCCGCAGCTGAACTTGATAAGATTTTGGAATTTTTTAAAAATGATCTGCTAAATAATAAAATCAGCGGAATAATTTTTATTCCAAACAATGCATTAACCGATAAAAGCGTTCAATACTATTCAAAATATCCGAACAATTATACTATTCTTTATAAAATTAGAAACTCAATTAATACTGTATTAATTGATAAATATTTTGAGGGGAAGAGTTTTTCGGAAGAAGAAATATCTTTTGCGCGAAAAAATGTTGACTATAAAGGATTCAGGGTATCAAAAGAAGAAGCGATAGAAGAAGAAGGATTCGGCAATCAAGTTTTGGCATATCTATTTACATTTTTACTTTACTTTAGTTTATTATTTACCGGCACAACAGCAATGCGGGCTGCGGTTGAGGAAAAGACAAGCAGAATTGTTGAAGTGCTTCTTTCTTCAATAAATGCCAAAGAGTTAATGACCGGAAAAATACTCGGCAATACCATTACCGCGTTAATCCAAATGTTTATATGGCTCATTCCCGTCATGCTACTTATATCTACAACATGGTTCGTGCTGCCCAAGGAATTATCTATTGGCATTAATTCTTTTCATATAATTTATTTTCTTCTAAATTATTGTTTCGGGCTGTTAACATTTCTGGGGTTATTCATAATGGTGGGTTCTATTTTTGATAATGAGCAGGATGCGCAATCAGGATTATTCCCAATAATGTTGTTAATTATGGTCCCTTTTTTTATGGCTTTTTCATTAAGAAATAACCCGGATAATACATTAGGTTTAATATCCTCAATGGCTCCTTTTTCATCAATAATTGTGATGCCGGCAAGAATGACTTTAACCGATATTCCATTATGGCAATTCGGAATAGCCGTCGCAGTTAATATTTCCGTTGTTCTGTTAATATTTGCTCTCGCGGGAAAAATTTATAGAGTTGGTATATTGTCGACCGGGAAGAAGCCCAGCTGGAAAGAAGTAATTAAATGGCTCAAATTTAATTATTAATAATAATCTTCGGGTTAATTAATTTATTAGAAAATAATTGAATTGAAGAATTTATAATTACCCGGTTTTACGGCAAATAAAATAAAATATTAAAGGCTATAAATGGAAGATGAAAAGCTGTACCCCGAAGTGCTTGAAAAAGTTTCGCGTGATTTTTCCACAAGCAGAACCAAAATCGAATTAATTGAGGAGTATACAAAAGATATTGAAGCGCTAAAAAATCATCTCTCGCAAAAAGTGGCAGAGATGATGGAAAAAGATTTTGATAGGTTTCTGAATAATATGTACCGGATTGATGTTAGTGAAGTAAAGGTCAGAAAGATTTTAAACGAATCGCCGTTCGGAACCATACCTGAAAAACTTGCCGAATTAATAATTGAAAGACAAATGCAGAGAATTAAAACACAGAGACTTTACAGAGAGGGGAAATTGTAACGCGGATTTTTAATCCGCGCCGCAATTAAATTTTTATTTCAAATCTTCCAAAATTGCTTTTAATTTTTCTATAGAACTTTCCCAATCCGCTTTTTTAGTCTTTTCATTCTCAATAACATTTGCCGGAGCTTTGTTTACAAAACTTTCATTGGATAATTTTTTGTCTACTCCCGCGAGCGAGCCTTCAAGTCTGGCTATTTCTTTTTCAAGCCGGTTACGTTCAATATTCAAATCAATCAAACCTTCCAGCGGCACAAAAATATCTGCTCCTTTTACCACTGAAGAAGCGCTGGCTTTGGGTTTAACTAAATTTTCATCGGCTTTAAGTTCATTTACTTTAGCAAGAGAACTAATATATTTAACCTGATTACTGCTTAATGATTTTGTTTTTATAAAAACATTAATTTGTTTTGAAGGTGGAATATTCATTTCACCGCGTATATTTCTAATAGCGGTTACAACATTCTGCACGAACTCAATCTCGTCTTCGGCAGTTTTGTTTATTAATGATTCATCAAACCTTGGATATTCGGCAGTCATTATAGTTTCGCCTTCGCCTCTTTCATCAAGCATCTGCCAAATTTCTTCGGATAGGAAAGGCATAATAGGATGAATCATTTTCAGCATTTCTTCGAATAAATATAAAGCTCTTGTAAGTACGGCCGATTTAACTTCTTTATCGTCCGAATAAATCTGGTTTTTAATTAGTTCAATATACCAATCGCAGAAATCATTCCAGACAAATGAATACATAATTTTACTTGCCTGGTTAACCTCAAAATTATCAAGCGCGTTATGAATTTCTTTAATTGAATTCTGGAAGCGGGAAATAATCCAATCATCGGCAAAATTCATATGTTTATTTTTTAGTTCTTCTTGTAAATCAAGATCCTGGGCATTCATTAATAAGAAACGCGCGGCGTTCCAAATTTTATTTGCGAAGTTTCTCCCGATTTCACATTTATCTGTATCGAACAAAACATCCTGCCCGAGCGGAGAAATATAAATTATTGTAAATCGCAAAGCATCGGCGCCGTATTTATCAATAACATCAAGAGGGTCGGGTGAATTGCCCAGCGACTTGCTCATTTTTCTTCCTTGAGCGTCGCGCACAATACTAGTTAAATAAACATCCTTAAAAGGAATGTCGTTCATAAATTTCATTCCTGCCATAATCATACGCGCAACCCAGAAGAAAATTATATCAGGCCCGGTAATTAACAAGTCGGTAGGGTAATAATATTTTTGTTCCTTTTCGGATGTGAAAACATCCTGAGCCCACAGCCAGCTTGAAGACCATGTATCAAGCACATCTTCTTCCTGGTTCCAGTTTTCAATATCGGCGGGCGGTTCAGCTTCGCAGTAAATTTCTTTTGTATCTTTGTGATACCAAACAGGAATTCTATGTCCCCAGTAAAGCTGGCGGGATATACACCAGTCGCGAATGTTTTCCATCCAGTGTTCATAAGTTTTTATCCAATGCGCTGGATGAAATTTTACCTTTCCATCTTTTACAACTTGAAGGGCGGGTTTGGCGAGATCATCCATTTTCATAAACCATTGTTCCGAAAGATATGGTTCAATCGGCACGCCCCCGCGCTGGGAATAGCCGACCTTATTTGTATAATCTTCAACCTTAACGAGCAGTTTTAATTCTTCGAAACGTTCAACAACTTTTTTTCGTGCTTCGTATCTATCTAGTCCTTGAAAATCACGTGGAGCGTTGCCGTTAACCGTGGCATCTTCGTTAAAAATATTAATCAAATCCAATTTATGTCTTTGAGCCATTTCATAATCATTTACATCGTGAGCCGGAGTAATTTTTACGGCCCCGGTTCCAAATTCCATATCTACATATTCATCGGCGATAATTGGTATTTCTCTACCAACAATAGGCAGCATAACTTTTCGGCTAATAAGATGTTTGAATCTATCATCGTTAGGGTTTACGGCAACAGCCGTATCTCCCAGCATTGTTTCGGGTCTGGTTGTGGCAACAACAAGGAATTCGTCCGTTCCGTCTATAGGATAATGCAGATGCCATAATTTTCCGTTAACAGATTGGAAAATTACCTCTTCATCGGAGATAGCCGATTTGGAAGCGGGGCACCAGTTTACCATTCTATGCCCTTTATAAATTTGTCCGTCTTTATAAAGTTTTACAAATGCTTCAACTACTTTTTTATAATAATGATCGTCCATTGTAAAACGCTGTCGGTCCCAATCAAGAGCCGCGCCAAGTTTGCGAAGCTGACTGAAAATTATTCCGCCGTATAATTCAGTCCATTCCCAGCAGTATTTTAAAAATTCTTCACGAGATAATTTATATCTGTCAATTCCTTTTGCTTTCAAATACGAAATAACTTTTGATTCGGTTGCAATTGACGCATGGTCGGTTCCCGGCACCCAGCAGGCGTTAAAGCCCATCATTTTTTTGTAGCGGATGTATATATCCTGCAGCGTATTGTTTAGAATATGCCCCAGATGAAGTATTCCCGTTACATTCGGAGGAGGTATTACTATAGTATAAGGCTCTTTTGAATTGTCGATTTCTGAATGGAAAAACTTATTTTCTTCCCAGTATTTATACCATTTTTCTTCGACCGCATTCGGTTCGTATGCTTTTGGTATGTCGGTTAAATCTTTTACGCGCATTTATAATCTCAATCAATATTATTTTAAAATGAACACTAAATATAAGGAATTAGTAGGATAGAGTTTAAATCAAAACTCTCAATTTTTTAAAGAAATAAGGTAAACAGCAAAGTTAATCGACAATATACATATAGTTTGGGAGCTTCACCTTAATTCCCGTGTATTCCCCGAACAAATCACTTTCCTGATCGCCTACGCATGCAACTATATTAAAGCCTGCTTCTGTAAGATTTTTCCTCTCTCTTTCTTTAAAAACTGCGGAAGGAAGTTTGGGGTATTTTAAAGGTTTGCATATAAGGGTATCAATTTTCGTATAGCCTTCATCAATTAGGTTTTTATAAGTTGATTCATATTGACTTTCGCTTCGTGCCGTAATAAAAATTATTTTATAATTATGGTCAACCAGATAATCATAAAGATATTTTGTTTGAAGAATTGCTTCCCCTTTGGATTCATCGAGCCACTTTTCCCAATGAACAGGTAAATACCCGAAACTTATTGCTTTAATATGTTTGTAATTTGATAATGTTGTTTCGTCAACGTCAAATACCACCGCTGGATTTAAAACACTCGGCGCATTTTTTATTTCCTCTAAAGCATCTTCAACAATTTCTCTTGCTTCAAGACCGTACATCCCGGATTCATAATATTTCTGAATATCTTCTTTGTATAATTGAAGATTTTTTAAACCTGGAGAACATGCAGATATATATATAATTGAAACAACTATTAATAATTTTTTCATAATTGTAACCCGTTTGTTAATGTAAAAAATATGCCGAATTTTTAAGTTTTACTTCTTAAAAATTCAGCATAAATAAATCTGTAATATATCTTAAAACTTTTCAGTTAAATAATAAACTATCTATAGTATATATTTACTTAGGTCTCTGTTCTTAACAATTTTATCCAGTTTATCGTTAACCATTTTACCTGTAATAATAATTTTACTATCGGGGATTTTATCCGGAACTTCAAATAATATATCTTCAAGCAAGGTAGTTAAAATTGTATGAAGTCTGCGAGCTCCTATATTTTCAACATCTTCGTTTACATGAGCCGCGGTTTTTGCTACTTCTTTTATTGCGTCTTCCTGAAATTCTATATCGACTCCTTCGGTACGCAGCAGGGCAGTATATTGTTTTAGCAGAGCGTTTTGCGGGATTGTTAAAATTTTTATAAAATCCTCTTCGCTTAAGCTTTTCAGTTCAACGCGGATAGGGAAACGGCCCTGCAGTTCAGGTATTAAATCGGAAGGTTTTGAAACATGAAAAGCACCTGAAGCAATAAATAATATATGATCGGTTTTAACCGGCCCGTATTTTGTATTGACGGTAGAGCCTTCAACAATAGGCAATAGATCACGCTGCACGCCTTCTCGTGAAACATCCGGTCCTTGCGATTTGCCTCCGCCGGCAACTTTATCTATTTCATCTATAAATACAATTCCCGAATCCTGAACCCGTTTAATTGCCTCTTTCTGTACTGCTTCCATATCTATTAATTTTTGCGCTTCTTCCTGCAGAATATATTTTTTTGCTTCTTTAATGGAAGTTTTTCTTTTCTTTTTCTTTTTCGGCATCATATTAGAAACGAGTTCCTGAATATTCATTCCCATATCGTCCATACCAAAGGGTCCCAATACCTGCATTCCAATTGAGGAAGAAGCTGTTGCGTCGAACTCAATCATTTTATCGTCTAGTTCTCCGTTCTGAAGTTTCTTTTTCATCCACTCGCGTGTTTTTTCATTCTGCAGAATTTCATTATCGTCTTCATTTTCAGTATTTGCGTGGACCGGTTTTTTAACGGGAGGAATTAAAATATCGAGAACTCTTTCTTCGGCCATATGTTCAGCTTTTTCCTGCACTTCCTCTGTTTTTTCTGCACGCACCATTGTTGTAGCAAGTTCGGTTAAATCTCGTATCATTGATTCAACATCACGGCCGACATAACCGACTTCGGTAAATTTTGATGCTTCGACTTTAATAAACGGAGCGCCTGAAAGTTTTGCAAGCCTTCGCGCAATTTCTGTTTTGCCAACACCGGTCGGCCCAATTAAAATAATATTATTGGGCATTATTTCTTCTTTAATACTTTCGTCGACCTGCTGCCGTCTCCATCTGTTTCTTAAAGCAATCGCAACCGCGCGTTTAGCATCATTCTGACCAATAATATATTCATCAAGTTCTTTTACTATTTGAGTTGGTGTAAGAGTTTCCATGTCATAATTTTTCATTCTGTATCGCCTTTATTTATCAATAACTTCAACATTAATTTTCTCGTTTGTATAGATACAAATTTCAGCCGCAGTGCCCAAAGCTTCTTTAACAATTTCAACAGCCGAAAGTTCGCTATATTTTTTTAACATCTTTGCCGCGGCCAAAGCATACATTCCGCCCGATCCAATAGCAACAATTTGATCGTCGGGTTCAATTACGTCTCCTGTTCCCGAAACAATAAATGCCTGATCTTCAGAAATAACGGCCAGCATAGCTTCAAGCTTACGCAGGTATTTGTCGGTTCTCCAATCCTTTGCCAGTTCAACCGCTGCTCTGTTTACGTTTCCTCTGTATTGTTCAAGTTTTTCTTCGAATCTCTCTAAAAGAGTAAAAGCATCGGCCGCTGAACCCGCGAATCCGCACAGGACTTTACCGTTGTATAGTTTTCGTATTTTCGTTGAATTGTGTTTTACGACAGTATTTCCCAGCGTTACCTGTCCATCGCCGCCAATTGCCGCAATTCCTTTATGAATAACTCCAAGTATGGTTGTCGATCTTATTTTCTTTGACAATTTATTCTCCATTATTTTCTTTGTGTCTAGGTGCCTTTGCGGCAATAATATTTCGCCGCTTAGAGACTAAGACGCAAAGGTTTTGAAAATATTTCTTACGTAGTAAAAATTTTATACGGCACAAACGCCGGAACTTTTTTTTGATAGTCAGTATATTTGACGCCGAATTTTATACTAAGTTTTTTTTCTTCGTAAATTGAACCAACAATAAAATAAACAATTAAACAAATGTAAAATGTTAAATAGAACACGTCCATTACGGGACGGAATCCTAAAAACAGAATTGAGAAGAAATATATTGGATGCCGGGAATACTTAAAAGCACCTTCAATTATTAATTGCGAATGTTCGTCAAGCTCATCAGAATTATAATTACCGTTAAGATATCTTATAATTTGGTTTATACCTATAAACTCTTTTAGATCTATTGGTCTAACAGCCCAAATTAATCCTATCAAACTTAAAAACTGGGGCACCAAAATATAAATATCCCAAGGGTAATTTAGATCATAAATAATAACATTAGGTTTGGGCGATATTTCATAAAGTGCAAAGAACGTTAATAAAGATGTTATATTATAAAACAACCTGTAAAATGCTATTTTATTTCCAACGCCGTCGGCAATTCTTTTTTTTACTTTATTTGAAGCAAGTATAGAATGGGAAACGCCGAATAAAGCGAATAGCAGGATTATAATTAATAGATCAAAGAGAAGAATCATAATTCTTTACGAAGCCTTGCCACAGGTATTTTCAGCTGTT
The DNA here is from genome assembly GCA_018829205.1 of Bacteroidota bacterium. Lineage (GTDB taxonomy): Bacteria > Bacteroidota > Ignavibacteria > Ignavibacteriales > Melioribacteraceae > JAHJUE01. Next base: position 24,247 of record JAHJUE010000008.1, read on the forward strand.
CGCGGTACTTTGCTACAGTACGTCTTGCAATATGAATGCCTTTATCCTTCAGTATTTTAGCAATTTTATCATCGCTGTAAGGTGATTTTTTCGATTCGCTCTTACATATTTCATCAATAAGCATTTTTATATGTTTGTTTGATACTTCGTCTCCTGAATCGGTAGCAAGCCCTTCACTGAAAAAGAATTTTAGTTCGTGTATACCTTGTGGACTTTGAACATATTTTCCGTTAACGACACGGCTAATTGTTGATATGTCCATCATAACTTCATCTGCAATATCTTTGTAGATCATTGGTTTTAGTGCTTTTAAGCCGTATTCAAAAAACTCATATTGTTTTTCTAATATTGAGCGCATTATTTTCATTAAAGTATGTCTGCGCTGCTGAATTGATGCGATAAACCATTTAGCCGATTCGAATTTTTCTCTTAAAAACTTATGCGCTTCTTTTTCCCTTTCTGAAATTTTTCTTTTACGTTTATTTGTATTAAGCATTTCCAAGTAGTCCTGGCTTATTGTTACCGAAGGAACGCTTCTGTCGTTTAATGTAACAACATAATTATTATCTATTTTCTCAATTAAAAAATCGGGGGTAACCTGGTTAGCCTCTTCCGATTGAATATTTCCTTCGCCGGGTTTTGGGTTCAGTTTTTGAATTACATCAAGGGCAGATTTAAGTGTTTCTCTTGAGAGGTCCAAATTTTTCTGAATTGCGTCAAATCTTTTATTGGCGAAATCATGGAAATTATCAGTTAATATTTTATCTGCTATAAAGGAATAATACGGATCGAACGAGGAATTATGCAGCTGAATCAGCAGGCATTCTCTCAAATCTCTGGCGGCAACTCCTACGGGCTCAAACCTTTGAATTTGACACAGTAGTTTTTCCGCATCGTTAATAGAAACATCTACGTGTTCAAACAGTTTTAAATCTTCAACTATTTTAATGAGGTCCTGCTTAAAGTAGCCGTCGTTATCCAGGCTTTGTATTATTACTTCGCCTAGAATAATCTGGTTTTCGGGAAGATCAAGCATATGCAGCTGATCGATTAAAATATCGGAAAGACTTCTTTTGGCCGGCGCAACAGGCTGCATTTTATCATCGTCATCCGGACTGTAATTAATCCTGTCGTTGTCCAGTTCCTCGTCATTCATATAATCTTCTACATCAAACTCGTCATCTTTTGAATCTTCATATGAATCTTCTTCGCCTATTTCACTTTCTTCAAATTTATCGTCGGAATCCTCAAGCTGATCCTGGGTTAATTCTAATTCTTCGTCCAAACTTTCTTCTAAAATAGGATTAAGCTCAAGTTCAGTTTTAATTCTCTGTTCAAGAGCCATTGTATTAAGCTGAAGCAGTTTCTGATATTGAATCTGCTGAGGCGAAAGTTTCTGCTGCATTGATAATTTTTGGTATAAAGAAAGCATAATTATTCCCTGTTGGAATCTCCTGTTTGTTTGAACCAAAGTTTACCAAAAGCTCTTTCAAGAGCATCTTTGCAAAATTCAAAAACACTTATATTAGTTTCGTTTCCCTTTTCAAGAGCGGGAAAACAATCTTCATATTTTTCATATTTTAGTACCGGTCCGCCGAAATTAGAAACACGGATTGGGAAAAGATGGCAGGAAATAGGTTTTCTAAATTTTACTTTTCCGTCAAAATATGCTTTTTCGATTGCGCATTTCGCAATATCGCCGTCGTAATAAACAAAAACACATTCATGTTTGTTGATGCTTGTTGTCATCAATTGACCTTGTTTCTCTTCGTAAAACCCATCCCGGTTTATTTGATTCCAGCTAATTTCGGGGATATAGTCTTTTAAGTCCGGCAAAATATTATTAATAATTTCAACTTCATCCTCATTTAATGGAGCGCCGTAATCGCTTTCCATTGTACAGCATGCGCCTTTGCATTTTTCAAGATCGCAAGTGAACTTTGTTTCAAAAACGTCTGAATTAACAAAAACGTCCTGAATTTCTATGAATTTTCTTTGCATAAACTTTGGAATAATTTTTGTTTAATATAACTATTAGTATTTAATAAGGAAAGAAATTTTGAATAATAACTAATATGGCGGGATATTAAATATTTGAGTTTTTATTTATGTTTTTGCAAGATTAGATGCTTCTGAAATTTCAGAAGCATCTAATAAAATTATTATAAACTTAACTGCAATCTTGTACCGTAAACAAAGGCATAAGTATTTTGTTGGCAAACAGCCGGATTAGCAACATACTGAACATCCGGCTGGATTTGCAGCCAATTATTAATTTTTAAGCTATATGTAAGTTCTAAAATAAATTCATAGTCTTTCAGATCAATATTTTCTTCATTTAAAATCGTTTGACATTTTTCATTATTATGAGCTGCCGCAATAGCGATACCTAAAACATCTTCTTCTCTTCCGGGGATTAAGCCTAGATAATTTATTCCTGCGCCGATATATGAATCAACCGGGTTAATATTATTATTTGCCCAGCCGAACCTTACAAAAGCTCCGAGCCCTTCATTTGTGCTTTCGTTTTCCGTAAATAAAAACTTTTCCGCAGAACTGTAAAAACCGTAATTACCTATTTGTAAAAGGGGATTTCCTAAATTATCAACTTCAGAAATTGTTTCGAACTCTCCCGAGTAATACCAAGCGCCGATCGCGAGTTTAAAATATTCGCCATTAATTTCTTCGGACCCGTTTGTAAAATTAATTTCGGAAGTTAAAAGAAGCCCGTCTTTTTTGTCGAGAATTACATTTGTCCCGTGCGGATTATTTAAATCTCCCGGAATACCGTCGAACACTGCGGCTTTAAGATTCCACGAAGGAGAAAAATTATAACTAGCTCTTAACGCTAAAGATGTGTTTGGAAATATTGAAGGACCGTTATGGCCCGTCATTGCAAATTCAGGCCCAATTCCGTGTGAAGGATTAATAAATATTCCTGAAAATTCCCGTGTGTCGAATTCAGAATTCAAATCATACAATCCGGCTAGAAGAGAAAGATCGCCGTCGAGTAAGATTTGTTCAAGACGCAATTCATATAATTTCCATGTATCGTGAGCGGCAATGTTGCTGATGCCCTGAATTACGCCTGAATATTCAGCGGGCTCCCCGCCGTTATTGCCGAGAATATATGTTATTAAAGTCGCGCCTTTCCAGCCTATCATCTTTTCCAAATTCAGATTAAAAATAACATCGAAATTATCCAGGTAAACAGAACTTTTATCCGTTCCGCCGGAGAGGTTTGAAAAGAAATCTCCTTTGTATCCGAATTCAAAATCGATACCGTAATAATTTATATCTGATATAAAATTATCGGAATATGAGTCAGAGTTTTCATCATTTTGATTTTCTGTTTTTATATCATTCTGGCAAATAAGTCTTGCATTACAAATAAATATTAAAATAAAAATCGAAAATAAAATTTTATTTTTTTCCATTATATACCTCTTGGTTCCGGCGCTTTTTACACTCTATTTTTTTTATTAAATAATCGAAATCATTTAATGATAGTTAAATAAAACATATAAGTATTATTTCATTATTTAAATCTAGTCTAAATAAGAATAATTATCAATAAAAATATCTTTATATCTATTTTATCGGATTAGTCGCAGATTTGACTCATTTTGAAGCTTTACAACTTTTTTTGATATAGTAAGTCTAAAACAAGTGTTTATTAATACAAAAAAAATGGGGTGGAAAATGAAAAGTAAAATTTTACTTGTCATTATTATATTTATTCTATTTTTACAAAATCTATCCGCTCAAAATTTCAAGGAAGAAGAAAAAACATTTGCCTTAAATAGGGAAGGTACTGTAATTGTTGATACATATAAGGGGAGTATTTATATAGAAACATGGGATAAAGCCGAAGTGTATGTTCATGTGAAAATTGAAGCTGATGATGAAAGATGGTCAAATACCGATGCCGAAGAACAGCTCGAAAATGTTAAAATAAAATATGATGTTACATCCAATTCAATTCGTATTGAATCAAAATATGATAAGAACCGCAGCTTTTGGGGATCCGAAACACGTGCTTTAGTACATTATAAAATAAAAATGCCTAAAACCGCCAATTTAAAAATTGATGATTATAAATCGGAAACAGAAATAACAAATCTTAATGCGGATATTAAGATGGAAAGTTATAAAGGCAAAATTAAGATTTCAGGATTAAAAGGGGGAATTGATTTAGATACCTACAAAGGAGAGGCAATAATTGATTTTGACAAGCTGCAGAACAATTGCATGTTTGAGACATTTAAGGGAAATATTAAATTAGAATTACCAGCATCGTCGAAATTTGATCTCGATATTGATCTTAATAGAAATGGTAAATTTGAATGTGATTTTGATTACCCGAGTAATGGAAGGAACAGAGAAGATGTAATAAGGGGAAGCGTTAACGGAGGCGGTCCGCGTATTGAATTTGAATCATCAAAAGGCAGATTAAGTATAGTAAAAAAATAACATTAAAAGTCATTTCCGCGAAAACTATTCTACAGGAAACAGGCACAGTAATTACATTCATTTTTACCCGAAAAATATTGTGTAAAAAAATACATAGATTTTTAATCCAGTCTTTGATATTATCACAATCAAAATCAAATTACCTAATGAACCACAAAATAAAAATTTTTTCCTTGTTGCTTTTTTTTAGCATGCTCTTTTTCTTCAGGTGGGAAATGTCCGAATCTGAAAAAGATGTTAAAGTTATTAAAAAGTCAAAAGAGCTTCCTAACGATTGGTTCATAACACAAAGAATTTTCCCGCAGAAAGAAATCCCTTATGATATTTACAAACAAGCACTTGAAAATGTAACATCATTAAAAAAGAAGAATAATTTTAATTCAGGTGTGTGGCAGTTTGCCGGTCCTACAAACATTGGCGGAAGAATTACTGATGTTGAGATGAGTCCCAATAGTTATGACACAATTTACGCAGGTGCTGCTTCGGGGGGAGTTTTAAAATCCGTTGACGGCGGAGAAAAATGGTTTTCGATTTTTGACAATACATTAAGTTTATCCATCGGTGATATTGCGGTTGATCCTGTAAATACCTCAATTATATATGTGGGCACAGGCGAGGTTAATGCCGGCGGGGGTTCCATGACATATGAGGGGATGGGAATTTTTAAATCTACCGACGGCGGATTGAATTGGAAGCATATGGGACTTGAAAACACAAGATACATTTCAAGAATAATTGTTGATCCGACAAATCATAATAGAATATTTGCCGGTGCAATGGGAAAATTATTTTCAGAAAATAACGAAAGGGGAATTTACCGTTCGGAAGACGGAGGAGAAACATGGACAAATGTAAAGTTCATTTCCGGGAAAACCGGATGTATTGATTTAGCAATTAATCCGGACAATCCTGATATTATTTACGCTGCTATGTGGGAAAGAATACGCGAGCCGGGCAGCAGAAATTACGGCGGAACAGAATGCGGAATTTATAAATCAACTGACGGTGGAAACAGCTGGACAGAATTAATAAACGGTATTCCCAATAATAATTTTGATATTGGAAGAATCGGAATTTCAATCTCGCAAAGTAATCCTGATATTTTGTTTGCAATTTATGCGGACGCCAGCGGAGATTTTGCCGGTGTTTACAAGACAACTGACGGAGGTTTAAGCTGGCAAAGAACAAATGACACTAAACTTTCAAACGTAAGTGTTTATTCAACTTTCGGGTGGTGGTTTGGAAATATTAGAATCAGCCCGGCTAACCCGAATGTTGTTTATGTATTAGGACTTGAGGTTTACAAAACTCAGGATGGGGGCAACAATTGGAATAATACCTTTAGAGGAGTTCATGTAGATCAGCACGGAATGTATATTCATCCGCAGAATCAAGACTTTATAATTCTGGGTAATGACGGCGGAATATTTAAAACAGAAAGCGCCGGTACCGGCTGGTCAAAAGCTTTCGGTCTGCCTGTTACTCAATTTTATACTTGCGAAATAGATTATCAAAATCCTGAAAGACTTTACGGCGGAACGCAGGATAATTTTACGATTAGAACTTTAACCGGAAAACTTGACGATTGGGAGCCTATTACAGGAGGAGACGGATTTCACGTATTGGTTGATCCCAAAGACAACAATTTTGTATATGGAGAAAGTCAGTACGGTAATCTTTTAAGATCGGTTGACGGCGGATTTAATTTTTTTAATGCTACATCGGGTATAAATTTTAGCGAACCTAAAAACTGGAACACGCCTGTTGTTTTTAATCCGCAGAATCCGGCTTCATTGTATTATGGCTCTAACAGAGTTTATAAATCAATAAACAGAGCCGTGTCCTGGAAATCAATTAGTCCGCCTCTGGCCGATCCACATTTCGGAAATGTGACCTTTGGAACCGTCACTACAATTGCAGTTGCGCCTTCTGATTCAAATTATATTTACGCCGGCACCGATGACGGAAATATTTGGGTTACAAAAGATGAAGGAACAACTTGGAGACAAATATCGACTTCGCTGCCGTTAAGATGGGTTACGCGGATTGTGGCTGACCCTTTTATTAAAGACATAGCTTATGTTACATTATCCGGTTACAGGCAGGATGAATATCTTTCTCATATTTTTAAAACGTCAGATGCCGGAGATTCATGGCAAGACATTTCAGGAAATCTGCCTGAAATTCCGTTAAATGATGTAATAGTAGATTCAAATAATACATCGGTACTTTATGCGGCAAGCGATGCGGGAGTATTTTATACAAATGATAACGTTAATTGGAATTTACTCGGAACAGATTTGCCGAATGTACCTGTAACTGATATAACTTTGCATAATCCAACAAGAACATTAGTAGCCGCAACCTTTGGGCGTTCAATGTGGAAATTTAATTTGAATCAGATTACGGAAATAAAAGAAAATCAAGAATTAAAAAACCAATTTACGCTATCGCAGAATTACCCGAATCCGTTTAACCCTATTACAAATATTAAATTCACAATTCCCGTAGTTGACGCAAACTTTGCGCCCACTACTACGTTAAAAATATACGATATTTTGGGAAACGAAATAACAACGCTCGTAAACGAAACAAAATCACCGGGAAATTACGAAGTTGAATTTAACGGTTCCGGTTTTGCTAGTGGAGTTTATATCATAAAAATGACCGCCGGGAATTTTTCAGCGTCGCGTAAAATGCTTTTACTGAAATAAAATTTTAAAATTATGAATGCTAAAAAATATTTAAAAAGATTAAAAATAGAAAACGTAACTCATCCCGATTTAACAAATCTAAAACTGCTTCATAAAAATCATCTTTATAATATTCCGTTTGAAAATCTGGACATACATTACAACAATAAAATAATATTAGACTTCGATCTTATTGAAAAGAAAATTTTAAATAACAACCGTGGCGGATTTTGTTACGAGTTAAACGGATTGTTTTATAAGTTTTTAATCGAATTGGGATTTAAGGTTAAAATGATAAACGCGCGTGTTTATAATAATCAACAAATACCGGGACCCGATTACGACCATATGGCGTTAATTGTAGATATTAATGGCGATGAATATTTAGCAGATGTGGGATTCGGGGATAATTTTTTAGAGCCGTTGAAGTTTGAAACAGGAATAATACAAAAAGATGAAACCGGATATTTCAAAATCATTAAATATGATAAGAACTATTATAAACTTTTAAAGTCGCCGGACGGAATAATATTTAAAGAAAGTTATTTGTTTAGTGTTGATGAAGAAAAGTTTGATAATTTCCAGTTTATGTGTAATTACCATCAAACATCGCCCGATTCCCATTTTACTCAAAAGAGGATATGCTCAAAAGCCTTTGAAAAAGGACGCATTACAATAAGTGACTTAAAAATAATTATTACAGAAAACGGCACAAAGGCTGAAACAATTCTGCCAGACGAAAAAGAATATTTAGAAATGTTAAAAAAATATTTTAATATAATTATATAATAAAAAACGCGGGCTGCCCCGCGCTTTTTATTAAAAGGATTCTATCATTTTAAAAGCATCATCTTTTTAGTAATTATTTTTGAGTTTACTTCAAGAGAATAAAAATAAATTCCGCTTGATAATTTTTCACCGTTAAAATCTTTTATGTATTTTCCGGCGGATAAATTATTGTTTACTAATACCGCAACTCTTTCACCAATAGAATTATAAATCGATAATTTTACAAATCCCTCTTCTGGAATGACGAATGAAATATTTGTACTTGGATTAAACGGGTTCGGGAAATTCTGTTCGAGGTTATATTCAGAAGGGATTACATTTTCATCCTTCTCAACCTTAGTTATAAGATCAGGAGAATATGAATTAGTTGCGTTTACATTTCCGCTGACCATTAACCAAGAACCGTTTACTTGTCCGGCATCATAGCAATAAATACCTCCTCCGTCCGTGGGCATAAATAATCGATTATTATACAATAAAGGAGAGCCCCATGAAATTGGCCACCATTCAAAACTACCTTCAGGTTTTGACTTCCAAATTTCAGTTCCAGTTGCGGCATCGGCGCAAACGACAAAATAATCGTTGTTCATATTATATTCATAATAGACTTTTCCATCGAGCGCAATTACGTAAGGTGTATTAGTAGCGCCGCTCCCTCTAACCGGTTTTTCCCAAACAATATTTCCGTCTGATAAATTAAAAGCAACAATATTTTGGGATGTATCCGATGAGGATTTTTGTGTCCCAGCAAATACCATCAGATCCATTATTACAGGACTTGCACCATTACCGGTATGTCCGATTTTGTCTGTTCTCCATATAATTTCTTTTGTTTGAACATCAATACAGTATACATATTGAGTATCAACATTCCAATTCCAGTCGGGCGCTAATATCAAATAGTCTTTTATTATAGAGCTTGTAAAAGCCATTCCATGTATAAAGTTTTCATCATCCGGTAATGTAAGATACCAAAATTGCTCTCCGTTTAACGGATTAAGTACTTCAACCATTGCGGATTCTCTTCTTGAGGCAAATAGTCTAGTACCGCTGTTGTCAATTAAAAGATTTGAAAACAAACCGTCTTTTTTCCAAACAACCGATCCGTCATTAATATTAAGGCAGTAAAGGGTATCGGTAGAAGCAATAAATATTGTTTCATGAGAAGTATGAATTGGTTTTGAAGAACGGTTAAAAATAGTCAATCCCGGTTTCTGCCAAACAATGTTTCCGGTTTCAGCGTCAAGAGCGTAAAGAGCATTCTGCCCAGGATCAGACCATGCATCACCTTTGCTAATAAAAACCTTACCTTCAAACCCTACCGGGCTGTCATATGTACCCAAAGGGAAATTTACTGAATCAATCCAAATAATACTTCCTGTAATTTCATCCAAAGCCGCGAATGCTTTATCCTGACCAGCCCAGAATAATTTATGATCCATTATTAAGGGAGTACTCCATGAAAATCCATTTGCCGGTAGTTCGGTATTTAATTTCTGCCAAATAATGCCGCCTTGAGCTAGTGTAATTTTGGCAACGAGAATGAGTATAAGAATATATCTCATTATTCCTCCTAACTTATGAATAAATAGTTATGTATATGTAATTTATATGTTAGATAATGATACTATAGAACGCTCAATCAGGCATGATTTTATTTATGTATTTAATATATGAATTGTAATTTATTATTTCATAAAGAACTTTTTCCTGGGTGATTTCAGTCACCAATATTGTTTTTTATAAATAAACTGATTCGTTGAATTATCATCCGCAAATTATTAATATGATTTATTATTTATAAAACATATGCAATTATACCGGGGGGAAATATGAGTCAATTAAAATCTGCTTCAATAATTATTGTTTTTGTATTTTTTATATCATGTGCGCCTAAAGAAGATTCAAAAAAAATGATTAATAATTTAGCAGAAGATTATGTTAAACTTTCCTTAAAATGCGGGGTGCTGGATCCCGATTTTGTTGACGCATATCATGGTCCTGAGGAATGGAGACCGTCCGGAAACATTAAACCTGATTCCCAAAGTTTAATTAAAGAAGCTGAAGAAATTTTGAAACAACTAAGAAATATTAATACAAGCGGTTTCGATGAACTCTGGAATTTACGCCATCAATATTTAATTAAACAGACTATTGCGGTAAAAACCAGAATGGAAATTGTAGGCGGGAAAAAAATCTCATTCGATGAGCAGACAAAATTATTATTTGATGTTGTGGTACCTGAAAAAACGCAGGAATATTTTGAAGGTGTTAAAGAGGAATTAAATGAATTGCTGCCCGGTTTCGGCAAGCTGGGCGATAGATTAAATAATTTCAGAAGTCAGTTTATTATTCCTCAAAACAAATTAAATGATGTATTCACCGCCGCGATTGATGAATGCAGAAGAAGGACAAAAGAATTTATTGATCTTCCCGAAAATGAAAATTTTTCAATCGAATATGTTTCCGATAAACCATGGGGAGCTTATAACTGGTACAAAGGAAATTATTATAGTCTAATTCAGGTAAATACCGATAACCCTAAATATATTGACGGCGCGCTTGATTTGGCCGCTCATGAAGGTTATCCGGGGCATCACATTTATAATTTATTGTTTGAGAAAAAATTGTTGAATGAATTAAAATGGATTGAGTTTTCAATTTATAATTTATTCAGTCCTCAGTCATTCATTGCTGAAGGTTCGGCCAACTACGGTGTAAATGTCGCTTTCTCAAAAGAAGAAAAAATTAAATTTGAAAAAGAAGTATTATTCCCGCTAGCCGGATTGGATGTTTCTAAAACGGAAGAGTTTTATAAAATAATGGATTTGGTTGGCAAGCTTAGTTTTGCTGGAAATGCTGCTACCAGGAATTTGATTAACGGTGAATTCAGCGATGAGGATTTTATTGAGTGGATAATGAAGTATGAACTTAAAACACGTGAAAGAGCCGAGCAGAATTTAAGGTTTAGTAAAAAATACCAAAGTTATGTTATAAATTATAATTTAGGAGAAGTATTGGTCGAAAAATATATTGAGAATAAAATTACGGATTCGGATGAACCGGCAAAAAAATGGAAAATTTTTGAAGATCTGCTTTCAAAACCATATACCGCATCAGAATTACAGTAATATAAATTAAAAGGAAAAAGTTTGATGCGCTTAAATAAAGTTTCCGGATTTGTATTTTATATTCTTATAGTTTCGAGCTTTCAAATATTCGGGCAACCGAAAATATATTTGGTCCGTCACTCGGAAAAAATCGAAAAATGGCAGTCTAACTTAACCGATTACCAACCATTAAACGAAACCGGTATAAACACTTCTAAAAGACTTAAAAAATATTTTGAAAGTATAAATTTAACTGCGGTTTACAGCAGTGCTTTAACAAGAACCTTGCAGACAGCTTATTATATTTCAGAGAGTAAAAATTTAGAGATAAAGATTGAAAAAGCTTGCAGCGATACTTCATTTATAGGTACATTTTTGGACTCATTATCGAAAATTTATAGCAGCGGTAGTTCTGTATTAATAGTAAGTCATTCTAATATTATTCCTTACTTTTTAATAAAGCTTGGCTTAAAAAAGGAAAAATTCGACGAATTTAATTTTACAATTAATAACAACTTGTGGCTAACAGACTATTACGGAGAAATATTTATTATTGATAATAAAAATGACTCAATAAGAATATCAAAAAAGAAATTTTAATAAAAATTGGTGAAGAATGAAAAATTATTTTTTTACTGTTGTTATAATTATTTTATTGTTTTCAGATTATATTGCCGCGCAGAATCAATTTCCTAGTCAATTAGCGCATACATACTCAATTGTTGCGCGTGATCCTGAAACTGGTGAAATGGGTGTGGCGGTTCAAACTCACTGGTTTAATGTAGGCTCACGCGTAAGCTGGGCTGAAGCCGGAGTAGGTGCAATAGCCACGCAATCTTTTACAAATGCTTCGTTCGGACCGCGCGGACTTGAACTTTTAAAACTGGGTAAAACCGCTCAGGAAGTTGTAGATGATTTGATCGAATCTGATGACGGTAGGGATTTCAGACAATTGGGTGTTGTTGATAAATTCGGAAACTCGGCATCATATACAGGACAAAAATGTATTTACGCGGCCGGAAGTATAAATGAGGAAAATTTTTCAGTACAGGCTAATTTAATGCTTAGCGAAAAAGTTTGGTCTTCTATGGCCCAAGCATTTAAAAACACAAATGGCGCCTTGGCCGAAAGAATGATGGCAGCCCTCGAAGCCGCGCAGAAAGAAGGAGGCGATATCCGCGGTAAACAATCGGCTGCAATGATTGTTGTAAAAGGTAATTCTTCGGGGAATATTTGGGAAGATGAAATACTGAATCTTAAAATTGCGGATCATTCAAACCCAATAAAAGAGATGAGACGGCTGCTTAATGTTCATAACGCTTATGTTCATATGAATAAAGGAGATTCGGCTATTGAAAAAAATGATTTTGACGCCGCTGAAAAAGAATACGAATCCGCTATGAAAGCTTACCCGGAAAATCTTGAAATAAAATACTGGTATGCGGTTGCTCTTGCTAATGCCGGAAAAATTCAGGATTCTTTCCCGTTGTTTAAAGATATTTTCACCAAAGATAAAAATTGGAAAACATTAACCGAAAGACTTCCCGCTTCCGATTTATTAAATGTAAGTGAAGAAGTATTAAATAATATATTATCTTTAGAATAAAATAATTGAGGTAATAATGCAGGATAAAAAAACTATAAACACGGCCATTTTGGGACTTTCAATTTTTCTCGGACTTGCCGTACTAGGATATTTTGTATCGCACAGCGCTTACCTTATAAAAGCTTCGGAGCGTTTTGTAACAGTAAAAGGATTATCAGAGCGAGAAGTAAATGCCGATATTGCAATATGGCCTATCTCATTTAAGGAAGTTTCAAACAATTTATCGGACCTGTATAGTGTGATGGATGAAAAATCCGGAGTTGTTATGAAATATTTAAACGGGAAAGGATTTAAAGAAAACGAAGTTACTATCTCACCTGTAAATATTATAGACCGAAAGGCCGATAGATATTCTCAGCCCGGACAAATTGATTTCAGGTATTTGGCGACTTCTACAATAACGGTGTATTCGAATAATGTGGAACTTGTAAGAAATTCAATGAGTGAAATATCAGACTTAATTAAAAAAGGAATCGTAATCTCAGAAGATGATTATAATGCGCGTCCTGAATTTCTATTTACAAAATTAAATGAAATTAAACCCGAAATGGTTGAAGAAGCTACAAAGGACGCAAGAAGCGTAGCGGAAAAATTCGCTAAAGATTCTCAAAGCGAATTGGGTAAAATTAAAAGTGCGACTCAGGGACTATTTTCAATTTATGACAGGGACAGCAAAACTTCCTACATAAAAAAAGTGAGAGTTGTAACTCATATAGAATATTATTTGGCAGATTAGTAACAAAAAAGAGTAAACACAATTTTGGCAGAAATTTATAACCTCAAATATTGACAAAATTTGAGGTTTTTTTTTATTAATAGTATAAAATGATTGCAAAATTAAATTTATTATTTCATTTGAGGAAAGTTATTTGATTATTTTTACTTTATACAAACAGGAGACTTTATGAAAAAATATTTTTTAATTACGGCTATAATCATTCCGCTTTTTGCGGCTTGTTCATCCCTAACGCTTAAACCGGTTAATTTCGGCTGGCCGCTTGAAAATGTATTAAAATCTGATGCAAGCGGAATAGTGGAAGAACAAAGACATTCATTAACATTTAATGTTGTTCCTTTATTCCAAGCTGAATTTGGAGATTCGGCAAACGCCGACTCAAAAGAAATAAGATTAATAAGAAATAATGAAGGATATTATTTTATTACCGCGATGGGGTTTAAAAATGTTTATATGTTCAGCGCGGAGAACAGTTCATTAAATCTTGAGAAAAGTTTTTTTGTTATAAATGAAGGAATGCAAAATCCCGTACTGAATCAAAGAAATACATATATAGAATTAATTGAAGGCGAAAGCATTTATGAAATAACAAGCAAAGGGATAGTGAAGAGGTAATTATGAAAAACCCAAAATATAAGTTATCAAATGCAATTTTATTTTTACTTTTTTTTACGAATTTTTTAATTGCTCAATCCGATTTTGAGAAAGTTGAAAACTTTAAAAACAGATATAAACAGATTGAAAATAGTATTAAAGACGCTGACGGATTGGATGATTGTTTTTCTATTGAAAATGAAATCATAAAACTAAAAGGTGATTTTGCAGGCGATATTCAGCTGCTTGACAACAGCCTGTACCCGCTTAACTTTAATTCTTCTATTAACAACCTGGTTGCCGCGCTCGAAACCCGTAGAGGAGATTTTTCTCAGATCAGCGATTTGCAGGAAGAAGTTATTGGATTAAAAGACAGAATCACATTATTGGACAGACAGAACGTAACCCTGCTTGAAAAGATTAAAGATTTGGAGGATTTGCATAATAAGGACGCGGCGGCAATTCAGTCGCTTCAAAGATTAACCGATCAGTTAAGATCCAATCTTAGAAAAAAAGATGAAATTGTTGTTGGTATTATCGACAGCCTTCTTGCCGAGTTTGTGAGTCATCCGTTTGTACTTAACGATGCCGAAAGATTATCATTTGACAAGAAGATAGAATATAACAACCTGTTTTATAATATTGATAGAACTATATCCGATAATATAGAATTTATAAAAGTAAGCCAATTAAGAGCCGATGACCTTTCGGATTTGAAGGAAAAATATAACCGCTTTTCAAAAACATGGAAACAAATTGGTCCTAAATTAACGGAAATGTATTTGAACAGAGCCGACCGGACTGCCTCCCTTGAAAGGATTGATGCGAAATTTTCCCAATGGAATTATGAAATTAATACTCAAATTTGGAGAAATATAAATTCACTTTTTAAAGAAAAAAATATCAAACTATCCGCGTATGAAAACGGCAAAGAGTTCACCGATAGAGTAACCGGTTTTATAGAAGATGAAATTAAAAATATCGGCATTAAAAAAGCAGCCGAATCGGAAAATATATACTATACATTTTCAGATACATTATGGTTCGGCCAAATACAGCCTAATTGGGTCCCGATATTAATTGAGCATAAAATGCTTGAAGAATCTCAAAAGGATACTATTGAAAGCCGCATTGCGAATTGGAAAGCTCAAGTAATCACAGAAGAACTTTCTGTTTGGGTATATATACTGGGCATAGTTGTTTTAATTATAATTGTGCTTGGTCTTTCCTCGATATTCCGAAAAAAAAATTAATAGCGTAATATTTTGATTTTATAAAGGGACGGTTAATTTATTACTGTCCCTTTTTTTTTGTATTTTCCGCGAAATAAAAAATTGTTTACTTAATGTCATTAGAGATTAAAATGGATTCTCAAATTTCAGACGGATATATAATTCTGCGGAAGTATAACAAAGAAGATCTTCTTAACAGGTATTCGGCAATAAAAGATAACCTGCAGGAAATTTCCAAATGGCTTTCGTTCTGCAGACCTGATTACACCGAAACGCAGAACTTACTTTGGTATGTCGCTTACAATAAGAATTGGGATAACAAAATTGAATTCCCATTCGCAATTATTGAAAAAGAATCAGGAAGTTATATTGGTGAATGTGTTTTAAACCATATAAATCATTTGCATAAACTGGCAAACGTAACTTATTGGATAAAAAAAGAATTTACCGGCAAAGGGACTACAACAAGAGCCGTAAAATTGGCCGCGAAATTCGGATTCGAAAAACTTGAATTAAGAAGAATAGAAATTTTTATGGAACCGGAAAATATTGCTAGTATCAAAGTCGCCGAAAAAGCGGGCGCGGTTAAAGAAGGTATTTTAAGGAATAGAATTTTTTCAAATGAAATTTCAAAAGATGCGCTTATGTATTCCTTAATTCCGGGCGATTTAAAATAAACTAGCTGAGCAATGTCAAATAATTATTACCTGTCTTGATGAATAAATTAAATTAATAAAATGGGGTAAATATGAAAAATTTAATTTTAATATTTTTTTTGCTTTTTGTCATATCAATAAGGGGGAATAATATGACCGATCAGAATAACAAAATTATAATTCAAGAAATAACTGTAAATGCCGGCATTGAAGATGCATATAATGCATGGACAACAAAAAAAGGAATGCAGACTTTTTTTGCGCCTGAATGTGAAGTCGAGTTAAAACTTTTGGGAAAATACCGTGTGCATTTTTTCCCGGAAAATCCACCCGGTTCCAAAGGAGCGGAAGATGAAATTGTAATTTCATTTCAGAAAAATAAAATGTTCTCTTTTACCTGGGGTTTCCCGCCGTCACTTCCCGATTTAAGGGATAATCAGAAAACAATTGTAATGTTGCGGTTTGAGGATTTGGGAAATAATAAAACAAAGGTCGTTTTTACCCAATCAGGATGGGGAGAAGGAGAGGATTGGGAAAAAGGATTTATGTATTTCGAAAAAGCATGGAAAGACGTTGTTCTTAAAAGATTTGCTGAAAGATTTGAAAAAGGTCCGGTTGATTGGAATAATTAACATATCCTGGTTTATAACTTTTTCAGATTATTTATTAATTACCTATTTATAGTTATAAAATATTTGTCAAAATAGTTTTTTGAAAAAAATATTGTTTTAATTGGTTGAAGATTTTAAATATTTCCCGATTAAACTAAAGACAGGATTGTTAGAATGAATGATTGTCAGTTTTCGCTAGAGTTTAAAGTAAGAGATTATGAATGTGATATTCAGGGTATCGTTAATAATGCTGTATACCTAAATTATCTAGAACATGCGAGACATGAATTTTTATTAAGCAGGGGAATAAGTTTCGCTGAACTTTCAAAAAAAAAGATCAATCTTGTTGTTATTAGAACAGAGCTTGATTATAAAAGTCCATTGAGAAGCGGAGATGAATTTAGCATTGAAGTAAATTTTGAACAAATTTCTCCGCTGTGTTTTTGTTTTAATCAAACAATTTATAAACGACCGGATAGAAAATTAGTCATGAACGCGAAAGTATTCGGCACTGGAATAAATGAAAAAGGAAGGCCGTGTATTCCCGAAGAAATAAGAAAAAATTTTATTGAGCTTAGTAATTAATAATTGAGAGCAAATGCAGATTAGAAAAGCAGGCAAAAGCGATTTCGAATATATTTATCCGTTGGTTGCCGAAGTTTTTGCAAACGGCGACACATATGTTTTCCCCGGTAATTTAAGCCGCGGTGAAATTTTTGATATTTGGATGAAGAACATACAAATTGTTTATGTCGCGGTTGAGGACGGCAAAATATTAGGAACATATTATATTAAACCCAACCAGCCCGGTCACGGCTCTCACGTGTGCAACGCGGGATATATTGTAAGTGCCGAAGAGAGAGGAAAAGGAATCGGAAAATCAATGTGTCTGCATTCTTTGGAAGAAGCAAAAATGTTAGGATATAAAGCAATTCAGTATAATCTTGTTGTAAGCACAAACAAAGGTGCTGTAAAACTTTGGGAAAGCTGCGGTTTTGAAATAGTCGGCACTTTACCGAAATCATTTAATCATAAAAAACTTGGTTATGTTGATGCTTATGTAATGTATAAAGAATTATGAAAGGAAATACCAATGGGGGATAAATTATTTTTAAACAACATTAAAATGAATGTTGTGCATACCGATGGAATAGGCGTAGTAAATAAAGACACGTATTTTAATTTCAAGCAGACTGAAAATATTGTTATCGCTGAATATTCCGGAGGAGGAATTAAAACCGGTTATTTAATAGGCAAGTTGGAAAATGATAAGCTTGAATTTAGATATGTTCAATTGCAGACAGACGGAATGCTTGACGGCGGCAAATCTTATTGTGAAGTTAAAATTTTAGAGGATGGAAGAATTCAGATTATTGAACATTTCCAATGGGAAACCAGAGAAGGTACCGGTACAAATATTTTTGAAGAATTAAAAGAATAAATTATTTCTTTGCCTCGTTCAAATCCCAGCTATAGCTGAGGTAATTAATTTCCCAATCCGATAAACTTTCCTTTATATTTATTGATATTTCTTCAGTCAGAAATCGTGATACATATAATAATATTTCTTCATCATTGCTGCCGAAATCATCATCGTACCAATCCATAATTTTAGAAAGTGAAGCGGTTTTTGTTTTTAAATCGAACTGATTTTTTGATTCATCGTTAAAAAATTTTATTGATTGATTTTCTAATTGTTCATCAAGTTTAAAACCTTCATAAGCTTCAAAAAGTAGCGGGGGACAGCTTAAAGCAGCGCACACAAGAGCAAAATGGATTCTCGGTTCGTTAAATTCTTTCCTAATTATATCGTGTTCAATATTATTCAATGATAAGGTTTTATTCCCAATTTTTATCCATTCTTTATGCCAGACAGTTTTGCCTAAAATCTGTCCGATAACTAATCCGCCGGTGTGCAGATCATTAATGCTTTCGACGGGATAATTCTCCACTATTAATTTTAAGGTGAAAGCGTTATAAGCGTTCATCCAAAATGCGAGTTTATCATTTTTGTCAGCAATGTTTTCGGGATTAACTCTTTGCAGTTCGTCAATGTATTTAGTTAATCTTTCATCCCCTTTCATCTCATTATATTTTACCAATCCGTTAACCACATAATCATTTAAGATTTCTGTGAATAATTTATGCCGTTCTTTTTGAGCAGTCGTTATATTGGTAAGAATTAAAAAAAACAGGATTAATATTTTCATTTCATCCCTTTCGTATTTTTAGCGTTCTTTTAACATGCCTGCCGGTTGAAAAGTGAAATTGTTTCTCGCAAAGTCTGCAAAGTTATTCCCAAAGAATACTAAGTTAATTAATCAATAATTTTTTCATAATCTTTTTAAGTTGAACATTCCCAATACCCGGTTCGGAAAGCCATGTCATCAAATCAATTTTATCATCAATGTCTATAAGGCTTTCTTCTACTTTTATACTTAAACCAAGCTCTTTAATCTGTCTAATTGTTTTCGGAAAAACTTCTTCACTGCTCCATTTTATATTTTGAAAAACCTCAGGGTAAAAACTTTTCATTCCTAAAAAATTATAGCCTCCGTCGTGCGAAGGCGAAATTACAAAATCACTATTATCAAGTTGATTAAAAGCGTTTAACAAAATATCTTTTGATAAATCCGGGATATCTGTGCCTATAATTATTACTTTATTTTTCCCGTGAGCAAATACAGTTTGGAATGCATCGCTCATTTTGTTTCCCAAATCACCGCCGGTCTGCGGTTTATAAATAAAATTTTTGTTAACCCATTTTTTTATTTCCGAAACATTATTGTCAATTCCGTAAAACAAATAACAATCGATGCCAAGTTTATTCAATTGCGAAAGTTCTTCAAAAATATACGCCGCGTTATATTTATAAAACTCAATTGCTAAATCATTGCCGAGATCGGATGCAAGCCTGGTTTTTACTTTTCCGGGTTCCGGCATTTTCGCGAAAATTATTACGGCGGAGTTATCGTCATTTGCCAAAATATTTTTCATAAATTTTATCGGGATTAACTTTCATTAAATATAAAGTAAAATAATATATGTTAAACAGCTGGGTTAAAATTATTCCCTTTTTATAAAATCTTCTGCCCGATGTAATAACAGCAGCAGGAAATTTATAAATGGGAGCTACTTTTCTTGCATTTCTAAAAAGTTCAACATCCTCAAAAAGTTTAATATTTGGAAAACCTCCCAGACTTTTCAGAAATTCCTTCTCTATCACTATTGCTTGATCACCGAATGTAGTAAATATAGTATCAAATTTTGTCGCCCGGCAATATAACTTCATTAAAAAATTTTCAGTATCAAAACTTAATTTGAAAGTGGCTATTTTATTATGGCTGTTGCAAAAAAAGTCATTAATTAAAATAAAAGAATTTTGCGGTAAAAAAGTGTCGGCGTGCAGATAAATCAATGTTTTTCCTTCCGCGTATTTTGTTCCCTCGTTTAACTGTAAACCTTTTCCCGGAGAAGAGCGGCAAATTTTTACATTAAAACTTTCCGCAATTTTTATAGTATTATCTCTGCTGCCGCCGTCTGATATTATTATTTCAATATCTTCATCAAAACTTCTTAAATGATTTAGAAGTAATTCTAAATTCTCTTCTTCATTTAACGTCGGTATTATAACAGAATATAAGGGCATATAGGTTTAATTTTTTATAACAAAAAATTTGAAGGAAAGATTAATGTTTTTTAAATGCGAATTTAAATATTGTGCTTAAAATTATAATGCTGGCCATTACTGTCCCTTTAATGGTCCCGGTAACTTTTGATTTGCCGATCCGTTTACGGTATTTTACGGGTACTTCTTTAATTTTATATTTATTTTGCGCCGCTTTAATCTGCATTTCAACAGTCCAGCCGTACCATTTGTCCAGCATCTGCATTTCTAATAGTTTATTAAATTTTATTGCGCGGAAGGGACCAAGATCTGTGTATTTAACTTTCCAGAAAAAGTTTATTAATACACCTGCAATAATGCTTCCTACCTGTGATTGAAACGGAAGCGCGCCTTTTTCTCTTTCTCCAAGCACCCTGCTTCCGATTACAAAATCGAAACCGTCTTCAACAATTGGTTTTAACAATTGCGGAATCTCTTCAGGATAATCACTGTAATCACCGTCCAAAAAAACGATTATATCAAAATTCTTATTTCTGCAGTATTCAATTCCTGTTAAACAAGCAGCACCGTAACCTTGAAATGTTTCGGAAAGAACAGTAGCCCCTGCCTTGCCGGCTGCCGCTGCTGTGTTATCTGTTGAATTGTTGTTTACAACAATCACTTCATCGACAATATTTTTAGGTATATCAAAAATTACTTTAGCAATAGAGCTTTCTTCGTTGAATGCCGGAATAATAACCGCGGTTTTATTTGTCATTTTAATACGCGAAAATGTGGCAGTTATAATTTCTCAATTCTATATATAAACCTATTGTATGTACTTCTTCGGCTGAACGGTTATATACCTTATCTGAAAGCAGATCAATTAATGCAAATTCTTCGGGATAACCTCTCACATCGAGTTTAAGCCAGCAGGTTGAAACAGTATCTGCATAATTAATTACAACAAGTCTTTTTTCATTAAGATATTTCCATGTCCACGCAAGAATATTATTATAGGTCCCATTTTTTTCGGATGAAGGAACAGGTTTAAGCATTTCCCATTCGCCGTATTTAAAAATATCGCGGTTTGTTATATCAAGAAATTTTTCGTAAAAAGTTTTAAGAGAAACACATAACTGTTCTTTGGGTTCACGGCCAAGCTGGACCGGAAGTTTTGTTTTTTTCCCTTCAAATTGTCCGTCGTGATAAAAATGCATTCCTGTTACCGTTCCTGCAATTACGGCCGCCGCTTGAGATTTTTCTTTCCCGAAAATTTTAGCCGCTCTTTCTTCGTCATGGTTCTCTAAAAATCTAATTAATTTCCGCTGGTAATCTTTATGTGCCTGAAGATGGTCTTTAATTTCCGGGACATAACTGATTTTTAATCTATCCGTTAATTTTTTATCATAAGTAAAATCAAATCCCTGCTGCTGAAGCTCATATTCAAGATCCCAATATGCTTCGGCTATAAATAAAAAATTAGAGCATGTATTTTTTACAATTTCAATTGCCAGTTTCCAAAATTCATCTTTAGGTGTTTCATAGCCGTTGTTAGCAAGCACGCCTCCCCAAGTATTTTTAAATACATTATTAAGAGCCAGCATAGCCATGTCGCATCTGACCCCATCGCAGAACTTTGTTAAATTTATAAGAGTTTTTATCATAAACTCTCTTGCTTTGACGCTGAAATAATTTACCTGGATAGTATCCTGCCATGCCGGATAAAAAGGATCTCTTCCGTGCGCGAAAACAATATTTTCATTTTCCGGTTTAAAAAACGTATGAGGATCTTCTTTAAAATATTTTTCGTTGGTCGATAAAAACAATGAAACGTTTTGTTTTATTAAGGAGCTGTGAGCGCTGAAATGATTTGGCACGAAATCCAGAATCAATTTCATTTTCCGTTTATTAAGCTCTGTTCTTATTTTGTGAAGACTTTTAAGATTACCCAGCTTCGGGTTTACGTCGTATAAATCAATTGAATAAGGCGATCCTATTACGTCTTCCCGTTTCCAATCTTTTAAAGCTTTAGAATATTCGTTTATTAGTCCTTCTTCAAAGCAGTATTTATCAACAGTACTTTCAACGGTTTTCCAAATTCCCATCAGCCAAACGTAATCGATTCCTTTATTTTTCAGATCATCCCAATAAGCAGCAGGAATATCATCAAACGATGCCTGCTTATCGAGCGTATCAAACTGTCTTATCCAGACTCTTGTATTGATTTCGTAAATGTTAGGGTTATTTATCATAATTACTCTATAAATTGAATGCGCTTAATTCGTCGTAACTTAACACAGCTTTTCTTTCGGTTTGAAGTTCATTATTCAGCTTCATCAGTTCCATTAAAGCTTTTTCATCGGTAACCGAGTTTATTTTTTTATTGTTAGCTTCTACCTGTTCGTCTATTTTCATTATTTTGTATTTTTTAACTACGTCGCATGTATGTTTTGCAAATTGTTTGTCTATTTTTCCGCTGTGCGAAAGTTCATCCCATCTTTTGCTTATGGTAACTTGTCCAATAGACATTTTTAAAGCATAATTCCGTAATTCTTCATCTTCAATTTTTTCAATAATTTCAGCGGTAGAAACTACGTCATCCAAATAAAGTTTATAAATTTCCGCCGCTAGTTTTCTATAAAACGGATTACTTAAATCATCCGGCTGAATATTATCAAATATAAATCCGGTAATATTTTCGTTTCCTTCAAGCAGAAGCAGTATAATCTCTTTTTCAAAAAGATTCTCTTTGTTCTCGGATGATTGCTGATTTAAATGCGCATCCGGCATACTTTCAACGTTTCTTTGAGGCGCTCTTTCAGGTTTGTTCTCAAGCCGTTTAAGTTCGTCAAGCACTTTATTCATTTCCGTTTCAAGAATTTTTTCCCTCATATTAAATTTTCTTGAAATAGATTTTAGAAGCAGGCTTCTTTTTAATTCATCATTAACAAGTGCGGCTGAACGGACTAATATTCTTATAGCTTCGGCTTGTTTTGCAGGATCTTCAAGCCAGCCCATAGCTTCGAACTGAGCGGTTTGATATTCAAGAAAGTTTTTTGCTTGTTTAATCTTTTCTTCAAACTCGTTCTTGCCGAATTTATTTACAAACGAATCAGGATCTTCACCCTCGGGAAGCGCAACAAGTTTTACGTCAAAATCTTCTTTTAATAATGTTTCAATACTTCGCATTGAGGCTTTCTGTCCCGCGGCATCGGCGTCAAATAGTACAATTATATTTTTTGTAAAACGCGATAGAAGTTTAACCTGTTCTTCCGTAAGTGCGGTGCCCGAGGAGGCTACAACATTTTTAATTCCATGCTGGAAAAGAGCTATTAAATCCATGTAGCCTTCAACTAGAATAGCTTTATCGAGTTTTCTTATCTCTTCTTTTGAATGATACAATCCGAAAAGCGATTTCCTTTTATGATAAATTACAGATTCGGGGGAGTTCAAATATTTAGCTGTATTTTCCTGTTTAGTTATAATTCTTCCGCCGAAAGCAATAACGCGTCCGTTGGTTGAAAATATTGGAAATATTACCCTGCCTCTGTATTTATCGTAGTATGTGCCGTTGTCGCGAGTATCGATTAATCCTAATTGTTTGGCTTTGTTAAGATCAATTTTATTATCCTTTGCGTATGCTAAAAAGTGTTCCCATTCGGGGAACGCGTACCCTAATCCGAATAGCTTCTGCATTTCAGGTTTTATATTCCTGTTCTTTAAATAATTACGCGCTGTTCCACCTTCGTCGCTTTTTAATAAATTATTCGAAAAATATCTGGCCGCAAAATTATTTATTTCGTAAAGAATTTCCTGTTCACTTTGTTCTTCGGGTTTATACTCTTTTTCAAATTCCAGCGGAATGCCAATTTGTTCAGCCACTTCCTGAATTGATTCAACAAAAGAAATGCTTTTATAATCCATCAGGAATTTAAAAACATTTCCCCCGGCGTGGCATCCGAAACAATGAAAAATCTGCTTCTCGCTGCTTACAGTGAAAGAAGGCGTTTTTTCGTTGTGGAAGGGGCAAAGACCTATGTAATTTTTTCCCCGTTTTTTTAACTGAACATATCCTGAAATAATATCAACTATATCGGCAGTACTTCTAATTTCATCTATTTTTGATTCAGAGATTCTCAATGTCGGCTTCTTTTAATTCTTAGTGTAATTAGTGGCTTTACGGCAAAAATTTTAGCCGCGAAGTCACTAAGACACGAAATTCATTAACTTAATAATTACTTAATTAATTGTGTAAATCAAATTGTAAAATAACAATTTTGAATCATAAAAGGGTAGCCGATTGCATCCGCTATTCATTTGAGGTATTAAATTATTTCAAAAAAAGCAGCTTTTTAAATCCTCGATGAGTTTTTAATTCATATATTAATGTTATCCAATGTTATAGTAAAAAAGAAATAATAGCAGTAACATTGAAATGATACATGAAAAATAAGTTCTAATTATATTCCAACGGTTCCAGCGATCTTCAAAATTGCTTCGGGAAGTTTTTGCATTCTCTTCATTTAAAGCATCAACATCTAATGCTTGCAATTTATTATTCAATGGAACATTAACTACAATTGTAGGTATATGAACACCAAACAGATTCAAAATTAACGCGGTAAAAATTGTAATTAATCCAATCCCTTCTAACTCACTAAAACTAAGTATGGCAGTAATAATTAAAGATAAGATAGAGCCTAACCAAATTAGTATAAATAGAGGCTGCTGATCTTGAATAATTCTATCAATTGCTTTAAATGTTTTTAAAAATTCTTTGTCGCTTAGTTTTCTTATTCCCGGCATTATCACCAAAGAAAAAGCTATTAAAAATCCCGCGACTAAAGTACAAAGGAAAGCAGTTGTTATTAGAAAAATATGAAACATGTTCAATTTCAATTCTCCTTAAATTTTAATTAATATTTCTGAAGGATATAATCTCAACTGGTATTTAAGATAACAATTTAGAATCATAAAAGGGTAGCCGATTGTGGATCAGCGACCCTCTTCTTAATACTAACTCTATTGCTTTTGGGGAAAGATTAATAAATCATATTCTTAATTATTTGCATTAAGTGATTTTATTATAGGTGCTGCGTGATTAAACCCTTTTATTACTAACCAAAGACCAAGAGAAAATTCAAAAAAAGCCACGGGTACTGCTGCCAAAAACGCTATTGTCGAACGCTGTTCAATTAAACCAAATTGATGGGAAATATCCGAAGATAATAAAAAGAAAGCACCTATTATTCCAATTAACGAAAGGGTTTGGGGGACTAACCGCGATTTATAAAGAAGGTAGCCCAAAAGTAAATCGTCTGCTACCGGAATTAAACTTTGCCCAATTGAGAAAATCCTGTCATATAATACCACCAGTGCTTGTCCGACAGGTAAAGCGTCTGCGCCAACTCCACTTTGTCTTAAGGCAACAATTGTAAGTAAAGAAGCTACCCCGAAGAAAATCGTACTGGCTTCAAGTATTCTGGCTCCAACAAGCGCCAAAGCGATTTCTTCATTCTGTTTTTTAAGTACGGAGTACAAAGCTATTGCAGAACCAATACCAGCCAAAGCCACAACAATTTCTAAAATAGCGCCGATTATAACTTCCGTATCAGGTCCGGGACCAATTATGAAGTTTGGATTACGTACTGAATTATAGAGTGAAAGTGTTGGAATAGAAACAAAGGTAAGCAGGTAGAGTATTCCCGCAGTCAAAGCTATTCTTCTAGGAGAGGAAGCAAATCTATTAATTGAATTCATTTTGTATACCCATTTTAATGATTTAAAATTGATTTATAAGTAAAGCCGATAAATACAACCCGAAACCGTATATTAAATGAGTCAGAAAACTTTTGAATCTTCTCAAATTTGGATTTGGTAATTTTGATGATCCAATTCCGAAACCCAATGCCGGCTGCATAATAAATAATGGAGCCAAAAGTGAGATAATTCCAGTAGACAATGCTGAAGAAATTTCAGGTTTGTCAATCCAATTTGTTCCGAATAGAATTATAAGCAGAAAGGAAAATGTAATTCCAATGAGATAATGTGCGGTCCACCCCAACAATAATTCTCCACGAATTGAAGGTGATTTTACAATATTTTCATGGCGAAATTTACCGTTGGGAAAACCGGCAATCCATCTACCGACAAAACGGTAATCGAGAGATTTAATTTTAAATAGAGATTGAACATATCCCCAAAGATCTACTAATAAAGTTGCTCCGATTCCAATTGCAATTATTTTTAATACAATCATTGCTTCTCCAAGATTTCGCGAGCTGTTGAAAACCAGCGGATTATTGAATCAACTAAAGGCACTCCGACAAAAACAATTAGTGGAACTAGTGTAATAGTCATTAAAAAGGTTCTTATATATAATGGAACAGCGGATAAAAGTTCACCAAACAAATAAAGGAACAGAGTTAGAGCTGGGTAGATAACTATCCAGATTTTAAAAGAAGCGATTAATTTTAATTTTGATTTCATAAATACTACCTTTCTTTAAATTTATTTATGACAAAGATAGTAGGTGTATAAATCTGAGAGATAGGACAAAAACGAAGTTTAACAGGACTTAATTCAAATTTTGTCTGAATGCTTGTGGTGAAAGTCCTGTATGCTTTCTAAAAAACCTGATGAAATATGAAACATCTTCATATCCAAGATGATACGCAATTTCTTTTACCTGGTTTGATGTTGAAAGGAGGTAACGTTTGGATTCAAGAATAATTTGTTCATTAATAAGTTCAGAACTAGTTTTACCTAGTGCAGTTTTAGTAATAGTATTTAATTGATACGGAGAAAGGTTAAGCATTTTCGCATATTGGGACGCCCGTTTATTTACAAGAATATGATTGTCTAAAAGTTCAGAGAATTTTTCAAGACGGTCGATTATTGATCTTCGTTCAGCTGAATTTTGATTATGTTCATTGTTGCGAAGTAATTCAATAAAGAAAATTTCCAGGCTTGCTTTGATTACGTCGGAATATTTCTCTTTTTTTTCAACACTTTCTTTCAATATCCCATCTATTATTGAAAATAGTTTTTTAAATGATTCAGAATCTAATTGCCAAAGGGTTTTACTACATGTTCTTCTCAAAAGTGTTTTTGACTTAATGTCATCCGTAGGGAAAAAATCTTTTCTAAATTGTATAATATAACCAACGCTTCCTTTTTTAAGAACTATTTTATGAACCTGACCTGGACGCATAATAAAAATAGAATATTTTTTGATTTGATATGGAGTAAAGTCAATTGTATGTGTACCCCGGCCTTTCAATAAAACCAGTAAATAATAGAAATCATGCCTGTGAGTATCCTGAACAAAATCTTTTCCACATATAATTTTCTGAACTTCTCTTATGCTGAAGTTTTCAGAATCATTTAGGGCTTTGGGATTAGTATTTATATATATTAAAGGGATTGTTTTCATTAATATTAAATCCTAATTATTAATACTACTTTTTATAATCAGCATTATATTAAAAAATGAACTTCAATGGAATTAATTCTATTTTATTAGTATTTCCGCAATTGAACAAAAAGTTAAAAATTCATCATGATTAATCTAAAATAAGGATTAACATTTTCAAATTAATTGCAGATTGTACGTCAGCATTTGATTTAGTAAATTTAACAAACATTTTAAAGAGAAATTTATTTGTGATAAAAAGAAGTCTGCTTTTAATTTTACCTGCCGAAGATTTTAACGAAGACGAATATCTAACCGTAAAACGTATTCTTGAGATATCAGGATTTAAACTATTTGTGGCATCCGACGCGAATTCGCTTTGTATCGGCAAAAAAGGGCTTAAAGTAAAAGCAGATGTTTCATTTTTTAATATGAATGAAAATAATTTTGCGGGAATAATTTTTATCGGCGGAAGCGGAGTGAAGAAATACTGGGATAAAAAGAATCTTCATATAATAGCTAATAAATTTTTTGACAAGAAAAAACTTGTCGCCGCTATATGCAGCGCTCCTGTAATTTTAGCAAAGGCCGGATTAATTGAAGGTAAGGATGCCACCTGTTACCCTGAAGACAGACGAGAATTGGAAAAATGCGGAGTTAATTATAAATATGAATCAGTCGTAATTCAAAAAAACATTATAACCGCACAGGATTCCGCCTCTTCGCTTGATTTTGCAAACGCGATTGTTAACTTCAAATTGAAGTAAAAGATTATTTTTAATTATTATTTTAGAACTATCGTGAAAGAAAGATTGTTTAACAATATCATTCTGAAAGAGTAATATTTATGGTCGATGAAATAATAAAATACAACAACAGTTTAACAGAATACTCAAGATTCAAAACCCGCGAAGTAAAAATCGGCGATGTCGCGCTTGGCGATAAAAACCCTATTCGTATACAATCAATGACAACAACAGATACGATGAATACCATTGCTACAGTTGAGCAGACAATCAGAATGGTTGAATCGGGATGCGAATATGTAAGAATTACCGCTCCAAGTATTAACGAAGCGAAGAATTTAGAAAATATAAAAAATGAATTACGTAAACGCGGTTATGCTGTTCCGTTGATTGCCGACATACATTTTACGCCTAACGCGGCTGAAGTTGCTGCGCGGATTGTTGAAAAAGTAAGAGTTAATCCGGGCAACTATATTGATAAAAAGAAATTTAATATTATTGAATATTCTGATAAGCAATACAACGAAGAAGTAGAAAGAATTTATGAGAAATTTTCACCGCTTGTAAAAATCTGCAAAGAATACGGAACCGCTATGAGGATTGGTACTAATCACGGTTCTCTTTCCGATAGAATTATGAGCCGTTACGGCGATACTCCTTTGGGAATGGTTGAGTCGGCGCTTGAGTTTGTACGCATCTGCGAAGACTTAAATTATTACGATATTGTTCTATCGATGAAAGCGAGTAATACACAGGTAATGGTTCAAGCATACAGACTTCTTGTAAATAAAATGATTTCGGAAAAAATGAATTATCCGCTTCACCTCGGCGTTACCGAAGCAGGCGACGGCGAAGACGGAAGAATAAAATCAGCGGTAGGAATCGGTGCCTTGCTAGAAGACGGGTTAGGTGATACTGTGCGGGTTTCTTTAACCGAAGAGCCTGAAGCTGAAGCCCCGGTAGCAATTGATTTGGCCGGAAGGTATAAAAACCGCGGAAATCATAAAACAATAATACCTATTGATAAAATATTTACTAAACCATTCGAATATTTTAAACGGGAAACTTTTGAGGTTGCGGGTATAGGTGGCAGTAATTCACCGAAAGTTTTTGCTGATTTTTCCGAAAAGACAAATATTAATTATTCGGATTTTATAAGCATTGGATTAAAATACAATGAACAGCTGGATAAATGGAATATTGGCGATATGGCGGCCGATCTTTTATTCTTAGGAAATAATGATCTTCCTTTTCATATTCCCAACAGTATGAAAGCCGTATATAATTATGAGAAATGGAAATCTCTCCCAAATAAAGCAAAAGGGTTCCCGATTTTTAATTTAAACGAATTTAATGCTGCCGGTGAAAAATCATTTCTTCTGAACTTTGTTGTTATTTCTATAAATGATTTAAACAGACTTAACGGTTTAATAAATAATGAAAAAGTTGTATTTGTTATTGAAACCGAAAATATTCATGCAATGGCAGAACAGCGCAGAATATTTTTTGATTTTGTAAATAGAGAAATTAGAAATCCCGTTATAATTAAAAGAGAGTATAATTCGCTGGATTCAAATCTGCTAATGTTATATTCGGCTACCGATTTGGGATCCCTTTTTATTGATGGTTTTGGAGACGGAGTTTGGCTAAATGTTCAAAATTTTGCAGAAAACATGGAAAAGTTTGAAACTATTAATCGTACATTATTCGGAATTCTGCAGGCGGCAAGAGTAAGAATTTCAAAAACAGAATATATTGCTTGTCCGTCCTGCGGTAGAACTTTATTTGATCTAGTAGAGGTCACGGCTAAAATAAGAAAACGGACCGGACACCTAAAAGGAGTAAAAATTGGCATTATGGGCTGTATTGTAAACGGTCCGGGTGAAATGGCGGATGCCGATTACGGTTATGTGGGATCAGGAATCGGTAAAATTACATTATACAGGGGTAAAGATGTCGTAAAAAGAAGTGTTGATTCCGAATCGGCCGTAGATGAATTAATTGATTTAATAAAAGAAGACAAAGTTTGGATAAATCCGCCGGAAAATAATTAATTTCGGCAAGATTATTGATAATGAAATGAAAATAATCTATATTAATAACCTTGAAAATAGTATATGGTTATATTGAAAAACAAGCTAGTAAAAATACAATTGCCGGTCTACGGCCGGATTTAAAGAATTTAATAAATGCACTTCGAAAATAGGGGTGCATTTTTTTTTGTGTATGTTCATAAATAATTTAATTAAATATATCGAAGAGTGGGCGCCGCCCGGGGCTAGTTGGGAAAATGATAATCCCGGCATACAGGTTGGTTCGGGAGATAATCATATTAAAAACGTTTTCTTAACTCTTGATTTAAACGAAAAATCTCTCGAACAAGCAATCTTAAAAAAATGTAATTTTATATTTACTCATCATCCCCTCATTTTCAAACCGCTTAAAAATATTAACACCGGAAAAGACCATAAAGCAAAACTGATTGAAAAAATTATTAAAAACGATTTAACCGTTTATTCCGCGCATACAAACCTTGATTTTACCAAAGGCGGAGTAAGTTTCGTTTTGGCCGAAAAGCTTAACTTAAAAAACATTAATTTTTTAGTAAATGAAGAATCAAATCAGTATAAAGTTGTTGTTTATGTTCCGGAAGATTTTTCCGGCAAGGTAGCATCGGCAATGTTTCAGGCCGGTTCGGGAAAAATAGGCGAATATGAAAAATGCGGTAATTTTTATAAAGGAATCGGAACATTTGAAGGGTCAGAGTTTTCAAATCCCGCTGTGGGAAAAAAACAGAAATTTGAAACCGTAACTGAAATTAGATTTGAAGTAGTAGTTAATAAATGGAATTTGGATAAAGTTATTAATGCGATGAAGAGCGTTCATCCCTATGAAGAACCGGCCTACGATATTTATCCTCTTAAAAATAAAAACACAAATTTCGGAGCAGGGGCAATCGGCGAATTAAACTCTCCATTATCACAAAATGAATTTCTTGATTTTATATGTAACTCCCTGAAAACTAAAAACCTGAGGTTTTCCAAAGGGACAGGAAAAAAAATTAATAAAGTAGCGGTCTGCGGAGGAAGCGGATCAGATATGCTATATAACGCTGTTGCTGCAGGTGCGGATGCATTTGTTACCGCGGATGTTAAATATCATTCTTTTCAGGACGGCGAAAATAAAATTTTATTTGTTGACGCCGGACATTATGAAACCGAAGTTCATTCTCTTGACGCTGTTAAAACTAAAATTGAAAAATATTTTATTTCAAATAAAGTGAAATCAAAAGTTTATAAATATTCCGGGACTACAAATCCGGTAAAGTTTTTTAATAAATAAGGAGTTATAAATTGATAGAGCAGCGATTAAAAGCATTGTACGAGCTCCAGTCCATTGATGATCAGCTTGATCAGCTTGAGGAATTAAGGGGTGATCTTCCATTAACGGTTAATGACCTTACTGCGCGTATTAAAGAAAAGCAGGATCAAATTGACAACATGGAAAAAGAAAAAAACAATTCAATTGAAAGAATGAAGTCAAATGAAGAAGAAGTTGAAAAGTTGAATGAAAATCTGAAAAAATTTAAAGCCCAGCTTTATAAAGTACGGAACAATAAAGAATATGACGCTTTAACAAAAGAAATTGACCATGGTGAAGAAACAGTTGATAAACTGGAAAATGAAAATGTTGCGCTTGAAGAATTAAGCGAAAAATTGAAAATTCAAATTGAAGAGTTAAAGCCTTCGGTTGAAGAACTGAACGAAGAGCTGAAAGAAAAAGAAACTGAACTTAAAAAAATTATTAAAACCAATGAAAGAGAAGAAGTAAAGCTGCGCGAGGAAAGAGATAAAGTTGCCGCTAAAGTAAAAAGAAATGATTTGAATACATATATGAGAATAAGAAAAGCAAAAGGGGGTAAAGCGGTTGTTGCCGTTGAACGTTCCGCCTGTTCGGGCTGCCATAACGTTGTTCCGCCTCAGAGACAGATTGAAATCAGACAGTCAAAAAGATTATATAATTGCGAATCATGCGGAAGAATATTAGTCGCCGCGGATATAGCAAATGAGGTAGTTTCTTAGTTTGTATTTATAAACCCGATTTCTAAGTTTTTAAATTTCAGAAATCGGGTTTATGATTTTAATATGGAGTTCCTTTTTCTCTGGCCTCTTTTAACGCTTCAGCGTACCATTCTAGCTCGTCAAGAAATTTTTTAATCCTTTTTTCATAAGATTCATCAATAGCGTTGCCGTTGTCGTCAAACGAGGATTGCACCTTACTCATTACAAACATTGTCGGAATGCTTGGCATTCCCAGTTCGCTTAAAAACGCGCGCAGATGAATTCCTGCTCTTACCCCTCCGAGAGTACCTCCCGAATAACAAGCAATAGCGGACGACTTGAAAAAATACTCGCTTTGATAATGATCAATCAAATTAGTTAAAGCCGGCGGAACGCTGTGATTGTATTCACCGCTGACAATAATAAAAGCATCGGCAGACTTTAACAAATTTGAAACTTTCTGCATTACTTCGGGAGCTTCCCCTTCGGGAAATTCTTTATACATTTTATCAAGAAAAGGATGTTCGTATTCTTTTGCGTCAATTAAATTAACATCCCAGTTTCTTTCTTTGCATTTATTAACAATAAACTTGGCGCCTTTAATTCCTTTTCTTTGACTTCTAACCGAACCGTAAATTACCGCTATTTTTAAACTCATAACTATCCTTTCATTTTATTAACAAATTATTTCAAAACGTTATCAATAGCCTCGTTAACATTATCAACCGTAATAATATTTATTTTTGATTTCACCTTAATTATTTTTTTATTATTCCCGGGAATTACAATATTTTCAAAACCTAATTTCTCCGCTTCCTGAATTCTTTTATCAATATGGCTTACGCTTCTAACCTCTCCGCCTAATCCAACTTCTCCTACAACAACAAATTTGTTCTTAGAGTTCCTATCCATATAACTTGAAGCTATGGCGCAGCAGACCGCGAGATCTACGGAAGGCTCATAAATTTTTAGTCCCCCTGCCATATTTAAAAATACATTATATGATCCTACTTTCAAGTTCGCCCTTCGTTCAAGTACAGCAAGCAGAATTGAAAGACGGCGGTAATCAAATCCAGTAGCCACACGCTGCGGGTTTCCGTAATTCATCGGGGTTACAAGGGCCTGAACTTCAAGCAGTACAGGGCGGGTTCCTTCCATGCTTGATGTTACAACAGAGCCGGTAGTTTCTTTTTCGCGCTCGCTTAAAAATATTTCGCTTGGATTTTGAACTTCATTTAATCCGTTATCGTGCATTTCAAAAATGCCGATTTCATTAGTGCTTCCGAACCTGTTTTTCTGAGCACGAAGAACTCTGTATACATAGTTGCTTTCACCTTCAAATTGAAGCACGGTATCAACAACGTGTTCTAATACTTTTGGTCCGGCAATAAATCCTTCTTTAGTTACATGCCCTACCAATATTACAGGGAATCCGCCTACTTTTGCCAGCTGCATTAAATGTGTGGCGCATTCTCTAATTTGTGTAATTGTGCCGGGCGCGTTTTCAAGTTCGGGATTGTAGATTGTCTGAATAGAATCAATAATTACAACACCCGGTGCATGTTCCTTTATTGCGGCGGTAATTAATTCAAGGTCGGTTTCGGCAAGCACTAAAATATTATCGGTATTAACTTTTAGTCTTTTCGACCTTACGCTTATTTGTTTAACCGATTCTTCGCCTGTTACATATAAAACTTTATCATTAATTTTTGCCGAAGCCTGCATCACTAGGGTTGATTTCCCGATTCCCGGATCGCCGCCTATTAAAACGACCGAGCCGGGCATTAATCCGCCGCCGAGAACCCTGTCAAATTCATTAATATTTGTTTTAATTCTGTGTTCTTCTTTTTCTTCAATACTATTAAGCGGCGTTACAAGGGAAATTTGGTTTTTACTTTTTACGCTGGTTTTTTTGCTTTCCACAAATTCTTCGGTAAATGAATTCCATGTTTCGCAATTTGGACAGCGGCCCTGCCACTGAAGCGATTCATAACCGCATTTTGAGCAGACATATTTTGTTTTATTTTTTGACATCGAACCCGGTTCTCTTTATAAAATTATTAATTACTTCGTCCTTGCTATTAATTATTTCATCCGGACTTCCTTCATAATATATTTTCCCGTCGTGCATCATCGCTATTTTATCGGCAACATTTTTTACGCTGAACATATCGTGAGTAACCACAATAGAGGTTACGTTTAATTTATTATTCAAGTTTTTTATAAGCTCATCTATGGAATCGGACATAATCGGATCAAGTCCAGTTGTAGGTTCGTCATATAAAATATATTTGGGATTAGTAACTAAGGCGCGCGCAAGTCCAACCCGTTTTTTCATTCCCCCAGAAAGTTCAGCCGGTTTTAGTTTCTGTATTCCAGAGAGCCCGACTAATTCCAATTTTTCTTCAATTAGATTTTTTAGTTTTTCCGGCGTTATTCCGTTTCCGTTTTCTATAATCGGAAGAGCTATATTTTCTTCGACTGTCATTGAGTCGAAAAGAGCGGCTCCTTGAAACAGAAATCCGAAATTTCTTCTTATTGTATATAAATCTAAAGTCGAAACTGTATTTAAATCTTTCCCCTCAATTTTAACAGAACCCGAATCGGGGAATAATAATCCAACAATATGTTTCAACAATACGCTTTTGCCGCACCCGCTTCTGCCGATAATTGCAAGAGTCTGACCTTCATTTATATTTAGGGTCACTCCCTGCAGCACCTTATTACCTCCGAAACTTTTGTGTACGTCAATAATTTCAATCATAGATATTTTTTTAGGATTAGGTTAATAAAATTAAACGCGGTTAAATTTACAAAATCTATTGATAAGATTTATAGTTTACGTACAATTAAATTAAAGTGTTTTCTTTGTGACTTTGTGAAAAAGATTATTCCTCTTGTTAATTGCCACGAAGGCACTAAGTCACAAAGGATTTATTATAAACATCAAGATTTAATAGCTTTAAAGAAAGGAGGGAATAAATAAGCGTTTGCGCAGAGTCTGCCGACTATAAACGAAGCCGCCGCCGCAACAGCGCCTACATAATCGAATAAATGAGTCATAATAAATATTACAATAATAATTCCCGCTACTTCGATAACGGTAGCCCATGTAATTGGATTTGTTTTTCTCGAGTTTACAAGTACTCCCCGCTGAAATGAGATTAGAAAGGTTAATCCCGGCATAATCGTCATTATCATTGTAGGAAGCTGAGCGAATTGTGTTAATTCTTTTGAAAGACCGGAAACATCACCATACCAAATTCCCGAAAGAGGCGTAAACGCCGTAATTCCCAAAACAATAACAACCATTGCTCCCATAACAAAACTGAAATTTCTTAGTTTAATATATTCTTCATTATGTTTTCCCAAAAGTGCTATAACAGCTTCCTGAAATGATAAACCCAGACTTCTAAATATAAAAACCAAAGAATTCATCACCGGCAGTATCGCTAATGATTCCAACGACATACGGCTTTGCCCGATAAAAAATGTAACAAGCGGATGTACACCCAGTCCAATTAGCGAAGTAAGCATAAGCGGATTATAAAATGCCAATATTTCTTTATATGTTAGTGTATCCGTATCGCTCTGTTCATTATCGCCTGCCTTTATTTTTCTTACAAGTTTAATTGTCATAAACCTGCTGGCAATCGCTTCACTTACTACTCCTGCTGTTAATGCGGATGCGCCAACAACAACACCGTGAACATCAAAAAAATTGTACAAAATTATAGCTGTTGAGGACATACAGAACAACCTTATTATTGTTCCGTATGCTACTCTTCTTGTTTGATTGTTCTTAATTAGAATTCCCTGGTAAAAACGGCGGTATCCTATTGATCCGGGCCAGGGGAGAAGTATTAATACGGCTGTATGAGTCAGTTCGGCTACTACCTGAGGAAGATTTATTAAATCAATCGTGATATAGTAAAATATAGGGGGCAGAAGAAAGAAGAGCATAAATACGGTCATCAAACCGTTTAATATATAGGTAAAATTCCGGAGTTTTAGGAATGTCTGCTTATTGCTTACAAGCGCGGTTGCGGCGCTCATCATTTGAATTACGGGGGATTCAATTATTATAGCGAAAGAAAACGCAACACCGTAGGCTGCAAGATTAAATTTCGGTTCGGCCATTCTCGCGATAATTGCCGAAAGGAACGGGCCCTCAAATGCCATCATTAGCCAGGTTGCCGCTAAAGGGAGCCAGAATAAAAATATATAACTGAATGAAAGATTTCGGGTATTGGTATTCATTTAATCAAAAAATTGTTACGCTAAAATAGTAATAATAATTTGAATAAATAAAAAAGGGGGTTTTTAAATCGATTTTAAAAATATAAACGTAGTGGTCGCATAATATGCGACCACTACTACATTTTCATTTAAGCAGCGACATTTTTTTAGTAAACACCGAAGTACCGGCCTGTACCTGGTAAAGATACATTCCCGAGGAAACGGAATACCCGTTTTTATCTTTTCCGTTCCATTCGCTCAAGTGCTGTCCGGCCGATAAAGATTTGTTATCAAGGAGAGTTACTATTTCTTTACCGAGAATATTGTAAATCTTTATTGATACTTCTGCGTCCTTCACAAGTACAAAATGAATTTGCGTGCTGGGATTAAAGGGATTTGGATAATTTTGAACAGAGGATAATAAGCTATTCTGATTTACCTGACCGTGTATGATTCCGGTGATAAAAATGAATAAAGCGGTTAAAAAGATTATATGTTTGTAATATCTGTTCAAAATTTTTCTAATTGTTTCTGTTTATAAACACCGAACCGGATGAAAGTTTCTAATTATTAACATTTAATTCAAAATAAAATGAAAATGTGAATTCTGTTCAGCTTAATTGAAAGCAATCCTTGCATAAGTATGCCTATTCGTTTAATTTTTCAATAACAAATATTTTTTTAATGATAAAAGATTTTTAAACCCAGAGGATTTTTATGAGCGAAAAACTAATTGAATGTGTGCCTAACTTTTCTGAAGCTAGAAATGAAGATGTAATTAACCAGATAACTAATGTTATAAAAAGTACAGAAGGCGTAAAATTGCTGGATGTTGATCCCGGTTACGATATGAACAGAACGGTTGTGACATTTATCGGCACTCCAAAAGGTGTGAAAGAAGCCGCCTTTAAAGCAATTGCAAAGGCTTATGAATTAATAGATATGACCAAACATACAGGTTCGCATCCCAGAATGGGAGCTACCGATGTTTGCCCTTTTGTACCTGTAAGCGGAGTAACAATTGAGGAATGTATTGAGCTCTCTAAAGAGGTAGCTAAAAGAGTGGGAGATGAATTAGGAATACCTGTGTATCTTTATGAAAAATCGGCACAGACTCCGCAAAGACAAAATCTAGCGGTTATCCGGCAGGGTGAATATGAAGCGCTTGAAGAGAAAATGAAAAAACCTGAGTGGAAACCTGATTTCGGTCCGGCAAAGTTTAACGCGAAAGCCGGCGCAACTGTTATCGGTGTACGCGAATTTTTAATCGCCTATAATATTAATCTAAATACTAGAGAAGAACTTCATGCTACCGATATTGCTTTTGAACTAAGAGAAAAAGGAAGATCGGCAAGAAGAGGGAATACAGAACCATTTTATTTTAAAGGAACAAAGATTCTAAAATATAAAGAAGGCAACTATCCTTGCGGTTCTTGCGACTTTGACGGTAATTCAATTGCAGAAACAATTAAACACTGCAAAAAAGAACACAATTATGATTTAGCCGATTTGTTAAAAGTAAACGCTATTAATCCTGAAAAGCCTGAAGGTGAATCAGTAAAGAAACCGGGCAGATTTCAAAACTGCAAAGCAATTGGCTGGATGGTAAAAAATTACGACCGTGCGCAGATTTCAATTAATCTTACCGATTATAAAGTTACGTCAATGCATGATGTTTTGGAAGAGACAAGAAAACTTGCCGCTCAAAGAGGTCTTATTGTTACAGGTAGCGAAATTGTTGGAATGGTTCCGTATCCCGCTCTGCTTGAAACAGGAAAATTTTATTTAAGGAAACAAGGACGGTCAACAGGAATTCCTGTAATAGATATTTTAAATACCGCGCTGCAGTCACTCGGCTTAACCGATGTTGCCGGTTTTAATATTGAGGAAAGAGTTTTAGGTCTGCCCCAAAATTTTGATAACGCTTTAGTTGAAATGAATCTTACAGATTTTGTTGATGAAGTATCCCGCGAATCGCCCGCGCCCGGCGGAGGCTCAATAGCGGCTCTTGCCGGAGCTTTAGGCGCGTCACTTTCTTCAATGGTAAGCAACTTAACGGCCAATAGAAGAGGAACAGAAAAAGTTGACGCGTTTTTAAATGAGGCTGCGGATAAATGTCAGGAAATTAAACAGATACTTGTAAAAGCAATTGACGAAGACACTAACGCGTTTAACGATTATATGGAAGCGCGCAGGCTTCCTAATAAAACCGATGAAGAAAAAATAATTCGTGAAAACGCAATGCAGCAAGGGCTAAAACAGGCTGTGCTTGTGCCTTTAAATACGGCGCAACTAAGTTTCGAAGCCGTGAAAATTGCTATGATTGTAGCTCAGTATGGAAACCCGAATTCCATTACCGACGTTGGAGTCGGGGCGCAATGCGCTTACACAGGCGTACTAGGAGGAATTTATAATGTTCTTATTAATCTTAAAGATATTAAAGATGAAAAATTTGTAGCCGAAATGAGGAATACTTGTGCCGGACTTAAGACAGATGCGCTAAACGAATTAAATAAAGTTCTGGAATTTGTTGAGACTAAATTAAATTAATCCTTATCATTGTCCTGGTCTTTATCTTTATCGCTTACAGGATAAAGATCATGATATTGATAAAGATACTAGATTTATGGAAAAATCAAACGCACAGAAAACATTCGGAACATTAAAAGGGAAAAAAATCTTAATTGTTGATGACGAACAATTAAATCAGCTTGTAATTAAAAACATGATTAAACTTTGGGGCGCCGAATGTGAAACTGCCGAAGAAGGAAACTCGGCTTTTAAGAAAATTTTTGATAATAATTATGATATTATTTTGATGGATTTAATGATGCCGGGATTAGACGGTTATCAAACTGCTCAAAAGATTCGTAAAGAAATTAATCCGCCGAAGAATCAAGTACCTATACTTGCTTTAACAGGCTCAACAAGCGGCGCATCTATTGAAAAATTATCCGAGTCAGGGATAAATGATTTTGCCGCAAAACCTTTTAAGATTGAGGAACTGCACGCTAAAATCACAAAACTTATTTTTGGCGTTGAATCAAAAACAGATATTCAAGTTTCGAGCGATCAAGATTTTATAAATCTCGATTACTTAAAAGAATCGGCCGGAAATAATCCTTCATTAATTAAGGATATTATAAATATATTTTTAGACCAAACTCCCGGTTTTATATCTCAAATTGAAGACGCAGTAAAATCAGAAAATTGGGAAGATGCGAAAACCTTTGCGCATAAAATGAAACCGACTGTTAGTTATGTAGGTATCTCTTCACTTGTAGAAATTATTAAGAATATTGAAGATTATTCTGAAGAAAAAATACACTTGGAAAAAATTCCCGGACTGGTAAAAGATCTGAAAACAGGATGCCAAACCGCTTTCATTGAGTTAAAAAAAGAACTGTTACGAATTCAGTAATTAAAATGCTTCTATTCATCGGCTGATTCGCGCCGCTCAACGTAAAATAAGGCAGTTCATCGAAAAATCAATTCTAAGTTTATTCTCCAAATTATATTTACATAAGTAATTTAGGAGAGAATAAAATGGAATTATTTCCGATTATAACAAAAGTATTATTGACGTTCTGCGGAATTTTTATGATTGTGCTGATTATTTCTTTTTTGATTTCAAGGTTTAGGGAAGAAAAGAAAGAGATTATCACGGAATCATACCCGGCACAGGGATATCAATTCTATTCGGGAAGAGAAAACTATATACCGATGCAAAATAGAATTGGGCAATATTATTTCGCGGGCAACAACCCAAGCGACGGGAATTTTTTTGTTAAATCGATAAATGAAGATTTAGAAAAGAATTACGAAAATGAGTTTGAATACAATCAAACAAATCAGGATAATTATTCCAATCCT
This sequence comes from Bacteroidota bacterium, assembly GCA_018829205.1. Lineage (GTDB taxonomy): Bacteria > Bacteroidota > Ignavibacteria > Ignavibacteriales > Melioribacteraceae > JAHJUE01. Next base: position 64,690 of record JAHJUE010000008.1, read on the forward strand.
TTTATAAAAAACCGGAATAATTATGAAGAAGATGTTTATGAAAATCCTATGCGCAAAACTTCATCGTTTAATTTAAATTATAGTTCAGAATCAAACGACACAAAAAATGTTAGAATGCAGGTAATAAACGAAGAGCCTCTATTCAAATTCGGCTGGGAGTAGATATATTTTAAAAAGTTTTGTTGCCTTGTTTCATTTGCGTAAAATTCCGGCAGCCTTTTACTTAAACTTATCTGTAATTAAAAATTAACTCTTAGGCTGCGTTTTATTGCAAAGAATAATATTGAAGCGATAAAATTAAAGTAAATTACTTGCCAGTTCCGCAAGTTCGGATCTCTCTCCTTTTTCAAGATTTACATGCGCGTAAAGTTTCTGTCCCATAAAATGATCAATCAAATATGAAAGTCCGTTTGAAGTCGTATCAAGATAAGGATGATCAATCTGGTAAATATCCCCTGTAAGCACAATTTTTGCTCCTTCTCCCGCTCGGGTTATAATTGTTTTTACCTCGTGCGGCGTAAGATTTTGAGCTTCGTCAACAATAAAAAAGATTCTCTGCAGACTTCTCCCTCTAATATAACTTAGGGGTTCAATAACAAGTTTATTATCCTTTATCATATTTGTAATTGTAATATGATTTTTATCAGTTTCGCTGAATTGATCCTGTATGACTTTTAAGTTATCCCAAAGAGGCTGCATATAAGGCGCTAGTTTGCTTTCAACATCGCCGGGAAGATATCCGATATCCTTATTGCTTAAGGGAACTATCGGGCGCGCGATATAAATCTGTCTGTAGAATTTCCTTACGTGAAGCGAGCTTGCAAGAGCTAAAAGAGTTTTACCTGTTCCTGCCTTGCCGGTTAGAGTAACAAGAGGGATATCATTGTTTATTAATGCGTCAACGGCGAACGTCTGCTCCGCGTTTCTAGGCATTATACCGTAAACATTTTGTTTGTCAATTCTTTTAAATGAAGACATCTCGCTGTTTAAATACCCGAGAACAGATCTGTTTGCGTTTCTAATTATATAAAACTTGTTTGGAATGAATTGTTCGTTTTTTGTTTTTTTAATTATTTGTTTTGCGTCTACTTCATAAGGGGGAGAATAAAATTTCTGTATAACTTCATCGTCAAAGTTTTCAAGCTGACCTTTACCGCTGTAAAGAAGCTCAATATTTCCAACCCTGTCCGTTGTATAGTCTTCGGCAAAAAGTCCGAGCGATTTCGCCTTCATCCTAAGGTTAACATCTTTTGTAACAAGTATAACCGGCTGCGAGGTTTTGTTGGTTTTATGAAGATCATAAGCAACGCTTAATATTCTATGATCGGCGTTATCCTCGTTAAAAGCTTCCTTTATATCTTTGCTTAAACCCTTGCTTATAACAATACGGAGTTTGCCTTTCCCTTTGCCTAATGAAACGCCGCCGTTAAATATTGAATTGCCGGTTATTTTATCGAGCGTTCTTGTAAAATCGCGCGCATTTAAATTTATTACCTGGCTGCCTCTTTTAAAATGATCTATTTCACCTATTACAGTTAAAGGAATAACTATATCATTTTCCTGAAACTGGTTGATGCATGTTGGATCGTGAAGTATTACATTTGTATCGAGGATGAAGGTTTTAGCTGGTTTGCTCTTTGCCATATTCACCAATATTTGAAGTGAGAGATTAATGCAAATATATTAAAATGATTATAAACAAATACTAATTTATTTTTAAATTTATGTTAAGATATTCTAAATCACAACGGAAGAAAATATGCTCTGCTTAAAAAATAAATCAAATCCAGAATGGATTGAATGCGTAAAAAAGAATGTTGATTCTGTAATTATTGATCACGCACATTGTGAGAAGAAAGCGGCTCTTACGGGAATGAACCTTATTAATGGTCATCCTGAAAAAACAGAAATAATTTTAGCAATGGCCGATCTTGTTGAAGAAGAGATTGATCATTTTAGATCAGTTGTTAATATTCTAATTGAAAGAAACGTAAGGTTAACTGAGGATCCTGGTGACGAATACGCGAAAAAGCTTTTTTCGCAATTGCGAAAAAAACAGCCCGAAAGATTCCTTGATCATTTACTGGTGGCGGGAATTATTGAAGCCCGTTCATGCGAAAGGCTTCAAATCCTATCTGAAAATCTGGAAGATGAAAAATTAAAAAATTTTTATACGACTCTGTCCAAAAGCGAAGCGGGACATTATGTTACTTTTGTTAAATTAGCAAAAATATATTTTAACGAAGAGATTGTTAAAATTAGATTAGACGAATTAAGTAATTATGAAGCAGAGATAGTAAAAAATCTGACAAATCTTCCTCTTATGCATGGATAGATATAAACATGTAATTTTGCACAGGATTCCTACAAAATCATAATATAAATTGTTAATCATGAAATTACTTTTGGTAGAAGATAATACTCAGCTGCTTTTTGATATGAAAGAATTCCTAAATGCGAATGATTTTAGGGTGGAGACTGCCTCAACTTTAACCGAAGCGAAAGAAAAAGTAAATATGTATCAATATGATTTATTAATTATTGATATCGGTCTTCCCGACGGCAGCGGTTTTGAATTAGTGAAAGAAATAAAAAAGCTTAAATACGAAACTGGGATATTAATTCTTACGGCAAAGGATGCGGTAGGAGATAAAGTTGAAGGCTTAAATCTGGGCGCCGATGATTATATGACCAAACCTTTTCATAAAGCCGAATTAAACGCCAGAATAAGATCGATACTCCGCAGAAATAAATTCAATAAAAATGATGAAATTATATTCGGTGATTTAAAAATTGACATTGCGGCTTCGGAAGTTTTTGTAAAAAACGAAAAAATAATTCTTACAAAAAAAGAATATGACCTGCTTTTGTATTTTGTGCAGAATCCAAATAGAGTAATAACAAAAGAAAGTATTGCCGAATATCTTTGGGGCGATCATGCCGATCAGGCCGATAATTTTGATTTTATATATAACCACATAAAAAACTTAAGAAAAAAAATATCTTCTGCCGGCGGAATAAATTATATACAAGCTATGTACGGAATGGGATACAAGTTTTCTTTAAACCAAGATTAGCATAAAATGAAAAAAAGAAACATAAGACTTCTTGTAAAAATTACATTTGTATTTATAATATTCGCGTTTATCGCTTTTTACAGCAGCGCAGTATTTCTCACAAATGAAGCTGATGAGTTTATTAATGCAAATCTCGAATCTAAATTCAACAATACTGAAGAGAGATTAAAACATCATATTTCCAAGGGACGTGAAATTGAAAGTCTGCAGCGGTACGCGGAAATTAAGCCTCTTGTTATAATCCCCGATACTGATTACTATCCGGTATTTTCCGATACAACAATTTATGATGCCGAACTTGAAATTGAGAGAACCTATAAAAAGAAAACCGCTATTATAAATGTTAACGGCAGATATTATGAAGTAACAATTATCCGGTTAATAGAAGATTTTATGAGACTCCGCGAAGATATATTCGGGTCATTAATACCGGCTTTTATATTGCTTGCAGTCAGTTTTGTAATTTTCAGCTATCTGCTATCCGGTTATTATTTCCGTCCGTTTAATAAAATATTGGAACTGATGAGAATTTATAAAGTGGGACAGAAATCCGACGTAAAAAAAATTACTACGTCTACGCTTGAATTTAACAATATGCAGGATCTATTCCATGAAATGATTTATAGGATTGAAGGGGATTATAAAAGATTAAAAGAATATACCGAACATATGGCACATGAAATTCAGACCCCGCTTACGATAATAAGAAACAAAACCGAAAATTTAATATCTGATCCATCGGTAATGGATAAACATTCTGAAACTGTAAAAATTATTTATGAGGAAACAAATCATCTTTCCAAGCTCGGCACAACATTAAATCTTCTTACAAAAATAGAAAACAATGAATTTAATAAAGCTGAAAACGTAGCAACAAAAAATGTAATTGAAAAACATTTATCGGCGGTAAGCGAAATTCTCAGTCTCAAATCTCTTTCCGTAGAAACAGAGTTATCCGATGAACATTCAATATTTATTGATCCCAACCTATTTGATGTAATTGTTAAAAACCTGCTTAACAATGCGATTAATTATACTCCTTCAAATGGAAATATTAAAATCCAGACAACGAATAATAAACTAATATTTAGAAATACAGGTGAAGTACTCCCGTTCCAAGAGATGAAAATTTTTGAAAGATTTCAGAGAAACAATAGTTCCCGAAATTCCTTGGGACTTGGATTGGCATTGGTAAAGAAAATTTGCGATATAAATAATCTTAATATAGAATACAGCTATACGGAGAAAATTCACTCATTTACAATTGCTGCAAGTTAATTGAAACCAATTTCATTCTAATTGTGTTTTAATACTACAAAATTTCTACAGTATTTTCTTTTATAATTACTATTAAAATTAATGCCGGTGAAAGGGGTTATGTTATGCGGAAATATATTGTTGTCTTCTTATTAATTATTGTACTGATGGTTCAAGTTTCTGCCCAGGATCAACGAAGAAATTTTGGCGGCGGCGTAAAAGGTAAAATTGTTGAATCGGCTGAAAAAATTCCGATGGAATTTGCAAACGTTGTTTTATTTAATTCGGCAGATAGTTCTCAGGCCGGAGGTACCATTACGGATAAAAACGGAATATTTGAAATTGATAAAATGCGACCGGGCAATTATTATGCTACGTTTGGTTTTATCGGATTCAAACAAAAATTGATTGACGATATTGTAATAAAAAGAGGAAATACAATTGATCTGGGAATTATTATTCTTGAACCGCAGGTATATGATGTAAACGACGTAATTGTTACAAGTGAACGCGCGCCGATATCATATGAAATAGATAAAAAAGTAATTAATGTAAGCGAACAGCTTACAGCTCTTTCCGGTTCTGCCGTTGATGTTCTCGAAAATGTTCCATCGGTAACTGTAGATATTGAAGGTAATGTAAGTCTAAGAGGAAGCAGCAATTTTACTGTTTTAATAGACGGCCGGCCTTCCGTTCTGGACGCAAACGACGCATTGCAGCAGATACCCGCTAGTTCAATTGAAAACATAGAAATTATTACCAACCCCTCGGCTAAATATAATCCTAAAGGTACAGCGGGAATTATAAATGTTATTATGAAAAAAGGTAATAGAGCAGGCATTAGCGGTGTTGTTGAAGTTAACGGCGGGTTTAACGGTAAATACGGCGGTCAAATAATTATGGATTATAAAACCGAAAAAATTGATTATAACTTCAGCGCAAATTATAATAAACGGATTTTTGATAATGACAGAAGAGAAGAAAACATAACAACTTTTAACGGAGTTACTTCTTATTTAAATTCTACGGGACTTTCGGATTGGGGAAGAAATTCATACGGCTTTAGAGGTGAAATCGGGTTTCATTTAAGCGATAACGATATTTTGACCTTCGGAGGCAGATACGGAGACAGGTCGCATGAGAATCACTCCAATAAAAATTTTATTGAATGGGCAAATATTCAACCCGATAAACAGTTATATCAAAGCAGCAGCGAACACTCGCGCGGAGGGGATTACTTTGCGGTTTATTCAAGATTTTATCACAAATTTGAAAAAAAGGGACATGAACTTTCCGCCGAAATTCATCATGATCAGGGAAACGGTGATGAATTATCACTTAACGAATTATTGGATTCTCAACTTAATATTACAAACGGACAAAAGAATACTGAAAAAGGTCCCGATAAAGAATACCGTGTAAAGGTTGATTATACACTTCCTTTCGGTGAAGATTCAAAGTTTGAATCAGGTTATCAAAGTGAATTTGAATTCTCTAATGAAGTTACCGGATATTATAAATACGATACGGATTTAAAAGATTATATATTTTTTGAAGAATTCAGTCATGATACAAAGTACGACGAAATCACTCATTCCTTATACTCATTATATTCAAATAAAATAAGTGATTTCGGATATCAAATTGGATTCAGAGGTGAATATACATATAGAAATATTAAATTGGCTGAAAGCAGCCAGGCGTTTTCTGTCGACCAATGGGATTATTTCCCTTCGTTTCATTTTTCGTATCAGCTTGGCGGCGGTAACCAGATGATGGCCAGTTATACCCGTAGAATTGACAGACCAGGCGGATGGAGACTTGAACCCTTTTATACGTGGATGGACGCTTATAATGTTAGAATAGGCAATCCTGCTCTACTTCCAGAATATATTGACTCTTATGAATTGGGATATCAGACATTGGTAGGTAAAAGTATTTTCTCGGTTGAAACTTATTACAGAATAAATAAAAATAAAATTGAGCGAGTGCGGTCTGTATTCGATAATAATGTAACTCTTCATACCTCTGAAAATGTCGGAAAAGATTATGCTTTCGGTACCGAACTTATGATGAATTTTGATCCGGTTCAGAACTGGAACATGAATTTGATGGGGAATTTGTATAAGTATAAAGTTGAAGGGCAATTGTTTAACCGGGATTTTTCGCGCGAAAGTTTTAATTGGAATATAAGGTTTAATAATATATTCAAATTATGGGAAGAGACTCAGCTTCAGTTAAGTACTATATATAACAGTCCTTCGGTTGATTCTCAGGGCGAAAGAAAAGGATTTTTTATGGTTAACCTGGGAGTAAGAAAGAATTTCTTTGACAAAATGCTCTCCGCTACCCTGCAGATAAGAGATTTATTCTCAACCGGCAAGTATGAATTTTTAAGTGAAACTCCGGACTATTATAATTACGTTTACGGAACCCGCGAATCGCCGGTAGTTATGCTTAATCTAAAGTTTAATATCAACCAGCAGAAAAAGGAAGAAGAACGGGGAAGAGGAAACGGAGATGAGGGGAACGGCTTTGAAGGGGGAGAGGAGTTTTAATTTTTTAATTGCAATGTTTTAATGTCCGGCTGAATTAATTTGTTTACATCCCGGTTTACAGCAACGCTTCCATATTTTATTTATAATTTCTTTTCCGGAATTATATATAAATCTTTTTTGAAATTTATATTGGGATCTAAATTTTTATTAATCAAAATTTCAAATGAAGTGCCAGTACCTTCGGTACTTTCAACTAAAATTTTTGCGTCAATAATTTCGCAATACCTTTTTACCAGGGCTAAGCCAAGTCCGCTTCCCTCATATTTTCTTGTATATCCTTTTTCTTCTTGGGTAAATTGTTCAAAAATATGAGGCAAATATTTTTTTGATATGCCTTTTCCTGTATCTTTAATAATTACAGAGTAGTTTTCATGGCTGTTATTTGTAAGAATAATTTCTACAAATCCATTTTCAGTATACTTAATTGCATTATCAATAAGATTTGCAAAGATCTGGTTTATCGCGTAATCGTCTGAATAAACTTTTGCTTTATTGTTTATTAAGTTCAATTTTAGTTCAATCCCTTTCGATTCGGCATACTTAAAATATTCATGATGCAGACTTTCCAATATATTATATAGGTTTATTTCTCTGTTGCTTATTTCATAGGTGCCTAATTGTAATTCCGAAGTGTTTAGAATTAAATCGATAGTTCTGACTATTCTTCTGCTGGCGGAATCTATACCTGAAAAAGATAATTTTAATTCTTCATTACAGTTAGACTCGGTTAAATCCTTAACAAGAGAAGTGAAATTTAATATAGTGTTAATCGGACTTCTAATTTCATGCGACATCTGAGCAAGAAATTCGGATTTTAGATTATTAGCGTTTTCCGCCCTTTCTTTTGCTTTAACAAGTTTGATTTGTATTTGAGCTTTTTCGTTAATTTCATCGGACAATTTTCTATTTATCTTCTCAAGCTCATAGGTTCTTTCTTTTACCCTTTCCTCTAGATGGAGATTGTTTTGTTTTATCTCTTTGTTTGAAACATCAAGCTGATAAGCAGTATGAAATTCCTTACGGGACTGATTTTCAAATGAGAGATTAGAAAACATTCCCAAAATATTAGCGGATATAAAAAAGAAGTTATTATTTATTAAAACATTTGTAGGAACATCCAGTATAAAAACAGCGCTTAGTTCGTACGCAAGTACAATAAACCAGCCTGAAAACGTGGCCCATATAAAATTAATTCTTAAAAAAGAATAACCATATATAAATATTAAAATTAGTCCTGCGTAATAGTTTTCTGATATGGGAGAGGGAGCAATAAGTATCATGTAATTTATTCCCAATCCGGCAACAATAACTGTAAGTCCCAGTAACGGCTGTATCCACCTATATAAACTATTTGAATAAGTTGCTGCAAAAACAAAAACAGCGGTTGGTAAAAGTAAGGCATATCTGATAAACCAGAACTTATGTACCATATTCATATCGGGTACAAGGGCTTTATCAAGAAATCCGAAAAGCGAATACAATAGCAAACCTGCGATAATTGCAATTCGAATATGAGACTTATTCTTTTTATCTGTAGTAAGACGAAAATCTTTTTTAAGCTCATCCGGAAGTTTGTAAATAAAATCAACCATCAATAACCTTAATTGCTAAGAATCGCAAAATCTTAACTATTTAAACAACAAGTTTTTTAAAAAATACTTTGGCAGCTTATTATCGAAAAATATTTTCTGTTTTTTACGTTTTTATCAAAATATCGGCCCCCAATAGCTGAAATTCCGCTATTAATTTATTTATGATTTTAACTTAGGCATATTTTATAATTAAATTTATAAACAAACCAGGATGTTTTAATTTTCCGCTTTTTTCATTCCCGCAATTATTAATAATAACCAGCCAATAAGAAGAAAGATTCCGCCAACCGGAGTTACCATCACGAAAGTTGTAATTTGAGTTAATGCGTATATATATAATGAAAACGAAAACAATATTATACCCGCAAAGAAAAACCAGAATGATTTAATAAATTTTTCATTTCCGGCAATACTAATTGTGAGCAGAACAGCGGAATGAATTAAATGATAAAACACACCGGTTTTATAAGTCTCTAATAAATCCTGACTTAATATGTTTTTTAATCCGTGCGCGCCGAATGCCCCGAGCGCTACTGCCGAAAATCCCATTATGCCGGAAATAACTATAAAAAGTTTATTATTCATTATATCTCCTATTACAGATTAACATCTGTTTAATAATAACAATATATTTGTATTACAAATTAATTTCTTTTGTGAAGATTACAAAAACAAGGAAATAAAAATGGCGATTCAATCAATTAATCCCGCAACGGGAAAAGTGGTAAAAACATTTAATGAATTATCCAGAGAACAAGTATCAAAGATTATTGACGATGTGCATAGATCCTTTTTGAATTGGAGAAAAACTAATGCTGCCGAAAGAAAAGAGTTAATGTTAAAAGCCGCGCATATCTTACGGACTAATAAAAATAAATATGCCGAGATTATGACAATCGAAATGGGAAAAGCGATTAGACAATCCTTGGCCGAAGTTGAAAAATGCGCGTGGGTTTGTGAATATTATGCCGAAAACGCAAAGCAGATATTAAATGATGAAATTATAAAAACCGACGCTTCCAAAAGTTATGTGCGTTTCGATCCAATTGGAATTGTACTTGCAGTAATGCCCTGGAATTTCCCTTTTTGGCAGGTGTTCCGTTTTGCTGCTCCAGCATTGATGGCCGGAAATGTCGGCTTGCTGAAACATGCTTCAAATGTTCCAATGTGCGCACTTGCTATTGAAGAAGTTTTTGCTGAAGCGGGATTCCCGAAAAATACTTTTAAAACTTTATTGATTGGTTCATCGCTCGTTGATGACGTTTTAAAAAACCCTAAAATAAAAGCGGCGACATTGACCGGAAGCGAACCGGCAGGTAAAAAAGTAGCGCAGACCTGCGGGTACGAATTAAAGAAAACAGTGCTTGAATTAGGAGGCAGCGACCCGTTTATTGTATTGGCGGATGCCGATATTGATGAAGCCGTAAAAGTAGGTGTTGACGCAAGAATGTTAAATAACGGACAAAGCTGTATTGCAGCCAAAAGATTTATTGTTGTAGAAAAAATAGCAGATGAATTTGAAAAGAAATTTACCGAACAAATGGAAAAAGTTATAGTCGGCGATCCGATGAACCCCGAAACCGAACAGGGATGTATGGCCCGCGAAGATTTATTAATTGAACTTGATGAACAGGTTAAAAAATCAATTGAAGCCGGAGCAATACTTTTAACCGGGGGAGAAAGAATGGAAATGAAAGGCGCGTTTTATAAACCGACTGTTCTTTCTAACGTTAGATCTGGAATGCCCGCTTATCATGAAGAAATGTTCGGACCGGTTGCTTCAATTATACGTGCAAAAGATGAAGTAGACGCTATTAGAATAGCGAACGATTCGCCGTTTGGTTTAGGCGCTTCGCTTTGGACAAATGATTTAGAGAAAGCCGAAAAACTCGCCAGTGAAATTGAGAGCGGTTCGGTATTTATTAACAGTCTCGTAAAATCAGATCCGCGTCTGCCATTCGGAGGAGTTAAAAACTCCGGGTACGGAAGAGAACTTTCACACTACGGCATCAAAGAGTTCGTGAATGTTAAAACTGTTTGGATTAAATAAAAAATAGAACGCGGATTTTTATGATGGTTATGATTTTTTAAGATCATAATTAATCATAATAATCTGTGTAATCAGCGTTCCATTAAATAAAGGAAATTTATGAAGATTAGGTGTCAGTGGTGCGGAGATGATCCGCTTTATGTTGAGTATCACGATAACGAATGGGGGGTGCCAGTTCATGACGATAGAAAGTTATTTGAAATGATAAATCTAGAAGCAGCGCAGGCTGGATTAAGCTGGATTACAATTTTGCGGAAAAGAAACAATTATCAAAAAGCTTTCGACAATTTCGATGCGCGTAAGATTATCAAATATGACCAGAAAAAGATTGATGAGTTACTAAGTAATAAAGGTATTGTCCGTAATAGATTAAAAATTAACGCGGTAATAAAAAACGCAAATGCATTTCTTGAAATTCAAAACGAGTTCGGCTCTTTTGATAATTATATCTGGAAATTTGTAAACGACAAACAGATTATTAATAAGTTTAAGGACTTAAATGAATTGCCGGCAAATACAAAAGAATCGGATGCAATGAGCAAGGACTTAAAAATGAGGGGATTCAAATTTGTAGGGTCCACAATATGTTACGCGTTTATGCAGGCATGCGGTTTGGTTAATGACCATACCGTAAAATGTTTTAAATATAAGAAAAACATTAAATGAAACTCGGTTTAGTACGTCATTTTAAAGTAAACATAAAACCCGGCGAAGGATTATTAAGTGCATCTCAATTTTCCGGGGCAATGAAGAATTATGATTTGGCCGACGTCACTCCCAATGATTTAATTATTAATAAAGAAGAATGGGAAATATGTTACTCAAGCTCTCTGCCTCGAGCCGTTAAAACCGCAAATATTATTTATAACGGAGAAATAATTATTACAGATTTATTGCGCGAAGTTTCAATTTATCCTTTCACTCAAAAGAATATAATCTTACCAACATTTATATGGCACACCGGGGCGAGAATTGCCTGGTTCAAAAACAAAAAATCACAGCCTGAAACTAATATTCAAACCAAAGAAAGAGTTAATAAGTTTTTAGATTTAATCTATTCTTCCGGTAAAAAAAACATATTAATTGTCAGTCACGGTTTTTTTATGGGATCTCTTGTGCGGGAGTTAATTAAACGCGGATTCAAAGGCGAAATGGATTTGCGTCCGCGAAACGGGAAATTATATAAATTCGAAAAATAATTAATACGCCTTGCAATAAAATTCATATTCTTCCGTCTTAATCATTAAAAGAAAATAAAATCTTGAACAATCAAAAAACGATAAAAGATATTTTTACTAATGAATATCATAAGATGAAGGCTTATGTGAATAAATTCATTAATGATTACGGTGCCATGGAAGCCGACGATATTATTCAGGATGTGGCTTTAAATCTTTTCTCGAAACCTGATTTTGACGCAACTGTTGAAAACGCAGCCGCTTTTGTTTATAGATCGTTAAAGAATAAAATTATTGATAATTACAGGAAGGGAAAAAGAACAGATTCAATTGACAGGAATGAAAAATATAATGAAATGGAAGATGAAAAAACAAATACGCAAAAATCGTTTGAGAATAGTGAAGATTTACAAAAATTAAATAAAGCAATCAACAGATTAAATAAAGATCAAAAAACAATAATAATTGAAACTGAATTTGAGGGTAAATCCTTCGCCGAGCTAGCTGAATTATGGAATGTGCCGATTGGAACGTTATTGAGCAGAAAACACAGAGCTATGGCAAGCCTTCAAAAGATTTTAAATAAAGGGAAAAAATAAAGAGGTGAGAAAAATGGAAGAAACAAATCAAACCAGGAAAAGAACCCCGTTAAAAATTGCCGCGTGGGTAGTAGGCGGAGTACTTCTTGCGATAGTATTCGCGTTTGTTTTCGGATATTTTGTTATGCTTTTATGGAATTGGCTGATGCCTGAAATTTTCGGTCTTCCCGCAGTTACTTATTGGCAGGCGGTAGGAATAATAATTTTATCCAGATTAATATTCGGCGGGTTAGGAAATAATCATAGCGATAAAAATAAAAAACACAAAAATCTGAAAAGTAAATTTAACTGCAAAGATGATTTTTTAAAAGATTCGGAAGATTGGAGATATTATCACGAATACTGGAAAGATGAAGGCGAATCTGCATTTAAAAATTATTTAAATAAAAAAAGAGAACAGTAATAAATCAAACGGCTGCATCCCGACTTGGCAGGATGCAGCTGCAATGTAATTATTGTAGTAGTTATTATTTAATTAATTCATCAAAACTCTCAAGCGCTTCGTCAATTTTTGAAATATCTTTTCCGCCGGCGGTTGCTAGATGAGGTCTTCCGCCGCCGCCGCCGCCGAGAATTTTAGCTACACTTCCTACAATTTTTCCCGCGGATAATTTTTTATCTTTTATTAAATCATCACTTACAACGCACACGATTCCAACTTTATCATCTTCAACGATAGAAATTAGCATTCCGACTGCATTGCTTTTCATTTTCTCGCGGAGTTCGTCTCCCATAGATTTTAATTCATCCATATTTGAGGCTTCAATTTTTCCTTTAAATATTTTTATTCCGTCAATTTCAATTCCGGCTGAAATAATATTATCAATTCCTCCAAGTTTTCCCTGAAGTTTTAATTCTGCGAGTTCTTTTTCCAGCTTCTTTTTCTCTTCCAACAATTCATTAATTCTTAATTCTTGATTCTTGATACTTGCTACTTGATTCTGAATAAACTCTTCCACTCCCTCGCCTGTAACAGCTTCAATTCTTCTTATGCCGCTTGCTATAGAGGATTCGCTTACGATTTTTAATAGCCCAATCTGTGAAGAATTTTTAACATGAGTACCGCCGCAGAATTCCAAAGTTGAATCTCCGAACTGCACAACGTTTACTTTGTCGCCGTATTTATCTCCGAAGAACATTAGGGCTCCCATCTTTTTTGCATCTTCAAACGGCGTATCTTTGTGATGAGATAAATCCAAGTTTCTTCTAATCTGTTCGTTAACAATCTTTTCAATTTCATTAATCTCGGCATCGCTTAATTTTTGAAAATGGGTGAAGTCGAAACGAAGTCTGTCCGGTCCTACATACGATCCGCTCTGTTGAACATGGTTTCCTAATACTTTTCTTAAAGCCGAGTGAAGAAAATGCGTAGCGCTGTGGTTTCGCATAATTGCCCAGCGGCGGCTTGCATCAACTTCGGCGGTAACATCAGCGCCTTCTTTTATTTCAGCTTCTTCATTTTCAATAATATGAATTATTCTATTTTCTTTTTTAACTAAACCGGCAATGTTATACTCCTTGCCGTTAATAATTAATTTCCCTTCGTCGTTTGTTTGTCCGCCCGATTCAACATAAAAAGGAGACTTATCTAAAATGACAAGAGTTGTTCCGTTATTTTTTACTGATGTTAAAACTTTGGCTTCGGACTTTAACTCATTATATCCGGTAAATTCTGTTTTTATAATATTTTCTAAATTTATATGTTCAAGGAAATTTTCGACAACATTAGTTCCTGCGATTTTACTTTTTGTTGATTTACGCGCGCGGTTTTTTTGTTCGTTCATTAATTCATTGAAGCGGCTTTCGTCAATTGAATATCCTTTTTCTCTTGCCATCACGTTTGTTAAATCAACAGGGAAACCGAAAGTATCGTAAAGTTTAAATACATCATCGCCGCTTATAATTTTTTCTTTTTGGGATTCTAAAGTTTCAACTATTTTATCAAACAAATCAATTCCCCTGTCCAATGTTGCGTTAAAACTTTCTTCTTCGGCTTTTATAATTTTTTCAACTGTTTTTTGATTTTGTTTTAACTCAGGAAATATTCCGCTCATGTTTTTTACAACAACGTCAACAAGTTTATATAAAAACGGTTCGTTTAAATCAAGTTTTCTTCCGTAGCGCGCTGCCCTTCTTAAAATTCTTCGCAGAACATATCCGCGTCCTTCATTACCCGGAGTGGCACCGTCGGTAATGGCTACAGTTAGTGTACGGATGTGATCCGCAATTACACGCATGGCAATATTGGTTTGTCCTTTATCGGAATTATCATCTGCGGGGAGAGTTAAATCATAACCTATATTAGACAGTTTTGAAACCGCCTGAATAATCGGAGTAAAAACATCAGTATCATAATTCGATTTTTTATTTTGCAGCACTGCGCATACACGTTCAAAACCCATTCCCGTATCAACATGTTTTGCAGGAAGCTCGTGGAGTTTTCCGTCTGCATCTCTATTGTATTGAATGAATACGAGATTCCATATCTCAATACACTCAGGACTTCCAGCGTTAACAAATTTCGGATTGTCAAAATCGTCCCCTACGTTTATATGAATTTCCGAACACGGTCCGCACGGGCCCGTATCGCCCATTTCCCAAAAATTGTCTTTTTCATCGAACTTTAAAACGTGCGCGGGATTTATATCTGTTTTGGTTTTCCAGATTTCCAAAGCTTCTTCGTCTGTTCTGTAAACTGTTGCCCACAATCTTTCTTTTGGAAGCTTCCAAACCTCTGTTAATAATTCCCAGCCCCATGTTATCGCTTCCGATTTATAATAATCGCCGAACGACCAGTTGCCGAGCATTTCAAAAAACGTGTGGTGATAAGTATCGTGGCCTACTTCTTCCAAATCATTATGTTTTCCGCTTACTCGTATACACTTTTGCGTATCTGCCGCGCGGCTGTATTCTCTTTTTCCCTGTCCCAGGAATACATCCTTAAATTGATTCATCCCCGCATTTGTAAAAAGAAGCGTGGGATCGTCGTAAGGCACAACCGGAGCGCTGGATACAATCTTGTGATCTTTATTCTTAAAAAAGTCTAAAAACTGCTGTCTTATTTCCTGAGATGTCATCTTCACCAATCCTATTTATTTTTAATCATAAAAATGAAGAACAAATATAATAATTTCATATCAAATAAGATTTCTATTCATTGATTTTTTATAACCTTAGCTTTACTTTAGATAGTTAAATCAAAAACTTATTTAAGGCAGCGTTTTGGGCAAATATTCTGACCTAACGGATTTTCAGCTTATTCAGAAAATAAGCAAATACGATTCCAGAGCATTGGAAGAATTATATGACCGTTATTCTCAGCTGCTTTATACAATTATTAAAAAAATTGCCCCCGATGAACAAACCGCAGATAATGTACTGGTAGAAGTTTTCGCGATAGTTTGGAAAAAAGCTTCGGACATCGATTTTACAAATTCAAGTGTTTATACATGGATTGTTTCCTTAGCCAGAAACAGAATTGTATATGAATTAAGAAGAAGCCGCGCGATGATTAAAGATACAAGCGGTTATAACGACGCGTTTGAAGATTTTTTTATAATTCCCCAGCTTGATAAAAAAATTGATAATCTTGATTTAGACACCGCAATGAATATTAAACCCAAAATGGAAAACGCATTATCAAAATTAAGCGATACACAAAAATATGTTATTCATTTAGCGTATTATGAAGGTTTTACTCTTGATGAAATTTCGGATAAACTGGGAATACCCGTTGAAACCGTACGCGGTAAAATAATGGCCGCATTGCACACTTTAAAAGATAATTTAATTTCGGAATAAGGTTTATTAATGGCTGACCAGGCAATACATGAAATGATAAGCGCTTTTGCGGCCGGCTGCATGGACCAGGAGAATTATAAACAATTTAAAAATTATATCCGGTCCGGCGGTGAATTACCTGAAGGCGAATTGGGCGAATTGCAGAATGTAGTATCCCTTGTGCCGTCTATTTTGGATCTGGAAAAACCCGATGCCGAATTAAAAGAAAAAGTCGCTAAAAGATTAATTAGTCTTCAGGATGAAATAAAGAAAAAAATAAAAGAGAAAAAAGAAAGACTTACAAACGAATTTACCGGGTTAACCGAAGAAAGCGCCAGACATAAAACAAGAGATGATGATAAACCCGCGGATCATTTTGCAACAGATATTCACAGGGCAAATTTTACTCATGATGAAAAAAAGATTGCTGATTCCAAAGAAAATGAGACAAGGGTAAGAAAAAGCGACGAGTCAAAACAATATGTAAAACCAAAACCGCAGCCGATTGGTTTTCAAACACAGACTCAATTCCAGAAAGCCCCGCAGCTTCCCCAGGGGACTAAACCTGTTAATTCAAAGCTGTATATGGGAATGTGGATTGGTTCAAGTACGTTATTGGTAATTTTAATAATATTTATTTTCTATTTTCTAAAAATTACCGCTGAGCTTGAAACCAAGGTTAATACTCTTACTGTACAAAATAATGAACTCCGCAATCAGCTTCTTGTCGCAAATAAATTTATAACAGATTATTCGGATTTTGTTGATTTTTTTAATTATAAAGACGTAAAATTAGTGAATCTAGCCGGAAGCGAATTAAGTCTTTTAAGTTCAGGTAAATTGTTTATTTCTTTTGAAGCCCGCGAAGGTTTGCTGAAGCTGAATGACCTTCCTTCACTTTCATCCGATCAAGCTTATCAGCTTTGGCTGGTAAGCCGTGGACAATCATATTCGCTTGGATTATTTTTGCCAAAACCGGGAGACAAGTATTTAAAAATTAAAAATATTCCGCCCGTACCAGAAAACGATGTTGATTTGGTAAGAATTACAAATGAAAACAAAGCCGGGGCTGAAATACCTCAGGGAAACACATATTTATTCGGGACATTTGCCGGATCAACTCCGCAGCAGAGACGCAGATAAAATTTTATCTTTTCCTCATAAGTAAAATGTTGATTCCAAAAAGCAGTAAAAATACAGGCCAGAATTCCAAAACAATATTTGATAATTTATTAGCGGTTTGAATAATAATTGAATTGTTAAAAAATACTATGGATGAATAACTTATAATTAATAGAAGCATACCCGAATAAAGAAAAACTCTCTCCTTTGTGTTATCAATAAATAAAATTATAAAACATGCCCCTGTAATAAATAACATTGATGGAAAAACTGCCGAATCGGGATTTAATATTTCATTGTTGTTTATTACATAAAACATTATCCCGATAAGAAATGCCGCCGACGCAAAAAAAAGCCTTCCCCTGCTGCCGGTGCCCAGCGAAAAATATGCTGTTACAAAACCGTAAATAATTAATATATAAGAAACAATTTCAGTATATGAAGTGTTTGTAATTTCAAAAAATTTTAGAAGGAATAAAATTCCTGTTATTATTAAAGAAATTCCGATTGCTAAATAAATATTAAATCTCAAGTTGAACATCAATTTCTGTTTCCGTTAACGCGGCTATAAATAAATAAATAATTATTCCTATTCCAATCGAAATAAATGAAAAAATAATCCATATCATTCTCAAATTATTCGATTCAATATTTAAGTAAGAAGCTAGTCCGCCGCATACTCCTAAAATTCGCCTGTCGTTTTTACTTCTAACAAGTTTAATATATCTAATACCGCTTTTTACCGGACTGAGATCATTAATTTTAACTATTAAAAACACGCCGGTTATAAGTAAAAAAATAGGCAGAATTAAAATGCGGGATAAACCAAAGAATAATATACTCGGCGAATACCCGAAATTATCAACTATAAAATAAAGCCCGATAAAGATAAATATACTTCCTGTTATTGTTTTTGCGTAATTGTTTTCCGGTAAATCTTCAATATTAATACTCTGCAGATTACTTTCAGACGGCATAAGCACAGCAGCCATAAAATAAGCCGCAATACCCCAGCCTCCGAAAAAAATACTTATTATAAAAATTACGCGGATAATAATAGGTTCCATTCCAAAATACTCGGCAATTCCAGTGCAAACTCCTGCAATTAAAGAATTCTTTTTTACCTTTTGAAGTCTCTTAAGAGAAGGGGATTCCGGAGTTTCGACTTCGTAATATTCTTCTTTAAATATGTTTCCCAGGTTTTCGCCCAGTTCTTCGTCTTTTGTTTTTTTATCGTCCATGGAATGAAATCATTTATTGAAAAGTAAAATAAAGAATGAATAAGTAGGTAGCAAGTCATGGAAAACCGCTTCCGCCTTAATGGGTATTGTATAATATTTGTGACCGGGAAAATTTAAACGGCGTAATATTAAAAATTAGTTAAGCATTTTGAACAGGATGTACAATAAATATTTAATGAAGCGATCTATTTTTTCTTGTATCGATAATTCTTCTTTCGGTAATAATTTTATCAATCCGTATATCATGAACTGAACTTTCTATGTAATCAAATACTTGAAATTCAAAAGCAAGCACCACTTTTGGCGCGAAGGTTTGTTTTAATAACTTATCATAATATCCGCCGCCGTATCCAACCCGCTGCCCGTATTTCGATACCGCCAGCGCAGGGACAATTATTAAATCAACATCGCTCATATCATCATCGGCTCCTACCGTTGGTTCCCAGTAGCCTTCATTATTTTTTATAATGTTATCCCAGCCTAAAAAATATGATCTTCTAAATGATTTAGATTGTTTGTTAAGTTTAGGAAGAATAATTGTTTTGCCCCATCCTTCCATATATGTAATTAAACTGCGGGTATCAACTTCTCCGGGACGACTGTTTATATAGCAATAAATATTTTTCGCGTAAACGAATTCGTCTGTTGACGAAAGTTTATCAATAATAAGTTTTGTTTTATTACGGATTTCACTTTGAGGTATTTCAGTTCTTCTTTGAACTACCTGCCTGCGGACTTCGGATTTAGGAATTAAAGTTTTTAATTTCATATATGAAGTATCATTACATTTGTTTTGGAAATAAAATTGATGAATCTAAATAACAAATTATTGTATACTTATCAACCGAATTTTAAGCGTTAAATAATACTATAAGTAGAATTTGTTAGTTGAAAATAAATCATATTTTTGTTATTAACAATGTTTGATAATTAGGAGAATTTAATCATGGATAAATTCATGAAAGCCGCAATTGACGAAGCGAAAAAAGGTCTTTTCGAAGGAGGAATACCTATTGGTTCGGTTCTGGTTAAGGACGGAAAAATAATAGGACGCGGACATAATAAACGCGTGCAGGAAAATGATCCGATTATTCATGCCGAAATTGACTGTTTAAGAAATGCAGGGCGAATAGGTTCATACAAGGATACTATACTTTATTCAACATTAATGCCGTGTTATTTATGCGGGGGAGCCATTGTGCAGTTCGGAATTAAAATGGTTTATGCCGGTGAATCCGAAACGTTCCCTGGTTCATCTAACTTTCTCAGAGAGCACGGAGTTGAGGTAATAAATCTTGATTTGGATGTATGTAAAAATCTAATGAATGAATTTATCGAAAAAAATCCGGCGCTTTGGAATGAAGATATTGGTCAATTATAAATATTATAGGAGTTTTATATGTCGAAAACGACAGCGGTTGTTAAGCAGTTAGAGGGTATTACATTTGCAGGAAAATCAGGATCAAACAATTGGGTAATGATGGACGGTCCGGCTGATTTCGGCGGAAGCGGCGCGGCGATTAGACCAAAAGAATTGCTGCTTTTATCATTAGGCGGATGTACCGGAAGCGATGTAGCATCAATTCTTCAGAAAAAAAGAATTAAACTTGACGGTTTTGAAATGAATATTGAAGCCGATATGAGTGAGGATCATCCGAAGGTTTATACAAAAATAAATGTGGAGTATGTTTTTTACGGAAAAGATATAAAAGCATCGGACGTTGAAAGAGCAATTGAATTATCACAGACAAAATATTGCGGCGTTACCGCTATGCTTCAAAAAGCAATTGAAATTACACACAGTTATAGAATTGTTGAGAAGTAATATTTTTTACTTTCTTAGTGTCTTGTCCTATTAGTGCATTGGTGTCTTTGCGTTATTTCTTTTAGCCGCAAAGGCACTAAGACACAAAGAAAAGAAATTAATTTATCCGTATTAATTTAATTAAGAAGTTCTTCGGGAATTCTTTTCCTCCCTTTATATCCTTCTTCATGTGTATGATAATATAAAATATTTTCTTCGTCGCTGCGCCAGCATAATTCAACTTCTTCTCCGTTTATTAGCGCAGGAAAATCAACCAGCCCAATAGAAAAATTCCAGTCCTTAAAACTGCAGCCTATTTCTTCAAGTTCTTTTATAAAACCATTTATTTCAGATATGTATTTTTGGGCTTCGGTATTTTCAGTAATTTCTCCGCCCAGCGATTCGGCAATGGTTTTAACCATATAGCCTTTTTCTAAAATATCTCTTACAATTTGTTTTACCAAGGGGAGTGTTTTTTCGGCCTCCTTCGGTGACCAATACTTAATTGCGGTGTCCGTCATATTGTTATCTTTCTTTTGTAAAATTATAAATACAAAATAAGCAAATTAATATAACTTGACAAATGGTCTTAAATTTATTAATTTGAACTTGTAATTAAAGACATAGTAATAAGTTCGATAAACAAATGAATACTGAAAAAAAATACGGAAAGAAAAAATCACTTGCCCTGGATACATGGGTAAAATTAGCCAGAGCCTTTACAATGGTCGGAAGAAAATCGGAAGAAAGTATCAGGTCATTTGGTTTAACCACTGCCCAATTTGGTGTGATTGAAGCCTTAGGACATTTAGGTGATATGAATGTGGGCAGACTCTGTGAAAAGATGCTTGTAACTGGCGGAAATATGACCCTAGTTTTGGATAATCTTGAAAAACAAAAGTTAGTAGAAAGAGTGGCAAATGCGAAAGATAGAAGGACATTAAATATTACATTAACATCAAAAGGAAAAAACCTGTTTGATGAAATTTTTGTAAAGCATGCCGGGCATATTGAAACTACCTTCAGTGTATTAAATGAAGATGAACAAAAACAATTAGGCAGCCTTCTAAAAAAATTAGGATTAGGCATAAAAAAATAGTAAAAAAATTTCTCCCAATATAACTATATCGTATAATATCAATTTAAATAAATATTAAAAGGAGCAGCAAATGAATAAAAATAATTTAATTTTAGTTACAGGAGCAACCGGGCAGCAGGGCGGAGCGGTTGCAAGAGAACTGTTAAAAAAAGGGTTTCCGGTTAGAGCTATGACAAGAAAACCGGATAGCGAAAACGCAAAAGCGCTTGCTGATCTGGGTGCAGAAATAGTAGCAGGCGACTTAAATGATGTTTCGTCCCTGGAAAATGCTCTCAAAGATATATGGGGAGTTTTTGGCGTACAGAATACTTGGGAAGCCGGTGTTGAAGTTGAAGAAGAACAGGGTATAAGATTAGCTCAAACGGCAAAAAAAGCAGGCGTAAAACATTATGTATATACTTCAGTCGGCTCAGCTGACCGTAATACGGGAATTCCTCATTTTGATAATAAATGGAGAGTTGAAGAAAAAATACGTGAACTTGGTTTTGATTCCTACGTTATAACTAGACCTGTATTTTTTATGGACAATTTCTATTCACCATGGTTCAAACCTGCAATTGATCAAGGCACCTTGGCAGTTGCCGTTAAACCGGATACGGTTTTACAGATGATTTCAGTCGAAGATATTGGAAAATACGGCGCATGGGCTTTTGAAAAAGCGGAAGAATTAAACGGACGCGAAATTGATATTGCCGGCGATCAATTAACTATGCCGGAAGTTGCCGAAATTTTAAGCACGGCAGCAGGAAGAAAAATAAATTTTATTTCGCCCCCGATTGAAGAAGTAAGAAAATTCAGCGATGATTTTGCAACCATGCTTGAATGGTTTGATAAAGTTGGATACAATGCCGATATTAATTCAATTTCGGAAGAATCCGGGATTAAACATGTTACTTTTTCCGAATGGGCTTCAAAGGTTAAGTGGTAATGACTAATTAAATTTTGTAATAAAGGATATAATATGTTTAAAATAATTAGAAGCGAAGATAGAGGTCATAAAAATTACGGATGGCTCGAAACATACCATAGTTTCTCATTTTCGGATTATTATGATCCGGAAAAAATGAATTTCGGTCCGCTACGCGTATTAAATCACGATATAGTTCAGCCTGGACAAGGTTTTCCTACTCATCCGCATAAGGATATGGAAATAGTTACTGTAATAATAAAAGGTGAATTAGCACATAGCGACAGTACAGGAAAATCCGAAGTGATACATGAATACGAGGTTCAAAAAATGAGCGCAGGTTCGGGAGTTTATCATTCGGAATTTAATAACTCACCGGATGAACTTGTTGAATTAATGCAGATATGGATTATTCCCGACAGAAAAGGACTGACTCCTTCATATGAGCAGATTAAATTTTCGCCCGATCAAAGAAAAAATAAACTTCTGAAAATTGCAGGGAACAGCGGAAAAGAAGGAGAGATTTTTATAAGTCAGAAAACAGAAATCTTCTTGTCGGATCTTGAAAAAGAGATGAGTGTGGACTTCAAACCTGCTGACGGATACGGTTCTTATCTATATATATATAAGGGGGAAGCTGAAGTTAACGGACAAAAATTAAAATCCGGCGACGCAATTCAATATAATGACTCAAGTAATCTATCAATTTCTGCCGTGTCAGATTCTTCATTTATTCTTTTTGAAGTCGCTTTGAATTAAACCCGGAACTTCCTAATTTTCAATTAAAGTTATTGCGGATTTATCCATTTGGATAAATCCGCTTCTTTAATTTATTATTTAACCGGGGGATCTAATGAAGATCAAACCTTCAATTATTTTTTCATTTCTGGCGCTTATCATTATTACATCATGCACAAAACAAATAGATTTTAACGGTACTTTTTCTATCGATCCTGAAAAACCAAAACCAGGTGAAAAAGTATTGGTAAAATACGATCCGGCTAATACGGTATTAAGCAATTCAGAAGAAATTAAAATGTTTGTTTATCAATATGATGTGGAGGTGGAAAGTTCATCGGAATTTGAAATGTTGAAAAATGAAAACGGATGGACCGCTGAATTTATTGTTCACCCTGAAACCAAAGGAATAATTATAATTTTTGCAGAAGGTGAAACCCAGGATAATAATGATGAAAAAGGCTACTTTATCAAAGTTTATGACGATAATGGAAATTTACTTGCCGGGTATTATGCAGGAATGGCAGTGGCTCAATACAATTGGGGCAGGAGAGTTGGAGTTGCAAGAGACTTAAAAGAATCAATTATTAATTTTAAAAACGAGTTTGAAGCAAATCCGAAAAACAAAGCCGAATATTTTGATTATTATTTCCCAGCTTTGATTGCTGAAAACAGTTCAAACGCAAACGGAATTATTGAATCGGAACTGTCGGATTTGGAAATCCAAAAAGATAAATCTGAAACAGAGTTAAATGCTTTAGCTAAATGGTTTTTACAAATAGGGAATAATATTAAAGGAACAGAATTTGAGAATTTAGTATTAGAAAAATACCCAAATGGAAAATACGCTGAGGATAAATTTGTAGTAAAGTTTAATAAAGAAACTGATTTTTCTAAAAAAAAAGATCTGCTGAAAAAGTTTGAAACTGATTTTCCGCAAAGCAAACAGATCCCGGACCTATACGAAGACATAGTATTAAACCTGAGAAACAACAAAGATTATAAAAACGCTAAAATATTTTTAGAATCAAATTACGGGAAACTTGCGCCGTATTTTTATTATTCTATTTCTTCAAGATGGCTAAGTGAAGGAGGTAAATTTGAAGAAATTGAATCCTTTTTAAGAGAGGGAATTAAGTTAGCTGAAGAACAAGCCGCAAATAATACTTTAACCAAACCCGCTGCTTTAACATACGAACAATATATTGAAGAATTAAAATTCTACGCAGGTATGAATCAATTTCTTTTGGCTGAACAGTTAAACATCAAAGGGAATAAAATAGAAGCCATGGAATTATTGGAAAAGGGTATTGATAATACATTTGAATATTACCCGCAGCAGCAGCAAAATGAATTATTTGTGCAATTGTTAATTGAAACAGGCAATTATGATAAAGCTATTAGAACTCTTGAAAAATTTATTGTCAGCGGAAACGGAAGCGCCGAACAAATGAATATGCTTAAAGATGCTTATGTAAATCTTCACGGCAGCGATGATGGTTATGATAATTACGCTTCTAAATTTGAAGAATCGGCTAAAGCAAAAATAATAGACAAGTTAAAAAAAGAAATTATGCAGAAGCCGGCGCCGGATTTTACTCTTACTGATTTAAATGGTAAAACTGTTTCATTGGCCGATTATAAAGGCAAAACCGTTATACTTGATTTTTGGGCAACTTGGTGCGGACCGTGTCTAAAATCTTTTCCCGGTGTTAAAAACGCAGTAGAAAATTTTCGGGATGATGAATCCGTTAAGTTTCTTTTTGTTAATACATGGGAAAGAGTAGATAATAAAAAGGAAAATGCAGAAGAATTTATTGCGAAAAACAAATATCCTTTTCATGTATTAATGGATACTAAAAATAAAGTTGTGGCCGATTATAAAGTAAGCGGAATTCCTACCAAATTTATAATCGATAAAAACGGATTTATCCGTTTTCAAAGCGTAGGTTTCAGCGGTAATACAGACCAGGTTGTTACCGAAATTACGGAAATGATTAATATGATAAACTAATACGGCAACGCAGACATTATGTCTGCGTTACTTTTTTTGAATATAAATTCGGCAAAACATTCAAAATTCTTATATATTCTAAAAAACTTTCCGATTATTTTTTTTCTATCGAACTAATTTTCTTAATTTTACTAAAGCTAAAAATAAAATAGTTCTCTTAAAATTTTTTTGAAATAGAAGGAGTAAAAATGGCGGTAATAAGACCTTTTAAGGCAGTTAGACCTGAAATAAAAGTTGCGCATCTTGTTGCAAGCGTACCATACGATGTGGTAAATAGAGACGAAGCTTCGGAGCTTGCCGCGGATAACCCAATAAATTTTTTAAGAGTTACACGTTCCGAAATAGAAATGTCAAACGATACTGATCCATATTCAACGGAAGTTTATCAGAAAGCGAAAGAAAATTTCGAAAGATTAAAAAATGAAGCTCCAATGGTTCAGGACGAAAACCCTCATTTTTATGTGTATCAGCTAACAATGGGTGAACAGACGCAGACAGGCATAGCGGCTACTTTTTCAGTTAATGATTATGAAAATGATATTATTAAAAAACATGAGAAAACCAGAAAAGTTAAAGAAGACGATAGAACCAATCATATAATTACTACCGAAGCCCAAACAGGTGCCGTGTTTTTAACCTATAAAGGCGTAACCGAAGTAAATGATATTGTTGAAAAAACTATTACAGATAATAAACCGGAATATGAATTTACGGCACCCGACGGCGTAGTTCATAAAGTCTGGGTAATGCCAGAAGATTATAATGATATTATTGCATTTGAAATTGGTAAGGTTGATTATTTATATATTGCGGACGGACATCACCGTGCGGCCAGCGCATACAGAGCTAAACTTGCGATGCAAGAAAAAAATAGAGAACATACGGGTAATGAAGAATATAATTTTTTTATGGCTGTGCTTTTCCCAGCTGAACAATTAAAGATTTTATCATACAATAGAGTAGTGTTCGACTTAAAACATGAAAATGAAGATGCATTCTTCGAAAATGCTAAAAAGAACTTTACAATTGAAATTACTAATTCGCCGAATCCTCCTGAAAAAGGTATGTTCTGCATGTTTATAAACGGCAAATGGTATTTATTAAAACCGAATGAAAATGTGGTTCCTGGTCAAAGCGTCGGCGATAAATTAGATGTTAGTATTCTTCAGAAATTTTTGCTCGAACCGTGTTTTGGCATTTTAGATCCTCGTACCGATAAAAATGTAGATTTTATAGGCGGAATTAGAGGAACTCAGGAACTTGAAAAATTAGTAAACAGCGGCAAGGCATCAGTGGCTTTTTCAATGTATCCGGTTACGGTCGAAGATTTAATAAATATATCGGATGCGGGTGAAACAATGCCTCCTAAATCAACTTGGTTCGAACCGAAATTGCGGGACGGGTTGTTAACGCATGTTATTTAAAAAGATTTACTGATTCACTGATTTACTGATTGGATGATTGAGTGTATGGATGAATGAGATTTGAACTCAATCAATCTTTTAAGATTATAATGATACTGGAAATAAAAATTAGTTTTACAATTTAGAAAACAAACGAGGAATGGAAATGGAAAATCGAATTTATAATTTCAGCGCAGGTCCGGCTATTATGCCTGTCGAAGTTCTGAAAGAAGCGCAGGAAGATTTTATCTCTTACAAAGGTACTGGAATGTCGGTAATGGAAATGAGTCACCGCTCAAAAACATACGATGCAATTATTAAAGGTGCCGATAAGGATTTACGCACTTTATTAAATATCGGCGATGATTACACAGTGTTATTTTTACAGGGCGGCGCTACGCTTCAGTTCTCAATGGTGCCTCTTAACTTAATGCAGGGAAAAGCGGATTATATTGTAACAGGCGCTTGGGCTAAAAAAGCAGTAAAAGAAGCGAAAAGAGTTGGTACCGTTAATATTGCGGGAACAAGCGAATCGGAAAATTTCGCGAGACTTCCTAAACAGGAAGAATTAAAACTTGATCCCGAAGCATCTTATGTTCATTATACTTCGAACAATACAATTTTCGGAACTCAATATAAAACGGAACCTGAAGTAGGAAATGTTCCATTAATCTGCGACGCTTCTTCCGATATACTTTATAAGAAAATTGATATTAATAAATACGGAATGATTTACGCAGGCGCACAGAAAAACATGGGCCCTTCAGGATGTACTCTTGTTATTATGAAAAAAGATCTGCTTTTAAGATCTCAGGATACTCTGCATACATACTTAAATTATAAAATCCATGCCGAAAACGAAACTATGTACAATACGCCGGCAACATACGCGATTTATTTAATGGGATTAGTCTTTAAATGGTTGATTAAAAACGGCGGTCTGGATGCAATGTATAAAACAAACGTTGAAAAAGCCGGAATTCTATATGACTATATGGACAGTTCCGACGGCTATTATAAACCTACCGTTACTGTAAAAGAAGACCGTTCTTTAATGAACGTTACCTACCGTCTGCCTAATGAAGAATTAGAAAAGAAATTTATTGCCGAAGCAGCTGAAAAAGGATTTTCAGGTTTGAAAGGACATAGATCCGTCGGCGGAATACGCGCTTCTATTTATAACGCGTTCCCAACACAGGGTGTTGCTGCATTAGTTGAATTAATGAAAGATTTCAAATCTAAAAACTAATGAATATTATTTTTTTTATATTATACCCGGGTCCGTTTTGATCCGGGTTTTTTTATACAATTAATTTTGATGTTAGTAACTAGGTTAGTAGAAATTATCAAATGGAATTTTAAATGAAAAAAACAGCCTTATTAATAATTATTTCTGTCCTATTAATTTCATGTTCAAAAAATGAAAAAAAATTGGAACTGAAAGATATTAACATTTTCGCCTTTTCAATTGGTGAAGGATGGGAATTAAACGCAACTGCGAGTATTAATGGATTTCAGCAAACAGAAGAAGACGATAAGTATAAAGCGAAAATTTCTTATTATGTTAACTTAATTACACCTGCCGGGGATACGCTTCCGGAAATAGATTACGGAGTAATTGACAAAGAGGGAACTGAAGAAATATTAATGGCGAACTTGGAAGTACAGGTTGAACTTGACTCTTCATTTTCAACCGGAAAATATAAAATGCTATTTTATATTAATGATGATTTATCAAACAGCACAGCCGATGCGGAAAAAAGTTTTGAGATAACTCCCGATTAAAAATTTATTGAATTATTAATTGAAAGGAGGCAAGGATGCTTTACCAAAAATTTATCAGATTGGTTGAGGATCATGCCGAGCAACTTACGAAAATCTGGCTCAAAGAAGTCAAAAAAAACCCTTCTACCAAAAGTTATAAAAATCTATCCGACAAAGAATTATCCAGAAGAATTTACGACGTTTATTTAAGATTCGGGAACTGGGTATTACAGAACGATCCTCTGGATAAAAAAGTTGCGGAACATTATATGAATCTCGGCAAAGAAAGAGCCGCCGAAGGAATTCAATTAAGCGAAGTAATATATGCTTTAATTTTATCAAGAGTGGTTATGTGGAAGTATATTTCTGATCAGGGAGTTATTACATCTTCATTTGATTGTCAGCAGGCATTGGAATTCTATAAAATTGTAACTTCCTTTTTTGATAAAGCTGTTTATTTTGTAGCAGCCGGGTATGAAACAACAAAACATATTCATGTAGATGAACCTAAAGGAAAAGATTTTGTTGAGAAGGCTGTTAAATCAATTACGGGCTGGTTGATAAAAGAGAATTGAAAAGTAGAGGTCGCAAAGTTTGCGACCTCTACAATAATTAATTGTATGTTGGAAGTAACGAATATTCTTGTGAGTAGTTTATCATCTGTTCAGTGAAATTATCAGGATATTCAATTTTTACGTCAATAATTTTATCCCCTTCTTTTACGGGAATTAATTTAGGATTTATAAATCCGCCGTATGGTTTTGTATTTAGTTTTGAATATCTATCCAAAACTTCCTTATGTAAATCCCGGTCAATTTTTACGCCGTATGTTTCAATTAACTCTTTTGCTTTTTCGAAATCGCCTTCAGAGGTAATTCTTTGAATTTCTCTTAGCTGCTGACCGAAGATATTTCTTAGTTTATCATAATCTCTAATTACAAAATATGAATTTCCGTTTTCTACAATTTTTTCAATTACGTTTTCATCTTTGCCCATTTCGTAAGCCCATTTAGCAACAAGCTGTCTGTTTTTCATATGAGCTTGAGTTAAATCGTCGCCGAGTTTAACTCTGGCAAGCTGAATCATTAGTCCGTTTACAATATTTCTGTCGTATTCTGCTTTCCCGACTTCCAGCGAAGGCATAACGCCAATTTCAATTAATTTAGGATCCAATAAATAATAAACGGCAACAAGATCGGCTCTTGTTTCCTCAATTGCAGATGCATAATTTTTTAAAGTTTCACCCGGAGTAGGAACGCCGTCATTAATTTTACCCGACGCGTGGCCGATTACTTCGTGCATATCTGTATGTAAATCTCCACCTAAAGGACCGTGTTCTTTTAAACGCTGTTTTGATTCATTGGTAAAATAAAATTCATCAATTAAACCGCCGCCGTCGGCTTCAGCGTAAGCCCTTACAATATTACCGAGATTCACTGATTTGGAACCGTGGTCTTTTCTAATCCAATTTGCGTTAGGCAGGTTTATGCCTATTGGAGTTGAAGGAGAAGCGTCTCCTGCTTCAACAACAACTGTAATAACCTTAGCGCTTATTCCAGTTACATTATCTTTTTTGTGTTCATCCATAATGGGCGAGTTATCTTCAAACCATTGAGCCATATCTCCGATTGCCGCAATACGTTTTGTCGCTTCCATATCTTTAATTGAAATTATCGATTCAAAAGAAGATTTATAACTTAGCGGGTCGCCGTAATTTTCAATAAAACCCAAAACGGCATCAATTGTTGATTGAGTATCATTCACCCATGCAATGTTATATTCATCCCAGTCTTTTAAGTCGCCGGATTTAAGATATTTGACAAGTAATTCAAGCACGTTTTTTTGAATTTCGTTTTCTGCAACATCAATTGCTTTTTCCAGCCAGTAAACTGTTTTTTCCAAAGCTTGAGTATACATGCCTCCTACTTTCCAGATTTTTTCGTAGATGGTACCGTTTTCTTTTACGAGTTTAGAATTCAAACCGTAAGAAATAGGAGTTTTGTCATTTGGATCTGCCATCTTACCGTAGAATTCTTCGGCTTCTTTTTGCGTAACTCCCTCGTAATAATTCATCGCGGATGTTTTTAATAAATCCGCATTTGGATCCTGGTTTACTCTAAGTCTGTCAACATTCGGATCAAAAATTATAGGTTTTATTTTTACTAATAAATCGGCAACCGTTTTTCCTTCCTCTAATGGGAAAGCATTTTGATCCGAGTTATTTACAAGTTTTTCAAAGTATTCATATGAAAATCCCGGGTCAAATTTTTCGTTGCCGTAATGGTGATGAATTCCGTTCGAAAACCATATTCGTTTAAGATAAACAGTGAAATTTTCCCAGTCCTGTCCCGATTTTTCACCTGTATAAGTCGCTAGTATATTTTCAAGCGTTCTTTTTACAAATAAGTTGTGTTTGTAGTTTTGATCATAAATTATTTCGCGTCCCGATAGCGCAGCTTCGTACAAATAATAAACCAGCTCTTTTTGTTTAACTGTTAAATCCTCGAATCCTGGAATCTGATATCTAATTATTTTCAGATCGGCGAATTCTTCGGTTTGCCAAACAAATTTTTCTTCTTGTTCCTTCGGTTTACCGCATGCAAAAAATGTAACTAAAATGAATGAAATGAATAATAGATTCTTAAGAATGATCATGAATCCCCCTTTGATTTATTGCTGTAAAAAAATAGTGCTTAAAAGATAATTGAATAAATTTTAGCATACAATTCACAATTTAGGTAATTTTGCAGTGTTTATAACTATTAGAGGAATTAATGAATATTCAAATATTCGGCACGAAAAAGTGCAGCGATACAAGAAAAGCCGAAAGATTTTTTAAAGAAAGAAATATTCAATTTCATTTTAGAGATTTAAATGAAAAAGGGATCAGCAAAGGTGAATTGGAAAATATTAAACGTGTGTACGGGATTGAAGAATTAATTGATATCGAAGGCAAGCAGTATCAGAAAAGAAATCTTAAATATATAACCCACGATATTGAAAACGAACTGTTGGAAGATGCGCTTTTATTTAAAACCCCTATCATAAGAAACGGGAAAGACGTAACATTAGGATACGAACCGGATATCTGGAAAGAGTGGATTGAGCGTAAATAACTTATAACTAGTTTTAATACTGCTGTCTTTTATAATTTGGGAAAATTTCATGGAATTAATATTTGTAGGAATAATTGTTTTTTTAATAAATCTACCTTTCGGTTTGTGGCGGTCAAAAGTTAATAAGTATTCCATTAATTGGTTTATTGCTATACACGCATCAATTCCAATTGTTTATGCATTGAGAATTTACCTTGGAATTGAATGGAGCATTAATTCTTTTGTTATATTAATCGGAGCATATTTATTAGGTCAGTATTTCGGAAGCAAGATATTACGGATTTGCGTCAACAAAGCATAATTAAAACTAATTTAAATTCCCGTTACAATTTAAATTATATCTCTCGATTTTAGTTCTTCCACAAGGTTATTATAGTTAAGAAATTGAATTGCGTCCCAGCCGTTATTTTTTGCTCCATCAGCATATTCCAATACATCATCAATAAAAAGATGCTCAGCGGAAGGCAGTTTTGTAAAAGCTTCTACAGCTTTATATATTTTTTCCTGCGGTTTAATTGCTCCTACTTCGTGTGAAAGTATAAGTTTGTCAAAATGTTTTAAGAATTCGTATTTTTCCCAGCCGTATTTCTGATGTATAAAATTAGTGTTTGAGAGTAGAACAAGTTTATACTTTTTCTTTAATACAGGAAGCAGAGCGGCAACATCTTCATTTACCGTAAAAATACCCGAATATATTTCGCAAAACTCCACTTTTGAGATTTTATAATTTGTCCATTCCATCATTATATTCAAAAAATCATCAGTGCTTAATTCCCAGGTTTCAAGCTGCCTGTGTATATGATAATCGCTTTGATATTTCTTATAAAAACTTTCACCCAAACCCTCTTCAACGACATTTAATTTTTTTATTATGATTGAATAATCAAAAGGGATAAGCACATTACCCAAATCAAAAACTATTACCGAGTATTTCCGTTTATTCAAATTACTCCTTAAAAATAATTAGTTTAAAAGCGCGGATATATTAATCCACTGTTTTAATCCGCGCCACGGTGTTATTCAATTTTAAATTCTTTGTCGTCAATATCTTTATTAATTTCAATTGAATGCACTTCCATTTCAATTGCGCGCGGACCTGTCTGCTGGAAAATTTTAAAAGGAAATTTAATTCCATGTACGTCACGGTAATCGGAATAATCAATATTCTGAACAAAGCTGCCCTGCGGAGCGTTTACAGTTGTCGAAAACCGAGTCATCAACCCGCTTTCAATATCGAAATAATGGATCCATTTTTCATCGTTTGGAAGGGTAAGGATTAATTTATAATTATCCTTTCCGTTAATATTTTCAATTCCCCCGAGTTCGGTTTTTATTCCGTATTTATTATAATCAAGATAAGGATTTAAGACAGCCTGCATTTTAACATCCTCCAGATCCTTGCCTTCTAATATAAATTCCTGTCCCATTTGAATTCGTTTCCCGTTCTCACCGTCGTACATTGTCGTTTGAGTAAAAATATTCGATTCAAGTTTCTGCTTAAATTTATTCGGGTTTTTCTGCATAACTGTTACCGTTAGTTCAAGTGCGCCGGATTTACCAGACATTTTCTGAATCTTGCTATTTATATTTTCAACTTTATCTCTTCCGCCAATAGCTTCTATATATTTTTCAATTATATTCTCGGCATTAATACCATCTGGAATTTTTTTTGATTCCGGGAATATCTCATTACCGTAATTATCATAATATGTAATTTTGTCCGACGCGCTAAATTGTTTTAAACCTTCTGCGACCTGATCTGCGTTGCTTACAACCAATATATAAGAGTTATTCGGTTTTATATATTTTTTTGCAGTGTTTTGAATATCTTCGATTGAAACAGAATTTAGGTTTTTCAAATAATTTTTATAATAATCTTTTGCCAGTTTATATCTTGCAGTATTAAGTGCGAAAGTAGCAACGGTTTGGGGACTTTCCAATGATCTTGCAAAACTTCCGGTTATATAATTTTTTGTTGACTGAAGTTCTTCATCAGTAACTTTTTCTTTAACAATATTTTTCATTTCTTTTAATATTTCTGTGATGGCGCTGTCGGTTACTTCATTTCTAACTGTAGTTGAGGTTATAAATCTGCCTACTAGTTCGTCGGAACTTAAACTTGATCCGATTCCGTATGTATATCCTTTATCTTCTCGCAAATTATGGTTTAGCCTTGATGTAAACGAACCGCCTAATATTGTATTTAATACTGAAGCTTTAATTACATCGTCGCTTCCTTTTGGCAGGTCTACCGGATATCCGATACTAATTACCGATTGAACTGATGCAGGTCGGTCAACCAACGCAACTTTATTTACAATAGGCTGACGCGGTTTTTTATATTCAAAGTTAGGCACTTCACTTTTTTCCCATGAAGCTAAATATTTTTTAACAAGTTCTTCGGCTTCATTTTTATTTATATCTCCTACAACGGCAAGATAGGCAATATTCGGGCGGAAATATTTTTTATAATAATCGGCGCATATATCTAGCGAAATAGATTCAATAGTCTCCTCTGTTTCTACTTCGCCGTAGGGGTGATCTTTTCCGTAAATAAGTGTTTGGAAAACATTGCCCGCAACGGCATCGGGATCTTCCTTTGCTTGAGCTAAAGCCGATTTTGTCTGCAATTTTAACTTATCAAGTTCTTCCTGTTTGAATTCGGAATTGATGATAACATCAGCCATTAAATCAATAATTTTCTCTTTGTGTTTAGTTAAAGAGGAAGCGAATACTCCGGTTGCCGATGTTGAAAGAGAAGCGCCGATAAAATCAACTTGTTCGTCAATTTCATCCTTTGTTCTGTTTTTAGTTCCTCTTCTTAATAATTGACCGGTTAGAGATATGTAACCTGCATTATCTCCTTCTATTATCGGGTCTCTGTCAAGGATTAATGAAAACGAAACTTTCGGCAGCTTATGATTTTCTACAACAAATACCTGAAGACCGTTTTCAAGAGTGAATGACTCATATTCGGCAATTTTTATTTCAGGAGCCGGACCTGCTTCAGGTTTTTTGCTCCTATCTACCTGGGCTTGTATACTTAAGCTTAGTAGCAATATTATAAAAAATAATTTTTTCATATATAAACTCCTCTGATTTATCTGTTTTCGGTCAGATATTTAAATCAATAAAATTCTTTTATTTTTTTGCCGACTTAGGTAAATAATGCAGCACAACACGGTTATCGGTATTTAAATATTTTTTCGCGACTCTCATTAAATCTTCTCTAGTTACATCCATATATCTGTTTATCTCTGTGTTTATTAAGTCCGCGTTGCCGTAATGCGTATAATAATTAGCAAGGCTTCCGGCAATACCTTCCATTGTTGAGTTGCTGTTAACGAAAGCGCTTTCGGTTTGGTTTTGAAGTTTTTCAAATTCTTTTTCATCTATTAAACCGTTTTTGACTTTATCCAATTCATTCTGAATTAATAATTCCAATTCATCGATTGGCACGTTTAGATTGCATATACCGTAAACAATAAACAAACCCGGATCTTCCAAACCGAAAAGAAAGGAACCGGTTGATACAGCTTTCTGTTGTTTATCCACCAGTTCTTTATAGAAACGCGAACTTTGTCCCGACGCCAATACTGAAGAAAGCATATCTAAAGCATAATAATCTAGGCTTCCTTGTTCGGGTATTCTGTAGGCCTGCAATGCAAGAGGCAGCTGAATATTGTCGTATACGGTATCTCTTATTTCACCGTTTAGAGGAGGTTCAATAATTTCTGGCTGTTTTACTTCTTCTCCTTTGGGGATATCACTGAAATATTCCTCGATCCATTTTTTTGTCTGCGTTATATCAATATCGCCTGCTATTGACAGACATCCGTTATTCGGCACATAATATTTTGAATGAAATTCCATAAACTCGTTCAGTGTTGCCTGGTCAATGTACTGCGCTGATCCAATTGGTCTCCATTTGTAAGGATGTACCTTATAAGCCCTTTTAAATGTTTCTTCAAGTAGTCCGCCGTAAGGCTGGTTATCGTATCTCTGGCTTCTTTCTTCTTTTACAACCTTTCTCTGCGTTTCAACGCCAATACTGTCAATATTAAGATGTAGCAGTCTTTCCGACTCCAGCCATAAGCCAAGTTTTAACTGGTTTGAAGGATATACCTGATAGTAATGAGTAATGTCGTTTGTTGTGTATGCGTTATTAATTCCGCCTGCGGATTGGTTTATTTTATCAAATTCTCCGCGCTTAACATATTTTGATCCTTCAAACATTAGATGCTCAAAAAAATGTGCGAATCCCGTTCTTTGAGGGTCCTCATTTTTTGAACCTACGTGATATGTAATTGTTATTGCTACAATTGGTGTCGAATCGTCTTGATGTAATATTACATGCAGACCGTTATCCAGATCATATTCGGTGAAATTTATTTTTTTAATTTGTCCGAATAATGACGCGGAAATAAAAAAAACAAAAACAATTAATTTTGTGATTTCCTTCATTTTTCATCCTTTATTAAAATGTATTTAAGGAATTTATTTTATCTTTTACAATAATAATAAATTAAAAGATTCATAAAAATTAGTTTTTTATTTAAACGAGTTGCAATTATGTATTT
The DNA here is from genome assembly GCA_018829205.1 of Bacteroidota bacterium. Lineage (GTDB taxonomy): Bacteria > Bacteroidota > Ignavibacteria > Ignavibacteriales > Melioribacteraceae > JAHJUE01. The sequence goes on from JAHJUE010000008.1 coordinate 100,569, forward strand.
AAATTCAGATTATAAAAAATTGTTTTAAAAATGGTTTAATTCATTCAGTATTATGGGGTAAAATTCGCGATTCAATTTTACCATACTACCAACCGTTAAGGTAAGTTAAAGCGTCATAATTTATTATTTTGGATTCCTGTAGATTTACTTTTGTTATTAGAAGTATCAATTTTCCGTTTAGTCGATTCATTAAAGTAATTCATTTTCTCAGAACTAATATATCCCGGCATTTCAAGAACTGAAATTTTAATACCGTTATTCTTTACTTGATAATTTGGATTATAAATATCTTTCTGCCATACGCCTTCGTTATCTTTTATCATGTATTGTATACACGAGTCCGGGGACAATTTTCTCTTCAAATATTGTAAATCCGTACCCGGAACCTTTGCCATTAACGTATTGTTTTTATCCCATTCATTAAAATCGCCTGTCACAAAAACTTTATCCGATTGACCAAGGTAAAGAAAATATACTGTGTTTTCTTCAACTAGAGGAATACCCTTTTGCGAAGAAGCAGCAAAAAACGAATCAACAACAATATCTTTTTGATTATAAGGAAGCGAGTTTAAATATTTTATAAAACTTTCGAACTTGGATTGTCCGAAATTAAGATTAAAAATTAACATTAATAAAAAAAACAAAATATTGCCGCGCATGATTTCCCCCCGGAAGAATAAATAGCAATCAGAAAGCACTAATTCAATGCAATAAAAAATACTCAACAAAAGAGGTGTCACAAAAGTGTTTTGTGACCCTTTGCGTATTTGTGGCTATTGTTTTGACTTTGTTTAATAATTAAATCTTTATTCTGCCACTAAGGCACAAAGACACAAAATGAATTTACTTTTGAGACACCTTCTTTCATAATTGTTAATTATTGGAAAGCTCTTTTAATATTTCTTCAATAGCCCTGTCAAGCTGCGGATCTAATCCGTTTACCCTGTCTTTAAATGTCTGTTTAACATAAATGTCCGGACTTACACCGTTTGTTTCAATATTTATTTCGTCAAGTGTATAACATCCCCATGAAGGAAGTCTATATATTGAA
>JAHJUE010000009.1 GCA_018829205.1 Bacteroidota bacterium
GTGGAAAAATTACAGATGGGGTCCGGTTGCAGGTAAGGATGCCGTTCCATCACTCGTAGATGAAAACGGATTTTTCTTTCCGTCAAGAGGAACGCTTTTTGCCAATAATCCTAACACCGCCGAAATTGAAAAAGAACTGCGCGCTCAAATTGAAAGGGCACTGAAAAGCGGTCTGAAGATTGAGTATATCGATTATCATATGGGAACCGCGGTTGATAAACCTGAATATAGAGCAATTGTAGAAAATCTTGCGGGAGAATATAATTTAGGCATTTCAAGATACTTTGGTGAAATTGACGTAAACAGCATGTATTTCGCTTCACCCGAAAAAAAAATTGATACACTTATAAACACAGTAAATAAACTTAATGACTCGATTTACAGTCTTCTTGTATGCCACATCGGTAAAGATACACCCGAGCTTGCGGCAATGGTCGATCTGAATATTATAGGTCCTAATGAAATGAGTAAAAACAGAAACGCTGAACTTGAAGCGCTTAAGTCAAAAGAGTTTTCTGAAACATTAAAGAAAAATAACGTTGAATTAATAACATACTCAGATCTTATAAAAAAAATCGGACTTGAAAATATGGAAAGTCCACTTAACCCTGGTATTAAAATTTATGGTAAATGAAAAGCATCTTCATTGATTGTGGTTTTTTTTCTTTGACATAAATTAAAATAACTTTTAGCTATCCGCCGCGCCGTTAGCGTGAGTTGTGATTTGCTTCCAAATTTTTCTTTGACAATATTAAAACAACTTTATTATTTCTTTTTCAGCGCCTTCGGTGTTGTGATTTGCTTTCAAATTTTTCTTTGATAATATTTAAAACAACACTGCTATGGTCCGAAATGTTATGGATGAGTTGTGATTTGCTTTCAAATTTTCCTTTGATAATATTTAAAACAACCATCACATTCCCGGATTGATCAGTTGTAATGTTGTGATTTGCTTTCAAAATTTTCTTTGACAATATTTAAAACAACAAAAAACTATTCCTTCTCCTTCATCTTCCTGTTGTGATTTGCTTTCAAATTTTTCTTTGACAATATTTAAAACAACGAATTAACACTAGGCGGAACAGTGACAGCGTTGTGATTTGCTTTCAAATTTTTCTTTGACAATATTTAAAACAACATAAGGATCGTTGATTCTCATCTTGTTTTCGTTGTGATTTGCTTTCAAATTTTTCTTTGACAATATTTAAAACAACAGACGCTCCGACATTTGACTCTACCGATTCGTTGTGATTTGCTTTCAAATTTTTCTTTGACAATATTTAAAACAACTATACCTTACAAAACAACGGAGCTTTCTAGTTGTGATTTGCTTTCAAATTTTTCTTTGACAATATTTAAAACAACTCATTCATGGCAGTATTATATACGCGATGGTTGTGATTTGCTTTCAAATTTTTCTTTGACAATATTTAAAACAACTTTGGTCAAGGCGTTAATCTTAACGATGAAGTTGTGATTTGCTTTCAAATTTTTCTTTGACAATATTTAAAACAACATAAATTTAACTGTCTTAGATTAGCTTCTCGTTGTGATTTGCTTTCAAATTTTTCTTTGACAATATTTAAAACAACATTTTAACAGCAGGCCCGAAGCATTGAAAAGTTGTGATTTGCTTTCAAATTTTTCTTTGACAATATTTAAAACAACAAAGAGAGTTGAAGCTAAACGAGGTTGATTGTTGTGATTTGCTTTCAAATTTTTCTTTGACAATATTTAAAACAACGAGTGTATCAGGAAGAAACAGCCTTATTATGTTGTGATTTGCTTTCAAATTTTTCTTTGACAATATTTAAAACAACTTCCAGTTCCTATACATAGTCCTTCCGTATGTTGTGATTTGCTTTCAAATTTTTCTTTGACAATATTTAAAACAACGTTGGTTATCAGGAGGTTATACACAAACTGGTTGTGATTTGCTTTCAAATTTTTCTTTGACAATATTTAAAACAACCATACTTATTATTAACATCCGTTGTTGCTCGTTGTGATTTGCTTTCAAATTTTTCTTTGACAATATTTAAAACAACCAAATGCCGAGCGATCCAATTGGAAAGTATGTTGTGATTTGCTTTCAAATTTTTCTTTGACAATATTTAAAACAACAGATGTGACTAAATCACCACAAACAATATTGTTGTGATTTGCTTTCAAATTTTTCTTTGACAATATTTAAAACAACGCGACGGAAGCGACGATAAATCAAAAGACGTTGTGATTTGCTTTCAAATTTTTCTTTGACAATATTTAAAACAACAAAAAAAGAAATAATATCGTATATATATAGTTGTGATTTGCTTTCAAATTTTTCTTTGACAATATTTAAAACAACATCTTTCATTGAAGCCTCATTATTTTATTTGTTGTGATTTGCTTTCAAATTTTTCTTTGACAATATTTAAAACAACTCCTAAATTATCTGAAACATCAATAGTATTGTTGTGATTTGCTTTCAAATTTTTCTTTGACAATATTTAAAACAACCTTGCATGGTGTAACCTTTACCGAAGCCAAGTTGTGATTTGCTTTCAAATTTTTCTTTGACAATATTTAAAACAACTTATTACAATCATTTCCAAACATGCTTCATGTTGTGATTTGCTTTCAAATTTTTCTTTGACAATATTTAAAACAACTTATAAAGATTTAGGCGTTGATGTAAAAGAGTTGTGATTTGCTTTCAAATTTTTCTTTGACAATATTTAAAACAACAAACCGTCCGCCGTAATAAGACATATATATGTTGTGATTTGCTTTCAAATTTTTCTTTGACAATATTTAAAACAACCATCGCCGTTCCATCTTTCCGCCTCCGGCTGTTGTGATTTGCTTTCAAATTTTTCTTTGACAATATTTAAAACAACTCCATCTCTGGAGTGCATAACAGAACCTCAGTTGTGATTTGCTTTCAAATTTTTCTTTGACAATATTTAAAACAACAATACAGTACATTGATTCATTGTCTATCTTGTTGTGATTTGCTTTCAAATTTTTCTTTGACAATATTTAAAACAACTATGCAATACAATGACTCGTTATCTATTCTGTTGTGATTTGCTTTCAAATTTTTCTTTGACAATATTTAAAACAACATACCCAATGATAAGCTGTTATTTTACAACAACTTATAGCCGAATTAGGATTAAAAAAATGGGATTGATTGTTTTAATTTATTTATTGGTTGTTTTAAATTATAAATTATCCGTCATTATTGTTTAATGGCGGGTTTTTTATAGTTTTTTTTGAATTTATCAAAATAATTCAAGCTGATGCGGTTCAATAAACCCTTCAGTTCTTTTTCTGCCTTCAAATATTTCCATCATTCCGAATTGTTTGTCTGTTATTGCAAGTATTCCGATACTTCCCTTTTCGGGCATAATATTTTTTACCCTTTTAACATGAACATTTTTATTCTCCCTGCTGGAACAGTGTCTTACATAAATAGAAAACTGAAACATTGAAAAACCGTCTTTCATCAAATCTTTACGGAACTTAGCATAAGCTTTTCTATCTTTTTTTGTTTCGGTAGGCAGATCGAAAAATACCATTGTCCACATGATTCTATACTCGTTTAGTCTCATTAAACTTTTCTCCGTTTATTATGTCAGCGGATTTTGTTGGCTTTAAAACCGGGGAAGTTTGCTCTTTTAGATTTGTCAAAACAGAATCTAAACTTTTCATTATTTGTTCATTTTTAAATCTTACTACTTTTATACCTCGCATGTTTATAATGCGTGTTCTTAATATGTCGTAATCTTTTTGTTTTTCATGTATACCGCCGTCTATCTCGACCACAATTTTATCTTCAAAACAAAAGAAGTCGGCAATAAAAAATGTTTCTTTTCCGTTCATATCAAAAAATATCGGGTATTGACGGTAAAACTTTTTATTCATGAATCTCCTGTTTCTAACTGCTTCCCACAATATTTTTTCCGCGCGGGTGGAATTTTTACGAAGGTCTCTGCAAAGTAGTTTTGCGATTTGTCTAAGTTTGGGGTTTTTACTTAAGCTCATATTATTACTCCTCCTTAGAACTCATCCCCAACCCCTTCCCTGCCTGCCGCAGGCAAGTCTTAAAAAGAGAAGGGGCTTTTGTATTTACAGGATATAAATCACCGGTTTATTTCCTAAAGAAAATAATTGCTTTTGAATTACCCCTCTCTTTTAAGAGAGGGGCAGGGGAGAGTCCCAATTTGTACAATTATATAAAAAATTAAAACGGCGGTTTAGATATTGAATCTAAATCCTGAAATTCCGGATATATAATTTTTCTTAAACTTCCATCAAAACATTTAGCTAACGATGCCGTAGTGCGCTGCAAACCAACCATTAAAGGGCTTCGCTTGCCGTCAATTAATATATCAATTGCCGGTATTTGCAGAAGCTGTTTTTTAATAGATGTTGAAAGTTCGGTAAAATCTTCTCCAGTTCTAACTATCATATAAACTATATTGTCTACAAAAGGGCGGTAAGGTTCCATTATGTCATCGGCGAGGCAATAAGCGTTGTATTTATTATGATGAAAAATCCCTAATGTTGGAAGCAGTCCCGAAGCCACAAGTCCGCGGGCTACAATTGCCCGTAAAATTGCGTAACCGTAATTTAATAATTGATTCGGCGGTTCACCGTAACGGTCCCTTGTAAACTCCAATATATTAGGGAAAAGATTTTTCCAATAATAGGCTGCGGCCCTGGCTTCATAATTATCAGGATCGCCGGAGCGTACTTTCTTTGCCCAATTTAGCATGTTTGTAATAGGAATCTTTTTTCTATTAAGAAGAGCGGCCTGGTTTCTTATTTTTGCCGTGATTGTCTGCTGCCATAATTGTTTTTTTAATGGTTCGGAAGCGTCAATCTGATTCTGAAATGTTTCACTTTGTGTGTGCCCGCCGTCAAGTGAAAGAAATAATCCTGTCGGCATATGTTTCCCGTTACAGGTAACAACAGCCGCGTTGTTTTCAAGAAGGGAAGCTATTAAGCCTTGAGTAAATGTAACCTGCCCGTGGTCAGCAATTATTATTCCAATATCTTCTATTGGAACAGAATCGATTGTTTTAGTTTCATCTTTATCTTTTCTTTCTACTTTATTTTTATCAGTATCCGTATCATCTTCACTTTTTACCTTTGGCTTATTAATAATTAGCTGCTCATTCTTTTTACTTAAATATGCCGGGCTGCCGAAATATAATGTTCGTTTAATCATTTTTATCTATTTATTTGTTTGTTATAATTTCTCCCAGACAATTGATTATTAATTTTTGCGGATTTAATGATTCAAGTGCTCCCAGACTTTGGATTTGATAATATCTTTTACTAAGCTTTGTGGAATTATCATTAATAAGCTGTGTTTCCAAATGAAATCTGAAGAATATTTCCAATTGTTTTCCATTGTAGAACAACTTCTGTACTCTATATAAATGATCACTTAATGATGGGTAATCGTTATTTAACCTTGCTTCTTCAAAAACGTCCTTATCCATACCGAGAATAAACATTTCGTTCTGCTGAAAACTTTCTAAAAATGTCCATTTCCCATTTGGCAATTTCTCAAGGAAATTGTCAGAATATTTATCTTCATCCTCATCAAGAATTTTATCAATAGTTTCTGACGGGTTTTTGATTATTACCGGTAATCCAAATTTTTTTCTTTCGACCGCATGCCAGAATGAGCATATACTTAACTGTTTATTGCCGAACTCGTCAAGGTATAACGCAAGATGATGATTATTGCCGGGCTTTACAAAAGCGATATCCTTTCCATTGTCATTTGCTTTAATTGGTTCAACAGCCGAAAGTCCAGTTAAACACCTAACAGTTTTAATTGGGATTTTCTTCTTTTCATTGTACCAAACCGGATTGTTATCAATATCTTTAAAGGCTTCTTTTTCATTATAATCAAATTGAGATAGTCGTAAATCAATTATTTCTCTTACTTTTTTATCTACAATACTTGGAATATCTTTAGCTTTAATGCTTGCTATGGGATATTTAATCACATACTCTTCTTTAAAACATGATCCATATTCCAAAGTAATTGTTTTGTTTTCATTTAAGTAAATCGGTTCTTTTTTTAAAGAGGTAATTGCACTTTTAGGATCGCCGTCATGAAGATAGAGTCTTTCTTCAACTAAATTTTTAATATAAGTTTTATAAATAAGATGCGGGTTTTCAAAAAGATATTTAACCTGTTTTTTTTCAATTATTTTGATTTTTCCGTAAACGCTTTCTTCACTTAATGGTCCGCGCGGAACAATAATTCCAGTTTGTACAACTACTTTTTTACCGTCTTTCTTAATTTTTCTTTTTCCTATAGACGCAGCCTTTTTTCCGGGCTTAAATGAAATTAGAATTTTCTGAGCTTCTTTTTCTACATCTTTAGTTGAATAAGGTTTTTTAGAATAAATATAGTTTTCTAAAAGGCTTTTATTATTATTGTATTCAAATCTGGCATCATCTATTTCTCTTTTCATATCATTTCTAATTTTACTGCTGTTAAGTTTATTGAAACGATGAATAAATCCTTGTTTGGTGCAGGCAATTGTAAGGGCATCAATAGCATGATGACGATGATCATCTCTTTTTGACCAGCCATTGATTTTTTCTTTTTTAAAAATCTTATCTCCGCTCTTTATTTCAATTGTTTCTGTTAATCCAAGATCACGGTATTTGTGAATCTGAAGGTTTTCCAATATTTCATCCCATCCCCAAATATGTCTTAATTCAGATGTAACACTGCCGCTTGTTGTCCAAACATTGTGACAAATACTTGTAAGTATTTCTCTTGCTTTTTTAGAAATATATTGTGTTTCTCTTAATTGTCTGTCTATAAAATCATTAGGAATTTTATTACCCGGCATCAGAAGCTTGTCTCTTTTTGTCTTACCAATAACTTTACTTTTGTAAAGCGTATTAATTCTTTCTACATAATCGTTGAATTCGTTTTCTGATTTTGATCGCATATAATCATATGCAGTTTGATCTTTTTTATCGGAATTACATTTTCTATGCGCTAAAGTTTTATTGCTTTGAGAATCATCAAAAAGTTTTGAGCGGGGAATAATATGTTCAACTTCCGTTTCTTCACCAAGTATTGCCGCTGTAAATGAAATCGCTTTGCCGCAGTATATGCAAATAGCGTTTTGTTTTTTATCATAATTAGATATTTCATGGTAAAGCCGCCATTTAATAATATTGTTTCTGGTCGCTCTTAATCCAAATTCTGACAATTCCTTTTCAATATTCTGGTTTTCACGTTCTCGTTCATTCATATATTTGTATGTTTCGTTTCTTTCATCACGGCTTTGTTTTAATTCCCTAGCTAGCTCAATCCTAATCTCATTTGGTTTCCCATATTTGTCTATTATTGCATTTACAACATTAACCATTTGATTAAGTATTTTTTCAACAACAGGTTGTCTTAAACTATTTTTATCAATTTGTTTTAATTTATTCAGCAGTTTTCTTTCAAGATTTTCATTAGTTGTTAATGAGTTGGAATGGTTATAACCAGCGTAGGAACATGCCGTACTATAATTATCACCTTCAATCAAAAATGGAAGTATTTTTCTAATTGAACGATGCGATTTATTTCCGAAACCTTGTTTTGTAAAATCCAATGCAGACAATTTTTGCGCTGCAACTTCATTTATATTGAAATTTTTAATTAATGCATTTTTACATTCTTCCTTATCAGATATTGAATAAATTGTATGCCATAAAGTATAAAAAGGTTGAAATTCTATATCTGGAGCTACCTGTTTCTTCTTTTTTGCTTCTATAATTTCGCCGCTTTCTTTGTCAACAAGATAACCTTCTTCATCGCTCTCATTTATGATAAGGTCAAAACCTAAAAGTTTTTCATACTCATTTAAGTCGTTAAAACAATTTATAATTTCAATCTTAGTTTTGTTTCCCTGCAATCCGTTTGTTAATTGTTTGTTACCGTATACATCATCTTTTTTTAATCCGAGTATTTTTAATAATTCGGCAAATGTCAATTTCTCATTATTATTCATATACTCAAATATTTCATGTTTTTTATCTATTGCAATTTCAATTGTTTCGCCAGTTTTTCTTTTTAATGTAATGTTGTTTATATTTTCCCAAATTTTGCATACCTGGAACAAAGGCGAACTTTTAGGAGCTACCTTGGGTCCAACAAATAATTCTTTTATTTTACCATTAGATTCTAATTTTGTCCAGAATCCTTCAAACTCGCAAATAGAAACAAGTCCCTTTTGAGATTTTAATTTCCTTTGATAATAAATAATCTCGTTTCGTATTTTATCTATTATTTCATCAGTTAATATTTCAGTATAAAATTCTCTTTGTTTGTTTATTATTTTATCAAATTCTTCAATGTATGCCTCACGGGGAAATACTTGTTCCTTTATTCTATAATATTGATCTTTATTTAATTCAATGAAAAACTTCTCGCCAATTGTTAAGCCCTTTTCTTTTAACTCCTCATACCTGCTTTTTACTTGTGTGACATATTCAGTATCCTTTTTGTTAAGATTAGCTTCGCTTCTACTGCTTTTATAACCTCTTTTTTGATTTAGATGCAGTAGAACTCTTCCAATTTCTTGTAATGTAAGTTTTTTGTTTGTGGCCTCAGCCCTGAGTTTCCAGAGGTCAAGTTTATTTAATTTGATCAAGTCAATATCGGGAAGCATTTTATATTGTTTTAAAATAGATATTAAATTTTGTCTTCTTAATTGATACCGGTCATAACCTTTTCTTTGGGTTCTTTTAAGTGTTCGTTTTTGATTTTTTGAAATCGCATTTCCTTTTGTAAATTCATCTTTATCTTCAGTAGTAAGTGGAATAATTCGGCTTCCCATTCCAAGTATTTTTTTCTCATCTTCATCAATTACAGCCCAACCAATTGATGATACTCCAAGATCAAGACCTAATATTCTACTCATAAAAAAATCCTTTTTTATTTGATAAAATCTTTCTATTTTCTAAATGAAAATTTGAAGCAAATCACAATAAGGATTATTCCGTTGTGAAAACATTTACAGTAGTCCCGCAGCAATGCGGGATTGCCGTTTTAAAAATGAAAACTTGCTTTTATAGCTTTAACATTATTTCCTGATACTTTCTTAAAAAACAATCCTTATTTATCCCATTTAATAATTAAATAAATCATTGTCAATATTTTTTATTAAGAATAAGTTGTTAATTAGAACTCATACTATTAATTATTAATTTTTCACTTGCATTTTCCAAAATAAAATAATATTTACCAACAAGCATATTTAAGTTCTTATAATTTAATAAACATTGCAAGTAAATTATTATTTTCAAAACTCAATTATTCTGCTTTTTATAATCCTCTTATTAAATAATTTACAATTTCCCATACTGTAAAAACATATTTTAACTAAAGAAACAGTTAAAAAAACTATTACTATTGCTGAAAAAGCGGCGGAAAGGGTCAGCTAAATGCCGGAATATTCCAGCTAAATAGCTGAAAGAATTAACTTTTTCACGGTAAATACCGTCAATCAACCTGAAATTATTTTCTTCTATAAGGAATTGATTAACAATATATGTCAATTGAGTAAATAAATTTTTTAATAGTATTATTTGCGCATAAACGAAACTTAAATTTTCCATTTACTACGGGTTAAACTAAATATCAATCAATCTTTAGGAGGATGGATTTATGGCAAAAGCGGAAGAAACAAACCGTTCATATGTTATTCCCGATGCTGAAATGCTTCAGGCTTCAAGAGTCATGCACGGCATTTTCGGGGAAGATAAAGGGGCATTTACCGGATTTGACACTGCGTTTGATGATCCTTTTGCTGATAACTGGCTTCAAAAAATAAATCAATGCTCGGATATAATTTTGGATTCTTCTTATGTTAATTCACAAGCCGAATTAACAAAAAAATTAGAAGATAAAATGGAAGAATGCCGTGCGTTTTATTCGTCATTAAAATATTTTGTGGAAAAAGCCTTCCCCGGCAGAAAAGAAATCTGGTCAAGGTTCGGATTTAATAATTATTCCTCTGCAAGAAAAAGCCAGACTAAAATGATACAATTATTCGGCATTCTGTCTAAAACAGCGGAAGAGTACAAGAATGAACTAATAGCCGCCGGTTTTAGCCAGGAAAAAATTGATCAAATAAATGTTCTTCAATCCGAATTAACCAATGCCGATTATGAGCAGGAATTAAGTAAAAGAAAAAGACCTGCCATGACGCAGGAGAGAATCAACAATATGAACGAATGTTATTCATTCATGCAGCGGGTTAGCAAGGCAGGTAAAATAATATTCGGCGCGGATAAGGCTAAGTATGATCAATATCTTCTTCCTTATGAAAGACCAACAAAAAAGGAAGATGAAAACATAACTGTTCCTGATCCCGTTCAGCCCGAATAAAACTAACAATAACAATTCTATTTTTATTCATAACAAAATTGTATGATTGATTAGTGGAATAATTCTTCTTTACCCACTAATCAATCATTCCTTCAATAAAACAACCCCTTGTCTTAATAATACGAATTTGTCTGATATTAGAATTATTTTATTTAATTTACCTCAGTAAATTTCTATTAATAATTCCAGGGGGAGTAATGTCTCTTTACAGAAAAAAAATAATTCTAAGTATATCCCTAATTTTATTTGTACTAAACTTCTATTACAGCGATACCTATGCAAATCCGTGGGATAATGAAAAAACAATAAAAGCAGGCAAATTTGATACGGGCAAAATGTGGGCTTTTGATTTTCCGCCGGTTGAGTATTTTGAGGAAACTTACGGATTTAAACCAACCGAAGAATGGCTTGAGGATGTAAGATTATCCGCTTTAAGAATTCCAGGCTGCACGGCTTCTTTTGTCTCGGAAGACGGTTTGATTATGACTAATAATCACTGTTCCGATAGACAACGCAAGGACGCTCAGATTGAAGGTGAAAATTTGGAAGAGGATGGATTTTACGCGGGTGAATTATCCGAAGAAAGAAAACTTCCTAATTTTTACGCCGACCAGCTAGTATTTATGAAGGACGTAAGTCAAGAAATTCAAAATGCTATCGACGCGGGCAAAACTGAAAGCGAAAAAATTGCGAATAAAAAAGCGAAGATTGATGAGCTTACAGAAAAGTATATAAATGAAACCGGACTCAAAATTGAAATAGAATCTTTTTATAATAATTCAAGATTTTCCGTTTACGGATTTAAAAGATACAATGATATTAGACTTGTTTTCCTGCCGGAAGAATCTATAGGATACTTCGGCGGTGATTTTGATAATTTTACATATCCGCGTTATAACCTCGACTGCGCGTTTTACAGGGTTTATGAAAATGATGAACCACTAAAAAGTAAAAATTATTTTAAATGGTCGAAGAACGGAGCTCAGGAAAATGAAGTTATATTTTCAGTAGGCAATCCGGGAAGAACTAACAGACTTAAAACAGTCGCCCAGCTTAAATATTTACGTGATACCTTCTACGGCAATTCAGCGTTTATAACCGACGGCAATTACCAGGCTTTTGAATATTATAAATCTATTTATCCCGAAAGAGCAGATGAACTTGAGAAATTTAAAACCGGAATAGGCAATGGTCAAAAGGTGCTTACTAATATTGTTAACGGTCTTAATGATCCTTCACTGCTGGAAAGAAAAATTGATTTTGAAAATAAATTAATTAAAAAAGTTGAAAGCGATAATTCCTTAAAAGAAAAATACGGAATGATTTGGGAAACAATGGAAAGAACCGCTTCCGAATTAATTAATTACAATAAAAAAATAAGCGTTTATAAACCGGGTAAAAGAAGCGTTTACCCTTCATATTTTAGCACCGCCGAAAAACTTATTACATTAGCCGATCAATTAAATCTTCCTGAAGAAGAAAGACTTGAAGCATTTAAAGAAGACAAGTTAAAAGAATATATATCTTCAATATTCCCGGCCAAATACGACGAGCTGTTTGAAAAAATAAAATTATCCGTATTTGTTAATTTCGCGGTTAAAAATCTGGGGAATGAACATTTTATTACTAAGGATTTATTTAACGGTTTAAATGGAATGGAAGCCGCTGAATATTTGTTGAAAAATTCGGTTTTAGGAAATAAAGAATCCGTAATAAAATTAGCCGAAGAAGGGGCCGAAAAAATTCTAAACAGCGGCGATGTGTTTATAAAATTTATTACCTCAACCAAGGATGAATTAAAACAGCTTGAGAAATTGGAAACCGAAGCTAAGAATACCGAAGAAGTTTACGAGAACTTATTGGGTCAGTTATTATATGAGGCGTACGGCACTTCAATTCCGCCCGACGCGAATTTTACTTTAAGAATATCAGACGGAGTATTAAAAGATTTTAATTATAACGGAACAAAAACCCCGTTAAAGACGACATATTTTGGGTTGTATGACAGGTATTATTCCTTTGAAAAAGAATACCCTTGGAATCTTCCAAAAAAATGGCAGAATCCTCCAATGGAATTTAAACTAACTACACCTTTTAATTTTACATCGACGCAGGATATTGTTGGGGGAAATTCCGGAAGCGCGATTATTAATAAAAACGCCGAAGTTGTTGGTCTTGCATTCGACGGAAATATTAATAGTATTATAGGAAACTTCATATATTTGGAAGAAGAAAACCGGTGCGTAGCAGTTACATCCGAAGGAATGGTTGAAGCGTTTATGAATTTATACGGTTATAAAAAATTAGCTTCGGAACTTATTAACGGACAAATTCCGAAAGAAGTTTTTTAATTATAGGTTTTGGGATGTCCTCCTACGCCAAAGGCTTCGGAGGATTCTCCTCCTGCGCCAAAGGCTTCGGAGGATTCTCCTCCTGCGCCAAAGGCTTCGGAGGATACATTGATTGAATGATTGGATGTATGATAGGATTGATAAAATAAGATTAATTATTTTATACAATCATACATCCATATTTTTTATCTTTACAAACTTAATAAACTCCAAACTCTCGGGGGAGAAATGAACAACAAATATTTTGCCGCTTTATTAACAATTATAGTTCTATTATTTATCTCTAACCGCATAGATGCTCAAAGGGATTTGTATGAAGTTACCGATATTGAAAAGGTAAAATTCAGTACCGATGATTTCGGGAAAATGTGGACATTCGATGATGTGCCCGCCGGTAAATGGCAGGAACAATACGGATTTAATCCGACCGCAGAATGGCTGGAAGACGTTCGGAAATCCGCGCTTCAATTTCAAAACGGCTGCTCGGCAGCTTTTGTTTCGCAAGAAGGATTAATTATGACGAATCATCATTGCGGCAGGGGCGATTATCATAAAGTTCAGAAGGAAGGGGAGAATTTATTACGCGACGGCTTTTACGCCGAAACATTAAATGATGAAAGAAGAATTCCGAATTTATATGTAGATCAATTAATAATGATTAAAGACGTAACTACGGAAATTGTAAAGGCTATTAATTCTGGAGTTAATGACGAAGAAAAAATAAAATTGCGTAATGAAAAAATTTCCGAACTGGAAAATAATAATAAAGAAAATACGGGGATGATAAATAAGGTTGTTACTCTTTATAACGGCGGGAAATACTCTCTTTATACTTACAAAAGATATGAAGACGTACGTTTGGTAATGGCCCCCGATTTTCAGATCGCTTCCACCGGATGGGATTGGGATAACTTTACATATCCGCGTTACGAATTGGATTTTGCTTTTTACCGCGCTTATGATGAAAACGGGAACCCGGTTAAAACCGATAATTATTTTAAATGGAGCGAAAAAGGAGCCGACGAAGACGAGCCTATTTTTATTGTTGGACGCCCGGGAAGCACACGGCGTCAATTATCAATCGCCGAATTAAGTTATTTACGTGACGAGCATTATCCGCATCTGTTAAAATTATTCAACGAAAAATATGATGTTTATTATGAATTATTTAATAAACATCCTGAAAGAGAATCTGAATTGTTAAACAGGGTAATGGGATGGGGCAACGCGCGTAAATCCTACGGCGGCAGATTATTAGCGCTGCGCGATGAATATGTAATGAAAAAGAAAAGAGATTTTGAAATTGAATTAAAAAATAAAGTGAACGAATCCCCGGACCTAAAAGAAAAATACGGATCAATATGGCAGGCCCTTGAAACATCGGCTAATTCATTAAGAAAAATATCAAACGAATTTACGGCTTTTAACAGTTCAAACTTATTTACCTCATCGGCTTATTATGAATTCGCGAAAAAATTGATCGAATTAGCCGAACAGATTCAGAAACCGGAAGAAGAAAGAAAAGAAGATTATAAAGATGAAAAATTACAGGAAACAATTAACCTTATTTACCCAAACGATTTTGATAAAGAATTAAATGATAAATTGGTTACGGCTCATGTAAACACTGTAGTTTATATACTGGGAAATAACCATGAACTGGTTAAGAATTTATACGGAACTAAAAGAGGGGAAGAACTTGCGGAATATTTATTATCTAAATCAAAATTAACTTCTAAAGAATCTTTAATTGAATTAGCGAAAAGTTCGCCCGAAGAAATTTTATCTTCGGATGATCCCTTTATTCAATTTATATTAATGACAAGGGATAGGTTCAAAGAACTGCAGAAAGAGAACAAAGAACTTACAAACACTGTTGAAATTCTAAATCAAAGATTGGGCGAAGTGATATTTAAGATTTACGGTGACCTGATTCCTCCCGACGCTACATCCACATTAAGAATTTCAGACGGCGTTATAAAAGGATATGAATATAACGGTACAATCGCTCCGGGTAAAACTACGTATTACGGACTGTACGATAGATATTTTTCATTCGGCGGCGCGACATATCCATACGGACTTCATGAAAGATGGAAAATTCCGGCCGATGGATTGGATTTATCTACACCGTTAAGTTTCGCGGCTACGAATGATATTGTCGGAGGTAATTCCGGAAGTTCAATTATTAATAGAAACCAGGAAGTAATTGGACTTGTGCACGATGGAAATCTGCAGAGTCTTGCAGGGGATGTAATTTTCCTAGAAGAAAATAACAGATCCGTCGCAACAGATTCTTACGGATTGATGCAGGCGCTTATATATGTATTTAAAACTGAAAGATTGGTTAATGAATTACAAAACAGTAAAATTGTTGATTGATTTTCTCTTACGGATTCATCAATAAAACTATTTGGTTTTAATATTAAAACTGATTTCCATTTTATTGCCGAAATGGTTTGCGGTTAAAAGAGTAAGAAATAAAAACAGGCATGGGAAGAAACTAATCCACCATGCCTGTGATAAATAATATTGACCTGATTCAATCATTGCGCCCCAGGACGGGTAATTGTTTCCAAGTCCTAAACCCAAATAACTTAACGCCGATTCAGCTATTATTACGTTTCCGTATTGAAGTACCAGGGTAACAATAATTGACGGGAGCATGATAGGGAACATTTCTTTGAATAAAATATGAAGATTCGAAAAGCCCAGCATTTTAGCGGTGATTATAAAATCTTTATTCTTTAATGATGCCGCTTCGTTTCTGGCAATCTTAAAAAGATTCATCCACCCTGAGAATCCGAGAACAATAACAACCGTAGCTATTGAGTTGCCGAATAGTCCTACAATTAATATGATTAAAAAAATAATAGGGAATGAAAGGAATATATCCGATGTTCTGTTTAAAATTGTGTCTGTAATTCCTCCCAAGTATCCGGCGGCAAACCCGAACAAAAGTCCTACGGCAAAAGAAATAAGTACTGAGCTTAATCCAACAAACAGCGAAAGTCTTGTTCCGTAAATCAGTCTTGAAAAAATATCGCGCGCAAATTCATCTGTTCCGAGAAGAAAAACTAACGTAGAAACTTCGGGAGTGATGTTTTTATTTTTTAATTCGGCTGCGCTGATAATTTGTTTTTTTGATTTCTGGTAAATAATAATATCACCGCTATTTTGATCACTATTTGCAATACTATCGGCTATAAAATATTTACCTGTCATTTCTTTATTAAAAACCAAATCACGGAGATGAACGAAATTCTGCACGCTGTTTTTATTATCGTTCCCGGATTTTAAATGAACTATATTTTTAACGCTTAGCGGCGGCAATAGATTTGAAACTGAAATATTGTTCTGCATATCGAATTGAAACGGAGCCGCAATCGGCGTAAATATTATGAATATTAGAAGTGCAACTAAAACTGAATCCGTAAACGTTGTTCTTAAAAATAGGAAATTGAATTTAGCTCTTTTAAAAAACAGGATTAATGGGGCGGCAAAAAGAAAAATAAATGAAGCGAAAAAATCAAATAGGTTTAAATCCAGCTGTTGTATAGCAAGCTCCGGATTATCAATAAGCAATTTTGCAAAAGCGGTTATAAGCAGAAATAAATTATAAATTAACCCGGACCGCAAAAAAATCAGCAATAGAAAAAATACTACTAAGAGATGCCATATTTTAAATTCTTTTTTCATTTAATTCAGAATTTCTTTTATAAGACGTTTATCTATTCTGACTTTTATTAAATCAGCCAATAAATTTGATAAAATAACAAGCGTGCCTGAGACAAATGTGCATCCAACAACTAACGGATAATCGCGCAGCAGAATGGCGTTAACCGTTAACCTGCCCATACCGGGCAGTCCGAATATCACCTCGGTTATTAATGCTCCTCCAAGTAAAATGCCAAGTTCAACGCCTGCTACAGAAATAAAAGGCCCGATAGTATTAGGGATAATATGTTTTTTAAGAATTTCATTTTCGGAAAATCCTAATGTGCGTAAATATGATATAAAAGATGATTTGCTGATTGAATCAAAATTATCCCTTAAGTATTTATAAAAAATAACAATTCCGGTGAGCGATAAAGTCGCAACCGGTAAAATCATATGGCTCAAATAATCAAGAATTTTTTCAAAGAAGTTCAGCTCATTAAAATTAATTGATCTGAAATCGGACGAAGGAAGCATGTGGAAAATAACTGAGAAAAAATATATAAATACAATAGCTTTTACGAACGCCGGTATAGAATAAACAACCAACGATATATTTGTTAATAATTTATCAAGCAGTTTGCCTTTCCTCTTGAAAGCCGCAAGAGCCAGAAAATAACTGAATGTAACTTGAACTGAAAAGCAGATAAATGAAAATATAAGTGTAAAAAATAAAAAATCATAAATAACGGAAATAACCGGCGAATTGTAATTATATGAGATTCCGAAATTTCCCATAAAAAGATTTTTTATAAATACGAAATACTGGTCAACAACAGAGCCATTTAAAAGAAATGACTCTTTTACTTTTTCAGCCAGCTCATTGCTAAGTTCGGGAGATATAAATTTTTGAGTGGGATCGCCCGGCGCGATTCGCAGCAGTATAAATAAGAAACTTATTAATAGAAATAATATAAACGCGGAGGATATTACTCTTCTAAGAATAATTTTAAACATCGAATTTGTCATTCCATATTAATTTGAAATAGACCAATTCCAGCATTTATGTATAACGCCTAAAGGATCGATACTAACTCCGTTTATTTTTTTATTGTAAGCCGTTATATTATCTTTCCAGAAAAGGAAGGTTACCGGGGCATCGTTATAAAGCATGTTCTGAATTTCTTTGTAAACATTATTCATTTCTTCTTTAGATATATTTTTTTCCGTTTTTTCAAGTAAAATATCGGCTTCATTATTATTGTAGCCTGTTAAATTAACCGGATTGTTTTTTAAGTCCGAATGCCAGAACGGTTTAAGACTTAATGGAATAGGAACCATCCATCCGGCAATCCAAGCGTCATATTTTCTTGCGAATACATTACCCCAAAATACCTGCGGTTCAACGGATTCAATTGATACGGCAATTCCTATATTTTTTAGATTATCTTTTATAATTGTCGATGTATAATTTCTTAATGGATTTCCCCCGGGAATATTTAATATAAACGAAAACTCAATCCCGTTTTTATCTATTGTCCCGTTAAGATTGCTGTCTTTCCAGCCTTCGTTTTCCAGAATTTGTTTTGCCTTTTCGAGATCAAAAGGAACAGGTTCCAGATCTTGGTTAATTGAATTTTTAAATATGGGAGCTATGGGTCCGACGGCTAATTCGCCGTAATTATCTAAAAATTCCTCTAAAATTATTTTACTGTTTACGGCATAGGATAAAGCTTTTCTTACATTTTTATTGCCGAAAAATTTATTCGGTTCAATTTTATTATTAGCGAATTTTTCGGGATCAATATTATTCCATCCTACGTAATCGTAATTTCTTCCTTTCTGCGATTCAATTTTTATATTCCCGTTTTGAATTAATGCGTCAACATCATTTGACTTGATTTCATCCGCAAAATCGACCTCTCCGTTTTTCAGCTGATTAATGCGGGCATTGTAATCGGGAACTACTTTAAATATTAATTCGGGAATAATTGATTCATTATAAAAAATTGAGTTTTCATTTTTAACCAGTTTAATAAACTGATTCTTTTCCCATGAAAGAAGTTTATAAGGACCGGTTCCCACCGGACTAAGATTTACTTCCGCGTTTGCCATTTCGTCTCTAGGAGTTTTTTCGAATATATGTTTCGGCAGCAGCGGATAGCTAATATCAAAAAGAGTAGGGGAGGAATTTTTATTAAAGTTAATTTTTATTTTGAACGGGGATAAAACCTCAAAAGATTTTTGCGTGTTTATACTTAAATCATCATTGGTATAAAAATTTTTAAACTGACCGTAAAATCTGCTGTTAACTTTCGCGTCGGAGTATAAATCAAATGTAAATACGATATCATGCGCATTAAATTGAACGCTGTCGGACCAGTAAACATCATTTCTTAATTCTACTGTAAGACTTAATGAATCATCCGACCATAACCATGATTCGGCTAACATTGGGCTCGTTGTTAAGTCTCCAATATCTCCGTCCCATTTATGTTCTACGAGTCCCAGGTAAATTAACTCGGTAATATTTCCTTCGTTGGCGTTAAAGGCGTATAGCGGACTAAATGTAGTTACATCGGACGGAATGGCAAAAACGATTCTTTTGTTCGATTCATTGGAATTATCCGCGCATGAAAGAAAGGAAATCAAGAAACTAAATGAAATAACAATTAGTACTATATGTTTTTTCATAACTACGCTCATAAAAATCTCTTATAAAAATAATGATTTAACGGAAAAAATCCAGCTTATATATTTTCATATAAGCTGGATTTATAAATAATTCATAAGCTTCCCGTAATTATGTTATTGCTGCTGTGGTTAGTCCTTATACATAAATAAACTATCCCGGATGAATTTAACTTCATCAAATGTTCTTAAAATATACAACTTCCAATTTGTCAGTTTATATCCCAAATCCATAAATTGAAAAATGCGGTATCCTGCCGTTAATAACCTGTATGGTGCCTGATTCAACATCGATAATTAGCTGGTCATATTCCATTACTTCATAGTTGCCATCCTTATCGATATAAAAAAGCTTTATTTGAGTGACATCAATACCACTTAAGTCTAGCCCGATAAAGGTTTGATTTAGAATAGCAGGCTCATTAAATGTTTGATGTGGCCAAAATTCAGCTACACCCGTATTATCGTCAATCTGCATTCCAATCGTGCAGTCTTTTTTTAAGGATTTAGGCGGAAAATAAATAGAAGAATATGCAACCACTTCCGTATTCTTCCTTGTTGTATAAGTGACATCTATAACTAACTCTCCTCCGTCTTTAGCCTTAAATTTCTTCTCTTTCCAGAATTTTTTATGCAGGCTTATATCAGCCGCTTGAGGCAGACCTATCCATAAAGGTTCGTAGGTTTGTGCCTTCTGGAACTCAGTGCTTTGAGGTCCGGTAATTTGTGAGTCATTTTGACACGCAGAAAATAATATAATTGATGTCAAAATTGAGAGTATATAAAAGCGTTTCATCCCGCTTCTCCTTCGTGCTTATTTAATAGTTCAATAAAATAGATTATTTCTATTTCTGTAAATCATCATCCGGCTTATATAATTTTGTATAAGCCGGATTATAAATAATTCATACGCGTCCCATATAGTTTCAAATTTCAATAACAAGCTGTTTATTTCAGAAAATCCATTATTTTATCAATTTTGGCCTGTGCGTTAATTGATTTAAAATATTCAAGCGCAGTGTTAAAATAAAACTCATAGGATTTAACAATGTTTAATTCATAATAAAGTAATCCTAATTCAAAAGCCGTATCGGCAAAATTCAATTCATTATGCAGCTCTTTGTTTAATCTTAAACTTGCCTTCAAATATTCTTCCGCTAATTGAAATTCAAATTGTTTCTTTGATATAAGGCCTTTTAGCTTGTAAATATCCGCAATAGACAGGGTATCGTTTACCTGATAACAAATTTCCATCGCTTTATTAGAGTAAAAAGCTGACAATTTTAATTCATTTATTTCTATATAAACCAAAGCTTTATTTAAGTATGCCACACCTAATATGGGCAAATATCTGCCTTCTAATGCTAACTTAATACAATCATCGAATTCGAACAGCGCATATTCATATTCTTTTTTACGAGTATACGCTATGCCCATATTATTTCTAACTTCCGCTACTCTTCGGTTATCATTTAAATCTTGGAATTTAATTAGACAGCTTTGATATTGGTTAATTGCTTCATCATGGTTTCCCTCCATATCAAAAATATTGCCCAAATTAATTTCAATATTACCGACATGTAACAGATCTTTGTCAGGCTCCAAATAAGAAAGTCCTTTTTCAAATATAGATTTAGCTGACTTAAGGTCTCCCTTTTTCAGAATAAGTACTCCTGAAAGATGATCACATTGAGACAATCCTTTGTTATCGTGAACATCTTGAAAAATTTCTCTTGCTTCATTCAAGTGAAATGTTGCTTCTTTCCAATTTGCTTGGCTTATGTAAATTTTAGCTAAATTAATATCAGCTTGAACCTTAATCTTGTTAAAGTCCTTGTTTTTACTCGAAAAATGTAAAATATTAGAAAAGATTTCCGAAGCTAAATAAAGCTCACCTTCGGTTATAACCATTTTTCCAAATTCTACGAGGAAATTATAATATTTGTTATCATCCAGTTTATCTCTTGCAAACGTCATAATTCTATCAGCAATTGACCGAATTTTAGAGGTGAAAAATGACCCGGATGCAAATGAGTTACTTTCTCCACCTCTATCAAACGAATTAATTGAAGTTAGAATTAGAATGTCATCCATTAGATTCTGAATAAACATTTCTACTTCATGTTCATCAAAGAATTTAATCAAGATGAACTTTAATTCCTCAGATACCTTGGTGGTAATTTTTTCTCTCATTTTGTTCTCTTAGATTCCAAAGCCATAAATTGAAAAATGCGGGATTCTTCCATTAATAACCTGAACTGTTCCGGCTACAACATCAATTATTAATTGATCATATGTCATAACTTCATAAGTGCCGTCAGTAGCCATATAATACAATTGGATTGTGCTTGGGTCAATGCCTGTCAGATTAAGACCTTCGAATGTTTGATTTAATATAGCAAAATCATTAAACATTTGATGAGGCAGGAATTCAGCTACGCCGGTCTGGTCGTCAATATCCATTGAGATTAATACATCTTGCTGAACAACGCCGGGTGCAAATTCAATTTTTGAATATGCTTTTACTGTCTTTCCTTCAGCAGAAATATAGGATTCGTCAATAAGTAAATATCCGCCGTCGGCTACTGTAATAAATTCACTTGTGATGAATTTTTTTGCTAAGGACTTATCAGCGGCTTGAGGTAAACCAATCCACTGAGGCTCTGCCGTTACTGATTTCTGGAACTCATTATTCTGAGGTCCGGTAATGGGTGATTCGTTTTGGCACGCGGTAAATAAAATTAAAGATGCCAAAAATGAGAATAATGCTAAGCGTTTCATTCTGCTTCTCCTTATTGTTTGTTGAGTTATTTAGTTAGATAGATCTTTATCTATCGTGTTTATAAAATTTTTAGTCATTTTGTTCTTGATTATATTTACTGAATATTGTTCTAAATACTGTTCCTTCACCTTTTTTGCTTTCAACGCTTATTGCCGACTTATTTAATTCAATATATTTTTTTACAAGCGCCATGCCTAGACCGTTGCCTTCAAACTTTCTTGAATAACCCTGTTCTTCCTGAGTAAACGGATCAAATATTTTGGAAAGATAATCCTGGGTCATACCAATGCCGGTATCCTTTACCTCAACAATTAATTTTTCATTTTCGTTTTCATACAGCTTAACAGTTACTTTTCCTTCTTTAGTGTATTTAATAGCGTTATCGATAAGATTTTGGAAAATCTGCTGTATACAATATTTATCGGCCCAAATTTCAGATTCATCAGTTTCATTAATAAGTTCAATCTCAAGATTTTTGCTGTTTGCCAGACTTTTGTATCCGTTAACCATATCTTTTAAAGCGTCGTTATAAATACTTAATTTTTGCGGATGATATTCAAAGGTACCTACCTGCAGTTCCGACATATTTAATATCAAACCAATTGTTCTAATAATTCTGTTGCTTGCGTTTTCAATAGAAGAGAAATACTCAAGGTATTCTTCGTCCATAACTTTTCTTGCTTCTTCTTCAATTAAACTTATAAAATTGAGAACAACATTTAGCGGACTTCTAATTTCGTGGGACATTTGAGCTAGGAATTCGAGTTTAAGTTTTGTTGATTTTTCCGCTTCTTCTTTTGCCTGTACTAATTCAGTATTTATGGACTGCAAAGTGGAAATTGATGATTGCTGCTGTTCATATAACTGGGCATTGTTAATTGCTATTGTGGCCTGGTTTGCTAAAATTTCGAAAGTATCTGTAATTTCTTTAATATTAATTTTACAGATGCTTCTGCTGTCAACGTAAATAACGCCGATTTTATTTGTGCCTGCTACTAACGGCGAGCACAAAACGGTTTGTAATTCTAAATCGTGAATGCTTTTACTGTGGAAGGATAAATAATCGCTTTGCGCGAATTCAATAAATCTTGACTGATTTGTATAATAAACTTCTTCAACTATTGATGTGCATATATTAAAGTTGGAACCTTGAATTTCCTGTCCGAACGAATCCATATAAAGTCTAAAATTCAAATCACCGTTTTTGTCCTTTAATATTATAAAACCACGTTCGGCGTTAGATATCTTAATTGCGTTGGTTAAAACTAATTTTAACACATCATCAACTACCAAGGAACGATTTATACGGTTGCCTATATTAAGTATAAGCTCCAATTTTTTTGTTTTTTCGTGAATGTTGGGCTGACCATAGGTATTAGGTCTTCTTACAACACTCTCTTTAAAGTCCGCGAAAGTCATAATCACTCGCTTCGCTATACAAAATTAAAGTTAATTATATTTATTTTGATCTATATTTTTCGAACAAGAAATTTAAAAAACTGAAAAGAAAAGGAGGAAGAAGGAAAGCAAAAAAGAGTTGTCTCATGATAATGATCATATAGTTGTAATTTTTGCTGGAGAAGATTTTTTGTTTGCCGCATTCCTAAATCCTTTTAGATGCTAGAGAAGTCCCGGATGTCCCTTTATAATACTCAGTTTAATTGAGCGTATTTTTACTTAACTCTATTATCGGTATATAATTTTAAAAGTTTAGTAATATTTTAAAAAAATATTAATATTATTTATATCTAACTGAGAAATATTTAAAATTCTCAGCATATTCAATTAAAAATAGACCTACTGAAACTAATTGATAATTATATATATAATAATTAATATTTTCAGAGAGAATTGGAAAGGAGAATAAGGGGGTTAAATATTTGTTTTTTTGTCGTAACATTTTCACACTATTAAAAGTATCTAATATCTTTTATTTTCATGCTGTACACAATATATTGCCTCATATTGATTATCGGAAAGTTTCATAAATAGTTTAGCTAATTTTTAGAAAAAGTTTATTTTTTTATTTATTGTATAAAGAAAAAAGAATTAAAAGTTTTGTATCAGTTATTCTTAAGAATAATAAGTTTTAGAAATATTAAATAAAAAAGCAGACTAAATCAGGTTGCTTTAAGTATATTTAATCGTTTTAATAAAACATACTACTACTATAAATTGTTTTAATTGGATAAAGAGTATTAAAATAAAAGAATTTTAATGAATTGAATAATAAATTACTACTTAAGTGATTTTTCGAAGTTATCTAAAATTTCTCTTGATGAACCTCTATTTAAGGAGTTTAAATATATTTCTCGTATCGATTTAGAATTGATCTTTTTTGAAATGAAATTCAGCAATGATTTTGTAATTCCGGAATACTCAATAAATCTTTTAAAGTTACCTTGTGTGAAATAATATTTTGCGAGAGAAAAATTTATTTCCCATGTAAGTTCAAGAATACAGCGCTCTTCAACTAATTGAATTGCTTTATTATAAAAATCAACAGGTGGGCCAATATTAAACTTCTTATTCTGCTCGGCTACTAACCCGAATAAGTATTCTCTTTCAGCTTTAAATACAACATATTGATCGCATAATTTTAAGAAATTCTTTTCATTTAATTGTCTTATTGCCGAATCAAAGTCGCCGGTATTTAACAGCGCCCTAATAAGCATTGTGTTACATTTTGAAAAATAATAACTGCTTTCGCGTTCGTTTTCATTTAGAAAATCATTCATAACAATTTTTATTCCTTCAATAAAATTATGCCAGTCTTTATTGAGAAACAAACCTAGCTGTTGTAAATACCGGACATATTTTTTATCCTTGCAGGATAAATCATTATCATCGCCTCTATTTTCAAACAAATTAATTGTTTTAATTAAATTTTCTGTATCACCGAGATTAAAATAACATTGACCGAATAGAAACAATAATTCCGATTCTTCCTCTTTGTTTTTAAGCTGATTAAAAATTTTTTGAGCTTGTTCAAGACTGGATAAGGAATTTTCATATTCGCATATATTTAAGTAAACTTCACCAAGATTAATAAGCACTAAACCGCGTTCATGTTTAAATCCCAAACTTGAAAATATATTTTCAGCCCGTTTATATTGCTGAATAGATTTTTCGAAATGCTGAATCTGGAAATAATAAACACCGTAATTCATTACAAGTTTGGCTTCATGTTCCAAATTTCCGATAGACTCATTAATTATAAAAGATTCATGCCAGTGTTTTTTAGCTTCATTCAAATTTCCTTTTATATTAATAATATTACCGATATTTAATTCCATACCTGCAACATTATAAAGCAGACCTGCTTTTTGATAGATATTTGACGCATACTTAAAATTATAAATTGCGCCTGCAAGATTAGAACTCTTATTCAGCTCAACAAGTCCAAGCAGACTATATGCTTTTGCTTTAGTTTCATCGCCGCTTTGTTTTTCTTCAATAACATTTCTGCAGATTGAATTAACTTTATCGAAATTATTTAAGTATAATTCCGCGTCGGCTATTTCAATTAGAACCGATTGTTTTTGAGTTTCATTTTCAATTTCTGATATAATTTGTTCTAGTATCTTAATTCCGTCTTCGAACAATTTTAACTTAATTAATGCTTTCCCTTTTTGTATAAACAGTTCAATGTTTTTTGCTTCATCTTTGTTGTTATCAAGAAGTTCGTCGGTAAGTTTTAAACATATCTTGAACTCGCCCAATAATAAAAGTGTGTTCGAAAGAAGATGTTTTACTTCGAGCAAATCATCATTATCAAGAGGAAAACTTAAAAGTTTGTTTAATATTTTTCTTTGGTATGAAACCGCAAGTTTGTTCCCGGCAATATTTAATTCCTCTTTTAATAACTCAAAGCATTTTTTGTAATTGCCTGCAAGTTCAAACTGACGGGCAGTCTCAATTTTATTAAACTCAGGAAATAATTCTATAATACTCGCAGCAGTCATAGCGTGCAAATACTTTTTATCACTTATATTTTCATAAACATATTTTTTCAAACGGCGGGAAGAAAACTTAGGATTTAAGCTTACATTGGAATTATAAAAAATTCCTTTATACCTTAATTTGTCAATAATATTTGCGGCGGTATTTTCACTTATGCCGCATAATAATGAAATGATTTTTAGATCAAGCTGAATGTTAAAAAGAGAAATCAAATTAACAATTATTAATTCGTCGTCTGATAAATCCTTTATTCTGATTTCAAATATTTCATTTTCCTGCTCGTCAATTTTAATTAAAGCATCGGGAGTTTTACTAATTTGTATTTTTTGATAATCATATTTTAAAATATTGAGGAACAATATATTTTTAATAAAGCCGTAAATATTGCCCGGTAGAAAATCCGAATATTGCTTTACAAAATCTTTAAGATTTTTTTTTGGGAAAAACTTAAAATAGCTTTTCTCGAAAAACTCGTTAAAATTATCATCGTTGAAAGGAATTAGATAATAGGTTTTAAAATCATTAATCATATCCGACAATATTGACAGTTCATTTTCATCGGCTAAAACAATTTTAATTCCGTTTACCTGGAAAATGGGGATTAGTTCTTGAAAAATTTCAATGGAAAAAAGATCATATTTGGAAAAATCATCAATCAGCAGTTCAAATTTATTATTTCTTGAAATTCTTAAAAATATTGATTTTAGTTTATCGATAAAATCAAAAGAATCATTAAGCTGTAGTTTGTAAATTTCATTCCTAAGTTCAATTTCCAAGTTTTTATAAATCATTTCAGAATAGAAAATATTATAAAGAAGCACCTTCCATAAAGGGTAAATTGAATTTATATCGCTGCTTTTTATCAATATTGAATTGCTGTAAATATAATTAATCTCATCAAGCAGTATTGATTTCCCGGAACCTTCTTCACCCATGATAACAATTACTTTCTGACTGTTGTTATTATAGATTTGTGAATTAATATCATAAAGCAATTCTCTTCTGCCGCACAATAATTTAATGGGTGTCCAATAATTTTTTAAGTGATTTGATATCGGAATTTTTAATTCTTCCAAAATTTCAAGAGATGTTTTATATCTGTCCTCGGGGGATTTTTGAAGAAGTTTTTTTGTGATATTTATAAATGCTTCATAACCGGATTTAGACGGGAACTCAAATTTGCTTTCAATATTTGCTTTATAGATTATTAATTCGTTTTCAGTGTCAAAAGGAAACCGGCCGTAAATCAATAAATACAATAGAACGCCGAACGAGTATAAATCCGCGCGGTGATCCACATTTTCTAAAAGTAGAATTTCAGGGGCTATATAATTAGCTGTGCCCTGAACTTCAAACGGTTCATTATCCGGTAAATACTTGGTTAGACTAAAGTCAAAAATGGTAATCGAATATTTGCCGTTTTCAAAATGAACAAGGATATTTGCGGGATTTAAATTATAATAAATAAAGTTGGACTGATGAAGGTAAAATAAAACCGAACTAATCTGTTCAATCGTGGATTCGAGAATTTTAATATCATTACGTTCATCAAATTTATCGAGCGTAATACCAGGCAGATAATCCATTGTAAAAAACTTGCTGCCTTCGGACAATTCCGAATCAAATACATCATGCTGGTCGGTTGTTAAAACGGTACCGTATTCGTATGTTTTAACAATATTCGGATGATCTAATTTTTTTAATAAAAAGTATTGATTCCTGAACGACTTTAATTCTTTAGCATTTTCGGAAAAAGGTAGAATTTTTATTGCGAAATCCTTTGAAGGATTATATATATCGGAGCAAAGATAAATTTGACTTCTTCCAGTACCCAATCTTTTTTTAATTTTATATCTTTCGTTTATCATTTATATTTTAGTACTTTTCAATTTTCACAGGACAATAATTTCAAATTATAAATGTCTATACGCGCAAATTAGCATTATTATTAGATTTTAAATTCTTCCTTAAAATTCTCGGCATATTTGTTATAATAATAATTTCGTATTTTCACTTTATCATTTAGAGAATAAATTAAGATTAATAAATAGCTCTAATTGTAATTTAATTAGCAAATAGTCTATTAATCAACTTCACAATTAATATACATACATATATTTAAAATTTAAAACTACTTTAAGTTATAAGTTCATTAACTTTATTATCGTATTTTCTAGTATTAATTTTAATTTTTTTACGAGCTTTTATGCTGGAAGTAAATATCAATTACATTAACCTAAAAGACGGTATGTCTTCTAAACCCTTGTTACGCAATATCCGGTTCGGATTAGAAGAGGGGAATATTTACACCGTTCTTGGTAAAAACGGGTCCGGAAAAACAACATTAATTAATTCACTCACAAAATTACTGGATAATAATGTTTACGATATTAACGGAAGCGTAAATTATTACGGCAGCAATATTTATGAAATGAATATAAATGATTTACTGAATTTAAGAAAAAAAAATATAAGATACGTATTTCAGGATTCGGTAAATAGTTTTGATCCTCTAAAAAAGTTCGAATACTATTTTAAGAATCTTAACATCGATTTAAATGAACTTGAAGTTCTTTTGGAATATTTTCTCCTCCCAAATTTAGAAAAACTTTCTGCCATGTATCCGTATGAAGTAAGCGGGGGAATGGCGCAAAGAGTTTCGGCATGTATAGCAATCTCGAATAAACCGAAACTTTTAATATTAGATGAGCCTAATTCGGCTATTGATATTACTATTTCTAATCTATTGTGTAAAAAGTTAAGGGAATTTGCTACCGGGCACAAAGCTATGATACTTATTATTACTCAGGATTTGGATTTTGCGGAAAATGTGTCAGATTATATCGCGTACTTAAAAGAAGGCAGTCTGTCGAATTTTTCCCCGGTTTCGGAAAATAAAATCAATAAACGTATTTAATTTATTCTGAGGTTATTTTGAGCGTATTATTGGAACTTGAACGGATTTCTTATTCTCCCTCAAAAATTTCATTGTTTAGAAAAAATATTTCAAGTGAAGTTATTCTTAATAATATCTCATTTAATTTAGAAAAAGGTAAAACTCTCGGAATTGTAGGGGAATCAGGCAGCGGAAAAACAACTTTAGCAAAAATTATTGGCGGAATTCTAAAACCTGATGAAGGTATACTGAATTATAATTTCGGAGTAAACACTAATAAAAAAGGGAATAACCCGATTCAAATCTTATTTCAAAACTCCAACGAATTAATAAACCCTTCGAGAAAAGTCGGAAATATGTTGAATGAATCGTACGAGAGCAAGGATAAATTATCTGATATTTGCATACTGCTTGATATACAATCCGGATTATTTGAAAAATTCGGACATCAACTTAGCGGGGGAGAAAGACAAAGAATTGGGCTGGCGAGACTTCTATCCGTAAATCCGGAATTATTAATTCTCGATGAACCGTTTTCAGCGCAGGATCCTGATTCTCAAAAAAGCTTTCTAAGTTTATTTAAGAAAATAAAATCCGAACTTGATATTACAATCATTTGTATCTCACATGATATTTATTTGCTGAAAGAATTTGCTGATGATTTAATTGTATTGTTCGGAGGAAATATAATGGAAGCCGGAGATGTTGATAATATAATAAATTCGCCACGTCATCCGTATACAAATCTGCTTATTGAAGCGTTTAATTATAAACTAAAAAGATCCGATTTTAAGGAAGATAAAAATCAATTATTAAAAAACAAGGGTTGCTCATTTTTTTCAAGATGTGAAAAAAGTTCTAACAAATGCCTGGAATCTGTAGATATTATAAAATCTGCCTCACTTATAACTTATTGTAATCATCCACTTTAAATTTTCAAAAATATCGCACCTATTATTACCATTATTTATTATGCTTTTGTACCGGAACTGAATAAACCGATATTTTAAAAAATAAAAATTAATTAAATATGACATGAAATCTTTTTATATTGACTCCCAAAATACGAACAATATATATTCTATTTGAAAGGCATGTTATGCTAAATTCGCCGTGTGACGGTAACTGCAAACTCGATTTTAATACAAAGATTTGTATGGGTTGTTTCAGAACTATGGATGAAATATTAAACTGGATCAATTTTACCGAAGATCAAAAAGAAAAAGTTAATAACTTAGTAAAACATAGAAAAATGAAATTAAAAGATGAGTCGAAGAAGGATTAAAATTTTTGTTGAAATATTTTATATATGGTTTAAAGAATAATTGATTTGTAATTCTAAATCGAAAAAATGAATTCCTCAATTTAAAATATTCTTCCGGTTAATTATGCCGGTTTCTGCATCCTATGCGATGTTTTAATTATTTCCTCCAGATTATAAGTGAAATTCATTGCCTCATTTAAATTTTTATTTATCGGATTGTTTTTATATCTATGCTGTTTCTTCTCATATTTTGAAGTACTATAAAAAATTGAATCGTCCTTGGGCAAAAGATATTTAAGACCGTTAAGGTTAATTGGTAATTTTATATTTGCTGCTGTGTAGTTTCTCATTTCCTATATATCCGCTTAAAAAGTAGAGTTGGTAAAAATAATTGTAAATGTAGAACCTTTACCTTTTTGACTTACAACATTAATTTCGGCATTGTTTAATTCGGCGTATTTTTTAATTATCGCCAATCCCAATCCGTTACCTTCAAAAGCTCTTGTATCGCCTGTTTCTTCCTGTGAAAAAGGGGTGAAAATTTTAGTCAAATATTCCGGAGAGATTCCTATACCACTGTCTCTAACATCAACACACATTTGACCGAGTTCATTATTGTATGTTACAATCTCAATAGATCCGTTTCTTGTATATTTAATAGCGTTTTCAATTAATGTTGTAAATATTCTATTTATCATATCTTTATCGGCAAAAACATTTGGACCGTTTGCCAGCCGCGAAAAAGTTAGATAAATTTGTTTGGAATTTGCTTCTTCAATGTATGTTCTGCAAAGATCGTCTAATATATCTTTTTCCAAATTCATCAGAACAGGTTTATAATTATAGTCCCCGGTTTTTAACTGCGACATTTCAATAATATGTTCGATTGTGCGCATTATTCTATTGCTTGCGTCGCCTATCATATTAAATGTTTCATTTACAACTTCATCGCCGCTGATTTCTACTTCATCTTTCAGCAGGTCGATTGCACCGATAATAATATTAATTGGGGTTCTAACTTCATGCGACATTTGTCTTAAAAATTCGCTTTTAAGCTTATTTGATCTTTCAACTTGTTCTTTTGCTTCTTTTAATTCTCTGTTTACATGCTGAAGTTCTTTGTATGCTTTTTTCTGAATGTGATATAATTGAGCATTATTAATTGATATTGCCGCTTGGTTGGCAAGAATTTCAAATGTATCTGTTATTTCTTTTACTTTAATCTTCTGAAAACGTGTACTGTCGACGTATATAACACCAATTTTTTTATTTCCCGTAACCAAGGGGGAGCAGAGTATGGTCTGAAGCTCGAGGTTAAGAATGCTTCTGCTCGGATTATTATCACTATCGCTTTGTGCGCCTTCAATAAATTTGGATTGATTAGTATAGTATACTTCTTCAACAACCGTGGTGCTTATTTCGAATAATGAGGATGGAAGTTTTTTACCATCTGAATTTAAACATAGTCTGTAGTTTAATTTACCTTTTGAATCTTTTAATACAATAAAACCTCTTTCAGAATTTGTGATATCTATAGCGCTTTTTAATACTAACTCAAGAACATCGTCAAGTATTAAAGAACGATTAACTCTGTTCCCGATTTCAAGTATTAATTCAAGATTTTTTGCTTTTTGAGACTCTTTGGGGTCGACAAAATAATCGCTTTTATTATTAATTCTGGTTTCTGTAAAATCTTTAAATTTCATTTTAGCACCTGTACGATTATTTTATACTGCCGGTTTCTTTTGTAATTTGACTAAGGATATTAGCGACTTCTTTTTTCGAATTATTCTTTTTGTAATATTTAAGAGATTCGTTAAAGTAAATCTGAGACTCTTTGGAATTGTTTAATTCATTATACAATAAACCCAATTCGAAAGCAGTTTCGGCATAGTTTAATTCGTTGTTCAAATCTTTGTTAAGTCTTAAGCTTGTTAAAAGGAAATCTTCGGACAGGTCGAAATCTTTTAATTTTCTTGTGATAATGCCTTTAACTTTGTAGATATCCGCGATTGAAAGTTTATCATTTATCTGGTAGCTTATTTCCATTGCTTTATTAATAAATAAGGTAGCAGAATTAAGATCATCAAGTTCGGAGTAAATTATAGCTTTATTTAAGTAGGAGATTCCAAGAATAGGCAAATATCTCAATTTTATTGAAAGGTCAATGCAGTTATCAAATTCTACCAGCGCTGATTGGTATTCTTTCTTTTTAATATAAACCATACCGAGGTTATGAGTTACTTCGGCAATTCTTCTTAAATCTTTTTCTTCTTCAAAAATTGCAAGCCCTCTTTTATAATATTCGAACGCTTGTTCAAAATCACCTTCAATGAATTTTATAATGCCGAAATTTACTTCAACCATTCCGATAAGAAGCGATTCTTTTTCGGAATTTAAATAAGCCAGACAATTTTCAAACCGGAATTTAGCGGCTTTTAAATCACCTTGCTCCAAATAAATTGTGCCCATAAGATGTTCGCATTTGCCAAGACCTATTTGGTTCATAGCGTTTTCAAAAAACAGCCTTGCTTTTTTTATTTGCAACTCAGCATCTCTCCATAAACCTTGCCGGCAATAAATATCGGCGAGCGCTAATAAGGCATAGGGTTTTAACGAGCTGCTGTCATTTTTGTCGTTGGAGTTTTTTTGTATATATATAAATAAATCAAGGGCAAGATTATATTCACCTTCGGTAATTAAAAGTTTGCCCAGGTCCAGTAGAAATTTTTGATATTCGAGCTGATCTAAATTTTTATTTGCGAAAGTTATTACTCTATCGGATAACAAACGAAGTTTTGATGTGAAGAATGTTCCGGTAATCAAACTTTCATTATTTGTTTTAATTGCAGTGGGGTTAACCGTATTAAGTACCAGTAAATCGGAATTTACTGTTTTAATAAAACCCTTAACCTCCTGCAGATCGAAGTATTTGACAAGAATTTTTTCAAATTCTTCAGAAATTTTTGAGGTCAATTTCTCATTTAACTTTTCCACGATTTCCTCTCCTTTTCATTCACTTTTACAAGTGAAAGGGAATTATTTAATAATAATTATCTAACAAAACCGAAACGTGAGAAATGAGGGATTTTACAATTTTCTAATACGAACTTGCCTGTTTTCTTTCCCCAGAAACTATTTTCTTCAACGCCTAATTTATCATATGACATTGTTTCTAATTCGCCAGTTGGTGATATATAGACAAATGCTTTAACTTCTTTAAATCTTTCAAGATCTTCTCCGGTAAGTCCGCTGATTTCAAAATTTAGTATAACAGGAATATTAAAAGTCATTGGAGAAGGATAAAAATTAAATGCGGCAGCTTCGGTATCCATATGCGCAGATGCCTTAATAAATCTATCAACAGAGCCTTTTGGGAAAATAAGTTCCATTTTTACCCTGATAAAACTTTTCCCCGACCAGTAATTATCTTCAAGAATAATTCTTTCAGATCCCCAAGGTGTTATCCACTTTTCTCTTGTGTTTAGTATTTTTGCTAAACTATTATTATCTCTGACAGGTAAGCTTATAAAAGGTGAAGCGTCTTCGGTAATTATAGTTGATTCTGAGTTAGAGGCTAAAGGATTTAAATCAGAATTTTTTGAACACCCGAAAAAAACTAATCCGGCTATTATTGTTAAAAAAATTATTTTTTTCATTTCAGACTCCTTTTTGTTTTATGCTGCCTTATTATGGAATCACTTAGCATGCCAAAAAAAGAGATGTAAGGTGTCTGTAGTAAAACAGACAATTAGTCTCATATTATTAATGAGGCAATGATGTCTTGTTTGGAGGTGTGTTTTTATATAAGTGAAGAATTTGAATTAAAAAGAGAATGTTTTGAATTAAACAAATTTTAACACAAAACCTATATATTATAAATTTATAAAAACAAAAATTGTTTATAAATCATTATAATTATAATAATTTATTAAAATATTTTAATATGTTATGGATCATAATGAGATGATGCTTATAAATGAGCCAGAATTAAAACTGGTTTAAATGTGTTCGGAATATCTAGTAAGTGTTTCTAATGCGTATTTTCTATTATTTTCTTCAAGATAAACAGATTTTATCTGCAGGCTGGTAATACTGTCGGAAATATAACTTATAATTGATTTAGCTAAATCTACATAGTTTTCAGCCTTTTTAATATTACCTCTTTCAAAATAGAACATTGCAATTGAAAAATTAATTTTCCAGCTAAGTTCGGACAAGCTTTGATTCTCAATTATTTCATAAGCTTTTTCTAAATAATCAATTTCTGATTCTAATTCGGATCTTCTTTCCTTGGCTGATATTATAGATAATAGATATAGTCTCTCGGCCTGAAGCAGCTTATTAAAATTACAGAATTCCAAAAAGTTTTTGCCATTTAAATGAAATACGGCTTTATCAAAGTCTTTTACCTCTATTAGTGCCTTTGCAAGGATTAAAACTCCGTTTGAATAATAGTAATTGTTTTCGCGGTCGTTCTGACTGCTGTAATTTTTAAGCACATTGTGCATTTCATTTATTACTTTTGAGTAATCTTTGTTCAGAAAAAGGTTCATCTGACGCAGAAAATCCAAATTATTTTTATGTTTTTTTATTAAACTGTTTTTTTCATAAAATTTATCAAATTTTTCTACAAGGGTATTTAATTGTCTTACATCTCCAATTTGAAAATAAAATTGTCCAAGCAAAAAAATCACTTCAGCTTCTTCTTCTTTATTTTTTAAATTTTTAAATATAATCCTGGATTCTATCAAAGTATCATTTGAATGCTGGTATTCACATATTCTTAAATATGATTCTCCCAAATTTGACAATGCGAGTCCGCGTCCGTATTTATTACCAAGACTTGTAAAAATATTTTCCGCGCGCTGGTATTGCACAATCGCTTTTTCAAATTCCAAATCATCATAATAAAAAACTCCATAATTAAGTAATAATTTGGCTTCATGATCTAAATTACCAACGTATTCATTAATTTTAAGAGAGTTGTTCCAATGTTTTTCAGCTTCTATTAAATCTCCTATCATTACATATATATTGCCCAGGTTTAATTCAGCGCCCGCAATTCTAGAAGGAAGATTTGATTCTTCAAACATGGATAATGATTTTTTAAAATTTTCTATTGTTCCGTCAAGATTATTCTTCTCATATAATTCAACTAGTCCAAGTAAATTATAAGCAAGTCCCTTTGTTTCTTTTGAACTTAACTTACTTGATATAATTTCATTACATGCTGACGCTGCGGTTTCATAATTATTTAAATAAATATCAGCATTTGCGATTTCGGTATTAATAAATTGTTTTTTTGTTTCATCTGTTATATCTGGCAGTAATGATTGAAGCAAATCCTTGCCTGATGATAATTCGCCAAAGTTTATTAAACAAATCCCTTTTTGCACAAGTAACTCAATTGAATCTGTTTCTGCGATATTTCCCGGTAATAGCTGTTCAATTAGATCAAAACAAAGTTTAAATTCGCCCAATCTAAATAATGTTTTACAAAGGTCGATTTTAATATTTGTAACAATTTCTTTTTGTAAAGGCAAAACAAGTAGTTGTTCAAGTATTTTTCTTTTATATGTTATTGCGGATTTGCTTTCGGCTTCTTTAAGAAGAATTTTTACAACATCATAACATTTTTCAAATTTTTCAGCAAGCTCATATTGTCTTGCTAATTCCGACTTGCTGAAATCCGGGAAGTGTTTTTCAATTTTATCTCCGGCGGAAAAATGTTTTTCTTTTTTTGAAGGGAGATTTTCATAAACATATTTCGCAAAACTTTGTGAGGTAAAACGCGGACTTAGACTTACATTCGGCTGATAAAAAATATTTTTACTTCTTAAATTTTCAATAATTTCAGAAATCTCAATATCCGAAATATCTAAAAGTACCGATAAAATATTTTTATCAATATTTATTTCAAACAATGAAATCGATTCAACGACTCTTCTTTCATTTTCGGATAAGTCGGTTAATTGAAGCTGATATATTTCGTTTTGAGATTCTTTTAAGTAATTCTGTACTCCGGCGTTTTTTCTAACTTTAGGTCCCGAATATGTAAAATCCAATACATTTAAAAATATAAGATCATTTATTAATCTTACGATATTTCCTGGCAAAAGATCAGTTAACGAATTTATTAATTGTCCGATTTCTTTTTTAGGGAACATGCTGAAAAAACTTTTATCAAGAAATTCGAGAAGATTCTGATCTGTAAAAGAAGTAAGGCTATAAATTCTGATATTGTTTATAAATTTATGCGCTATACTTTTATTGGTGTCCTCGGCTATTATTACCTTTATTCCGTTCACCTGTAGAATCGGAATTATTTCTTTAAAAAGCTCTATTGTAAAATCATCATTTAAATTAAAGTCGTCCATTAATAGCACAAAATGCGACTTCTGAGATACTTGCATAAATATTGATTTTAAATCTTCAACAAGATTACCCGATTCTTTTTCAATAAGATTAAGAATATTCTGTTTTGTGACTGGGTCAACTACGCTATAAACATTATCCAAATACAATATTTTATTAAGAATAGTTTTCCAATAGTAATGTCTATTTTCATTATTGTTTTGAAGAAGAATTACGGAATTTTCCATTGCGGCCAAAGCTTCCAGCAGTGAGGTCTTACCCGATCCCTCATTACCTCTTATAATAATAGCTTCCTGCAAATCTTTGTTTTTAAAGTATGCCTTTATATTCGATATAACTTCTTTTCTATCGCAAAAGGTTTTTGATATTCCCCAATGCTGTTTATAACTGCTTAAAATGGGTTCTTTTAAATCAGATAAAATCTGCAAGGAAGTTTCATATCTTTCGGCTGGATTTTTAGACAGAAGTTTTTTTACAATACTTAAAAAATTATCCGAAAAATCAGCGGGAGGAAATTCAAATTCTTTTTCAATATGAGCTTTATATATTTCAATTTCTTTTTCGCTTTCAAAGGGAAAATTTCCATATATAATTTTATATAATGAAATTCCAAGTGAGTAGAAATCAACTCTGTGATCAAAAGGGTCCATTCTTAAAATCTCGGGAGCAATAAAGTATGGAGTTCCTCTTACGTTGGTTTTGTCGTCTTCGGGCAGAAATCTTGCCAAACCGAAATC
The DNA here is from genome assembly GCA_018829205.1 of Bacteroidota bacterium. Taxonomy (GTDB): domain Bacteria; phylum Bacteroidota; class Ignavibacteria; order Ignavibacteriales; family Melioribacteraceae; genus JAHJUE01. The sequence continues at coordinate 37,134 of JAHJUE010000009.1, forward strand.
TATAAATTTTATTAAAGTTTTTCCTTTAACCTGATTAATTAAAATGTTTTCTGGTTTTAGATCATGATAAATATAATTTGATTGGTGCAGATAGTATAAAGCAGAACATATTTGAACGGTTATTTCACTTAATGTTTTTTCATTTCTAATCTGTGGGTACTCACTTAAACTTACGCCTTCAAAATAATCAAGAATAAAAAACTTGTCATATTCTTTAATGCCGTATGATTTAATCCTATCGTCTAGTTCTAAAATTGTTCCGTATTCATAAGCTTTTATAATATAAGGATGGTTTAATTTTCTAATAATAAAGAATTCGTTCTGAAAAGCTTCTAGCTCTTTTGGATTATCAATATTCCCTAATATTTTTATCGCAAAATCTTTACCTGGAAAATTCCTATCGGAGCAAAGGAAAACCTTGCTTCTTCCTTCTCCAATTAATTTTCTTACTATGTATTGATTGTTGATCATAAATCTAATAATTATTGAAAAAATTAGATTATTAAGTTTCTGTTACTGATTTGTCATTTACACATCTGAAAAATACTATAAATTAGATCTCGAATTCAGCGGATGCGAAATAATTTTTCAATATTAGCTGAAAGATTTGAAATCAATATAATAAAATTACGTATTTCTAATAATGCTAAAAAGGAGATATTAATTTCGGACAAAACACATTTGAGAAATAAAATTATATTAATTTGAAAGCAATAATTTGCTGTAATAAAGTGGGGGAATCAAATTATAATAAAATGGGATTTTATATATGAGTAAATTGACCAAAGGTTTCATTCATGTTTATACCGGGAACGGAAAAGGGAAAAGTACAGCAGCTATAGGGCAGGCTGTTCGTTCTGCCGGATGCGGATTAAAAAGTTATATGCTTCAGTTTATGAAAGATTTTCCGTATTGCGAAATAAATAGTTTAAAGAGATTTGAAGATTTAATTACTGTAAAACAAATATGCAATGACGACTGGGTATTTAAAAAAGTACCCGCTCCGGAAGAAGAAAAACTAAAAGCCCGTTCGGCCCTTTCAGAAGCGAAAGAAATAATGTTGAAGGAAGAATATGATTTAATAATACTTGATGAAGTAATTGTTTCGATATACTTTAATTTAATTAACATAGAGGAAGTGCTTGATTTTATAAGCTCGAAACCGGAAAGAACTGAACTAATATTAACAGGAAGGTATTGCCCGGAAGAAATTATTCAAAAAGCGGATCTGGTCACTGAAATGAAAGAAATCAAACATTATTATCAAAAAGGTGTTATTTCAAGAAAAGGTATTGATTCATAACTGAAAATCACCGGAGGTTTTTAAAAACCTCCGATGGAAAATCAATGTCTGCTTATTTATAACTCAACAATTAAAATTAGCTTTTCGTCGCCGCGCTGTACTTCAACCGAAATTCTTTGTCCTACTTTAAAGTCCGAAAGCCTGTTCATATATTCATAAATATCTTTTACAGGTTTTCCTTCCATACCTATAATAATATCTCCCTTCTGCATTCCCGCTATTGCCGCAGGGCGCCCGGGTATAACAGCATCGGCTCTTAATCCGTTTTCAACAACTCCGGCAACATCGGGCATGATACCCAAGGTAACTTTATAACTGCGCGCGCCTGTCTGCCTTTCTTTAGGTCCGGCTTCCTGGAATACAAGATTTTTTTCTCTGTTTGCTATATCAAAAATTATTTTATAAGCAAAATCAGAAACAGATTTCTGTCCTTTGAAATTTATTAAATCTGATTTATCGGATGGAGTATGATAATCTTCGTGCATTGCAGTATATAAAAACATTACCGGAATATCGTTTGCGTAAAAAGACGCGTGATCAGAAGGGCCGTAACCTTCGGATGATTTCGCGATAGTTACAGCCATCTCTTCAGCATATATATCAATCATTTCCGGTATTCCTATTCCCGTGCCAGTTCCGCTTGCGGAAAATTCGTTTTTTCCTTCTTTCATTCTGCCGACCATATCAAGATTTAGCATAAATTTTATTTTCTTTAAGTCCACGGGAGGATTATCAACAAAATATTTTGATCCTAATAGCCCCATTTCTTCGGCACCGAAAGCAGAAAAAATTATACTCCTTTTCAGTTTGTTTTTATTGACGGCAAGATTTTCAAAAATCTCAATTATTGCCGAAGTACCTGACGCGTTATCGTCGGCGCCGTTATGTATCGCGGAGGTATCAGGCCGGCGGGAACCGCTTCCCTGACCTCCGTAGCCAAGATGATCGAAATGCGCACCGAGTACAATATATTCGTTCTTTAAAATGGGATCCGTTCCTTCGAGCAGAGCTATAACATTTTCAGTTTTAGCGTAAACTTTTATTAAATTAATTTTAGCCGAAATAGTTTCATCAATTTCAAAACTGTTGGGCATTAAATTTTCGTTTAACTGACTTTCAAGTATAGAAACGGAAACATCAAACTTTTTCAATAAATTATCGGCAATGCTTCTTTTTATTTGAATTGCGGGAAAATCAATTCCAGGTTCTCTTTTTGCATAATCCAAATCAAATAATTCATCGGATTCATCAAACTTTTCTCCGGATACGAATATTATTCCCGAAGCGCCCGCGTCTTTTGCTCGCAGAATTTTTTTACGGAGCGATGATTGTGAGCTGTATTTTGAATTATGAGATACATCCGGCGCGCCCCGTAAAACGACGGCCCATTTGTTTTTTACATCAACTAGTTCATAATCATTCCAAGAAAGCGAATCATCTTTAAAATTAAATCCGTACCCTAAAAAAACGGCACTGGTGCTAATTTCTCCATTACCTGAAAATGCCAGCGGCATATAATCTTTTCCGAATTCAGCATCACCCGTTTCCAATTTTAGATAATTATTCTCTCCCGGTTCTATTCCTTTTGTAATATCAAAAAATTGGAATCCGTTTTCGCCCAATAGATTTACATTAAGTGATTTTAATTGTTCACGTATATATTCTGCGGCTTTTTTCCCACCTTCAGTTCCCGGAAGTCTTCCTTCTAATTCATCCGAAGCAAGGTAATTCATATGTAATTTAAGCTCTTCAATTTCAATTTCTTCTGATATATTTACTTGTGCAAATATCGGTATTGAAATTATAAATAGAATTGATGTATATATGATTTTATGTGCTTTCATTTATTTCCCATATTTTTAAAATATTATTTAATAATTTTACATAATTACGAAAAAAAAACGGACAATTCAATGAAACCTTTACTAATAGATATGGACGGAGTATTAAGAATAGGGCAAAATCCCGCCAAAGGTTTAAAAGAGTTTATTGGTTTTATAAATGAGTCGGGCATTACTGCGTGTATCTTAAGCAATACAACCCTTTCCAATGCAGCTCAATTTAAAGAATTTTTTAATAATAATAACATAGAAGTTAATTTCCCGGTTATGACATGCGCGGACGCGGCATACAATTACGTTAAAGAAAAATATAAAACCGCCGCCGTTTATTGTTCCGAACCGGTGCGTTCAATGTTTAGAGAGTTTGAAACTGAAGGCATGCCCGAAGCTGTGGTTATAGGCGATATGTGGAAAGCCTGGGATTATAAAATACTGAACGAAATATTCATAAAAGTTTTTAACGGCGCGCACTTAATTGCAATGCAGAAAAACCGATACTGGAAAACACAAGAAGACGGGCTGCTGCTTGATGTCGGTCCTTTCGTAAGTGCAATAGAATATGCGACCGAAAAAGAAGCAGTACTTATCGGCAAACCTTCAAAAATATTTTTTGAAATGGGGATGAAGGAAATTAATTGTTCTCTTAATGAGGGATTTTTAATGTTGGGGGATGATCTTGAAAATGATATTTTCTCCGCTCAGAAATTAGGCGGGAAAGGGATTCTAATTTACAGTGGTAAAACTTCTTTCCCATTGCCGGAAAAATCTAAAATAAAACCTGATTACGAAACTAAAGATTTGTTTGAGGTTATTGAATTATTAAAAAAATTATAATGAAAAAATATGGTTTACGTTTTTCTCTTAACAGCCAATTCAACAATTGTTTTTAATGTTTTCCTGTATGTATATCCGGCGTACCTGGCCGATCTCATAAATCCGGCATCTTCTGTTAAATCGGGATTAGGATTTACCTCTAGCACGTATAACTTTTTATCCTTGGAAAGACGCATATCAACCCGGCAGTAATCCCTGCAGCCGACGGCTTTAAATGCTCGCAATGCTGTTTCTTCGGCTTCTTTTGTAATTTTTTTAGGCAGAGGCGCCGGGCATTTAGGAATAGTTTTATGATAAGCTTCGTGAAGCGGATCCCATTTAGCCTGATAACTGACAATGTTGTGAAGATGATCGGGCATTTTTGTAAAATCTATTTCACTTATAGGCAGTACAACCGGATTCTTATCGCCAAGAACTGCAACATTTAATTCCCGTCCGTCAATAAATTCTTCCACAAGCGCAGGCTGGTGATATTCATCCAATACCAATTCTACTCTTTTTTTAAGTGCTTTCGAATTAAAAACTATGGAGTCATTTTCTATTCCAACACTGGCATCTTCCAAAGCCGGCTTAACAATCAACGGATAATTTAATCCCAGTCTATAAGATTTTCTGTGTTTTTTTATATACTTAAAATGCGGAGTGCTTATGCCTAATGAACTTAGTATTCTCTTGGTTAGAGTTTTGTTTTGACATGTTCCAAGCGCTAAAGGCGGGGCCCCTGTATAAGGTATATTAAGTAAATCCAGCAGACCGGCAAAACTCATTTCCAATTTGGGAATATCTTTATAAATTTCGACAAGATTAAATATCACATCGGGTTTGTTTTTTTTATAATCTTGGAAAAATATGTCAAGATTATCAATAATATTTAATATGTAGGCCTCATGACCTGCTTTGCGCAGACTAGAAGCAATTGCTTCAAATTCTGCAATTGGGTCGCATTCGGAAATATCAAAATACGGTTTAAATCCCAAGTCTTTTGGAAGTTCAGTCTGGTATACGTCCGAAATGTATGGATAGGCTTCATTAAATATAACGGCAATTTTCATATATTATTTTAATATTATGTCAGAAATAATTTAGTAAAAACAAAATCTATATTAAATAATGAATAGAAACTTCTAAAAGTAAAAAAATTGTATTGGTTATCAAAACTTTTCTTATTTTTATTTTTAATATAATTTTATATAGAAAAATTTTATGAGCTTTTATCCTCAACCAAATTTGTATCAATGCGGACCTTTCGCTTTAAAGCATGCTTTAGTTATGCTCGGTGTTTTTAAAAATGAAGATGAAATTGGTATAGCCGCAGGCAGTACATGGTGGGCCGGAACAGATGAAATGGGACTCGCTAAAGCAGCGAAAAAATATAACTGCCGTATGAAATATTTTCAATCCAGCAATCCCGATGACGCACGCCGCGCGCTAAATAAAGAATTGCAGAAAGGTTTTCCCTGCGTATTAAGCGTTAACAATTGGGGGCATTGGCTAACGGTTGTTAATTATACGCGCGGAAGATATGTCGTTATCGACAGCGAAGATGATAAAGTTATTTCAATTGATACACCTCCGCAGATACTGAGAAAATGGCGCTATAAAGATGCCGAAGAAGGATTTATAAGTTATGACGCGTATGCAGTACATCCGAATTTTAAAGTTTTTACAAGAGCCAAATTTAAATTAGATATGGCTAAAAAACTGATGTACAAAGATAACGAAGGACTGGCGCAAAAATGGGATCAGTACTTTAACGATTTAATTACAGTCTGCAAACCCCGCACAAAACTAACTACAAACTTTATTACCTTTTCGGAATTTTTAAGAAGAAACGAAAAAAATTTAGTTACAAGAGTAGCAAACTGGCATGGGATACCGACTTATTCAGAATTAAAAAAAATATTGCATAATATGAAATTTGTTGCAGAAGTATATGATCTTATTATTTTAATAGATCTTGAAAAAAAAGCTTTGATTGATATATCTTCATTATTAATGATGTATTCCTGCGGTAAATACGGAATGGATCCTCTTTATTAATATTTAATTATATGGCAATGGAAATAAAAAGAAATTCAAAAACTCTTGTTAAAGAAAAAACAGCTTTGTTGATTATTGATATTCAGCAGAGAATAATTGATGTTATGCAGGATAAAGACTGTTTAATAGAAAATACATTAAAATTAATAAAGGGTATGAAAATATTAAACGTACCGATTTATTATACTGAACAATATCCCAAAGGATTGGGGCAGACAATTGATGTAATTAAAAATGAACTTAAATTTGATGCAATGCAAAAAATGAGCTTCAGCTGTTCGGGAGCCGCTGATTTATTTAAAGATTTAATTGATAAAAATATTTCTCAATTGGTCGTCTGCGGAATAGAATCTCATGTTTGCGTACAGCAGACAGTGCTGGATTTGCTCGAAAACGGTTTCCAGGTAAATGTTGCAGCAGACGCGGTTTCATCAAGAAAAGAATATGATAAAAAAACCGCTTTGGATAGAATGCGCGATAATAAGGCTGAAATCACAACAACAGAATCTATATTATTTGAATTATTAAACATATGCGGAACCGCTGAGTTTAAAGAAATAATCAGAATCATTAAATAATCCCGCTTTATTTATTCCCACTTATATAAACTTTTCTCTATTTACTCCGATAATTATTTTAGAAAGTCATTTTTTAAGGCATATTTTATAAATGACCAATAAAATTACCAGGATGGTAAAATGACTTTTAATAAAATTTACAACAGGGAGGTTTGATAAAATGAAAAAGCACAATTTTTTTCAACAGCTGTTTTTAACAGTTATTATAATTTTACTAGCGGTAAAGCTAAACGCTTCGGGAGACGTTTATTTAGCTTTCGCAGAGAAAATGCCTGAACCGGTTGACGGAATGGGAGAAATTTACAAGAATATTACATACCCGAGAATGGCTCAGCAGGCGGGCGTTGAAGGGAAAGTATTCCTTCTTTGTTTTATTGATGAAAACGGTGCGGTAAATGATGTAAAGGTTATTAAGGGAATTGGGGCAGGCTGTGATGAAGCGGCTTCTGACGCGGTAAAAAAAATAAAATTTAATCCGGGGCAAAACGAAGGCAAACCGGTAAAAGTGAAATTATCTTTATCAATTGTTTTTAAACTAAAGTAACGCAATTAATCGTAGGGATGACAATGTTAGAAAAAATAAAAAATACTGAAGTCTCCGGGTTTCTTAAAAATTTAAAATTTGTAAGAAAACTTCAAGTCAGTTTTTTCGTTATTGCAGCTATTTCTGCAGCAATAGCAATTAATAACTTTATTCAGATAAATAATTTTGAAAACGCGAAAAACCAAATCTTTAAAGAATATATTGGTCCGCGTGAAAAAATTGATGAATTATATTCAGATTTCCAAAAGATTCAATTTGCTTTACTGAAACTTTCAATGGTTGATTTTGAATCCGAATTCAATACCAATATGAGCGAATTTGATGAAAGCAAATCCAAATTTGATGAAAATTTGGAATCTCTTCTAAGTTCTGAAATGGATGAATCAATTACTAAGGAACTAAAAGAGATTGAAGGAATTTGGACAAACTATAAAGAAATTGTTGCCGACGCTATAATCAGCGCCGCGGTTACCAAAAGCTATGAAATGGGGGCTATTATAGCTACTACATCCGGTGTGGAAGTCGGTAACCAACTTGTAGATAAATTTGAATCTATTGTCGGCGAACTTGCTATGATGGGGCTTACACTAGATTTAACGGTGACCGAAGATGTTGCGACCGCAAAATTGTGGATTATTATTGGTATGGCGGTTGGAACCGGAGTATTTTTCTTCGCTTTATTTATTGTCGCACCTGCTGTTTCCAAACCGATAAATAAATTCAAAGAAGTTCTGCAATTTTTTGTTCTCGGGAATTTTGACACTAGTATTGAAATTACTTCAAGAGATGAATTTGGCGAATTAGCCAATATGTTAAGAGCTTTACGCGACGCGCAAAAAGAAAAAATTAACGCTGCTGAAAAAATTGCTGCCGGCAGCCTTGAAAAAGTAAAACCTGCGTCCGACGATGATAAATTAGCATTCGCGTTTAATCAGGAAGTGGAAATTATTGAAGCGCTTCTTTTTGAAGCCGGCAAACTTATCGACGCTAATAATGAAGGCAACTTAAAAGTAAGAGGCGACGTAAGCAAATTCCAAGGCGGCTGGAAACAGATAATTGAAGGCATTAACTCAATTCTTGACGCTACTGTAGCTCCAATTGATGAAGCCGGTGAAGTTCTTGAAACTATGGCTCAGGGTAATTTCACTAAGAAAATGCGCGGTGATTATAAAGGCGATTATTTATCAATGAAAGAAAATGTTAATAGAGTAATTGTTTCATTAAGTAACGTAATCGGCCAGGTAGCAGGAAGTTCTTCTGAACTTGCGAGTTCAGCTTCTCAAATTTCTTCAAGTACCGAAGAAATGGCTGCCGGCGCAAGCGAACAAAGCTCGCAGACAACTGAAGTTGCAAGCGCTGTTGAGCAGATGACAAAAACTATTATGGAAAGCACTCGAAATGCTAATGACGCGGCTCAAGCTGCCAAAGAAGCTGGTGCAAAAGCGAATGAAGGCGGTAAAGTAGTTGTTGAAACTATTAAAGGTATTAACAGAATCGCGGAAGTTGTAACAGAATCAGCCAAAACAATTCAAGAACTTGGAAAAAGCAGCGATCAGATCGGTGAAATTATTCAGGTTATTAACGATATAGCCGAACAAACAAACCTTCTTGCATTAAATGCGGCAATTGAAGCAGCGCGCGCGGGAGAGCAAGGAAGAGGATTCGCAGTCGTTGCCGATGAAGTCAGGAAACTTGCCGAAAGAACCACAAAAGCTACAAAAGAAATTGAAACTATGATCAAACAAATCCAGCGAGATACTTCCGGCGCGGTGGAAGCGATTCAAGAGGGAACCAAGGAAGTTGAAAGAGGAAAAGAACTTGCTCAAAAAGCAGGCGATTCTCTTCACGAAATTATCGCTAATTCAGATAGAGTTTCATCAATTATTACCCAGCTTGCAGCCGCAAGTGAAGAACAATCGGCTACAAGCGAATCTATTAGTCAGAACGTTGAAGCAATAAATAATGTTACTCATCAAACTGCTCAAGGCACCGCTCAAATAAGTCATGCGGCGGAAGACTTATATAGATTAACAAGCAATATGCAGGAGCTAATCAGCCATTTCAAATTAGCAAATGCGGATGAAGATGAATACACTGAAGGCGAACACTCCCGGTTTGCCGTGAGAGGAAACGGTAAGTTAATTGGTCATTGATTAAGTATGAATTATGATGTGTGCAAAAGCCTCGGATTTCCGGGGCTTTTTTTTTGCTAAAACTTGATGTTAAAAGAAAGATCAATTGAATTGTATTGTCCTGCGGCTAAATTAAAATTATTTATTAACCCCAAATTTTCTTTATTGTAAATTTTATAAACAAAATGTGAAATAAGCGTGCCTACCGCGGCGCCGACAATTACATCGCTTAGATAATGTTTGTCATCTTTAATTCTGCTGTATCCTACAAACCCGGCCCAGCCGTATAGAGCCGACAATGTACTTATTTTAAATACGCTTTTTAATGTTGAATTATTCTGGGTAACATTCCAGTTATCATAGAAATCATCCAGCTCATGCCATAAATAAGTGGCCGCCGCAAATGTCGTTGAAGTATGGCCGCTGAAGAAACTTCTATTGTCTTCACCGTCAGGTCTTGTTCTCTTAACAATACTTTTAACGTATTCTGTAAATATATATGTATAAATCAGTGATTTTCTAAATACAAAAATGTTTTTATAACTGTCTTTTGAAATGTCCGTATCGGTAAAAACGTTTAGTAAAATATTTGAAGCCAGTCTTGAATAAAATATAGCGCCGGGAATTATATCTTTATCCAAACTGCCTGCGGTATAATTTCCGTCCCTGCCGTTTTCATCGGCAAATTTTATTTCAAACGAACTTGGGGCAAGTATTATTTTGTCTCCAATATTACTTGAATTTATCGCGTTTCTGCTAAAGAAAGAAATTGCCACCGGTACATCATACCATGCAACCGACTCCTTTAGACCTGAATAAAGATTGTTAAATGTATTAACAAATTTATTTTCGGTTTGTGCGACCTGGCAGTAATTTGAATTGTTTAATGCCGCCGCTAAAATTATTATAAAAAATGTTTTTTTCATTAATCAAAATAATTTTGAGTGAGTTTATCGATATTGTTAATTAAGTAATTCCTTCTGACGGAAATATAGTTTTTTAATTTTTCAATTTCATTCTCAAAATTATACCGCTCTTTGCCGAGAAAAGGATCAATGTTATACGCTTCTCTTATTTCATAAGATTTGGAATCAATAATATTAAATAAGTTTTCTTCTGTATAGATATTTTCCAACTGATAAACCATCTCAGTTTTGTACATTTGAAATACCGCCGGGTTTTTAAACAATTTTTTTATAATTGAATTTTCACCCGCGAACTTTACGTCGTTTATTCTGCTGAAACATTTATCAAAATCCCAAGGAATTATTCTAAAAGGGGAATCGATAGATTCTTTAATTAAATAAAAATTATTATTAAATGAATCATCGTTATTTAATATTGATGTCGCAGCGTGATATTTTATATAGTTCTCTATATCGAGATATTTAGATAAACTTTTTAAAAGGTTTTCACTTCTGCTAGTATCGACTGCATTAATAAGTTCCTCCAAATAATAATAACTATCGTCTTCCGGTATTTTTTTTTCAAAATGAAACTGAGGATAAAATCCTCCTTCAAAAGAAAACTTAGCGCCGAAGCCTACTTTAAACAATTGAAATATGGGAAGATCTCTTTTGCTGAAAAAATCATTTTCAATTCTTTCAACTAATGCAAGCAGGGCTTCGTCTTCATTATTGATTTTCAGAAATACATAAGAACTCTTAAATACGGGCAGTCCCAGCTGTTTATAGTAATGCAGAGCGATAGCAGTATTCAGCATTGTCGGGTCGTGTATTTGAGCGCTTAAATTAAATGCCGAAAGCCCATCTGCCGTACTGCCGTTTTGTAATTCAACTTTATAAGACCATCTTGGATTGTAACGCGAACCTGCTCCCGAAGCTTCCAATTCTCCCTTAAGTTTTTCTCCTTTATAGAATATATTGATATTAAACTCGGCGTCGTTTGTTCTGTTGGTTTTAAGATCGTTTAAACTTTCCCGGGTTAATTGAAATTCCATAATAGGCACTAAATTCAGGTTTTCGGATGGGTTTAGAATTTCATCTGAACAGCTTATAAAAAGAAAAAACAAAAATACAACTAATATATTTTTCATTAGAATTTTGCCTGTATTTCGAAAATACCTCGGGAGTTTTTTGTGCTGTAATCGTCATTATATTCATTTTTCGTAAGTCTTAAATCAGCGTTTATTCTTAAACGTACATCTTTTGTTAAATAAAAATTGGCGCCCGGCAGTATTTGTAAAACATGGTTTTTTGTTTTATCTAAATTAGGAATATAATAACTCAATAATAATACAGGCTCAATTGAATCAATAAAACTACCGTGTATGTCAAACTCAACAGCGTTTATCCATGCTGTTCCGAAAGCTGCTACATTATCATCGTTTCCCAATAACCGTTGGATTACTCCCTCATTTGGATTCTGCACATAAAAAATTTCCAAACTTGATTCGTAATCTTCAATATTTAATTCGGTTTCAAATCCTAATCCGTGTGTCTTAATCGGTTCGTCACCACCTTTGCTTTGGAACATATAATTAACACCGTAACTAAGCGGACCGGAATGATATAAAAATCTTCCGGCAATACCCGCAACAAGATTATTATCCTTAAATATTGATAACGCGTAGGTATATGGGAATTCGGAATGTTTTTTAGAATAATTATAATAACCCATTATACTTATTGTTCTAACTCCATATCCAAGTTCGCCTATTTGCTCCTGAACATTGCTTCTTTGAACCGTATATAAATCTTCTCTGCTTGTTAAATACTCGTAACCGAATGGTCTTTTGATATTTCCTATTTTGAATTTAAGTTTATCAAAATATTCTAGTTTAATGGAAAATTCTTTTAACTCAATCGCTTCTTCGGTAGAGTTTCCTCTCATATCAAATTGAGCTTCAATTTTTTTATTAATTTTAATTTCCGCCTGAAGTTTTCCTTCAAAGTATGTTTCCTGGTTGTATCCGTTCAGGATTTCTCTATCATAAAATATGTAGCCGGTTGAGCCGTAGCCTGTAAATTTTATTTCTTGAGAATAATGCTTTTCTGAAAATCCCGCTATGGTCAAAATTAAAATTATGTAAAACCAGATGTTAGTTATGTTTTTCATTCGGCGCCCTAATAAATACAAATTAAAATGAAAAGTAAAATATCAAAAAAAAGATAAACTTCAATCATAACGGCATATCATAAATAATTGCTTAACCAAACTTCAATTATTAACTTTGCACATCAATTATAAAGGGAAAAATGAAAACTGCAATTTCAGAAATATTGCTTCTATTTATTTTTGCGTACGGCTGTGTTGATTCTTACCCGAGATCAATGCTGAGTAATTATGATTTTAAGAAAGGTAAAAGCTCAAAACTTACAGGCAAGTTAACTGAATTATCGGGTCTTACCGTAACCCCGGACGGCAGGGTATTTGCTCACAACGATGAAAAAGGAATTGTTTATCAGATTAATTATGAAACCGGCGAAATTGTTAAAGAATTTTATTTAAGCAGATGGGTTCCCGAAAGAGATTTTGAGGGAATCGCTTATGCGAATAAAAATTTTTATTTAGTCACAAGCGACGGTCTTTTGTACGAATTCCCGGAAGGTAAACACGAAGAAGCCGTAGATTTTAAAATTTATAAGACAGGGGCAAATTCAGAATTTAATATTGAAGGACTCTGTTATGATAATAAAACTAATTCTTTATTGTTTGTGTGCAAGGAATATCCGGGGAAAAATTATAGCGGAAATAGAGCCGTGTATTCATTTTCCTTGAAAAATTATTTGACCGATAAAAACCCCAGACTTTTAATTTCTTTAAAGGAATTAAATGAGAAATTCGGAATAAAAGATTTTTATCCTTCGGGAATTGAAAAACATTTGTTGTCAAACTCATTTTTTATTATAAGCGCGCGGGGCGGCGCGGCAATTGCTGAAATTTCGGAACAAGGAAAATTGATTGACGCTAAAAAACTTAAATCTAATGAACATAACCAGCCCGAAGGAATATCATTTATGCCGAATTATGATTTATTAATTGGCGATGAAGGAGGAGGAAAGAAAGGAATAATTACATTATATAAATACACTAAATAATTATTCGAGTCATTAGACATCGGACTACTTATTACTATAGGTAAATCATGAAACTTGTTTTTAAATTAACTGCGCTGTTTTTTTATATAAATATTTTTCTTTTCGCACAGAAAAATAGTAAACCCGATTTTATTACCGTCATACCCGGAGAAGAATATGCCGCCGGTAAATTTCATCAGTTTTTATTCGGAGAACATTGGCGGGAATTATGGACATCCCCGATTAATGTTGAAGTAATAAATTTGAATAATTTTGACGGGGGATTAATTCCAATAAAAAAAGGGGGCGGACAGCAGACAAAATCATTAAGACTTTACAGCAAGAAAGGCAAAACCTGGAAGTTCAGATCAATTAACAAAGACCCCGCTAAAGTACTTCCGGCCGAATTAAGAGAATCATTAGTCGCCTCAGTTATTCAAGATCAAATAAGTTCGGCAAACCCATATGCTCCATTAATTGTTGCGCCTCTCTTAAGAGAAGTAGAAATACTGCAGGCGGAACCGCATTTGGTTTTTATGCCTGATTCGCCTGCACTCGGCGAATTTAAAGAGGAGTTCGGGAATATTCTTGGTACGATTGAAATACATCCGGATGAGATTGATGATTCGGTTCCCGGATTTGAAGGGGCTGATAAAGTAAAAGGTACGCTGGATTTATTTGAAAGACTGGAAAAAGAACCTGAAGAAAAAGTTAACAAAGTTGAATTTCTTAAAGCGAGATTTATGGATGTATTTTTGGGTGACTGGGACAGGCATACGGATCAGTGGAAATGGGTTCGGTATTGGGAAAATGGTATTGATATTTGGAGACCGATTCCTCGCGACCGCGATCAGCCTTTCGCGAAATTTGACGGACTTCTTCCCAGCCTTGCCGAATATGTTGTACCGCAATTTAATACCTTTGATTATGATTACTCTTCAGTTGAAAAAATTACTTGGAACGGAAGATATGTGGATAGACATTTTTTAACTGAAATTGATAAATATACGTGGGATTCAGTTACAGCTTTTATTCAAAAAAGACTTACCGATAAAGTAATTGAAAACGCCGTTATGGTTTTACCTGAACTGCAGTTTGAAATTGCAGGAAAAGAACTTATCGATAAACTTAAATCAAGAAGAGATCTTCTATTCGATTTTTCAAACGACTATTATAATTTTGTTAATAAATACCTTGATATATTCTGTACCGATCATGAAGACTCAGTATTCGTTAATAGAATTGACGATTATCGTACCGAAGTAAAAGTTTTTTCAAAAGAAAAAAAAACGGATAATGATTTCAACATTTTGCACTTTAGCAAAATATTTAATAATGAGATTACCGATGATATAAGAATACATCTGCTTGAAGATGATGATAAAGCGGTTGTAGTGGGAAACGTAAATACAAGTCCGGTTATAAGAATTATCGGTGGAAAAGGCAAAGACAGTTTCGAAGACAACTCTATTGTAAATGGATACTTTTTGACAATTACGCCTTTTGCCGCCGCTGAAAACAGAACTAGATTTTACGACAGCGGCAGCAATTCTGATTTTATAAAAGGTCCCGGTACTTCTATTAACACAGAAAAAGTGCCAGATCCCCAAACTCAAACGGAAAAATATGAACATGCATTAAGGGACAGGGGTCACCATTGGAGAATGATTCCTGTATTGTCTTTGGACAGCGATAACGGTGTTATTGCCGGAATCTCTCCGTTTGTAAAAAAACATAATTTCAGGGCGGATCCTTACGAATACAAAATGACTTTTACCCTTATGTACGCGGCTCTGCCTAAAAGCGCAGGATTTGGATTTAACGGAATATTTACTCAATATATTAAAAACGCAAATGTAATAATTGACGCGGAACTTACCGAACTTAAATTCACAAAATATTTTGGATATGGTAATGAAACAAGTTTCTCACAGGAATTATATGATAATGATTTTTATAAACTTGATCAGGAACTTTTTTATATAATGCCTAGAATAGAATTTTTACTTAACAATCAACTAAAAACAAGTATCGGATTTTCTTACAACTATTGGGAAAGCACTTTAAAAAACAGAACTTTGATTTCTAATTTCCCTTTTCATAGTACCGGATTGGGCAATATGAAACTGGTTGGAATGCATGGTTCGTTTGATTTTAATTCGCTTGATTTTATGAATGAACCTACGAAAGGAATTCAGGTAAATTCAAATATTGCTTATTTCCCTAAACTTTGGGCAAATGAAAATAGTTTTTTAAGAACAAGTTTGGACGCTAAAGGATACATTACTGCAAAGACTTTTACAGATATAACTCTTGCTTTAAGAGCCGGGGCAGGAAAGGTATTTGGTAATTACCTTTTTTTTGAAGGCATGTTTTTAGGTGGCCCGGATAATTTGAGGGGTTATGTGCGGGATCGTTTTGCAGGCGATTCATATATATTTACGAAAGCGGAGATTAGAACATATTTAACCGAAGTTAAATTTATTATACGGGGTAAATTGGGTTTTCAGATTTTTGCCGAGACAGGAAGAGTATTTGCTCAAGGTCAAAAATCGGATAAATGGCATCCCTCTTACGGGGGAGGAATGTGGCTATCATATTTAAATAGTGAATTGGTCGGTTCGGCTTATATAGCCGGATCACCCGAAGGGCTTCAGTATTATCTTAATTTTGGCTTCGGATTTTAAAATATGTAATAATTATTTATTCGTAATTTTTGAAATAATTATAAGAAGCGGTTTGCGACGGAATTGATTCTTTTAAACCGTTAGACTGATAAATATTTGAATTTTCTTTATCGATAATTCTGGCTTTTTTGTTATCATTTAATTGAAGTGTTATAATATCTTTAATCTGTTTTCTGATATTTTCGTCGTATATAGGGAACGCAACTTCAATTCTTCTGTTTAAATTTCTTTTCATCCAATCCGCAGATGAAGCATAAATCTTTTCGTTGCCCCCGTTCTTAAAAATATAAATTCTGGAATGCTCAAGAAATCTGTCAAGTATGCTGATAACTTTTATGTTTTCGCTTAGGCCTTTAATTCCGGGTACAAGACAGCATATTCCTCTAATGATGATAAAAATTTTAACACCCGCGGAACTTGCCTCGTAAAGTTTTTTTATCATTTTATTATCTTCAAGACTGTTCATCTTAAGAATAATTTCAGCTTCTATTCCTTCATTTGCGTTCTTTATCTCATTGTCAATCATCGAAATAAATTCCTTTCGCATATTAAACTGAGCAACTAACAAATGATTGAATTTATGCTCTGTATTCTTACCCGACAAATATTCAAATACTAACCCCGCTTCGGAAGTAAGTCTTTCGTCCATAGTTAATAATCCTATATCAGAATAAATCTTTGCGGTTTTTTCATTAAAATTTCCTGTGCCGAAATAAGAATACTTTACTTCCTTGCCATCTTCAATTCTGGTTATAAGCGCCAGTTTAGCATGCACCTTTAAGCCGGGGAAGCTGTAAAATACTTTTACTCCGGCTTTCTCCATTTCTTCAGCCCATTGTATATTAAGTTCCTCATCAAAGCGGGCTTTTACTTCAACAAAAACCATTACTTCTTTTCCGTTTTTTACGGCTTCTATCATAGCGCCTATTACGGCGGAATCCTTTGCAACCCTGTATTGCGTTACTTTTATTGAAGTTACCGCAGGATCAATTGCCGCTGTCCGTAAAAATTTTACCACATAATCATAACTTTGATATGGGAAAAACAAAACTTTATCTTCTTTTCTTATAGCTTCAAAAATATTTTTATTCTTTTCAATTTCTCCGTGTTTTAACGGAGACATTTCAGGAAATTCTAAGTTTGATTTTCCCGGATTCGGGAAACCGAAAAAGTCGCTGAAGTTGTGATATCTTCCGCCGGGAACCAAATCCTCGTTTTCTAAAAGAAGAGATTCTTTTAGAAAATTTAAAAATGTTTTCGAAATATTTTTGTCGTATAAAAACCTGCTTGGCAAACCTGTATCTCTTTTATGAATGCCTTTTTTAATTTTTGCGAGGAGGTTTCCCGTAAATTCATCATCGATATATAACTCTGCGTCACGGGTTAATTTTATAGCGCAGATTTCTGCAATGTTATAACCGGCAAAAATATTATCTAAGTTGAAACGTATAATATCATCTAGAAATGTTATGTAAGTTTTTTCGTTTACAGAGGGTAATTCCAAAAACCTTGGTAAATGCTGAGTAGGTATCTCAACAAGAGCATATGCATGCTTTACTCTTTTGACTGATTCGTCTTTCTTATTCAATTTTTTTGGGGATAATTTAAGCGCAAGATATAATCTTCTATTTACAAGAAAAGGGATAATCTTTTTTTTAACTAATAATATTGGCTGTATATAAATCTTAATTTTATCATTGAAATACGATTCAGCAAATGTTTTCTGCTCTGCGTTAAATTCTTCATCATTAATTAAAAAAATATTGTTTTCTTTTAATCCCGGAATGATCTGTTTGTTAAATATTATACCGAATTCTTCCTGATGATTATTTACAATTTTATGAATTGACTTTAATAACTCAGCCGGATTAAAATTAAGTTTGTTAATGGATTTTTTCTTAAGCCTAAGTAAG
The DNA here is from genome assembly GCA_018829205.1 of Bacteroidota bacterium. Classification (GTDB taxonomy): domain Bacteria; phylum Bacteroidota; class Ignavibacteria; order Ignavibacteriales; family Melioribacteraceae; genus JAHJUE01. Next base: position 55,046 of record JAHJUE010000009.1, read on the forward strand.
CTGCGCAGGGCTGCGACCCTGACACGGAAGAACTCATCTAAATTCGAAGAATAGATTGCGAGAAATTTTATTCTTTCATATAAAGGATTGGAGGAATCCTTTGCTTCCTGCAGTACTCTGTAATTAAAAGATAACCAGCTGATTTCTCTGTTTTCAAACATAAACTTAGTCGCTGTGCTTAAAATATTTTTTAGGGAACTCAAAAGCAATAAGCTTTCCCTGGTTTATATTTACATCACTCCATAATTTGCTTTTAAAAGTTATACAAGAAATTCCGCAAGTTGGGATATTATCAATCTGCCTGTCGGAAAGATAGTTGCTTAAACTCGTAAATCCTGGATTGTGGCCGAATAATAATAATGTATTAACATTATTATTAACCGATTGAATTATGCTTAATATTTCTCCGGCTCCGGCCTCATAAATATTTTGTGATGTTTCAATATTCTCAACAGGGTAATTTAATTCCGCCGCGAATACCTTTGCAGTTGAATAAGCTCTTACAGCGCGACTAGAAATTATTTTATCGGGGATAACATTTTTTTCTTTTAAAAGTTTTGCCATAAACGGAGCGTCGCGATTTCCCCTATGATTTAAGGGTCTTTCAAAATCGCTTAACCCGGGTTCGCTCCAGCTGGATTTCGCATGTCTAATAAGATATAAATTTTTCATAAATACCGTTTCACGTGAATAGTTGTGTTAATTAAGTTTATTCAAGCAGATTATCCAGATTTGTTCCGTTTGGATATATAATTATTGCCAATGTAAATGCGATTACTGACGCAATTAATCCGTACATAAAAATATTATAACAAATACGCAGGTATTTATATTTTTGTCCCAGTACAATTCCCAGGTAGTAAAAATCTTTTATCATACTTGAGTATAAATAATCTTTATCATTCATCATTTCCAGCATACCCCATGTAAAATCCTCCAATTTCATGTTGGAGAAATTTCCGAAGAATAATAAATTTGTTTTTTTGTTTTTAATATCTTCTTTTGAAAAAGTGCCTTCGGTTACTTTCGGTCTGGTTACAAGTACGGCGAAAATTAATGTAACAAGACTTATGCTTGTTAACAAAGCCGTAGGAAAAATCAGATGAGGATTTGTGTCAAGTTTTCTCGCCAGTACTGCAATGATAGCCGTTAAAATTAACGTGTTAACGCTTATCATAATATTCGCTTTATTATCGGCCATTGAGCTGAAGCTTACATGAGTGCGCATAATATTGCGGAACATAGTTTCAATACCGCGTTCGGCTTTTTTATCAATTTCTTTTTTTGCCGCGAACTTTTCTTTTTCTAATTCAAGCTTTTCCGATTTCAAATCATCGTCTTTGACCTTACTCAGTTTCTTTCTGAATTTTTTTTGAAGTTTTAAAAGATTTATATTTTTTTGCTCTTCGTACTGCTCTCTGGCAAATTGAGTGTAAAACTTATGCCCGGTAACAAATTCAATATTTTTATTCAGCCACTCAATATCATCAATAGTTTTTTCTTCTCGTCTTTCTATTTCAACTCTGAACAGCTCGCTTTTATCAAAAAATTCCTTTTTACCTACGTGAAGCAGGTCGGCATCGCATAAAATTTCTTCCGTTAAATTCTTGGGTGATGTAGGAAGTTTTGTTGCTATAATTGCGGATGCGACTTTGTTGATTTTATTATCGGGGTAATTATTTTCACTTAAAAATTTACGCGCCGCGGCAGAACTTTTTTCTTCGTGATTATCACAAGATTCAATGTAACCTACATCATGGAACCACGCGGCAATTAATAACAATTCCATATCTTCGTCATTAAGTCCCGCCTTTTTCCCTAGTTTCTCCGCTGCTTCTACCACTTCAAGCGTATGGGTCATATCATGATATACAAAATCGGCAGGCGTCCCGGATTTGATTAATTCTTGAACATACTTTTCAGTTAATTTCAGAATATTGCCGTTACTCATTCGGTTACCTTTTAATATTTTTATTCGCGTGGGATAATTTAAGAAAAACTTTGTAAGATTCGAATTAAATTCGATAATATAATAATATGTATTTAATAAAATTAAAAGGAAGTTTAGGGATTTAGATTTCTTTTATTAAATTTGTAACTTTAAAAAATATTAATAGCACAGGCAGGTTATTGAAAAATCCAGATAATTATTATTTGCAGTCCGGCGTTATTCCATTTAGAATTAATGAGGAAAGGTTAGAAATATTATTAATCACTTCGCGTAAAAAGAAAAATTGGATTATACCAAAGGGAATTATTGAAAGCGGTATGAAGCCTTATGAATCAGCCGCTCTTGAAGCTCTTGAAGAAGCGGGAGTTATTGGTCAAGTATCTAAAGAGCCATTGGGAAAATACAAAGTGAAAAAGTGGGAAGGTGTTTGCGAGGTTTTGGTATATCAGCTTAAAGTAGAAAAAGAAACCCAGCAATGGCTTGAAGACAGTTTCAGAGACAGAAAATGGTTTTCAGCCGAAGGAGCAAAGGAAGTTGTAGCAAGAAAAAAAATAATTAAACTGATTAGTAAACTTGAAAAAACTATAAATCAATAATCCTGTTTTAGTGACAGATTACTTCTTCATTTATCGGCATATGATTAAGTTTGGGACTTAAATATGGTATTCCCAAATTCAAACCTCTTAATATAAATATTACTGCCAAAATTAAAGCTAATACCGGAATCAGTTTATTTATTTTACTTCTTAAACCCAAACTTATATATTTGCCTGCAAGCGATGCGACCAGCATTATTGGAAATGTGCCAAACCCGAACAAAGCCATAAAAGCCGAACCCGAGTATATAGAACCGGTTGATACTGCTCCGGCTAAAGCTACGTAAACAAATCCGCACGGCAGGAATCCATTAATTACTCCGATTATAAATAGGGAATAATTTGATTTCTTTTGAGTTAACTTTGAAAAAGAAGTTTTTATGAAATTACTAATAAACCTGTAAAGATAAAAATCCGTTAATCTGTTTTTATATTTTCGTGGCATAAGTATAACAACAAGCATTATAATTCCAATTGTTATCGATACATTTTGCTGTAATCCCGCCAGCTCAAGGCTTTTGCCGAAAAGACCGAACAATGCTCCGAATAATGTGTATGTAACTATCCTTCCTAAATTATATAATACTCGGCCCAGCAATAATTTAACATAAGATTCATTAAATATGGGTAAGGCAAGAGCTATTGGTCCGCACATTCCAATGCAGTGAAAGCTACCTAAAAACCCTATGACAAATCCGGTCCAGATTTCCATATTAATTTACCACCATTATTTTTTCATTCAGATATTCAATCCCTGAATATTTCCAGTCAACCTTAATTTTCCATAATCCGGCTTTTAATTTATCTTTAGGGATAATTTGAGTAAACGCGGAATCAGTTTTTATGTTAAGAGCAAAATCCAGTTTTTGATCCGACGGCCTGTAAAATTTTAAATCTCCGGAAATCCCGGATGCAATTGATTCGGGATAAACAATTCTTAAATTATTTTCTTCGAGAATAATTTCAACTTTTTCACTTAGCTCTTTTGTTCTGTTCATTTTATTGATTTCATTTTGGTAAATTAATTCCTGTTCGTAGTAATCATCCGCAACTAAATCAATATCAACTGTAGTAGTGAAAGCAACTGTTCCTAAAACAACGATCATAAATAGAACATAAACCGCGAAAATTCCTTTTCCCCATGAAAATTTCATATTATTTATCCTTCCTTTCAACCTTGCCTAGGAATGATGTTTTTACTATTCCTATTGTTTTGCCTTCCGAAGTAACAAGGATTTCAAGCGGCGTATTTAATTTTGTTATTTTGTCTTTATCAATAGTAACAAGAAATTTACCTTCCGAAACCCCTTGAGATTCAACATGCAGATCGGTGCCGATAAGTTTAATATCTCCGTTAATATTATTCAGCTTTAATTCTGCGTTCATGGGATTAAAGGTTTTATTAATAATTTTCAGGTCGTAAAGATTGCTTAATTTATTATCGGCCTGTTCCTGATAAAGCAAACCCGGCGTTCGTAAAATTGTCAATTCAAAATCAGTACGGTTCGCGAACAGAATCGAGAATACGGCAATTAGTATAATAAGCACGGTAGTGTAACCGACGGCTCTCGGGGTGAAAATTTTTCTGATTTTTGTTTCTATTTCATTCAACGATGCGTATCTAATAAGTCCGCGCGGTCGTTTAACTTTATCCATAACATCGTCGCATGCGTCAATGCAAGCTGTACAATTAACGCATTCAAGCTGAGTTCCGTTTCGTATGTCAATTCCTGTTGGGCAAACGTCAACGCACAAATGACAATCAATGCAATCGCCTAAATTCTGTTCGGTATCTTTTTTTATTTTTCCGCGCGGTTCGCCCCGTTTATGATCATATGCTATAACAATAGAATCCTGATCGAGCATCACTCCCTGAAGTCTGCCGTAAGGGCATACTAATGTACACGCCTGTTCTCTGAAACTAGAAAAAATAAAATAGAATATTCCTGAAAAAATTGTAATTGCGAACAAACCCCCCAAATGCTGTAATGGAGGATCGGTAATTATTTTTAATAAATCATCGATGCCGATTATATATGCGAGAAAAGTATTTGCGATTAAAAAAGAGATTGAGAAAAATATTATATGTTTTGCTGTTTTCTTAAATGTTTTTTTCCCATCCCAAGGAGCTTTGTTTAAAGCGATCTGCTGACGGAAATCACCTTCAATCCAATATTCTATTTTGCGGAAAACCATTTCTAAAAAAATTGTTTGGGGACATATCCATCCGCAGAACAATCTTCCGTATACTACCGTAAAGAGAAATATAGAAACAAAAACTGCAATCATTGCAATTACGAAAAGATAAAAATCATGCGGACCGAAAGGGATTGAAAAAAGGATAAACTTTCTTTCTAAAATATTAAAAAGCATAAAAGGATGACCGTTTACTTTAATAAACGGCATTAAAAAAAGAAAACCCAAAAGAAAAACACTAATTATATTTCTTGCGGTGTAGTATCTTCCCTTGGGTTTTTTGGGATAAATCCAAATTCTTTTTCCTTCTTTTGTAACTGTAGCTAATTCATCTCTGAATTTTTCCGACTTCGTATTTTCATTTTCCATTTTATGTTTCAAGATTGTTCAAGTAGTTAACTTCCGCTATTCTCGGAATTAGATGCCGGCTCTTCCCAAACGTTTCCTTCGGGTGCTTTACCGTTGGGAGGATTTGTTCCTTCAAGCGAAATAATATAACTTGAAACTTCCTGCATTTTAGTTGGATCAAGCTGCGATTCCCAGCTTATCATACCTTTTTGAGGTACGCCGTATTTTATTGTTTTAAATATGTTTTTTATTCCGCCGCCGTGTATCCAATATTCATCCGTGAAGTTCGGGCCAACTAATCCTTCTCCTTTAAATCCGTGGCATGTTGCGCAGTTTTTATCATAAATTTCTTTGCCGCTTGCCAGGGTTGCCGCATCGCCTTTAAACTTTACAGTTTCCTCATTAATAAACGCGCCTGAACGGATTAATATATCTCTTTCAAAAGCGGCGGCTTGTACTTCGGCAATATACTCTTCTGTTTGTACATTACCTGTTCCAATTACATGGTAACTAATCATATAAATAACCGCGAAAATTATTGTTCCCCAGAACATTGCATGAAACCATGGGGGAATGCGGTTATCCAATTCTCTTATACCGTCGTAATCATGATCAAGCAGAATCTCTTTTTCTTTTTCCAGAGGCGCAGCGCCTGTAATAATGTTATTTAGTTTTTTAAGAGGACTGAAAAAGAAATTACCATTATTGTCGTTCTTTTCCGAATAAACCATGGCCAGCCAAAGAACTAGCGCAATTATTATAATTGTGAAAACCAGCATTATAGTAGCGGCGTTCTGCATATTCGTCTCGGCGGCGCCGCCTTCGGCAAAAATCGAATTTGCCCCGGAAATAAATATTATGAATAGGGATAATATTTTATTCAATTTCATTTTTATTCTCTGAATTTGTTTTCAATTCATTATCATCTTCCAGGGGAAGATTTTCCATTTTAGTTAAATATTTTTTATCAGCTCTTATTATTTTTATAATTACAAATATAAAAACAAGAAAGAAAATTATTATTCCGATAATCGGAAAAATTGAAACATCTTTTATAGAGCTTAAATAATTAGAAAACACTTTTCTTTCCTTTATTTATTTTGAGCCGGACTAACTTTAATATCCGTGCCGAGTCTCTGCAGATAAGCTATAAGCGCGATTATCTCTTTTTGCGGTTCAACAATAGCGCCGTTATTTAATAGATCATCAGAAATAGCTTCCGCCTGTTTCATTAAATCATCGTTAGCAAATTCTTCATAACCTTCTTCATAAGGAACTCCAATTGCGCGCATGGCATTAATTTTTGAAGGAGTTGATTCCATATTCAAATCATCTTCAAGCAGCCATGCGTATGAAGGCATTAAGGAACCGGGAGACATTGATCTTGGGTTTTCCATATGCAGATAATGCCAGATATTGGAATATTTTCCTCCGACACGGTGAAGATCTGGTCCCGTTCTTTTTGATCCCCATAAAAACGGATGGTCATACACATATTCACCTGCCTTGCTGTACTCGCCGTATCTTTCCGTTTCCGATCTGAAAGGTCTTACAAGTTGAGAATGACAGCCGACGCAGCCTTCACGTATATATAAATCTCTTCCCTGAAGTTCAAGAGGGGTGTATGGTTTTACACTTTCTATAGTAGGGATATTCGATTTTACTAAATAAGTTGGAATAAATTCAACAACTCCGCCTATAAATATTACAACAGTTGAAAGAAGAGCAAATTTGATAGGTCTTTTTTCAAGCCAGCGGTGAATTAGTCCGTATCTTAATTTATCATTTTCTTTTTCGAGAGCCGGAGCTTCTGCTTCTTCATTGGCTATAAATGAACCCTGTTTTGCAGTCTTGACAAGATTATATAACATCACAAATAATCCGCCGAAATAAATTGTTCCGCCTATTGAACGGATAATATACATCGGAACAATTTGAATTACTGTTTCAAGAAAATTTGGATATTGAAGAATACCGAGCGGAGTAAATTGTTTCCACATTAATGATTGAGCTAATCCCGCCCAATACATTGAACTTGCATAAACAACAATTCCTAATGTTCCAAGCCAGAAATGTGTTGTCGCCAATTTTTTTGAATATAATGTAGTACCCCACATTTTGGGAACAAGCCAATATAACATACCGAATGTTAAAAATCCGTTCCAGCCTAAAGCTCCAATATGAACGTGAGCAATTATCCAGTCAGTGAAATGAGCAAGTCCGTTTACGCTTTTTAATGAAAGCATAGGTCCTTCAAATGTAGCCATACCGTAAGCTGTAACCGCGACAACCATAAATTTTAATACCGGTTCATCTCTTACCTTATCCCACGCGCCCCTAAGAGTTAAAAGTCCGTTTAACATACCGCCCCAAGAAGGCGCAATGAGCATAATTGAGAATACAGTTCCCAACGATTGCGCCCAATCAGGTAACGCAGAATAAAGAAGATGGTGAGGACCCGCCCATATATATAAAAATATTAATGCCCAGAAATGAAGTATGGAAAGCCGGTATGAATAAACCGGTCTGTTTGCTGCTTTGGGCAGATAATAATACATAAGTCCCAAATACGGTGTAGTTAAAAAGAAAGCCACCGCATTATGTCCGTACCACCACTGAACAAGCGCGTCCTGAACTCCTGCGTAAACAGGATAGCTTTTTAGAAAACTTACAGGTATTTCAATTGAGTTAACTATATGAAGAACTGCGACAGTAACAAATGTTGCTATATAGAACCAGATTGCAACATACATATGTTTTTCGCGTCTTTTAACAATTGTTCCCATCATGTTTATGCCGAAGGCAACCCAAATAACAGCGATTAAAATATCTATAGGCCATTCAAGTTCAGCGTATTCTTTTGATGTTGTAATTCCCATAACAAGAGTTAAAGCCGCAGCGACAATAATTAATTGCCATCCCCAGAAATGAATTTTACTTAAAAGATCGTTGAACATTCTCGCTTTACAAAGTCTCTGCAATGAATAATAAATTCCGGCAAACATAGCGTTACCCACAAATGCAAATATTACTGCATTTGTATGAAGAGGTCTTAATCTTCCGAAAGTTGTTTGAGGAATTCCAAGATTTAATTCGGGGAGATATATTTGAAATGCAAGCAGCAATCCTACAAGCATTCCAACTATGCCCCATAATACAGTCGCGATAGTAAACTGTTTTACTATATGATTATCGTAACTGAATTTTTCCACATTCATAGAAGCGGCTCCTTTTTTTGTGCAATTTTGGGTACTAAGATAATTATTTCAGAATTATTTTTCCGATTTAATATCCTCTTTTTTATTTTCTTTTTCATTTTTAATTTTATCGTCAAATAATATTCTTACGGAAGGAGTGTATTTATCATCATATTGACCGCTTTTTACTGCCCATAGATATGCGATTAAAAATCCTACTGCCACAAGTAAACTAAAACCGATTAATACTAAAATTACTGACACTAAATTAATCCTTTTCTCTTAGCGAGAATATTTGTTGAAAATGTTGTGAACACAACAACCGTAATAGAACTTAAAGGCATTAGGATTGCCGCAATAATTGGGGAGAGCGTACCTTGAACGGCAAAACTTAAACCGATTATATTATATAAAAATGAAATAGCAAAACTGGTAATAATAATTTTTTTACTCGTATTTGAAAATTTTATAAAATCATTCAGTTTTATAAACGAATCGGCTTCAAGAATTCCGTCGCACGCGGGGGAAAAATTATTTATATTTTCCGAAACCGTAATTCCCACATCGCTTTGCTGCAAAGCACCTGCGTCGTTTAATCCGTCGCCTATCATTAATACCTTTTTCCCGTTCTCCTGAAGCCGGTTTATAAAATTAAGTTTATTTTGAGGGCTCTGTTTAAAATGCATTCCGGTATTATCTTTAAACATTTTAATTAAAGTTTCTTTTTCACCGTCATTATCACCAGATAAAAGCGAGAGTGAAAATTTATTCTCGAAAGAATCTATTATATCTTTCAGCCCCTTCCTGTAAGTGTTTGAGATTTTGTAAAATCCTTTTATACTGCCGTTGATGGAAATAAGAATTTTTGTACCTGCCGAATTATTACTTTGTGCTTCGGGCGCTACATAATCCGCAGAGCCGATCTTCACTAAATTACAGTCAACAACTGCTTCAATTCCTTTTCCAGCAATCTCTTTGTAATCCGATATTTCATTAAAATATTCTGAATCCAGATATTTGTTTATGTTTCCGCTGAGCGGATGTGAAGAGTTTCTTACAACAGATTTTACGAGCATTTTTTCGTAATTCGTTAACTTTTCCCCCTCATATTGAATATTCGCATTTTGCGATTCGGTTATTGTGCCGGTTTTATCGAAAACAACATCGGTAATCTTGGACAGCTTTTCTATAATGTGAGCATTTTTCAAATAAAATTTATTGCGTCCGAAAATTCTAAGTGCACTACCCAATGTAAAAGGAGTAGAAAGCGCAAGCGCGCATGGACAAGCAATAATCAGTACCGCAGTTAAAGCGTTAAATCCAAGTTCTGAATTCAGCGGCAGCCAGTAAAAAAAAGAAGCTAAGGCAATTGCTATTACGGCAAATGTAAAATATTTGCTTACCAAATTAACAAGCGAATCAATATTGCTTTTATAATTTTTATCGAACGCTTTATTGTTCCATAATTGTGTTAAATAACTTTGAGAAATCTCTTTAATTGTTTCAACTTCAATTGCTCCGCCAATTTGTTTGCCTCCGGCATAAATCATTTCACCGTTATTTTTAATTTCAGGGGTCGATTCCCCAGTAACAAAACTGTAATCAATATTAGCAAGTCCTTTTATTAAAACAGAATCGGCGGGAATCAATTCATTATTCTTAATAATAATTCTTTTTCCTGTTTTTAGTTTTTCAACTGGAATTGTTGTTTCTTCTCCGTTTTTTATTATTGTTACTGCTATTGGGAAATAAGACTTATAGTTCCTTTCGAAATTGAGCGTATCGTATGTTTTGTTTTGGAAAAGTCTGCCTATCAATAAAAAAAATACAAGTCCGGAAAGTGAATCTAGATAACCTGCGTCGGATTTAGAAATTATTTCAAAAATGCTTCTTATAAAAAGAACCGAAATACCAATTGTTATTGGGACGTCAATATTTACTATTTTTTTTCTTAATCCTTTAAAAGCTGAAATAAAATAATCACTTGCGCTGTAAAAGAAAACCGGAAGAGCGAGAACAATATTAATATAACCGAAATATACTTTTAACTCTTCTGTCGCGAAATCCGTAATAGATAAATATTCTGGAAAACTTAAAAGCATTATATTTCCGAAACAGAAACCGGCGACGCCAATTTTGTACAATAGATTCTTATTTAAGTCTGTTTTTATATCTTTGTTTTCTTCCTGAAGATTTAAATCTGGTTCATATCCAATCGAATCCAGCAGTTCTACTACCTTCTTTAATGAAGTTTCATTTTTTTTATATTTTATAAAAATTCGTTTCTGAAGAAAATTAACTTCCGATTGAACTATGCCCGATTCAAGTTTGTAAAGATTTTCTAATATCCATATACATGAACTGCAGTGCATCTGAGGAATACTGAACGTAACTTTGGAAATCTTCCCGTCCGAAAAATCCAATAAATTATTTATTAAATCATTGTCGTCAAGGAAATCATAATTACGTTTTATTGAAATGTTTTTTTTAATGCCGGGCTGCTCGTCAATCGAATAATAGTTGCAGAGATTATTGTTATCTAGAATTTCGTAAACGGTTTTGCAGCCGTTGCAGCAGAAGTATTTATCATCTATAAATATTTCCTTATCGGGACATTCATCGCCGCAATGAAAACATTTAATCTTTTTAGTAATTATTTTTTCTTCAGATATCTGCAATTTTATATTTGGTTTATATAATGAAAGTAAAATTTTCTATTCAGCGCAAATCCGGTGTGTTAATATTACAGGATATTGGGTGTTTAATAATAATAAAATCGGGAAAAACATAACAGATGGCGGAATAAAATATCTTATAAAAAGGGAGGAAAAAGGGACAGCCAGTTTAAATTAACTGTCCCTTAAAAAATTTATTTCTTTTGAAATCCTTCGTAGTTTTTCTTAAATACTGTTACCAGGTTATTTAGGTCATTTGATAAAGATTCACTATCTGCCAGAAGACCGAGATAAAGAAGACTACCTCTGGTTGATGATGAACCGAGTTTAATTCTTAATACCTGATTTTCATCGAACTCATGCATTTTATTTTTAAACTCTCCGTACGCTATGCTGAATTTTTCCAAATCTGAAAAGTTTTTAGTTTCAAAGAACCTTACGGATTCCGATATCTGCATAAATAATAGATCATTAAGTTTCTTTAATTCCTCAAGCTGCTGGTTGGAAGGTTTTTTATGATTGTTATCCAAATGATCAAAACATTTTTGATTGATTTCTTTAGAGTTATTATAGATGCTTTGTATTGCCGCAATAATTTTACCGAAACGTTTATCCTTTTTTACGTCATCTTCCGGAAGGCTTTTTACAGCGTTAAAGATGTTGGAAATAAGCACATTTGTTTGTTTCTTAAGTTTCTTTGAATCTTTTTTTCCCTCTTTAATTGTTTCCCTGTTTTCGTTTTTTATTCCGGTATAAGTAATTGAGATTATATTTTTAACTGTCTTTAAAAATATTGACGTATCATCCATTACGCTTTTTATTGCTTCCAATCCGCTTGTTGTTCCGTCATAATAAGAAGCTTCAAGTTCTTCATCCTCTTTTTCCCTCACTCTATGCGCGATATGACTTTTATAAATTATATATCCGACAATACCGATTAATACAACTATGGCGGGAAGTTCTCCGTAATATATAACAGTCGCTAATAATCCGGAAGCGGTTAAGGCAATAAGAGCAGTAAAAAACCATAATCCGATAACCGATAAAACTCCAGATATTCTGTAAACAGCGCTTTCTCTTCCCCATGCTTTATCCGAAAATGAGGTTCCCATAGCAACCATGAACGTAATAAATGTTGTTGAGAAAGGAAGCTTTAAAGAAGTACCTAAAGATATCACCATACTTGCAATCATTAAATTTGAAGACGCCCGTATCAGGTCAAATGACGGCTGATCTTTCTTCTTTTTAACAGGCACCATGCTTTGATCAAGTCTCCTGCTAATAAAATTTTGAACGGAAACAGGTGTAATTTTTTTCACCGAGTTTAATAAACTTATATTCATTCTTACAAGCGATCTTGAAAGCATTGTTGACTCAAATCTTTCAAATCCCTCATGCTGTCTTCCTAGGTTTACCTCGGTTTTTGTTACTGATCTAGCTTTCTTCGAAACCCAAAGAGTAACAACCATAACGCATCCGGCAAGCAGCAGAAGCAGAGTATCAGATTGTACCGGGTCATTTAAAGAAGTCATTAAAAGATTTGAAGGGTCGTCGCTTAATAATCCGGCTTGATATGAACTTAATCCGGCAAGAGGAACACCAATAAAATTAACAAGGTCGTTTCCGGCAAACGCTAGTGCTAGCGCAAAAGTGCCAATTAGTACAATTAATTTTAGAATATTATAGTTTGAAAACCATTGAATCATCTGAAGCAGAATTGTCCAGAAAAGGAAGTTTCCAATTAGTATTAAATCGCTATTTGCATGAATCCATGCTTGGCCATCAGAGTCAATTATTGAAGAACCTTTTGCTCCTTTTATTAAAATAAAAAATATAATAGCCGTTAATCCGGCTCCTCCCCAAATTGCGCCGTATCGTTTAAGTCTTTTTTGATAGTCAAATGTAAAAATTAATCTTGATATAAATTGAAACAACGCCCCAACCGAGAAGGCGACAAGAACAGAAATAAGAATGCCCGATATAATTGCGAATGCTTTACTTGTATTTATATACTTTACAAGATCAGCTAAGTTTTCCGAACTTGAATAAATTTTAATTAATGAAACAGCCAGCGAGGCTCCGAGCAGTTCAAATACAATTGAAACGGTTGTTGATGTAGGCATACCGAAAGTATTAAACGTGTCCAGTAGAATAACATCGGTAATCATAACGGCCAAAAATATTACCATTACATCCGAGTAATAAAATTGATCCGGATTAAAAATTCCTTTTCGCGCAACTTCCATTATACCGCTTGAGAAAGTTGTTCCTACCAAAATTCCCAAACTGGCAACAATCATTATAACGTGACGCGGAGCTACTTTTGAGCCGACTGCGGAATTTAGGAAGTTTACGGCATCGTTGGCAACGCCAACTACCAAGTCAGAGATTGCAAATAAAAATAAGATTACAACAATTACTAAATATAAATCCATTTTGATCCCAATTTATTTCAAGGCAAGTTTATTACAATGAATGCAGAACTAAATTATTTCCATTATTCCCAATTAGAATTTTAACGTAAATTTATAAACTGGCAAAGTTAAATAATTGTTAAGTTTCTATTCCCGGACAATTTTACCGCTTATAACCGTTTGTCTAAAATTTGCAATCTTTTCGAGAAAAACAAATAAAATTTCATTTCAAATTTAATGTTTGTCGGAAATGTTGATTTTGAGAAATATTAAGCCTTTTTTTTTATATGTGGATTAGTTTGATTAAATTTAACGTTTAAGAAATTATATTATTGCAATAACACGGAGTTAATATGGAATCATTAAAAAACAAAATAATTTTTATAACTGGGGCTACTGCGGGAATTGGTAAATCGACAGCATTTGCTTTTGCCAAGCAGGGAGCTAAATTGGTATTAACGGCCAGAAGAGAAGAAGTATTAAACAACCTTGCCGGTGAATTAAAAAATAAATTTAATATAGAAGTATATACATCAAAAATGGATGTGAAAAATGCCGAAGAAGTTAAAAATGTAATTAGCTCGTTGCCGGCTAGGTGGTCCGATATAGATATTCTTATAAACAATGCGGGACTCGCAAAAGGGTTCGGTCATATATATGAAGATGATCCTGCCAATTGGGATGAAATGATTGACACAAATCTTAAAGGCGCTTTGTATGTTATCCGTTACATTGTTCCGGGAATGATTAAAAGAGGAAGCGGTCATGTGATTAACCTGGGTTCAACCGCCGGTCATATGTCATATGCAAACGGCGGAGTTTACTGCGCAACCAAATTCGGGATACGTGCTATATCCGACGCTTTAAGAATTGAACTTCTTGATAAAAATATAAGAGTAAGCTCCGTTGATCCAGGTGCGGTTGAAACCGAATTCAGCAACAATAGATTTAACGGCGATAAGGCAAGAGCTAAAAAAGTATATGAAGGAACTACACCGCTTAACGGTGATGATATTGCCGAAGCAATTTTATTCTGCGCCAGCCGTCCGCCTCATGCTAATATTAACGAAGTGATAATTACACCGAATGTTCAGGCAAATTCATTTTTTATTCACAGAAAATAAAAATCTTATAGTGCAGATTATTAATCTGCACTATAGTTTTATGCAAGTATATTAATGTCTCCTTTACCTTCCCGTATAATTTCCGCTTCATCTCCGGTTAAATCGACTATTGTAGAAGTTTTGCTGTTTAATACGCCTGAAGCAAGCATTAAATCAACTTGTGTATTTAAAATATACCTTATTTCTTCCGGATCGTACAATAGTTCACCTTTGCGCGTTGTAACGCTGGTACTGATTATCGGATTACCCAATTCTTTTACAAGCGTGCGTGCAATTTCATTGTCGGGTACGCGAATACCAACGGATTTTCTTTTTGTCCATAATTTTTTGGGAACCTCGCGCGCAGCTGGAAGAACGCAAGTAAACGGTCCGGGCAGCAGTCTTTTCATTGTTTTATATGAATAATCCGATACCTTCGCATATTTAGAGATATCTTTTAAATCGGCGCATAAAAAACTAAATAGTTTTGTACCCGCTTCATTTTTTATTGAGTAAATTCTTTCAACCGCTTCTTTGTTGAATATATCGCAGCCTAAACCGTATACAGTATCGGTAGGATAAATTATAACTCCGCCCTGCTTTAATACTTCAACGGCTTTATTAATATACCTCAGCTGAGGCGTAACAGGATGAAGCTCGTAATATTCCATCATAATGAACTCCTATGAAATTAAATTTGAGGTATTTAAAATCCCAAAAGGTTGGAGAGTTATTTTTACAATATATAGAAAATAGGATATGTTTTGTAATTGTCAATAAAAATATTTATGATTAAAACCATTAATTAAATTTCTGAAGGTTCTATTGAAATTTAAAAATATTTCCCGGCAGGTTTTAATACTTGGAATGATAAGTTTCTTTACTGATTTCGCAAGTGAAATGCTTTATCCGGTAGCTCCTATATTTTTAACCGGTGCGCTCGGCGCTTCAATGGCTGTTGTGGGAATTATTGAAGGATTTGCGGAAGTTATTGCCGGATTATTAAAAGGTTATTTCGGATTTCTTTCGGACAAAATCGGGAAACGTTCCATTTTTGTTATGCTGGGATATGGATTGTCTTCAATAATAAAACCTTTACCCGGATTTCTTCCAAATGTGATAACTGTTGCGCTTTCGCGCGGACTTGATAGAGTAGGCAAAGGAATTAGAACTTCCCCTAGAGATGCGCTTTTAGCGGCAAATTCAAACGGAAATTCGGGCGCAGTATTCGGATTTCATAGAAGTATGGATACATTTGGCGCTGTTGCCGGACCTCTGGCCGCGCTTGTTATTCTATATTTTGTACCCGGAGAATATGCAATTGTTTATTTGGCAGCTGTTATTCCATCAATATTTGCTGTTTATTTTACATTCCTTGTGAAAGACCCGAGGAATATTACGCCGGTTTCTAAAAAGAAACATTATAAAGAATTCTGGAAAGAAGCGCCTAAGCAGTATAAATATATACTTGTAATTATTACAATTTTTTCTTTCGTAAACAGCAGCGATGTTTTTTTAATCTTAAAATCACGCGATATTTCTCAATCGGATTCTACTGCAATTTTAGGGTACGTATTCTATAATTTCATTTACGCTTTCGGTAGCTATCCGGCCGGAATGCTGTCAGATAAATTCGGGAAGAAAAATATTTTTACAATTGGACTAATTGTTTTTTCGCTTGTTTATTTCGGATTCGCGGTTAGTGAAAATATGATGTTGATTTGGCTGCTTTTCGCTTTTTACGGAATTTATTCGGCAGCAACTGAGGGAATTACAAAAGCATGGGTCGCGGATTTAATTCCCGACCATTTCCGCGGAACGGGCATTGGAATGTTAAATATGTTCACGAGTTTTGCTGTTATGTTCGGCTCAATTTTTACAGGAATTTTATGGGATCAATTCGGTTCTCAGGTTCCGTTTATTTTATCGGCGGTTGTCAGTTTAATTATTGCGGTGATTCTGCTATTAAAAAAATAAATACTTTCCCGATCGGTAATTATTTTGCAATATTTGATTTGCCGAATGTATTCTAAAATTCATACATTTATACATTCATATGTTAATACAACCTTTCAGTCATACAATTCTTTATTCAAATTAAAAACAATTACAAAAAACTGCTTTACATAACTTGAATTCCTTTATAATTCCTTTTCGTTTTATTATAAGATTTTCTTATCTTTTATCTTGTTTTATAAAAAAGTTATGTGATGATACCGGAAAAATTAGCAGTAGTTGCGGTGAGCGGGGGATTAGACAGTTGCGTTACGGCGGCAATCGCGAATCAAGAGTATAGACTTGCGCTTGCTCATATTAATTACGGCCAGAAAACAGAGAAACGCGAGTTAAAAGCTTTTCATGAAATAGCGGACTTTTATAACGCTGAAAAACGTTTGGTAATAGATTTTGTTCATTTTGCCAAAATAGGCGGCTCGTCATTAACTGATAATGAAATGAAGGTTACAAAGGCGAACTTAAGTTCGAAAGAAATTCCTACTTCATATGTACCGTTCCGGAACGCCAATATTTTAACAGCTTGCGTTAGCTGGGCTGAAATTATTGGCGCCGAAGCCATTTTCGTTGGAGCGGTTTTTGAAGATTCTTCAGGTTACCCAGACTGCAGACCTGAGTTTTTTGAATCATTTCAAAAGACAGTTGAGCTGGGAACCAGACCTGAAACAAATATAAAAATTATTACTCCGCTCATTCATTTAAGTAAGCCTGAAATTGTAGAAAAAGGAACTTTATTAAATGCTCCTCTGAATTTAACATGGTCATGCTATCAAAATGAAGAAGAAGCCTGCGGCGTATGTGACAGCTGCGCTCTTCGTTTAAGAGGATTTCAGAAAGCAGGAATTGAAGACCCGATTCCTTATGCCGAAAAACCTAATTATATCGATTAAACAATTTTATATAGAAGGTTGTATGAACGAAAAAACAAAATTGCTTGAAACATTTCCAAATCCGAATCCGGAAAGAGATTATACTATAATTCACACTGCGCCGGAATTTACTTCTGTTTGCCCTAAAACAGGACACCCTGATTTTGCTACAATAATTTTGGAATATATTCCGGAAGAATTGTGCGTTGAATTAAAATCATATAAATATTATCTGCAGTCATTTAGAAATGACGGAATTTATTTTGAAGCCGTAACAAATAAAATACTGGATGATCTAGTTGGTGTTTTAAAACCTCGATATATGAAATTAACAGCCGAATTTAATACACGCGGGGGAATTTCATCAATTATTGATGTTGAATACGAAAAAGAGATTGAGTTATAAAAATTGCAAGATTACAGATTACAAAATTACAAGATGCGATATAATTCAATAATTTTGAAATCATGCAATTTGCAATCTTGCAATTAAACTAAAACTATGAAACATTATTGTGAAATAATACAAATGATAAACTTACACCGGATTCAGCAGAATCCTTATTTATCTTTAATCCTGAACAGGAAAATTCTTCTGTATAAGTATATGGCTATGATGTAGCTTCTCTCCGATAAAAATTTTAACAAAAACATTTATTATTAAAAAATTATTGGAGAAAAAAATGGCTAAGAAACTAACAAAAAGAAGCTGGGCTGAACCATTCAAAATCAAAATGGTTGAACCTATTAAAATGACTACTAGGGAACAAAGAGTAAAAGCCGCGAAAGAAGCCGGATATAATACCTTCTTATTAAAAAGCGAAGACGTTTATATTGATTTGTTAACCGACAGCGGTACAAACGCGATGAGCGACCGTCAATGGGCGGGAATGATGTTAGGCGATGAAGCATACGCCGGAAGCAGAAACTTTTATTATTTATGGGATAACGTGAAAAAATATTACGGAATGCCCTATTTAGTACCTACCCATCAGGGAAGAGCCGCTGAACATATGATCTCAAAAATATTAATAAAACAGGGCGATTATGTGCCGGGTAATATGTATTTCACTACAACTAGACTTCATCAGGAATTAGCAGGCGCAACCTTTATTGACGTTATTATCGACGAAGCTCATAATCCAATAAGCGAACATCCCTTTAAAGGAAATATTGATCTTAAAAAATTAGATAAACTTATAAATGAAGTAGGCGCAAAGAAAATCGCTTATGTTTGTATGGCCGGACCTGTAAATATGGCAGGCGGACAGCCGTTTTCAATGGCAAACTTGAAAGAAGTTTATGAATACTGTAAATCACATAAAATTAAATTATGGTTCGACGCTACACGTGCAACGGAAAATGCTTATTTCATAAAAGAAAGAGAAAAAGGTTATGCCGATAAATCAATTGAACAAATCTTAAAAGAAATCTGCTCTTATTTTGAAGGACTTTGGGTAAGCGCTAAAAAAGATCTAATGGTAAATATCGGCGGTATCCTAGCTACCAGAAATAAAAAAGTATATGAAGAAGCCCGCAACATGGTGGTTATTTATGAAGGTCTGCATACATACGGCGGTTTAGCCGGACGCGATATGGAAGCAATGGCAATAGGTATGGAAGAAATGGTTCAGTACGACAATATAAAAGCAAGAATTGGACAGGTTGAATATTGCGGAAGACAATTAGAAAAATACGGAGTTCCTTTTGTAAGACCCATTGGCGGACACGCAATATTTCTTGACGCTAAAAGAATTTTAGCGCATTTGCCTCAAAGCCAGTTCCCGGCTCAGACTTTAGCGGCCGAAATTTATGTTGATTCTGGTGTTAGAGGAATGGAACGCGGAGTAGTTTCTTCGGGAAGAGATCCCGTAACAGGTGATCACAGATATCCCAAACTTGAGCTTGTCAGATTAACCTTCCCGAGAAGAGTTTATACTCAGGCTCATATTGATGTTACCGTTGAATCTGTAGCTGAAGTTTTTGAAAACAGGAAAAAAATTAAAGGTCTTGAAATGGTTTACGAACCGAAATATTTAAGATTTTTCCAGGCAAGATTTGCTAAAATTTAATTCTTATATTATTACTTAAATTTGTGAAGGGTTCTTTTAAAGAACCCTTCTTTATATAAGAAAGATTGAGTATGACAAAATCACTTGAATTAAAACAAGAATTCCTCAAAGAACGGGAAAAACTTTTTAATAACGAAAGTCTCGCCAAAAACTCGCTTAAATTCTGCGTCCGTTATAGCATACTTGTTGAAGAGTATATTGTTAAGGTGCTTAAAGATATTAAAATAAAAGGGGCAATAGCCTCCGTTGGAAGTTTCAGCAGAAGAGAGTTATCCCCATATTCCGATATCGATATAATGTTTATCTTCGAAAAAGTAAAAGGCAATGAAGCTGAAATTCAGGAATGTGTTACAAAACTTTGGGACAGCGGTATTGAAGTATCGCATACCGTAAGGGAGTTTTCAGATTTAAAGAGATTTTTAAAAGAAGACCTTCACGCTTTCACTCAATTTTTTGAAACAAGATTTATATTCGGCGAAGATAAAACGTACGACGAGTGGACAAAAAAAGTTTTTACAATTCTTACTCCAAAAGATAAAACTAATTTAATCCTGGAATTTTTTGATGATATTAAACTGCGTCACCAGAAATACGGCGAATCGGCTAAAGTTCTTGAACCTAATGTAAAATTTACGGCAGGCGGACTTCGTGATATTCAGGTGGTGCAATGGATGTATTCTTTAAAGAACGATTTTTTCCTGGTGGATCAATACGAAGAAACTCAAACCGAATTTTTCCTGAAGGAATTAAAAGATAAAAACATTATCGCACCCGCGGGAATTAAAAGACTGCTTGAAAGTTATAAACTTATTTTAGGCGTAAGAAATCTTCTGCATCTTCTTCAAAACAGGAAATACGACAGACTGGAATTTGCGCTTCAGGAAAGAATCGGTAAGCTGCTTAAATACGAAGGTGATTCGTGGCATACATTTATGCATCATTATTTTGAAGCGGCAAGCACAACAAAAAGATTCGTGCGCACAATGATGAAACATTTCGAAGAGCAGATAGCAAACCCAATCCCGGATTCACTCGCAATTGAACTTGACGAAGACTTTTGCAAAAAAGGGAATATTATTTCTATTCATAATCCCGCTAAAAAAGATTTGTCGATATCCGATATACTTAGAGTTTATTATTACCGCGGACTTCATGATGCGAGATTCGACGAAAATTTGCGAAGCAGAATTATTGAAGTTACTCACGGTAATATTTTACCTGATGATATTGAAAAAAATAGCTCTGTGTTTTTTAGGGAAATATTAAAACTTCCCAAAAACATAGGCAAAACTCTTAACGCAATGAACGAACTTGGTGTTCTCAGCGCATTCCTGCCCGAATTTAAAGACCTTGTCGGGTTCTTTCAGCCAGGAGTTTATCATTGTTATACCGCAGACGAGCATACATTAATTGCCGTACAGAACCTCGAAAAACTTGAAGAAATGGAAAAAGGCATTGGTGCAATATATAACAACGTAAAAGAAAAAGATCTTTTATATCTTGCGATGCTTCTTCATGATATAGCCAAACCGCTAAGTATTTCGGGACACGAAATAATAGGAAGCGAAATTGCGTCTTCAATTATGCAGAGAATCGGTTATGATTCGGATGAGATTGATCTCGTATCGTTTTTAGTTAGGCATCATTTAACCATGGAACAGGTTGCCTTTAGAAGAAATCTTAATGACGCAAATACTCTTAATAGCTTCGCGGCAATATTCCCTTCAATTAAAGCTCTTGATTATTTATATCTTGTGACTTACGCCGACCTTTCCGCCGTTAGCGACATAGTTTGGACAAAATGGAAGGAAGAGTTATTAGGCGAACTTTACCGGAAATCGCGCGAAATGATTAATGAAAGAATTTCTGGCGAAGATCTTTTAAGAGCAAGAACCATTAAAGAAATTAATGGCCGAGATCTGCACGATGATGATAATATTAAAGAGCATATTGAATCTATTAACGATCTCGGTTATCTAAGTATTTTTACAAATGAAGAGATCAATTCGCATGTAGAAGAAATTGAAAAAGGCACGGAAGTATCTGTCTTTATTAAAGAAGAAGGCGGCTTTACAAATATTACTATTATTACTAAAGATTCTAATTCTCTTATGTCAAGACTTTGCGGCGCCCTTGCAATAAACGATTTAAATATTCACGACGCTAAAATATTCACGCGCAAAGACGGAATTGTGCTTGATAGTTTTAATGTTACCGATTATAGATCGCATAAACCTGTTGATAAATCTCGATACGATAAAATAAAAGAAAGAATTGAAATGTCGGTTGAAAACAAGCTTGAACTTAGTTCAGAGTTTGATAAAATAAGAAATAAGTGGTGGCGAATTGAG
Source organism: Bacteroidota bacterium (assembly GCA_018829205.1). GTDB lineage: Bacteria > Bacteroidota > Ignavibacteria > Ignavibacteriales > Melioribacteraceae > JAHJUE01. The sequence continues at coordinate 76,831 of JAHJUE010000009.1, forward strand.
AAAAAGCTATTTAAGAAAAAACCTAACATAAAAATTATTTTTGAAAAACATGAAAAGTATACAATAATTGATGTATACTCACCCGATAGATTGGGTCTGCTTTATAGAATTACAAAAAAAATGAATGAATTGGGGCTTTCGATTTATTTCGCGAAAATCGCTACCAAGTCCGACGATGTTGTTGATGCATTTTATACTCTCGACAGAAACGGACATAAAGTTTCCTCACACGATTATGATCTAATAAAACTGGAATTAACAAATACTATTGAAGAAATGATGTAGAACAGCGCGGCTTTACAGAAAAATATTTAAATATGTGTACTGCGGAATTAATAATAAGATAATACAGATTGAATGAATGGATGATTGAATGATTGATATAAAAAGTAGGTTATTCTAATTTTATTCAATCATCCAATCAATCTTTCAAATACAAAAAAAAATATTTCAGTATTCTTTTCTCTTAAGAGAAATAAAAATTTTAACAGGAGAATTTCTTGAACTTCATGAACAGAACAAACCCGATTGGAGTATTCGATTCGGGAATTGGTGGATTAACTGTAGTAAAACAAGTCGCTTCTTTTCTGCCAAGTGAAAATATTGTTTATTTCGGCGACACCGCGCGGGTGCCTTACGGGTCAAAATCCAACGCAACTGTAATTGAATACTCAATTCAAGACGCTAAATTTTTATTAAAGAAAAATGTAAAGATGATTGTTGTAGCCTGCAACACTGCGTCTTCTGCGGCGCTTAACGAATTAAAGGAAAATTTTGAAATACCGGTAATCGGTATGATTGAACCCGGCGCAAGAACAGCTTTGACAAAAACTAAAAATGGGAAAATTGGCGTTATAGGAACATACGCTACAATCAATAATAAAGCGTATTCAAAAGAATTAAAACGTCTCGATAAAAAAATAAATGTTTATGAAAAAGCATGCCCCTTGTTTGTGCCTCTTGCTGAAGAAGGATTGATTGATCATAAAGCCACTGAACTTATTGCGAAAGAATATCTGGGAGAATTAAAAGAATTAGGGATCGATACCTTAATATTAGGATGTACGCATTATCCCATTCTTTCAAAAGTAATTCAAAAAGTTATGGGGCAAAAAGTAACATTAATTGATTCTGGCACTGCCGCATCGGGAATAGTAGAGGAATATTTAAGAGCCAGGGATATTAAAAATCCTTCCAATATTCAGGGCGAACATAAATTCTATGTAAGTGATCTGCCTGCAAAATTTAAAGAAGTTGCCGATAGATTTCTCGGCAAACCGGTTAAGCATATTCAGAAAATTGATTTGGAAGAATTAATAGGGCATTAATCTCAAAATGAACTTCAGCGAAATTATAAATGAAATTTATTCGGAAGTAAAATGTGGTGAGACCGATGGACATGTCGCGTCATATATACCCGAACTTTTAAATGTAAATCCGGATAAATTCGGTATCGCGCTGTTAACTGTTGACGGGAACGAATTCTGCTGCGGTGATGCGGAGGAAAAATTCTCCATTCAAAGCATATCAAAAGTATTCGCTCTTTCAATCGCCTTTTCATTATTAGGCGAAAAAATTTGGGAACGGATGGGAGTTGAACCTTCCGGAACATCTTTTAATTCGATAATGCAGCTTGAATATGAAAAAGGAAAACCGCGCAACCCTTTTATTAATGCCGGCGCTCTGGTGGTCGCCGATATTCTGGTGTCGAATCTTAAGAACCCTAAAGAAGAGTTCTTGGAATTCGTTAAAGAAATCAGCGGTAATATAAGTATTTCATTTAATCATAAAATCGCGCAGTCGGAAAAAGAATTTGGTTTTAGAAACGCCGCTTTAATTAACATGATGAAATCATACGGCAATATAAAAAACGATATAGAACTGATACTTGATTTTTATTTTTTCCTCTGCTCAATTGAAATGACATGCAAAGAACTTGCGCAGTCTTTTCTGCCTTACGCAAATTTATCAAAACCATTCAATTATAAAAATTTTCCACTTACTAAAAGCCAGATTAAAAGAATTAATGCGCTGATGATTTCATGCGGGTTTTATGACGAATCAGGCGAATTCGCTTTTAAAGTTGGACTTCCAGGTAAAAGCGGAGTAGGAGGTGGAATTGTGGCAATTCACCCGAACATTTACAGCGTTGCTGTATGGAGCCCGAGAATAAACTCAAAGGGCAATTCCGTTTTCGGAATGAAAACATTGGAGATGCTTACTACTAAGACTGAGATTTCGATTTTTTAACTAACCAAAATCAGACATTCAAAACCCATCAACTCCCGTTTTATTTATGTTGTGAAAGTGTGTTGTAGAATTTATTTTATTACAACATTTATAAATATATAAAATTCATGCAGACCAGCATCCTATATTCCGACAAACTAATTGAAAACAAAGACGATTCTATTTTATTCTGTTGTTATATTCACTTTGTTTTTAACAAAAATTGAAATTAATATAACTTATAAAGCATCATTCTAAATTTCGTAAACGGCACGTAAATTATTAAGTTTTACAAATGAACACATACCAAAAAATTTTCGGCACAGGTCCGCGAGGACTATTAATAAGTTTAATAATGCTCGCTGTTTTTATTTACGGTGAAGAATATTTTGCTGATTTTCAAATAACCGAGTATGATTTTTTTCGCACCATATTTTTTTATGCTTTGTCGGTAATTACTATCGTTATAATAATTTGGAGCGTAAAATCTCTGCCTCCGGCTGACAGGGGCAATAAATTAGTAATAAACGGTGCGTTCAAATATTTCAGACATCCTTTGTACGGAGCTTTTCTTTCTTTTTTTAATTTTGGACTGGCAGTATTTCTAAATAACTGGATTTATATATTTTGGGCAATTCTACAGCACCCGCTTTGGCATTGGAATGTTAAAGAAGAAGAAAAACTTATGCATAATATTTTCCCGTTAGAGTATGAAGAATATTGCAGAAAGACCGGAAGATTTTTCCTGAACTTTAATAAAAAAACTTAACATCAAATTATAATCTTCTATCTTTTCCCGCCTTCGAATATGTTGAAAAATATTTAAAATTTTTAAAATACCTTGTAACTTTTTTAATTATAAAAAGTCAAAATCAGATAAATTTTAAGAGAGGATAGAATGCAGCTTACAAAAACAGATTTATTTACATTTATACATAAAGCCTTGAGAAGTTTAATTTACGGCTTAGGCTCAAAACTGCAGACCGCTGATTTCAGCAGTGAACTGGAAAGCAAAAATATAGTTTCAATTCTAAGACATGATCTCGGGCTTTTACATGAACATGCCGATCATGAGGACAATATTATATTTCCGGAAGTAAAAAACGAAGAGCCTGAAATGATCAAGGTTCTTGAAAATGAACATATTGAAATAGGAGAAAAACTAAACGTTCTGAATAATATCCTTGACCTTTTACAAAATGAAACAGAAAGCAAAATAAGATTAAAGCTGGGCAATGAACTGAATTTTTTATTTAATGATTTTGCCGCAAGTTATCTTAATCATATGAACCATGAAGAATCGACAGTGCTTGAAGCCAGTCAAAAATATTTAAGCGATGAAGAACTAATCGCAATCAGAACAAGAATACAAACTAAAATTCCGCCGGAAAGATATAGAATATGGCTGGATTGGATGCTTCGTTCGGCTAATATTACGGAATTAATCGGTTTACTTAACGCAATGAAGATTAACGCTCCTAAACCGGTGTTCGATAATATAATTTCAACCGCGGAAAAAATTATTGAACCATCGCGATGGGAACTTATTAAAGAAAAAATAGGTTCATAGTTTTATTATAAATTTCAATACAAGATATGTTAAAACCGGATTCCGGTTAACGGACTCCGGTTTTTGATAATTCGGGCTTGCCTAATATTTATTATATTTGTATTGTCATTTTTACATTTAACAAATAATCAAAAAGAAAGGGTATCAAATGAAACGCAACGCAACAGCAGTTTGGAACGGTTCCGGTAAAGAAGGGAAGGGACATTTAACCACTCAAAGTACAATACTAGATAAAACACAGTATTCATATACAAGCAGATTTGAAGAAGGTCCGGGTACTAATCCCGAAGAATTAATTGCGGCGGCGCATGCCGGCTGTTTTACAATGAAACTTAGCTTTGTTTTGGGAGCTGCAGGATTTACTCCCGATAGTCTTGAAACAAAGTGTATTATCACGCTGGAAGACGGAAGCTTAACCGAATCTCATTTAGTGTTGAAAGCCAAAGTACCGGGCGTTAGCCAGGAAGTTTTTGACGCAAGCGTTAAAGAGGCTGAATTAAACTGTCCTATCAGCAAATCGATAAACAGTAAAATCAGTGTCGAATCAACATTAGAAAATTAAACTAGAATGTCTGATTCCGATTTTGAAAAACCAATTAATCCGGAAGTGCGGATTGGGCATGTGCATTTAAAAGTTTCAAACCTGGAACGCTCGCTTAAATTTTACTGCGGCGTTCTCGGTTTTGAAATTACACAGCGTTACGGAAAAAACGCAGCCTTTATTTCCGCAGGCGGTTATCATCACCACATCGGTTTAAACACATGGGAAAGCGAAGGGGGAAAATCTCCGGCCAACGGCACAACAGGTTTATACCATGTTGCAATTCTTTATCCTACTAGGGCAGATCTTGCAGATGCGTTAAGAAGATTAATCAAATATGATATTCGTCTTGAAGGAGCTTCTAATCACGGCGTAAGTGAAGCACTGTATATTAGGGATCCGGATAATATTGGGGTGGAACTATACTGGGATAAGCCGAAAGAAGAATGGAGTTTTGATAATGAAGGAAATTTAAATATGTATACCCGTCCCCTTGATCTTGAAAATCTGCTTTCCGAAGAAATATAAATATGCCGAAGAAATAATTTCTAATTGCATTTTTGTTGTAAATAGAAGTACTGCCAATATTAATGAAATCTTTGTGAATTATATTCCCCTCTAATTAACCGACATTTAAAATCTTCATTAAATTCAATACAATGAATTAAAAAGTATTTTTCATAAATTTATTATCAATAAATCAGGAAATAAAAATGAACGCCATATTCTGGGGAAGATCAACCTGCGATTTTACTTATCGGCTTAACGGCTTTCCTGAGGAGAATAATAAAGTTTTTGCGTCGGATTTTATTATTCAGCCGGGCGGACCGGCTTTAAACGCAGCTTTTACTTTCTCTAAATATAACGGCTCGGCATATTTAATTTCCGGAATAGGTAATAATAATTTCGGTAAATCAGTAAAAGATATTTTATCGCTGAATAATATTAAAATATTTGATAACTCTGATGATAATTTTGAGATCCCTATTTCAACTGTATTTATAAATTCAAAAAGCAGTACACGGACAATTATTAATTCACCCTTTATTAAACAGGGCGAAAATTTTACTAAGGAAAAAATCTGCGGAACAATTGAAAACTTAAAGCCGGATCTGATATTAATTGACGGGTACGGATTAGAAAATGCCGCTGAGGTTTTTGAATATGCCAAAATCAAGAAAATCAAAATTGTTCTTGACGGGGGATCATGGAAAGAAAATTCCAACGAATACTTAAAATATGTAGATATTGCTATTTGCAGCGGGAAATTCAGGATGCCCGGATTATCATTGGATGAAACAATAAGTTTTCTTCACGAAATAGGAATAAAATATGTCGCGTTCACAAATGAACAAAATCCTATAATAAGCTCAATAAATAATAAAAAAGAGTTAATACCGGTTAATAAAATCAAGACAGTTGATACTCTCGGCGCGGGAGATGTAATGCATGGCTCGTTTTGTTATCACTATTTGAAGAACAAAAATTTCAATCTGTCACTTAAGAAAGCCGCAGTTGATGCTTCAAATTCCTGCCGTTATTTCGGAACTCATACCTGGTGGGATTATAAATAAACATATATATTTGAACAATTTATACCCGTTTACGTCCAAATATTGCTCGTTATTTTCTTATTTAGTGAAACATTTTTAACTTTAGGCAAGTGTTATCTCAATTTTATATTGAAACACATGGGGTTTTAAATTATTAACTATTCCATCCACAAAATAAAAGTTACTTACATGAAAAAAACAATTCTTTCAATTCTATTTTTATTTCTGTTTCTAAATTCGGGACAAATGTCCGCACAGAAAAAAGAATCAAGGTCTGAATCTGATTCATTAAAAAATATTTCTTTAGCCGGATTAAAACTCAGAAGCATCGGCCCTGCAATTACTGGCGGCAGGGTACGGCATATTGTTGTAAATCCAAATAATTTATCAGAGTATTATATAGCATCGGGAAGCGGATCTTTATGGAAAACCGTTAATAGAGGCGTAACCTTCACACCTGCTTTTGAAAATCAAAATACTTACGCCATTGGTTCTGTTGAAATGGATCCTAACAATCCGAATGTGCTATGGGTCGGGACAGGAGAAAACAGCAATCATAATAATGTGGCTTACGGCGACGGTATTTATAAAAGCGAAGACGGCGGAAAAAGCTGGAAAAATATGGGATTAAAAACTTCAGAACATATAGGCGGAATTGCTATTGACCCTAATGATCCCAACATAATTTACGCGGCGGCAATGGGTCCGTTAAGAAAAAGCGGCGGTGAAAGAGGAATATTTAAAACCATAGACGGCGGTAAATCATGGGAAAATGTTTTAAAGATCAGTGAAAATACCGGATGTTATGAAGTTCATATGGACCCTCGTCACTCAAATATTTTATACGCTGTAGCACATCAGAGAATGCGAAAATTATATACCGGCGTAAGCGGCGGACCGGAAAGCGGAATTTATAAAACTACCGATTACGGCAAAACATGGAATAAATTAAGCGGAGGACTTCCTTCTGATAATGTTGGAAGAATAGGTATGGATATTTCACCGGTTAATCCCGATTTGCTTTATGCCGTTATTGAAGCGAAAGAAGGTCAGGGATTTTACAGAAGCACCGACAGAGGAGCCAGCTGGACAAAACAAAGCGATTATGTTTCTGCTTATAAATTTTATTTTCAAAAGATTTTCTGCGACGTTTTAAATGCCGACCGTGTTTACAGTATGGATGTATTTCTGCAGGTTACCGACGACGCGGGAAAAACATTTAACAAACTTGGCGAAAAAAATAAACACGTAGATAATCACGGATTCTGGATTAATCCTAACGATAACAACCATTTAATATCCGGCTGCGACGGCGGAGTTTATGAAACATATGATCGTGGCCAAAATTGGGATTTTAAAAGCAACATTCCTCTTACCGAAATTTATAAAATCGCTGTCGATTACTCCTTGCCTTTTTATAATGTTTATTTAGGTACGCAGGATAATAATAGTTTAATGGGACCTTCAAGAACAATTAGTTCGGCCGGAATAACAAATCAGGACTGGACTTTTACTTTAGGCGGCGACGGTTTTCAGACTCAGGTAGATTGGAAAAATCCGAATATAATCTACGCGCAGTCGCAGAACGGCGGATTGGTGCGTTATGATAAAAAAAGCGGAGAACAATTGTATATCCGTCCTTATGAATTTACGGATACTGCCTACCGCTTTGATTGGGATTCTCCTTTATTAATTTCAAAACATGACAATAAAAGATTGTACTTCGGCGGTAATAAATTATTCCGTACCGACGATATGGGAAGCACGTGGATAGAAATAAGTCAAGATTTAACGCGCGGTGTTCCGCAAAATTTCCAGAAATTAATGGGCAGAAGCTGGAGTATTGATGAGCTGGCTGCTAAAGGAAGTATGGCATATATTGTATCTATTGCCGAATCGCCGTTGGATGAGAATGTTCTATTTGCCGGTTCGGGCGACGGATTAATACATTTTACAGCCGACGGCGGGAAGACCTGGACCAAATCAAATTTAGGCGGACTTCCGGAATATATCAGAGTTCATCAAATTATAGCTTCGCATTTTGATAAACTTGTCGCTTATGCCGCTTGTCATAATCTGCATGACGGCGACTACAAACCGTATTTATTAAAAACTATTGACGGCGGTAAATCATGGCAATCTATTAATGCAAATCTTCCTTTATCCGGAAGTACTTACACCATTGCCGAAGATCATGTTGATAAAAATCTTTTATTCGTTGGAACACAGTTCGGATTATTTTTTACCAACAGCGGAGGAAAAGAATGGATTAAATTTAAAAACGGACTTCCTACAATTGAAGTAATGAGCTTAACAATTCAGGAAAGAGAAAACGATCTAGTTGTTTCAACCTATGGAAGAGGAGTCTATATTTTGGATGATTATACTCCTTTAAGAAATTTAACAAAAGAAACTTTAATGAAAGAAGCGTTTATTTTCCCGATAAAAGACGCTCAAATGTTTATACCTTCGGATCCTTTCGGTTTCCCGGGTATCGGATTTATGGGAACTGGTTTTTATGCAGCCCCTAATCCGCCAATTGGAGCTGTCTTTTCGTATTTCATAAAAGATGAAGTTAAATCACTAAAAGAAAAAAGAAGAGAACTTGAAAAAGAAAAACAAAAAAAGAATGAAGATCTTGAATACCCTTCGTATAATACCGTAAGAAAAGAACAAGATCAGCCGGAAGCTTTTCTTCTTTTTACTATTACAGATGATAACGGAAATCCTGTCAGAAAATTAAAAACCGGAGTATCTAAAGGCGTAAATAGAATTGTATGGGATTTCCGCTATACCCCGTTTTCGCCAATATCTACAACTCCTTTTGATGATTCTATTCCCTGGATATCACCCGATAAAGGATATATGGTTGCGCCCGGGAAATATAAAGTTTCGCTTTCCAAATTTGAGGACGGAGTATTTACGGAACTCGTTTCTCCTCAGGATTTTATTTGTAAACCATTAAATATCACCACTCTTCCGGCTGAGGATAAAAAAGCTCTTGATGACTTTAACAGAAAGGTAGCAGAACTAACAAGAATAATATCAGGAGCAGAGGAACATAGAAGCGAACTTGTAAATAAACTTACATATCTGAAGAAAGCGGTTTTTGATGCAGCAAAAGCTCCTGCTGAAACATATAATAAAATATTAAGCGCTGAATTAAAACTCAAAGATCTTAACCGTAAATTCAACGGTGATAATTTAAAAGCGAATTATGAAGGAGCTTCACCAACATCCGTAAAAGAGAGAGTTGATTTAATTACTTATTCATTGTGGAACACAACCGCAGCGCCGACTACCACATTCATAAAATCCTATGAAGACGCGGCGGGCAAGTTTGGTGAAATTTTAAATTCATTGACGGAAGTCGCGGCTGAAATTGAACAAATAGAAATAATGCTTAAAGATTCAGGCGCATCTTATACACCGGGACGTTTCCCGAATTTGGAAATCAAATAATTCTGATTATTTAGGACGCAGCAGGTGTAATAGCTTTGCATTTGCTGCGTCTTTTTTTATTTAAAATTCCCCGTTACAACTTATCCGGTATTTTCTGACTGAAATATTTTAAACCCCGACGCCCATCTTTTTGTCAAAGAAACAAATCTATAACAAAGGTATTCCCAATGAAGAAAATAATAATTTTCGAGACGTTTGTTTTGTTTCTTACTCCAAATAATTATAAAGCTCAATCATTAACTTATCCGGTTGTAGATACTGATCAGCATAATTTTTATAACAATACATCGCAAATTTCACAGCCTGATGAATCGAGTTCATTCTTCGGACAGGACGCTCAGTACAACGGACTTCAGCCTTCTTACTCGGATAATGGCGACGGGACAATCACAGATAACAATACAGGTTTAATGTGGCAGAAAAATCTGCTCGAGTCCAAATATAATTATTATGAGGCGGTGGAAGCGGCAGATACATTTTCATTGGCCGGGTATAACGATTGGCGGCTTCCTACAATTAAAGAAATATATTCTTTAATGTTATTCTCCGGTAAAACAGGTATGGATAAATCATCCACAATCCCTTATCTCGATACAGATTATTTTGATTTTAGATTTGGAGACGAATATAATCCCAGCGAAAGGTATATCGACGTGCAGTACGCCACAACATCGATTTATGTTGCTACAATAATGAACGGCGAAACTGGAATGTTCGGTTTAAATATTGCCGACGGCAGAATTAAAGGTTACCCTGTTTCAAAAGATTTTGAAGTGAAATTCGTAAGAGGAAACCCATATTACGGAATAAATAATTTTAAAAACAATAATGACGGTACAATTTCCGATTTGGCAACAGGATTGATGTGGGATCAAGCGGGAAGCAGCGAAGCAATGCTTTGGGAAGACGCGCTTAAGTACGCTAAACAAAAAAACAGTGAAAACTATTTGGGATTTAATGATTGGAGAGTGCCGAACGCAAAGGAACTTCAAAGTATTTTGGATTATTCACGTTCGCCTTCAACAACTTCATCGGCGGCAATTGATCCTTTGTTTAACGTACCGCAAATTACAAATGAAGGCGGAGAAATTGATTATCCTTTTTACTTGACCAGTACAACTCATGAAGATGGACCGCAGCCTGTAAGAGCAGTATATGTATGTTTCGGCAGAGCATTAGGTTTTATGGAAATGCCTCCGGGTTCAAATAATTTTCAGCTTTTGGATGTGCATGGAGCGGGGGCACAGAGAAGTGATATTAAAACCGGAGACCCGAATGATTATCCAAATGGACACGGGCCGCAGGGCGATGTAATAAGAATTTATAATTTTGTTAGATTAGCCAGAGACTATGATTCCGATAATTCTGCTACATCTGTCGGTGATAATAATGAACTGCCGCAAGGATTTTCACTTGGGCAGAATTACCCGAATCCGTTTAACCCGAGTACGGTTATAAATTTTCAAATCCCGGAAACTTCGGAAGTAAGTTTAAAAGTTCACAATATTTTGGGAAGTGAGGTAGATCAAATTGTTGATAAACGGTTTGCGGCAGGTAATTACGAATTTAAATTTGATGCGGAAAATTTTTCGAGCGGGATTTATTTATACAGTTTAACAGCCGTCACAGAGTCTGGCAAAAATTTTCAGCAAACTAAAAAAATGATTTTAGTAAAATGAATCTAAATGAGGCAGTTAGAAATTTTAGTATTTAACTAGCATTAAAATCTACTTAACTGTTAGTTTAGGTTTTATAATCATTGTGCTGAAACTAAAAATAATTAATGAACAAAAGACACCGAAAACACTCGGCTGCAAAAATTCAGTATTAAAGAAACTCATGTAAAAAATTGTTAAAACAATTGCGCCTACCATGGTAATAAATATTGTTGTATTCAGTTCGGGACTTTTCTTTTTATACATTGCTCCTACTATTATCGGAAGTATAACACTCGGTGCCCAAAGTGAATAAGTAAGCAGTAAAAGATCAATAATATCGGGCAGAATTAATGCCAGTGAAATTCCGATAATCCCTAATATAATTGAACTCATTCGAGCTATTCTTAATCCTTTCTTCGGGTCGGTTCCTCTTTTTGATAAGTATTCTTCATAAAGATCTTTTGTAAATATAGCGGTTGTTGAATTTAATATTGAATCGGCCGAAGACATAACCGCGCTCATTAACGCCGCAATAATGATTCCCGAAACATAGGGATTGTGAAGTTTTAAAATTGTTTGAGGCAGTGCATGACTCGGATCAATATCCGGGAAACTGTATCTGGCATAGGTTGAAATAATAAAAATAATTAAAGGGAATACTAAAAGTAAAAATAGTCCCGCACGGAAGATTCCTTTTTTTAATTCTTTGATATTTCTACCAACGCAGAAACGTGTTGCATAGCCGGGAGCGAAAGTTTCTCCCAATAGAAACGCTAAAAATGTGGAAACGAGAAACAGCCATCCTTTGCCACCGTCAATTTGAAAAAATGTTTCGGGAAGTTCGTTTAATATTTCAGAGGAATGCGCCGCCATATCAGGAAGTATCATTATTACGGTAAAAATAAATCCGCCAATTAAAATTATAAATTGATAAACATCGGTATAAATAACAGCAAGCAGACCCCCGGCGGTGCTGTATGTAATTACAATAATACCTCCTATAATTACCGCGTAAGTATATTGAATTTCGGGCATCATTGAATTTATAATTTTACCGAACGCGACTAACTGCGCTCCGAGTACTCCTACCGAAAAAATTAATGAAAGCACAAAAGCGACAAATCTATTTTTGTCATCAAACCGTTTTCCGAAAAAACCGGCCACGGTATATAATTCTTTTTCCCGGAAATATGGGGCGATATATTTTGCCGAAAACATAAATTGGAAATACCATCCGGTTGTAACTAATACCATTATGATTCCCCATTCATATGTTTTGGCAATTGACCCGATTGAAGCGCCTCCGCCAATTACCGTAGCTCCCATAGTAGCCATTAAAAGAAACCAGCCTATATTTCTCCCGGCTACAAGAAAATCTTCGTCATCCTTTATGTTTCTTGATTTACTTATCCCTTTTATTATTATAAAAGAAAAATATAATATGATTATAGAATATTGTATTATAGGATTTTCCATTAAGCGCCTTTCTATATTACATTTCTTTATACTTTAGCGTCACCGTAAAATCTTATTCGGCAAAGAAATAAAACACGAAGAATATTATTTTATCTCTTTAGTTATATACTTAGAATTAAGCAGCCTCGCAGTTGCCATATAGTTCGGTAGAAAATGAATTTTATCCCCCACTTTATAACCTTGTTTATTTTCACCGAGATTATATACAGTCATATCAGATGTTGTGCCTATGAATTTTATATTCTCATCGCGCGGGGTTAAATCTTCGGAATTAACATCAATCGATCCGAAATCAACAATAGCTCTGTGTGAAATTATATTTTCATTTTCATCAAAGCCGGCCGTATGTCCAATTCCGGCATCGCCTATATTCCCATCCGGAACAGATTCTTTCTTTTCAAGTTCGATAATTTCCGCTGAAAAATTAAACGCGTGTGTTGAAAGATTCCTGAATTTTTTACCGTTATCTAATGATATTCCGTGAAATGCGGTTTCACCTATGCGCAGATGATTTAAGCTTTTTGGCAGCCGTTTTGAAATTAACGGTAAAGTGATTGAACTGCCCCCGGAAATTAACGGAAGTTTTTTTCTGAACTTTTCTTCCAGCAGAAGTTTATATAAACTAAGCTGAATCAGCTTGTCGTAAGTAGGTTCAATTCCGTACATGCAGCCCAGATTTGTCCCGAGCCCAATTACCTCAACATTTGATAAGTTTAATATTTTTTCATAAAACGACAGGACATTATTTCTTAAAACTCCCTCGCGCAGCTCGCCCATTTCAATCATCACAATTATCTGATGTATTTTACCTATTGCTTTGGATGCTTTATTAATTTCATTAATTGTCGTAAGCGAAGAATTCAAAGATATATCCGAATAATTCACAACATTTTTTATCTGGACAAGCGCCGGCGGCTTAATATAAATTGTTTTTACATCGGGACTAATTTTTTTTACCATCTTCAGATTAGACAATCTTGCATCGCCGATTGAATGCAGGTTTTTTAAATATGATTCATTCAGTATTTTCTGAAGAAGCTGTTCGTTGCCGCAGGCCATTTTTGTAATAAGCGACCAGCTAATTCCGAATCCGGATAAAAAAACGTCAAGTTTTTTTATATTCTCAATAATTTTGTTAGTATCAATATTTATTGTAGCCATTATTTTTTCTCTTTTATGAATCTCATTTCAGCGTACTTATTTGTAAAGCCTAATCTTTCGTACAATTTTTTTGCCGGATTATCATATTCAACATGAAGTTTAACGTCGCCGCTGCTTTTTTCAACTACATGTTTAACAAGTTTTCCGCCTATTCCCTGGTTCCGGAAATTAGAATTCACCGCGATATAGACAAGTATGTTTTCCGGGATGTAACCTCCCATTCCCGTTTCGTTCATAACAACCGCGCCTACTAGTTCTTTTTCAATAAAACCGCCTGCTACAAATCCGCCGTTTCCTTCTTTTCCCGAAAACGCGTAATTAACGCATTTTTTTATCGCTTCTTTGGAATCGCCAAACCTGTCCAAGTGGGTGTGTAAAAAGTTAATTAATGTTTCCAATGAAAAATCGTTTTCCATTTCTTTTAATGAATGATATTCTCTAATTTCGAGCATAAGTTCTCCTTGATATAAAATAATAAAATTAAACAGGGGTATAAATAAGTCAGATATAATTAAAAGACGGATGTTTGCTTAGGAAGAATGTAATTTGTGTGTTAAAATAAAATATTTTGTTTTTGAAGACTAAGATTGTACTGTGGTATTTGTTTATTGCAAATTTACGAAAAATTGAAGGGAAAACCAAACAATCCTGTTGAATCTGATTTCAGCTTAAATTATAAATTATTTTAAATATGCTTCTTTATATTCAAAATGTAATATTTTATGAATTGAACTATTGATTTGATAATTTGATATTTTCGGAAAATAAGAGCTTTAACTCAATTTTAAGTATCAAAAATCAATTGTTTATACTATTTTTATAATGATAAATATTATCATTCAATTGAAGGAATTGAATAAAAACTATAAATATTTATAAAAAAATTGATGCATAAGTATTTATTTTCCCAAAAATTTTCGATAATGTGTTAACATATTCAACAATAATTTGATATCAATGATTATCACAGACCTAATATATAACCTGTCATTTCTTGTGTCCTTAAGTATCTTTTCCGGCTTTATTGATAATAAATTTAAAAGAAATAAACTATCCGGTAAGGTACTGCAGGGAATATTTTTTGGAACTGTTGCGATTATAGGAATGGTGCTGCCGATCTATCACACAAACGGCGCTTTTTTTGACGGCAGGTCTGTAGTATTAAGTTTAAGCGCTCTGTTTTTTGGTCCCTTATCAGGGTTTATTTCATTTCTAATGGCATTAATTTGCAGGATTTATTTGGGAGGCAACGGAGTAATTCCGGGTGTTATTTTGATTGCAATTTCATTTATAATAGGTTCTGTTTTTAATTATTATAATGTAAAAACAGACTTCAAAAAATTAACGCCTCTTAAATTATATGTATTTGGCCTAATTGTTCATCTCTTCATGTTTATAATAATTAGTTCCGATCCTGTCCCAAGTTTCCTTGAAAACTATTTTAAAGTTGTTCTATCGGTAGTTGTTTTCTTTCCGGTTATAACCTTGGTTGCCGGCAAGGTTTTATTGGATCAGGACAGAAACGCGAAATTTATAAATGAAATTTCCGAAAGGAAGGAGCTTTACAGAACAACGCTTTACAGTATTGGCGATGCCGTTATTACAACTGATATTAATGGAGAAATCCGGCAGATGAACCCAATTGCGGAACAATTAACAGGCTGGAGGGAAGTTGAAGCTAATGGGAAAAAACTAAAAGATGTATTTAATATTATTAATGAAATTACTAGAGAAAAAGTTGAAAGTCCCGTTGATAAAATTTTAATTGAAGATAAAATTATCGGTTTGGCAAATCATATACTTTTGATTTCAAAAAACGGCGATGAAATTCCGATAGCCGACAGCGGAGCCCCTATACATAGCAGCTCCGGAGAAGTAATTGGTGTAGTTCTTGTATTTCGCGATCAGACAAAAGAAAGAAGCACACAAAGAGCGTTACGCGAAAGCGAAGAAATTTTTACCCAGTTTATGAAATTTAGTCCAATCTATGTTTTCTTTAAAGATGCTCAAATCCGGGCAATAAGATTAAGTAAAAACTATGAGCAGCTTCTTGGAAAACCTATGAATGAACTTATAGGGAAAAATATGTTTGAACTTTTTCCGTCCGACCTTGCCGAATCAATGGTTAAGGATGATAAAAGAATTTTAAGCGAAGGGAAAGTAGTGGAAGTTTATGAGGAATTTAACGGTAAATATTATAGAACAATTAAATTCCCTATTCATTACGACGGAATACCAATATATTTAGCCGGATTTACTATTGATGTTACCGAAGCCAAAGAAGCGGAAGAAAAAATTAATACTCTTTCAAAAGGTATTGAACAAAGTCCCGCCGCTTTAATTATTACGGATATAAAAGGAAATATAGAATACGTAAATCCAAAATTTACTGAAGTTACCGGATATACTTTTGAAGAGATTTATAATAAGAATATGCGGGTAATGAAATCGGGTTACCACGATGAACTAACTTATAAAATTCTTTGGGAAACTATTTCTAACGGCAATATGTGGAAGGGAGATCTTTTAAATAAAAAGAAAAACGGCGAGCTGTTTTGGGAGCATGTTTCCATATCGCCTATTAGAAATGATAAAGGAGATATAACAAATTTTATTGCTGTAAAAGAAGATATTTCGGAACGTAAAAAAATGATGGAAGATTTAATCTTAGCAAAAGAAAAAGCCGAGAAAGCAAACCAGCTTAAATCCGAATTTCTTGCTCAAATGTCTCATGAAATTAGAAGCCCTATCAATACAATGGTAAGCTTTACAAGTCTTATCGAAGATGAACTTCATGATAAAAGTAATAAGGAACTTGAGGTTTGTTTTACCGGAATTGACTCGGCAAGCAAAAGAGTTATACGCACTATCGATTTGATATTAAATATGTCGGAACTACAGCTTGGAACATATGAAATAAGCAGAAGGAATATTAATATTTCGGATATTCTTTACAACCTACTTATCGAATACATGAAAATAGCAAGCTCAAAAAAAATTGAATTAAACCTGCATGTTGAATCGGAAAATGTAATAATAAATTCCGATGAATATGCAGTAAGTCAAATATTCGCAAATTTATTGGACAATGCTATTAAATACACGAATAAAGGAAGGGTTGATTTGTCATTAGTTGAAAATGAAAAAGGACAAATCATTGTAAAAATATCGGATACCGGAATTGGTATTTCACCGGAATATCTCGAAAATTTATTTGAACCGTTTTCTCAGGAAGAGCAGGGCTACAGCCGTAAATTTGAAGGCAACGGGCTTGGAATGTCGCTTGTTAAAAGATATTGTGATTTAATAAATGCTGAAATAAGTGTTGAAAGCGAAAAAAACAAAGGAACAACTTTTACAGTAATTTTACCGAAAGAGTAATTCTCTTTAGGTAATATTTAGTTTTTACAACTCATAATTATTTACCAACTGAATTTCTTTAATTTGCGGCTGAGTCCAACCGTTTAAATTTCTTTCATTAATATTACTTAAAAATTCCGGATGAATGGATGCCAATTCAGTAAATGCCAATTGGCTCAATTCGTTTTTATGATAATTATGATCAAGCGCTGATTCTAATATAACCTCTTTTGTTAGTTTCTTAGAAACACATCTGTCGGTGTATGATTTTTCAAAAATAAATTTATACTTATTCATAATAATTTCTGTTTTTGATGTGTGAATTTTATAATCAATTGGTTTATGCCCAATCAATTTATTTCTTCTATTTTTTTAATGTTATCTGCTGTGTTTTTATCTATTATATAATTAATTGGGTCAATAACTATAAATTCAGGTTTTTGTTTGAGAATTATTATCAACACGGTTGAGGCGGAATTAAACTTGTACTTTTTACAAGTGATTAATTTATCAGCATTATCAAAATTTTCAGGGTAGCCTGAAAAGAAGCCTATCTGAAAATTTTCGTTTAACGGCATTATATTTTTTTTGCCAAACTTATCAATCTCATATTTTTTTGCGGCAACCTTAATTTTAATCTCAAAACTTCTATCGGCAAGAGTTTTTGAGTATGCTGAATTGATTTTTAAATCATAGAAAATATTTTTTGTAAACCATTCATTTATTAATTGTTGTTCATCCGCTGTACTAACGCTGTACAGCTCGTCAAGTAAGTTTAGAGTTGTCGGTTTGAATTTTGTATAAAAATAATTTACTCTCAAATTACTCAATGCGAAATTCAATCTATCTTCACCCAAAAGTTCTTTTACAGCGTGCATTATTAATGCGCCTTTTTGATAATATATATAAGCGTCTCTATTTGCTACTGATTTATATAAAGGCGGTTCTTCGCCTGAATAACCTCTTGAAGAAAGATAAACGTCGAGAATATCTGAAAAATATTGCCTTAAATACTTTTTCCCGGAATTGTTTTCAATAGCCGCCGCTTCGGAATATTGCGCTAAAGTTTCGGTTAATACTTTACTTCCTTCAACATCAGCAGGCTCTAACTGGTTTGCCCACCATTGATGAGACAGTTCATGCGCTACTGTTAAAAATGTGTAATCAACTTTTGTCGTGTCGCTTTGGTCAAGAAGAAACCCAACCTTTTCACTAAAGAAAAGCGTATTTGGGTATGCAGTAGCAGCCCCTCTGTACTGAGGAATTTCAGCTACTTTAATTTCTTTAAATTGGTATTTGCCGAAATTATTCTCGAAATAATTCAAAGATGTTTTTAACGCATTAATTATTTTATCGGTATTGTAATAATGTTTATCGTAATAATATAATTTAATGTCAATTCCGTTATACAGTGTTTCTAAAACTTTATAATTTGCCGAAGCAATTGCAAACATAAAAGTAATTGGGTTTTCTTCTTTGTAATGGAAATAGTTCCGTTTATTTTTTGACCACATCTTTTTTAATTGTCCTGTTGTAACAATTTGCTGATCGGCTGATGTTGAAATTATTGTTTCAAAATTTATTCGGTTATAGTTTTGCGGTTTATAATCTTCAAGTTTCTTTTTATTGTTCAATGCAGGCAAACCTCTTTTTTTACGCAAGGATGGGTTTTTAATTTCATATGAATCACTGTACCCAATAAAAGGGACATACTTTTCGAGTTCGATATAAGATCCGTTATTCAAAATGGAATTTTCCGAATTAAAATTTTCGAAACCGGTTTTTAAAACGTCAATTGAAAATTTCATTGTTGTTTGTTGACCCGGATGCATTGGGTTGTTAAGTATAAACAAATAATAATTATAACGGTCATCCTGTTTTACTAATTTTGCTTTTGGGAATAGTATTTTGGAGGAAGTAACTTCATGGTCAATGCCTATTAAAACAGTGTCAATTATTTTTTCAGTTTTGTTTTGCAAAATATATGTGCCGTCAACATGGTATTTCCTTTCTTCAGGGTAGAGACCAACGTTTGATTTCACACTTGTGATAACAGGTTGCGGCAAAGAAGAATATAATTTGTATTTATGCTCGTACTCTGTTTGAAACTGCAGCATTTCTTCAGTGGTCATATATTCATTTAAAATGTTTGTTTGGTAAAAAATATAACTTCCGCTTGTTATAAAAATTATTAATAATGCAGCGGCGCTTATTTTGTATGATTTGTTAAATCTTATGCCCAATGATTTTATCTGTTTTTTGAATGATATATCTTTGCTATTTTTCCCAAATAACAAGCTCAACAAAATTAGAAGGCATGCAAATGAACTCCAATAAACCATATACCAATTAAATGCTGATGAATAATGCCCGAACGCGTTAAAGTCCGAAAACATTAATTCGGGAGTATTTGCGTAACGGAATAAAAAATGTTCTATCCCTAAATTTTCACCTTTCATGGCTATAAAAATTGTTAATGCTGATAATACCATTCCCAAATATTTATTAGAAACTAAAGATTGAATGAACAACGCAAGCACGGCAAATAAAAACAAAGGCAAACTGCTGTAATAAAACAGTGAAAAGTAATACTGCAATTCATAACGGAAATAGTTATTGGCAGTTTGAAAAACTATTCCGAGTAATATGTTTAACGCAGTAAATATTATTATTAAAATTCCAAGCGCAGAACATTTTGATAAAAATATAATGGAGTTCGAAACAGGATATGAACCGATTAACCCGCTGATTTTAACATCGTGCTCGCGCCAAATAATTTCTGCGCTGTAATAAATTATAAATATTACACCAATCTTAGCCGCCAATAAAGTTGAGATTATTAATCCTGTAGACGGATAATATGAAGTGTCAAATATACCGCTGAATAACTCTTCGCTTAAAGTAATGCCAATCATACCAATCCATAAAATCATCATTACAATGAAAGGTATTCCTTTAACAATTAATTTTGTTTCAAGTTTTGATTTTGTAATAAACGCAGCCCACTGTAATTTAAAATCAGAAGTGTTTGTTGAAACAGGTTTATATTTTATTAAAGCAGTTGTTTCTTCTAAAATATTATTTTGTTTCTGCTTTCTTGCCGGAATTAGTTTGAAAGAAAATATTTTGTAAACAATTAAAAATACTGTTACTGCGAAACAACACCAGAAAATTCTGTTAATTAATAAATTTCCCTCGAGCGGAACAAGCTGTGTATTTTTTTCAATAACGCCCCAAAACTTTATTTGCGCAAGAAATCCTACAATGCCGTAAGGATCCATTAACACATGTAGCAAATTATTTTCAATGCCAGTTGGACTTGAGTTTGCCATAAGGGGCGAGTTGCCCAGCATTGAGGCGACAAAATAAAGTATATAAATAAACACGCCGGTTACATATGTTGCAGTTGAACTTTGCGTTAAAATTGAAACTGTGAAAAGAAGTGAAGCGCCGAATAAAATATTTGGCACGCCGAAAATAAAAAGAGGATAAATGTAATTCCATAAATTAATTACGCCCAATCTTTCTGCGTCAGCCCAAAATAAACCAAACAGCATTCCGGATACGGCAAAACATAACATTGCAAATGCGGCTAAAATTATTCCAGCAAATCTGCTGAATAGAAATTGAAATTTTGAGATAGAAGTAGAATAAATTAATTCACTCATTTTATATTCATGGTCACGAAGTAATGCGTTTGCGCTGAATATTGTTAAAACGAAAAGTGAAAGCAGAGACAGAAGATTTAAAAAAAATGTAATTGCGTAAGGGGAATTTATGTTAATATCTGTTCCGCCATAACTTCCTTTAGTTGCAAAAATTCCTGAAAGGAAAAAAACTATTGCTGCGGCTATAAACGAAAGCTGTTTGGAATGATACCGCCATTCAAATTTAATCATCTTTATCAGCATATAGTTTACAATTAGTTACTTGCTTGATTAAAAATAGTTGAGAAATAAACGTCTTCAAGGTCAGGAGCAACTTCTTCAAAACTGTTATCAGGGCGTGAGTTGGACAGTACATGAATTTGTGTTTTGCCTGAAAACAAATGTGTGGATATTATTTGCAAATTAGATTTGTAATGATTCAATTCTTCTTTTAAAATAGTTTTGTGCCAGATACTGCCTTTCAATTCATTAATTAATTTTATCGGCGTACCTTGCAGTAAAATTTTTCCGTCAGCTAAAATTGCCATATCGGGACATAAATCACTAACGTCTTCTACAATATGCGTTGATAAAATAACAACTTTATCTTCTCCAATTTCACTTAACAAATTGTGAAACCGGTTTCTTTCTTCCGGATCTAATCCCGCCGTTGGTTCATCAACTATTATTAAATGCGGATCCCCCAACAGCGCTTGCGCAATGCCGAATCTTTGTTTCATTCCGCCGGAAAAATTACTGACAGCTTTCTTCCGCATTTTATATAAATTTGTTTGATCTAATAATGCTTTTACTTGCTCTTCACGTTCCTTCTTATTTAAAATACCTTTTAATATCGCAAGATGATCCAGAAGTTCTACTGCTGAGATTCGCGGGTAAACTCCGAAGTCTTGCGGCAAGTAACCTAAATCTGCTCTGAGCAGCTGAGGTGACTTAAGAACATCTAGTTCATCGAAATATATATTTCCTGAATCCGGTTCCTGTAAAGTTGCTATTGTCCGCATTAGTGTTGATTTACCTGCACCGTTCGGACCGAGCAAACCAAACAATCCATTATTTATTTTTAAGGAAACATCTTTTAACGCAATAACGCCGTTTGAATAAGTTTTTGATAGGTTGGAAATTATCAACATAATAGGTATCCATTGAATAATACTAATTTGAGTAAATATGGTTTTGCACTTTTAGTTCTATTAGTCTTTTCAAATAAAGAAAAGTTGCAAAAAAAAATTAGCAGCGGGAAAGTATCACAAATCAACTAAATATTAATTAGTGATTATTAAAAGAAGCTGATTTTATTTATAGATTTGAAGAGCTCAAATTCAAATACTGAATTCCGCAAATCGTTTTCGCGTCGACAATTTCACCGGTCAAAATCATATTGTAAATTTCTTTAAGTGTAAACTCAAGAACTTCCATTCCCAGTTCACCTTCTTCACGCTCATGTTCGCCGGCAATTAAATTTTCCGCTAAATAAATATGAAGAACTTCGGTACAGAAACCCGGGGTTGTGTATATCGCCCCGAGTTTAGAAATTTTATCCGTCGTATATCCGGTTTCTTCTTTAAGTTCTCTTTGCGCAGCGGTTAATGGAACCTCATTTCTATCCAGTTTTCCGGCAGGTAATTCAAGAAGTACTTTATCGAACGGGTAACGGTATTGTTTTACTAAAATTATTTTTCCGTCGTCTTTAACAGGAACAACCACAGCGCCGCCGTTATGAACCGCGACTTCTCTAATTCCTTTGTTGCCGCTTTCGTATTTAATTTCATCTACTTTTAAATCGAAAACTTTTCCGCTGAATAAAATTTCACTTTTTTCTAATTTAAAATTCACATAAATCCTATTTACTGTTTTTCATAAAAGGGAATTAGCTCACTCCCCAAAAATTTCAAAACCGCCGTTACCACACCAAGATCATCCAAATATCCAACAAGAGGGGCAATGTCGGGAATTGTATCTATCGGTGAAATGAAATAAACAAGAGCTCCTACAACAATTGCTTTGCGGTGCCAGCTTATTCGCGGGCTTATCATATAATTATAAAGCGCCGCAATATCTCTGGCAAATGAAATTTTTTTGCCTACCCTCTCAATTTTATTCCACAATCCGTCTTCAATATATTCTTCGCCCCTTTCAATTTTTTCGGGAGAGTCGAATATATCTTCGAAATCATCTTTGTCCAAATTCTTAAAATCGTCCTTCATTTATTACCTCTTAAATTGTTCGAACCAATCGAATACAGTTGACCACCATATTTTCGCATTAGCGGGCGAAAGCACCCAGTGATTTTCATTTGGGAAATATAAAAATTTACTTGGAACATTTTTCATTTGTAAATCTGTAAACAGCTGAAAAGACTGTCCTTCGGTAACGCGGAAATCTTTTCCGCCTTGAATTACAAGCATGGGCGTTTTAAAATTTTCAACATAAGTACTTGGCGACCATTTTTTATATTCTTCGGGTTTTTCCCACGGCGTTCCGCCCATTTCCCATAACGGGAACCAAAGTTCTTCGGTTTCTCCGAACATGCTGCGCATATCATATGTGCCGTCGTGGCTTACCAAAGCATTAAATTTAGTGTTATGTCCTTCAATCCAATCAATCATATATCCGCCGTAAGAAGCGCCGGCTGCGAATAAATTTTTATCATCAATAAATTTAAAATTCGCAACCGAATAATCAAAAGCATTCATTAAATCTATATAAACTTTTCCACCCCAATCCTGAGAAATTTCATCAAGGAATTTTTGTCCGTAACCAGAACTTCCTCTCGGGTTGGTAGCTACTACAACATAACCTTTCGCTGCGAACATTTGCAGATTCCAGCGGTAATGGAAATCGTCATTCCAATGCCCCTGCGGTCCGCCGTGAATTAGAAATATTAACGGATATTTTTTTGATTCGTCAAAAAACGGAGGCTTAACTAAAATTGACTGCACCTTTGCTCCTTCAGCTCCTTCGGTCCAGAATGTTTCTGTATCATACCATTCAATTTGCGATAACAATTCATTATTTAAAAATGTTAATTGTTTTAATCCGCTTCCGTCGGTATTCATTGAAAATAATTCATAAGGCAATCTTGATTGCTGCTGTCTGAAATATAATTTATTTCCGGCCGCTGTAATACCGGCATTAACTCTTTCTTTTAGAATAATTGTGTTTTCGCCTGATTCAACGTTTATTTTATATATAGAATTAAATATTTCATTTGCCGCATCGTAATAAATGTATTTTGAGTCGATATCCCATGATATTCCACCTAATGAAATATCTATGTTTTCTGTAACGTATTTTAATTCTCCTGTAATTCTATTATATAAAGCGAGTCTTTGTTTGTCTGCTTCAAACCCCGCTCGTTCCATCGAATTAAATGCTATATACTTACCGTCGGGTGAATAAACAGGCTGGGAATCATTCCCGCCGCTTAGAGATATTTTTTTATAAGGAGTTTCTTTTCCTTTTTGTATGTCGTTAACATTAATGATAAAAACATCATTGTTTGTGCTTGTGGCAATTACTTTATCCAGATTCATTACAAAAGCGATTTCGCTCCCGTCGGGCGAAAATGAAAAATCGTTTGCGCTTCCCAATGCTAAAGGAGGTACATCCGCTCTGCTGTTTAATGTTAAATCAAAAAATTCTTTGCTTGCTACATCAAGCATAAATAAGTGGCTTCTTTTTTCCGTTCTCCATGAATCCCAATGTCTAAACATCAATTCTGTGTAGACTTTATAATCTGCTTTATCATTTGCTTTTGCTTCATCTTTCATTTTATTGCAGTCCTGAGTTTGACAATCGGGGTAAACTTCTGAAGCGAACAATATCTTTTTCCCGTCATTGGACCAAACAATCTGCGAAGCTCCGGTGTACATATCTGTTAATTGTTCTTCATTATTGCCGTTAAGATCGCATTGCCAAATTTGGCTCTCTTTTATAAAAGATAATTTACTGCCGTCCGGAGAAAATTTTGGCGTACTTTCGTTTGCCTCCGAATTAAGCAATACTCTTTGGTTTGTGCCGTCGGCGTTAATAAGCCAAATATCTTTATTGCCTTTATTCGTTTCCATGCTGAAATGCTGCATTGTGAACGCAATTAATTTGCCGTCCGGCGAAACGTCAAATTCTAACAGCCGTTTCATTCCCCACATATCATCTACTGTTAAAGGTCTTTTATTTTGTGCGTTAAGATTCATATTAAACAATAAAATTAAAATTACAATAATGAACTTTTTCATTTTCCCACCAGAATATTTTTTCATGTAATATTTATTAAAGTATGAGATTAAAATAAGAATTTTCTTCTATAATTGTGAATTTTTACTTAAAACAAATTAGTAATAATGAAATGATTTAATGCAAATATCTGTTTATTAAATGATATCGCAATAAATTTTAAATTGAATGGAGATTGTTTGATGGTATGATTGAATGAATGTATAAATGCTTTGTTGAATTATTATCAGTTAAACAAAAAATCTCTAAATCTTCTGGAATTACTTAAAATTTTAAGCTTACTTGATCTACGGCAATTCTGTTCCTCCTAAGAATTGCGAAATCATTTTCTTGATAAGCAGAAGCAATTTTGATAACTTGAAGTTTATTTTTTCACAAATTTAGAAAATTAAGCAATTTGCAGGTTTTTAATACTTTTTTGTTTATCAAATAAAGGATTACCTGTTACAGTTTTATTATAGGAAATATATAACGATGAAATATCCTTTTGAACAAGTAGAAACTAAATGGCAGAAATATTGGGAAGAGAATAAAGTCTATAAAACCGACTTATCAGATATTAAAAAGAAAATTTATTGCCTGGTAATGTTTATTTATCCCTCAGGCTCAAAGCTGCACTGCGGGCATTGGTACAATTACGGGCCGACCGATTCATGGGCGCGGTTTAAGAAAATTCAGGGGCATAATGTATTTGAGCCGATGGGTTATGATGCCTTCGGACTGCCGGCGGAAAATTATGCTATAAAAACAGGTGTGCATCCCAAAGACAGCACTATTATAAATATAAATGATATTCGTGATCAGTTAAAAAGAATCGGATGTATGTATGATTGGGATGCTGAATTAATGACCTGCGTCCCGGAATATTATAAATGGAACCAATGGCTTTTTCTTCAGCTTTATAAAAAAGGACTGGCATACAGAAAAAATGCCCCCGTTAATTGGTGCCCTTCTTGTCATACTGTTTTAGCAAATGAACAAGTGCAGGCAGACGGAACATGCGAACGCTGCGGAACAATGGTTGAACAAAAAAATCTTACTCAATGGTTCTTTAAAACCACAGAATATGCCGAAGAGCTTTTACAGGGACTTAATAAAATTAACTGGCCTGAAAAGACAAAACTTATGCAGGAAAACTGGATAGGAAAAAGTGTAGGGGCGGAAGTAAAGTTTAAATTGAAGAACTTCGAAGAAGAACTTTCCATATTCACAACAAGACCTGATACATTGTTCGGCGCGACATATATGGTTCTTGCACCTGAACATCCGCTGCTTGAAAAAATTACCGCAGAAGATTATAAAACAGATGTTACTAATTATATCGAATCGATTAAGTCGATGACAGAAATTGACAGAACATCTACCGTAAAAGAAAAAACAGGTGTATTTACCGGTGCTTACGCTATTAATCCGGTTAATAATAAAGAAATTCCTATATGGATTGCTGATTATGTTTTGATGACATACGGTACCGGCGCAATTATGGCGGTTCCGGGACAGGATGAACGAGATTGGGAATTTGCCGAGAAATTCGGATTGCCTATTATTAGAACAGTTCAGCCTGCAGAAGGATTTACAGGTAAAGCATTCACCGGAGACGGTCCGGCGATAAATAGTGATTTTCTTGACGGATTAAATGTTGCAGATGCAAAAAAGAAAATTATTGCATGGCTTCAGGAAAAAGAAATTGGAGAGGGAAAAATTAATTACAGGCTGCGCGACTGGTTAATCTCGCGTCAAAGATATTGGGGAACTCCAATACCTGTCGTTTATTGTGATAAATGCGGCGAGGTTCCAGTACCTGAAAATCAGCTGCCGGTTGAACTTCCGTATGATGTGGATTTTAAACCCGACGGAGGCTCGCCTCTTGCACGCAACGAAGAATTTGTGAATACAAAATGTCCTACATGCGGCGGCAGCGCTAAACGTGATGCGGATACAATGGATACATTTGTGGATTCTTCCTGGTATTATCTTCGTTATATGAATCCTCAATTTTCAGAAGGAATTTTTGATAAAGAGCTTGCTGATAAATGGACTCCCGTTGATACTTATGTGGGAGGAGCCGAACACGCTACAATGCATTTACTTTACGCAAGATTTATTCATAAGTTCTTGCGAGATCTCCGATTGGTTAACAGCGACGAGCCTTTCGCAAGATTGGTTCATCAGGGTACAATTACAAACGGCGGTGCTAAAATGTCGAAATCAAAAGGAAACGTTGTTAATCCCGATAGTTTTATAAAAGAATACGGGTCCGACGTTTTTAGAATGTACCTTATGTTTATGGGTCCTTATGAAATGGGCGGCGATTGGAGCGATAAAGGAATTGTAGGCGTCGACAGATTTGTTCAACGGTCATACGCACTTTTTACAGAAAACGAAAATATTCTAAAATCTGTCTCAGTTCCCGAAAAATTTAATCTCGATGAATTAAATGAAACTGAAAAAGAAGTTTATAGAAAGGTGAACAAATCAATACCGAAAATAAGCGACGAGATTGATAGTTTTAAATTTAATACCGCGGTCGCCACGCTTATGGAATTATCCAACGAAATGATTAAAGGCTTCGACGAATGTAGAAATGAATTAAAAGCTTATTCACTTCAAAGATTCGTTATAATGATTTCTTCTTTGGCGCCTCATCTAGGAGAAGAAATGTGGAATATGATCGGCAACGAAAAGTCATTGTTTGAAAACCCTGTTTGGTTTGAGGCCGACAAGGATGCATTAACCGTTGATACAGTTACTATAGCTGTTCAAGTTGCCGGAAAAATGAGAGCCAAAATTGATGTTCCTTTCGATTGCGGCGAAGAATTAGTTAAAAAAATTGCGCACGAAAATGAAAACGTCCTTCGCCACGTAGAAGGTAAAAACATTGTTAAAGAGATATACGTCAAAAACAAAATTTTGAATATTGTTGTAAAGTAAAATAATAGAACGCAGATTTTCATGATTGTTATGATTTATTATGATAAAAAATGAATAATAATTATAAACACTCAGAAATAACTGATAAAATTATTAAAGCATTTTATAATGTTTATAATAATTTAGGATACGGGTTTTTAGAAAAAGTTTATGAAAATTCAATGTTGATTGAATTGAATAAACTCGGATTGAATTGCAAAAAACAGATACCTATTGACGTTTATTATGAAGGTAAAAATGTTGGTGAATATTTTGCTGATATAATAGTTGAAAATTGTGTAATTATTGAATTGAAAGCAGCAGAAGGTTTATGTGAAGAACATGAATTCCAATTAATTAATTATTTAAAGGCAACTGAGATAGAAGTTGGTTTGTTATTGAATTTTGGTAAAACGCCTGGATTAAAAAGGAAAGTACTTACATCTGAATATAAAAATCTTAAAAAATCATAATGATCATAAAGATCAGCGTTCCATTAAAAATAGGAAATATTAGAAAATGCTCGACTTAAAGTTTATCCGTGAGAATCCTGATTTAGTTAAACTAGGTGTTGGAAATAAGAATGAAAAAAATACCGTTGACGAAATTTTAGAACTCGATAAAGAACGCAGAGATTTCCTGCAAAGAACAGAAGAACTAAAAGCAAAAAGAAACACGGTATCCCAGGAAATTGCACGGCTGAAAAAATCAGGCGAAAACGCCGACGGAATAGTTGCCGAAATGAGGGACGTTTCCGATGAGATAAAATCGCTTGATGATAAACTGCGAATAATCAGCGACAAACTAAATGTACTTTTATTATGGATTCCAAACCTTCCCCACGAATCCGTGCCGGTCGGTAAATCTGCCGCTGATAATATTGAAGACAGACAATGGCTGCCTGAAGGATTTAAGTTTGAAAATGAAGCACCTGTATTGGATCATGTTGAGCTCGGCAAAAAATTAAACATCCTGGATTTTGAAAGAGGCGCGAAAATTAGCGGTTCAGGTTTCCCTGTTTATGTGGGTAAGGGAGCTACACTTGAAAGAGCATTAATTAATTATATGCTGGACCTGCATTTGGCTGAGCACGGTTATACCGAAATGATGCCCCCGTTATTGGTAAACAGAGATTCTATGACCGGAACGGGTCAAATTCCCAAAATGGAAGAGGATATGTATCATTGTGAAAAGGATGATCTGTTTCCCATACCTACGGCAGAAGTGCCAATAACAAATTTTCACAGGAACGAAATTTTAAATGAATCCGATCTTCCAATAAAATATGTGGGATACACAAAATGTTTTAGAAGAGAAGCCGGTTCGTACGGAAAAGATTCAAAAGGATTTTTACGGGTTCACGAATTCAATAAAGTTGAAATGGTAAAGTTTGTTAAACCCGAATCATCATACTATGAACTTGAAAATTTGGTTAACGACGCCGAGGATATTCTGAAAGCATTAAAAATTCCTTATAGAATATTAAAATTATGCACTGGCGATTTAAGTTTTTCAGCCGCAAAATGTTATGATATTGAAACATGGTCTCCGGCCGAAAACAAATGGCTCGAAGCTTCCTCATGCAGCAACTTCGATAATTTCCAGGCCAGAAGAGCAAATATTAGATACAGAAAAACAGAGGATAAAAAAGTAGATTTTGTTCACACATTAAACGGTTCCGGACTTGCCACAAGCAGGCTGATGGTTTCTATATTGGAAAATTATCAGACACCGGAAGGAAAGGTTATTGTACCGGAAGTATTGCAGAAATATACCGGTTTCAAAATAATAGAATAATAAATGCGAGAATTATTTGAATTAAATAAATATTTCATCGCCTATAAAAAGAAGTTAATTATAGGTATGATATTTATTCTTATTTCGAACGCAGCGCAAATTTACATCCCCTTATTGCTAAGGGATAGTATTGACGGTCTTCAAAACAATATATCATACGCGAAACTAATTGAATACGCCTTGCTGATTTTTGGCGCGGCGATTATAAGCGGAATTTTCCTTTTCTTAAAACGCCAGACAATTATTGTTGTGTCGCGCGAAATTGAATTTGACATCCGTCAAGATTTCTGGAGCCACCTGCAGAAACTGCCTTTAAGATTTTTTCAGAACAGAAGTACCGGCGACATAATGGCGCATGCAACAAATGATATAAGCGCTGTTCGTATGTATGTCGGGCCGGCGGTAATGTATTCCGTAGATACAATCACGATTTTCCTAATTGTTATAGTGATAATATTTTCAATCAGTCCGAGTCTTACCTTATACTCTTTGCTGCCGTTGCCAATACTTTCATATTTGGTATATCAGCTGAGCAAAAAAATCCATGAAAGATTTACTAAAATCCAGGAAAAATTCAGCGAGCTGACTACAAAAGCGCAGGAAAATTTTTCCGGAATAAGGGTTGTAAAATCATACGTAAGAGAAAACAACGAAATAAATTCTTTTACAAATCTTAGTAAAGATTACCTTGATAGAAATATGGATAAGGTTAAAATACAAGCATGGTTCATGCCTATCTTATTTCTTATTTCGGGACTATCTATTATTATCGTGATACTTGTAGGCGGCGGTATGGTTATTAACGGCGAGCTTACTTTAGGAGAAGTCTTTGCTTTTATTGCTTATCTGTCTTTACTTATTTGGCCGGTAATTGCATTCGGCTGGGTAGCAAATATAATTCAGCAGGCTTCCGCAAGCATGAAAAGACTGAAAACTATTATGAATGAAGATGTTGAAATCGCAGATTCCGAAATAACCAATAAATTAATTAACGGCATTAACGGAACTATCGAATTTAAAAATGTTTCTTTCAGATTCAGAGATAATCTTCCTTATGTACTCAAAAATATAAATTTGAAAATAAAAAAAGGCAGCACTGTTGCTGTTGTAGGCAATACGGGCGTGGGTAAAACAGCTCTTGTAAATTTAATATCTCGGCTTTATGATATTTCGGAAGGCGAATTATTGATTGACGGATATAATGTGAAATCCGTACCGTTAAATATATTAAGAAAAAATATTGGTGTGGTTTCGCAGGAAACGTTTCTGTTCTCCGATACTCTTTATAACAATATTCTTTACGGCGCAAAAAACGGCAATAAAGAATTAGTCGAAAAAGTCTCTGCAATTTCTAAACTTGAAAAAGATGTGGAAAGTTTTCCATTAGGTTACAATACGATTTTGGGAGAAAGAGGCATAACGCTTTCGGGAGGACAAAAACAGAGAGCGTGTCTGGCACGTGCGCTTGCTACCGATCCTAAAGTGCTTATTCTTGACGATTCTTTTTCGGCTGTTGATACAAATACTGAGGAAGAAATTTTAATTCGTTTAAAAGATTTTATGAAGGACCGGACAAGCATAATTATAAGCCATAGAATTTCTACTGTTAAAGACGCCGATAAAATTATTGTTTTACAGGACGGCAAAATTGTGGAAGAAGGAATTCATGACCAGCTTGTTGCGTTAAACGGAATCTACGCTGACATGCATTTTAAACAATTGTTAGAAGAAGAATTAAAAGAATTAAAATAACAAGAAAGAGTTGTTCGGTTTTTAAATAAAGAAAATGATTGTAAAGATGATTGACTGGATAAAAAAACATTCGCTCAATTTTACAAACAAATTCCATCTTAAATTTTTATTGTAATATTTTAAAAAAGTTTTTTAAGGAAAAGTTTTGAGTCAAGACGATGAAATATTAGGTAAAGCGTACGATTCCAAATTAATGAAGCGTCTTTTAGGATACGTAAAACCATACACTAAGTACGTTGTGCTTGCAATCCTATTAAACCTGCTGGTAGCCGGATTAGGTCCGCTTCGTCCTTACCTAACCAAAATCGCGGTTGATGATTATATTGCTGTTAAAGATTACGACGGATTGTTAAATATTGCTCTTCTTTTGGTCGCTACATTAATTATCCAGTCGTTTATACAATACTTTCTTACCTATTACACACAGCTGATGGGACAGAAAATAATTTATGATTTGCGCGTAAAACTTTTTGCGCACGTTCAGAAGCTTGCGTTAAGGTATTTTGATAAAACGCCGATAGGAAGAATAGTAACCCGGGTTACCAACGATATAGAAGCATTAAACGAATTATTCTCTTCTGGTATTGTTATGGTATTCAGCGACATATTTATTATAGTCTGGATTTTTATTTTTATGTTTTTTATGTCATGGGATTTATCACTTGTAACCTTATCCGTACTTCCTATTCTTATTTACGGGACATTTTTATTCAGGAGAAAAGTAAGGGAATCCTACCGTGATGTACGCTTCCATTTGGCGCGGTTAAATTCATATATGCAGGAACACATAACCGGTATGGCTATTGTGCAAAGCTTTGCAAAAGAGGATGATGAAATTAAAAATATTGCTTCGATAAACTCGGATCATAAAAAAGCAAACATCGACTCTATTTTTTACTATGCCGTTTTTTATCCTGTTGTTGAGGTACTAAGCGCGGCGGCCGTAAGTTTAATTATTTGGTACGGCGGCGGAGATGTTATTCAAAGCTCAATGACAATCGGCGTACTGTTCGCTTTCATTCAATACACGGAAATGTTTTTCAGGCCTATCCGCGACCTTTCGGAAAAATATAATGTTATGCAGACAGCAATGGCTTCTTCGGAAAGAATATTTAAACTTCTTGACAATGAAACCGTTGTTAAAAACCCTGACAATCCGAAATCTTTACCAAAGGTAAAAGGTTCAATTGAATTTGATAACGTATGTTTTGCATATAATGAAAATGATTATGTTCTTCGCAATGTATCATTCAAAATAAATCCAGGGGAAACAGTAGCAATTGTTGGAGCTACAGGCGCAGGTAAAACTAGCATAATTAATATTCTTACAAGATTTTATGATATTCAAAACGGCAGAATATTAATTGACGGAACTGATATTAAAGAAATTGATAAGCGCGATTTAAGAAAATATATTTCGGTTGTGCTGCAGGATGTTTTCTTGTTCTCAGGCACAATAAAATCAAATATTAATTTAGACTCAGAAAACATTTCGCAAGAAGAAGTAATAAACGCCGCGAAAACCGTAGGTGCGCATAAATTTATTTCGTTATTGCCCAATCAATATAACGAAGAGGTAAAAGAAAAAGGGGCAACATTAAGCGTAGGTCAAAAACAATTAATTTCTTTTGCCAGAGCGTTGGCTTATAACCCGCAAATACTTATTTTGGACGAGGCAACTTCCAGCGTCGATACGGAAACTGAAATTTTAATTCAGCAGGCAATTGAGAAACTTCTTGTAGGTAGAACTTCAATTGTAATTGCCCATAGGTTATCCACAGTGCAAAACGCAGATAAAATTATTGTGATGCATAAAGGTGAAATTAGGGAAATGGGAACACATCAGGAATTGCTTTCTAAAAAAGGAATTTATTATAAACTATATCAGCTGCAGTACAAAGATCAGGAAATTAGTAAACCAGCTTAATATATAGGAGAATCTATATGCCCGCAACTCGCTTCATGACTCTTCATCGTCATATTCTTGAAGGCGAAAAGATGCACCCCGAAGCAACTGGAGAATTATCCGCGTTATTGTCCCAGTTGGGTCTCGCGGCTAAAGTAATTTCTCTTGAAGTAAACAAAGCCGGACTTGTTGATATCATCGGATTTACAGGCGATAGTAATGTTCACGGCGAACAGGTAAAAAAACTGGATATTTTCGCTCATGAGATTTTAATTAAAGCAATGGACCACGGCGGCCACTTCTGCGTTATGGCTTCCGAAGAAGAAGAAGATATTATTCATATTCCTAAAAAACATAAAATCGGTAAATACGTTCTTTTATTTGATCCGCTTGACGGATCTTCAAATATTGACGCTAATGTAAGTATTGGTACAATTTTTACCATATATAAAAGAATAACCCCCGACGGTGAACCGGGAACACTAAAAGACTGCCTTCAGGAAGGTTACAGACAGGTGGCGGCCGGTTATGTTATTTACGGTTCAAGTACAATGCTTGTTTATACAGCCGGACACGGGGTTTACGGGTTTACGCTTGATCCTGCATTCGGCGAATTTCTATTGTCGCATGACAATATAAAAATTCCGGCTAACGGAAGAATATATAGTCTGAACGAAGGCAACTATCTTTATTGGCCGCAGGGATTAAAAAATTATATTAAACATCTGCAGTCAAATTTATATAACGGCAAACCGTTTCAAGCGCGGTACATTGGTTCGATGGTCGCCGATATTCACAGGACATTGCTTTACGGAGGAATATTTATTTATCCTTCTGATAGAAGAAACGAATTCGGGAAATTAAGATTAATGTATGAATGCAATCCAATGGCGTTTATTGTAGAAGCCGCCGGGGGAAGAGCCACTAACGGCAATCAGAGAATTTTAGATCTTAAACCTGAAAGCCTGCATCAGCGCACTCCAATTTATATTGGCAGTCCCGAAGATGTATTACTTGTTGAGAAATTTTTGCATGAAAATAAATCGGCAGAATAAAAATAAGGCGTTTAATTATAACGCCTTATTTATTCATCTTAATTAATTCTTCTTCAATTTTTGCCGCTAAATCTTTTGGGGAAATTCCTTCCAATTTTAATTTAGCGCTTTTAACCAGAATTTCAGGTGCGTCGCCTTCTCCCTGAACAAACTTAACAAGGTTAAAGCCTAGTCTGTTCCTGTCATTAGCAATCGGTATAAATTCTTTGAACTTGTCGGCTATGTCGTAGCATTTTTTTTCTATCGAACTATCCGGGAATTTATTTGTCGCCGGCGGAGGTAATGTACTCATTATATTTTCCGTTTATTATTAATAATCTTTGTTTAAAAAATACTGAACAAATCGTTAACACTCAACAACCATCTGGATGCTTTATGAATAATCAAGTATTTATATTTCGGTAAAAGCAATAATTGTAACACTAAGTATTATTGCATAAATTTCAACATCATATTTGGACTTTTAATTGATTTTAAGAGATATCGACAAAATACTCATTATCCGATTAAGCTCCTTGGGTGATGTACTGCTTACCACTCCGGTTTTAAGAAGCATAAAAAATTATAATCCGAAACTGGAAATTGATTTTATTGTACAGCGCGAATATGTGGATGCCGTAAAATTTAATCCTAATATTTCATCCGTTTTTTCATACGTTAAAAACGGTGACAATTCAAAGCTATTTGAAGCTCTGTTAAAAAGGAATTATGATTTAATAATTGATCTGCAGAATAATAATAGAAGCGCGGGAATTGTTCAGTCTCTTTCAAAACCGGTAGCTAAATTTTATAAACCATCATTAAAGAAGTTTCTGCTTGTTCATTTTAAAATCAATCTCTTTAAAGAAATAATTTCAATTCCGGAAAGATATGCCGGCGCGTTTAAAGAAGTTAAATTGGATGATTTCGGATTAGAACTTTTTCTGCCCGCTGAAATTAAACCTCAGGTTGAAGAAAATAATTTAATAGGGTTTTGTCCCGGCTCAAAACATTTTACAAAAATGTGGCCTTCAGAATATTTTATTGAATTAGGAAATAGATTAGCCGCCGAAGGCAATAAAATAATTTTACTGGGCGGAAGTTCCGATAATAATATTTGTTCGGAAATAGCTTCTAAAATAAAAGGATCAGTAAATCTATGCGGCGGCGATAATTTGCTTCAAATTGCCGCCGATATGAAAAAATGCAGGTTTGTTGTCTGCAATGACTCGGGTCTGATGCATACAGCCTGCGCAGTTGATATTCCAATGATTTCTATTTTCGGCTCAACGGTTGAAGAATTCGGATTTTTCCCCTATAAATCGCGCAATTTAGTTTTAGAAAATAAATCCTTAAATTGCAGACCGTGCAGTCACATAGGGAAAAATGCTTGTCCCCTAAAACATTTTAAATGCATGAAAGATTTAACACCCGGATTTGTTTACGATAACATCAAAAAATTTGAAGAAATATTATGATTCAACCCTGGTATGTTTTATATAATTATATTGTTCTTCCTGTGTTATATATTATCCTGTATTTATTAGGATTTTTTAATGAGAAGATTAAAAGAGGAATAAAAGGGCGCAAAACACTTTTTTTTGATTTAGCAACAAACATAAAGAAAATTGATAAAGAGAAAAAAACAATATGGTTTCATTCCTCCTCAATGGGAGAATTTGAGCAGGCTAAACCTATAATTGAAAAATTAAGAAAAGAAAAAAATGTTAATATCATTGTTACTTTTTTCTCTCCATCAGGATATGAAAATTCGTTAAAGTATCCTTACGCGGATGTAATCTCATATTTGCCTTTTGATACGCCGAGACTTGCCGAAAAATTCGTAAAAATTATTAAAGCGGACGCGGTAGTTTTTATGCGTTATGATATTTGGCCGAATATAATACTTCAGATTCAGAAATATAAAATTCCTTCGTTTATTGTTGACGCTACAATGCGGAGCGATTCAAAAAGAAAACTTCCTTTTATAAAAAACTTTCATAAAAAACTTTATAGCGGTTTCTCAAAAATCTTAACCGTCTCCGATGCAGATGTTAATAACTTTTTATCGTTCGGGATTGACGGCGGAAAGGTAACTGCAGTAGGAGATACCCGTTTCGATAGGGTTTATCAGAAAAGCATTCAGGCAAAAGAAAAAAAACTACTGCCTGATAATTTTTTTAATGGGAAAAAGGTTTTTGTGTTCGGAAGTTCCTGGGAATCGGATGAAGAAGTGGTTTTTCCCGCTTTAATGAAACTATTAAGATACGATCCCGATACAATTGTAATTGTCGTTCCTCATGAACCGACAATTTTGCATCTTGAAAAAATTGAACATACTTTTATTAATAAATTTTCGACAATCCGTTTTTCATACCTGAATAATTATAATAACGAAAGAGTAATTATTGTCGATTCGATTGGAATTTTACTTACACTTTATTATTACGCCGATGTCGCTTACGTAGGGGGGAGTTTTAAACAAGGCATTCATAATGTTCTTGAACCCGCGGTATACGGAATTCCTGTTTTATTCGGTCCAAAATTTCACAATAGTCAGGAAGCCGAAATTTTAATTAAACTTGGCGGAGCGTTCGTAATAAGTAATAAAAGAGAAACATATATAAAATTGCGGGGCCTTTTTTCTAATAATCAATCGCGTATAAATACAGGAAATATTTGTTACGGTTATGTGAATAATAATATTGGCGCAACGGATAAAATATCAGAAGAAATTTGTAGGTTTATTTAAGATTCCTTATTAATTTAACTTAATATTTCACTTCCGGATACTTAATTGATTGAAGCAGAAAATCTTTTTCCCTATTTTTTCATAGATAAATTTGCAGCTTTTTGTAATATAGTTCCTTTTCAGTTTCGGAAAAAGAAGTGTTTCAAATCTGCTAACCAAACAAATCTTATCCAGAAGTAAATCTATTTTAAAAATACTTAAAATATAAATATAGGAGCAAAAATGTCAGTATTGGACTTGACAAAATACGGATTACTGAATGTAAAAGAGGTGATTTATAATCCCGATTATGAAACATTGTTTGAGCACGAAACAGATCCCAGTTTAATTGGTTTTGAAAAAGGACAGGTATCGGAACTAGGCGCGGTGAATGTTATGACTGGCGAATTTACGGGCCGTTCACCAAAAGATAAATATATTGTAAAAGATTCTGTGACTGAAAATACAATATGGTGGACATCGGACAAAGCTAAAAATGACAATAAGCCGATTACGCAGGAAGTTTGGGACGATTTGAAATTAACCGTTACAAAACAGCTTTCGGAAAAAGTGCTGTATGTAATAGATGCTTTCTGCGGAGCAAATGAAGATACCAGATTAAAGGTGCGTTTTATAATGGAAGTTGCTTGGCAGGCGCATTTTGTTAAAAATATGTTTATTCGTCCCACCGAAGAAGAATTGAAAAATTTCGGCGAACCTGATTTTATTGTTATGAACGGATCTAAAACTACCAACCCTAACTGGGAAAAACACGGACTTAATTCCGAAAATTTTGTCGCTTTTAATCTAAGCGAAAGAATGCAGCTAATCGGCGGGACATGGTACGGCGGCGAAATGAAAAAAGGCATGTTCGCGATGATGAATTATTATCTACCGTTAAAAGGCGTAGCCTCTATGCATTGTTCGGCAAATAAAAACGCCGACGGAGAAGTGGCGATTTTTTTCGGTTTATCCGGTACAGGCAAAACCACTCTTTCAACCGATCCGCACAGAGAATTAATCGGCGACGATGAACACGGATGGGACGATCACGGTGTTTTTAATTTTGAAGGCGGATGTTACGCAAAAACTATAAATCTTGATAAAGAATCCGAACCGGATATTTATAACGCAATAAAAAAAGACGCTCTGCTTGAAAATGTTACGCTCGATACGGACGGGAAAATAGATTTTAATGACGGATCAGTTACGCAAAATACGCGTGTGTCGTATCCAATTTATCATATAAAAAATATTGTAAAACCGGTTTCAAAAGCAGGTCACGCCAATAAAGTGATTTTTCTTACTGCCGATGCATTCGGCATAATGCCTCCGGTTTCAATACTTTCACATGAACAGACAAAATATCATTTCCTTTCGGGCTTCACTGCAAAATTAGCAGGAACCGAACGAGGTGTTACGGCCCCGCTTCCAACTTTTTCAGCATGCTTCGGGGCGGCCTTCCTTTCGCTGCATCCTACTAAATACGGCGAAGAACTGGTTAAGAAAATGGATGAGCATAATGCAACCGCTTATCTTGTGAATACCGGATGGAACGGTTACGGAAAAAGAATTTCAATTAAAGATACAAGAGCAATTATTGACGCGATTCTTGACGGCTCAATTGAAAAAGCTGAAACCAAAACTATTCCTATATTTAATCTTACGGTGCCGACCTTTCTTCATGACGTTGACCCCAAAATTATGGATCCGAGAGATACTTATTCCGATCCGGCTGAATGGGATAAAAAAGCAAAACAGCTTGCTGAATTATTCATTAAAAGTTTTGAGAAATACACCGACAATGATGAAGGAAAATCTTTAGTGGCCGCCGGTCCGCAATTATAGCTAAATTTCTAATTCTTATTAAACCCAATTTCAAAACTGAATAATATATTCTTTTTGAAATTGGGTTTATTTTTAATTCTTTCCCGATGCTTATTTAATTAGTAAAAGTAATTTTTTATATTATACCTATATTTTCCAGCCGAAGATTAAACACTCTAACAGGATATTTTATGGATTCCGTTGATAACAAAAAAATGAAAGTTACATTTGAGGAAATATTTGACGCGGCGCCGGTCGGAATTCTAATTTTTAATGATGAGTGGATTATTACTCATGTAAATCAGAATTTTATAAGGTTCGGATTACTTAAAGATGAATTCGGCGGGTATCTTGTTCATAAAAATATAATAAAGCAGGAAATATTTGAAAGTATTGATATAATCCGGGAAGTTAAAAATCTTTTCCGCGGCGATCCGTTTGAAAAAGAATTATTAAATGTAAAAACTTTTGAAGGTGGCGAACTTAGCATTCTCGTTAAAGGTACGCCTCTTTTTGAAGGGGAAAAATTCCAGGGCGGAATTCTTATTATAGAGGATATAAAAATAGGTCTCGACGTTCAAAAAGAAAAATTAATACATTCAAAATATTTCAGCGATTTATTAAAAGGAATTAGCAGTCATTTTTTCATTACCGATAACTCTGGAAAGGTAAAGTATTCTTCGTTAAACGGCGAAGTAAGCCAGTTCAAATCCTTTCTCTCAAACTACGGCGGAAAATCAAATTCTTTGTTTACTTTAATATCATCGAATAAATTAAAAGATCTATTTGAAAAAGTTAATGAGAAAAAAGAACCCTTAAACGCAATTGTACCTACCGAAATTTCGGGCGATCTTTTTAATTACAGGGTGACTCTCGTCCCGCTTCTTTCAACAAGTAATGTAATCCAGTTTGTTATTGTGCTGCTTACGGATATTTCAAAGGAAGCGGAAGATCTGGAATATTTAGGGACTGAAATTCACGAGTTAAGAACATTCAGGGATATTACTTTAGCTATTGTAGATGCTGTTATAAATATTAATATTGAAGGCAAAATAATTCTCTGGAATGAAAAAGCAGAAAAAGTTTTCGGTTATTCGAACAAAGAAGTTCTAAATCAATTCCTCGGGAAAATTCTTCCTTCAATTGATCATGAATATTTTCAAAGAATTAAGGAAGAATTAAAAAGAAGCAATATCTGGGAAAGCGAAATAAAAATCGCCAAAGATAATCTTGAAGTAGAATATTTATCAATAAAAATGGGAATAGTCGGGAAGGATGAAAATCAATCCATTGTAATGCTTTGTACAAATATTACACGGCGCGCTTTGATGGAAAGAGAATTAAGGCAGTCCGAAGAAAGATTCAGGAATATTGTTACCAATACCCGCGAATATATTTGCACACTCGACTTAAAAGAAAATATAACATACGTAAATCCTTATTTTTCCAAAACATTTGATTACCCGGAAAATGAACTTATGGGGAAAAGTTTTAAGGATTTAATTGAAGAAAATTATATAAATGAAAACGGGTTCGCGGTCGAGAAAATAATTTCGGATAAACCGGATTCCCTCGAACTTCCCCTAATCAAAAAAGACGGTTCCAAAGTTTATGTGCTTTCAAGTTTTACACCTGTTAAAGATTTTAACGGAACGGTAAGATTTTATAACGTTGTGCTTACCGATATAACGGTCAAAAAAGAAGCCGAAAAAGATCTGCTTTTAGTGCGCTCTGTATTTGATGCGTCACAGGACGGAATTGGCGTAAGCACAGGCAATAAGCTGATATTGGTTAATGAAAACTTTGCGAATATTTTCGGATATGAGGACACTAAAGAAGTGCTGGGCAAATCCTCTCTTGAATTTGTCGATTTAGTAGATAGAAAAAGAGTTGAAGAAATAATTAAAAAAAGATCCGAAGGCAAAGAGGTTGAAAACAGGTATGATTTTGTAGGCGTAAGAAAAGATAATTCCAAATTTTATGTCGAAGCTTCCGTTACTTCATATGTAAGCGATAATGTTACTTATACCGTTTCTGTTATGAGGGATATAACTGAACAGAAAATTGCCGAAGAAAAAGTTAAAGAATCCGAAGAAAGATATAGGAGCATTACCGAAAATATAAATGAGTCAATGTGGACGGCAGAAAGAATCGGCGAAAAATTAAAAGCGGTTTTTTATACGTCTGCTATAAAAAAAATTACGGGTTACTCTAATGAAGATTTTATTTCCAATAAAAAATTATGGTTTAATATTATACACCCGAACGACAGCGAATTTGTATTAAAGAAATTAAAAAGACTTTACCGCGATCCTGCGCGTACTTCCGACGAAATTGAATATAGAATTCAAAATAATATCGGAAATATTGTATGGATAGAAAATAAAATAAACGTTGTGCGTAATAAAAAAGGCATTATACAAAAAGTATACGGCGTTGTTAGCGATATTACATTAAATAAAAGAGCTGACGAAGAGTTCAGAAAATCTGCCGAAAATCTGAAACAGTTAAATGAAACTAAGGACAGGTTTATTTCAATTATTTCTCATGATTTGCGCACGCCGTTCAGTTCAATCCTTGGTTTTACCGACCTATTGCTAACGGACAGGCATATGCCCGAAGATAAAAAAATACAGTACGTTGAGTTTATCCAGGAATCATCTCGTAATATGCTTTCATTGGTTAATTCGCTGCTTGATTGGACAAGGGTGCAGACAGGCAGAATCCGTTTTGAACCGGAAAGAATGAACGCTAAATATATTGTTACCAAAGCCATTCAAATGTTATCCGGCTCGGCTATGCAGAAAAATATTAATCTTTATTCGGCTATTGAAAATGATGTATTTATTTATGCCGATGAGGATCTCCTGCTTCAGATATTAAATAACTTAATCTCAAATGCCATTAAGTTCACACGTATTAACGGCACAATAAGTATTCACAGCGAATTACTAATTGATGAAAGAAAAGTAAAGTTTACCGTGAAAGATACAGGAGTTGGAATTAAAGAAGAAAACCTTACTAAACTTTTTAAAGTGGATACCAAATTTACTTTAAAAGGTACAGAAGGCGAAAAGGGGAGCGGATTGGGTTTGTCGCTTGTTCATGATATTGTGCAGAAACACGGCGGCGATATTTGGGTAGAAAGTAATTACGGACAAGGATCGGAATTTATGTTTACTATACCGATTGCCTCTACAAAAATTCTTCTGGTAGAGGATATAAATACCGATAGAATACTTTATACAAAATTAATTAAAAGTATTATGCCTAATTTCGAAGTTATTGAGGCTAAAGACGGAAGAGAAGCATTCGAAATAATTAAATCTTCGCAGCCGGCGCTTGTTATTACAGATCACCAAATGCCCGTCATGAGCGGTTATGATCTTGTAAAACAAATGAAAATTACCGACTTAAAATATATCCCACCGGTAATAATTTTAAGTAGCGATTTGAATAATACAATTATTGATGAATACAAAGAAATGGGGATTGAATATGTATTTTCAAAACCTGTAAATCTTTCCAGTTTTAAAGTAGCTGTTGATAATTCATTAAAGAAAGCGATATTTAACTAATATTTATTTTTGCCGGAAAAAATGTTTTTATCGTTTTTCCTTTCTATTATATCTCTATTTCTTAATTAGATATTCTATTTAGATCAAATCTTCAGTTTGATAACGGAAAAATTTACCTTCCTCAAATAACAATTTAAAGCTAAAACTTTTCATAATGTTTTCGATAATAAAACCTGAAGGGATTATTATGCTAATATACCCCTAAAACCAATACTTAAAATATAATTGGAAAGAATAATGTCGTTTTCAAATTTAAAACTTAGATCAAAAATTCTAATTACATTCCTTGGAGCTATCTCCGTAATTATGGCGTTTGTGCTCATTACCAGCACAAATTTAACCTCTGACGCAATTAACGAAAATGTAAAACCTTTACATAAAGTATATGCCGAACTTGCAAAAGAGGAGATAATCGGTGGAGTTCAATTTAATGATCCTATGGATGTTGAAGGTTCTTTAGCAGGTTTTCTGGCTCAGGAAATCTTTTCCTATATAAAGGTTACGGGGAATAAAAACAACGTATTGTTTGAATATAGAAAAGAAGGATTTTCTGATTTATCAAACCTAAGTAAGGAAGAATTAAATGAATTTGATAACGAAATGTTTGAAATTCTTCCTATTGAATCGGGTAATGAAATGATCGGTGAGTTAATTATTGGAATTAAACTTGATGAAAGAAATCAATCCATAAATTTTATTCGTATTGCATTTTTAATTCTTGCCTTTATTGCCATTGCTATATTTGTTGTTATTACTTTTATGTTTTCTGTTAAGATAATGAACCCGATAAAAAAACTCGCCG
This sequence comes from Bacteroidota bacterium, assembly GCA_018829205.1. Lineage (GTDB taxonomy): Bacteria > Bacteroidota > Ignavibacteria > Ignavibacteriales > Melioribacteraceae > JAHJUE01. Next base: position 120,079 of record JAHJUE010000009.1, read on the forward strand.
ACGGGGCGGCAAAGGTAGCCGCGGGAAATCTTTCCGTACAGGTGCAGTATAATTCAAACGATGAATTGGGGGAATTGTCGAAATCTTTTAATTCAATGGTAATAAGTTTGAACAAAGCAGAAAAAGAATTAGTGGATGAAAAAAGCAGTATTGAAAAGAAAGTTGAAGAGGCTGTTAAAAAATCAGAATTGCAGAAAGAGTATTTAACAAAAAGCATTAATACGCTGCTTGTGGAAATGGATAAGTTTTCTAGCGGCGATCTATCAGTTTCATTAAATTCCGAACAAGATAATGATATGGTGGCGGACTTATTTAACGGATTTAATAAGGTTGTTTCTAATATATCTAATATGATATCCAACGTTACCGACGCTGTTAAAGCTACCTCTCAGGCTAGTCTGCAAATTAGCACAAGCAGCGAAGAAATGGCCGCCGGGGCTCAGGAGCAAAGCGCGCAGACTTCTGAAGTTGCGGCAGCAATTGAAGAAATGACTCGCACCATTCTTGAAACAACTCATAACGCAACAACTGCGGCACAAAAATCAAAAGATGCGGGACAAGTGGCAATCCAAGGCGGCAAGGTAGTTGAAGATACAATTTCAGGTATGAATAGAATTGCCGAAGTTGTTAAACAATCTGCCGATATTGTAAAAACTCTGGGAAAAAACAGCGATCAGATTGGTGAAATAATTCAAGTAATTGATGATATAGCCGATCAGACAAATCTGCTTGCGCTAAACGCTGCGATTGAAGCTGCAAGGGCGGGCGATCAGGGAAGAGGTTTTGCCGTTGTTGCAGATGAAGTAAGAAAACTGGCGGAAAGAACTACAAAGGCTACAAAAGAAATAGCGGGCATGATTAAGAAAATTCAAAATGATACGGGCGGCGCCGTAAGTGCAATAGAAATGGGCACAGAAGAGGTTGAAAAAGGTAAATTATTAGCTGGTAAAGCCGGGGATTCTTTAAAAGAAATTATCAGAGAGACTAATGAAGTGGTTGATGTTATTAATCAGGTAGCCGCTGCAAGCGAAGAACAATCGGCTACTTCCGAACAAATAAGTAAAAATATCGAAGGTATAAGTAATGTTACCCATGAAAGCGCGGCTGGCGTTCAGCAAATAGCATCTGCGTCCGGAAACCTGAACGAATTAACCGATAATTTGCAGAAATTAATTTCTCATTTTAAATTGGCTGATAATATAAAAAAGCAAAACAAAAGCAGATTGAAAACTGAAAAATCTAATTTACTGAACTAAAAAAAATCAATAAACAGATAAATAAAAACAAGAAGCATATTCTTGTTTTTATTTAAAATAGTTACAAGAAAAAATCTACATTACTTACATAGCCGTTTTGAAAATAATTCGTGCTTCCGGTTTTTACATACTAATTTGAATATATATTTTTACTGTTTGTTTTTACCGATCAAAACACTCCACATACTATTTATTCATCACAAATATCTTTCGCTCATCACAAATAATTAAATTCTTAACCATAATTATCCGACTATATCTAAGATTAATTTCATGTATTTATATTTTGAAATATCATAATTACTTGTTTTGAATCAACAAAAATATTTTTAGAAAGAAAGTTTAATTTAAATATAAAGCCGTACTGAAACCATTTTGTGTAAATTTATATAATTATTAAAGGACTTTAAAATGAATCTTTCCAAAATTATTAATGTTGACGAAGAAAAATGCATTAACTGCTATCAATGTATTTCAGTTTGCCCGGTTAAATATTGTAATAATGCATCCGGAAATCATGTAGAAGTTGACCCGGACTTATGTATTGGCTGCGGAAAATGTATTGACGCTTGTACACATGAAGCTAGAATTGGGATTGATGATTTTGATAAATGGATGATTGATATAAATAACGGTGCTAATATTGTCGCAATAGTTGCTCCTGCAATAGCGGCGAATTTTCCGAATGAGTATTTAAATTTTAACGGATGGCTAAAATCTTTAGGCATCAGAGGAATATTTGATGTTAGTTTTGGTGCCGAGCTGACAGTTAAAAGCTATTTGAATCATATTCAAAAAAACAAACCTGCCTGTGTTATTGCACAGCCTTGCCCGGCTTTAGTTACCTATATTCAAATCTACAAACCTGAACTAATTGAGCATTTAGCTCCGGCCGATAGCCCAATGACGCATACAACAAAAATGATAAAAAGTTTTTATCCGCAATTTTCTAACAGCAAAATTTTAATTATATCCCCTTGTATCGCTAAAAAAAGAGAATTTGATGAAGTGGGAATTGGCGATTATAATGTTACAATGAAAAGAATATCCGAATATTTTAATAAGAATAATATCTATTTGTCAAAATTTCCCAAATTAGATTATGATAATCCCCCCGCCGAAAGAGCAGTTTTATTTTCAACACCAGGAGGATTGTTAAGAACCGCTGAAAGAGAATTCCCGGGTGCGGTAAATATTGCGCGGAAAATTGAAGGTCCCGAAATCATTTATGAATATTTGAATCATCTTCATAAAAATATTAATGATAAGAAAGCCCCGTTGTTAATTGATTGTTTGAATTGCGATATGGGTTGCAACGGTGGTACTGGAACCGACAAGAATAAAACCGTGGACGAAGCCGAATATTATGTTGAGAAAAGAAGTATTGAAATGCAGAAGAAATATAAATCATCATTGTCAAAAAAACCGTCCCTTACTAAAATTAGAAAAACAGTAAACAAGTACTGGAACGAAAATATTTATAAGAGAACTTACAAAAACCTTTCTTCAAATTTGAAATCGAAAATAAAACAGCCGACAGAAAATGAATTAAAAAAAATATATGAAAGCATGCTGAAATTTAATAAGGAAGATATTAGAAACTGCTCTGCCTGCGGATATAATACTTGCGAAAATATGGCTACGGCAATTTTTAATAATTTGAATAAAGTTCATAATTGTAATTTATACCTTGAAAAGTTAGAAGATCAAGTAGCATTAAATTTGGAAAATGTAAATAAGTTTTCCGACGGTGATCTTAGTGTTGTATTTGATGATCAAGGCAACACCGAAGTTTCTATTTTATTCAAAGAGCTTAATACCGCCGCACGTCATTTTAAAGAAACTATAATTGGACTTATTGATTCAATACAATTAATAAGTCAAACAAGTTCTAAATTATTAATAAGTTCGGACGAAATGGCCGCCGGAGCTAAGGAACAAAGTTACCAGACAAATAATGTAAGCAATGCTGTTGAACAAATGGCATCTACTATTATGGATACAAATCATAATGCGGGAATTGCCGCCGAAAAATCTAAGCTTGCCGGTGAAATTGCAAGAAGCGGTGGATCGGTTGTTCAAGAGACAGTAAACGGAATGAAGAAAATTGCTCTTGTTGTCAGCCAATCGGCCGAAATTATAAAAGAACTCGGCAATAACAGTGATCAGATTGGAGAAATTATACAGGTAATTGATGATATTGCCGACCAGACAAATTTACTCGCTTTAAATGCCGCCATTGAAGCAGCTAGGGCAGGTGAACAAGGTCGAGGTTTTGCTGTAGTTGCTGATGAAGTTAGAAAATTAGCGGAAAGAACAACAAAAGCAACTAAAGAAATTGCAGGTATGATAAAAAGAATACAAAATGATACAAGCGGCGCTGTTATTGCTATTGATAAAGGAACAGAAGAAGTTGAGAAAGGCAAAGAATTAGCCGAAAAGGCAGGAGAATCGTTAAAAGAAATTATAAAAGGTACTTATGAAGTGGTTGATGTTGTTAATAAAGTCGCCGAAATAAGCGAAGAGCAATCCGGAGCGGCAGAATTAATCAGCAAAAATATAGAAGGAATTAATATTGTGGCGCACGAATCTGCGCAAGGTGTTCAACAGATAGCAATTGCGGCCGATGACTTAAACAGACTTACGGAAAATCTGCAGAATCTGGTAGGCAGATTTAATCTTGGCAATAGAAATGAAATTATTGCTGTTAAAAAGAAATCTGATAGAAAAAAAATAATTGGCTATTAATGAATCTAGTTGTTAAATGATATGCCGAGTCACTAATTAATTGGCTTGGCATATCTTGTAATAATTTTTCAAATAATACTTTACAACTTCTAATTTATTTTTATTTTAATTGAGTAAAAAATTAATTAATTATTGTATTAATCCCGACATTAGAAGAAGCATTTTCCTACTTCCAATCTATAATATGAATACCCTGTGAATACCCTGTGAAAACCCATCAAATCCGAGATAAATATAAGGTGAAAACCCTGCGCCTTCGAGATAAATCCTAGACGAATCCGGAATCAATTCGATAAAGACATAAAAAGAAAGGCATCTTCACTAATTTCAAATCTATTTATTATTAAAAGTTTGGTCAATTATAGAGAACCTTCTCCAATCTTTATAATCATAATGCCACCATTCGGATTCGAGGTGATTGAAACCGAACATAGTCATAACATTTAAAAGAAGTTTTCTGTTTACTAATATATGCGTCGGAAAATCTGTGTAGCTATGCCCCGCCTTATCCGTGAAGTCATCATATAAAGTCCCCATTAAAAGCTCAACGCCGTTTGAATCGACAATTGTTAAATCAACCGCGGCGCCTCTATTATGTCTTGAACCTGTTGCGGGATCGGCAACAAAATTAGGATCGGGGTAAATTTCCCACATTTTTTTCTGAACTGATAGCGGACGGTATGCGTCGAAAATTTTGAGTCTGAGATTATGATTCTTTTTCAGATATGAATTGATTTCTTTTAATTTTTCAGCAACAATTTTTCTGCAGTATACTTTATCGGTTGGATAAAGAATTTTTCCGGCGAAATTGTCAGTTGTTGCGTATTTAACATCTGTAATTATGGTTGAATCAACACTGCCAAGAAATACAATTGAAGTATCATTCTGAGCATCTGTATTTCTAAAAAATATAATTAGTATAAAAACCGTAAAAAGTACTTTGTACATATTTTTATCCGTTCATGAAATTATGGTTTTTCATTCATCATTAAAAAAAGGCTTAATTAATTGTTAAGTTATACTCTCAGGACTTTTTATTCCTCAAATCCGTTATACAAAGTTCAACGGCTTCTTCAATTTCTTTTTGCTCTGTTAGGTGCCGGACCTTTGAAATAAATACTGCGGTATTTATTTTATTACCTGAGATCGGGTCATAAAAAAATAAAGATTCCTGAACAAGACCTTTTTCTAATGCTAAACGAGTAATTGTTTCGTGAGAGTGCATCTTTATTCCCGAAATAATTATACATTTTTTAGAGGATTATATAAACAGAATATTTGACGCAATATTAGTAGAAGTTAAGTAATGCAGTATATAAGTAAATCTAAGTTAAAATTAATTATTTCATTTCACAACATTAAAAATCCGATTAATTAAAATTAAAGATTATTGTCTCAATTTTTAAGTTATTTTAAAAATCTAATTTCTATTTTCTTTTTAGCACTATTCCGCTGACCGGATTTAAAATAATTTCAGCCGGTGCAATTCCAAGCGAACTTGTGCCGGCTTTTTTATTATTAACTAAAATTTCCCATTGGTTTTCAGCAATAGGAAATTTCGCTTCAATATTTTTATTAGCGTTAAACATTACTAAAAATTCTTCTTCTTTATATTTTATTGAATAAGCAAGCGCGAATTTATTATAAGAAAGTTCGGTGAATTTAATATTGCCGTAATCAGCTTTGCGGAATGCTTCATAAGTTTTTCTTAACTCAATTAATCCTTTGTAATAATCGAAAAGATCATGATTAATTTCAGCATGATTATAATTAATATAATTTGCCTCATTGTCTTTATCGTAGCTGTTATGGTCAATCATTCCTTTATGCGGATCTTTAGCATCTGTATTATTTGGGATAACTTTAGACCTTGCGAATTCCTGCCCGCTGTGAATCATTGTTATCCCCTGAGAAGTCAATAAAAAGAGCGCGGCAAGTTTATTAAGTTTTGTTTGCAGAGGGGATAAGGCCGCGTTTTTATTTATATCATTAATTATTGAGTCTCTTTTAACTTCACCGGAAGCAATTCTTATAAAATCGCCCAGGGTATATCCGTCATGCGATTCAAGGTAATTTACCGAATGTTCTTTTGTCTGGAACAAACCGTGTTTATCTTTAATCAACGTTCCGTTTACATAACTCTTGATTCTTTCTATGTTATTATTGCCGTACCATTTTCCGAAAATCCATCCTAATCCGTCAACTGGGTTTTCACCCTTAATTCCGTTGCGTATCTGGTCGTTCCACGCGCTCCAACCGCGCATAGAAAAGCCTTGCGGATCATAACCGCCGCCCCACGGTTCGCATGTAAAGATTACATTCGGATTTATTTTTCTAGCTTCTCTTATAACGGCTTCAATTGTTTCCCAATCAATTAATTTACCAAGGTCAAATCGGAAACCGTCAATATGATATTCCTTCATCCAGTATAAAATGCTGTCAATAATTAACCGCCGCATCATCGGAGCTTCTGTTTTTAAGTCGTTTCCGCAATAGCTTTCGGCAATAAAATTTCCTTTATCATCCAGCCTGAAATAATAGTCCTTATCAATCTGTTTCAAGTTCCCGATTTCATATTCGGACAGATGGTTATAAACTACATCCATTATCACGGCAATATCTTCTTTATGAAAAGCTTTAACCATGTTTTTGAATTCGTTAACCTGTTTGCCGGTTGTTCCCATCCAAACATTATGTTTAAATGATTTCCAATCCTCACTGTAATAAGCTTCGGGAGCAAAAAACGCAGCGGTCATATAACCCCAATGATTTCTTTCATACGGATTCCATGAATTAAATTTTCCGTTGAGCGAATCATTAAAAGGACTTTCCATATTCCCGAATTCCTGCGCGGGCAGCAGCTCAACAGTATTAACGCCGAGATTTTTTATATAATCAATACCGCCGGTTGTGTTTTTTTGAACAAGTCCCTTATAAGTCCCCGGATAATCGCTTTTGGAAGAAGGATGAGCGGTCATATCCCGTACGTGCATTTCATAAATTATTAAATCCCGCCAATCTCTTTGAATAGATTTATCGTTTTCCCAATCATATGATTTTTCATATACAATTGATTTTCTGGGATTATGAAAAGTATTATAGGTGGCAACCGCTTTCGAATAGGGATCGATGCATAAGGGCGCGTTTCCGTTTTCGGAAATATTGTGTTTATTATAAACTTTGTATCCGTAATATAATCCGTTTAATTCACCATCAAGCATAACTTCCCAAACGCCGTCTTCATCAGCGGTCATTTCATACTCTTCCGAATTTATATCTTCAGCATTTTTAAATGTATGAAGCACAACCTTGTGGGCATTAGGCGTGAACAGACGGAATACTGTATTACCGTTTTCAAAAAAGGAACCGAGTTTTTTATCAGAATAATTCTGAGAGGTATTTTCTTTTTCTTTATTTAAAATTAAAACATCATTGCCGGAATTTTTATCGCTTATATACAAATCTGCTCCCAAAGAAATATTTGTAAATGTAGTTGATAAGATTATCGAAAAAAATAACTTAATTATAAGTTTCATATTCATTTTGTTAGTTCCGTATATTAAACCAGTATCAATTCAAGACTTATTGAATTTCAACATAAATATTATCCATAACAGGTGTTTTAATAATTAAAAATTTATCAGACTTATTATAGAAAAAACTTTCGTTTGATTCATCAAATTTATTTTTGTCTTTTATGCTCTTAAATAAAATGCCGTTTACTTTTACCGAATTAAAAGAATCAATATTTATCATTTGAAAAAGGTAATTTACCAATTTGGAATCATAACCTTTATATGTTTTATCAAGTTTAATTATAATCTTACCTGAGTTTTTTACCGCATTAATATTTGTTAATGAATAATTCCCGTTTGTGTATTTAAATGTTTCGCCGTCGTCTTCATATAAATTATAATCATTGTATTTTTCGGACGGAAATATTAAAAATTCCATTTGCCGAATCTGTTTTTCACCAACATAATTTTGTGATTCATGCATCGGAATTATTCCGCCTTCCTTTAAATAAAGAGGAATATTATTTCGCGGGGCTTCTACAACAATCCAACTTCCGCCTTCAATTATGCGCCCGGGCGGATTTGAATTCCATTCAAACCAAGTACCTTCCGGGAGGTATAATTTTTTAAACAAATCATTTTCATTCAGAACAGGCGCCACAAGTAAATTATCTCCGAGCATAAACTGTTCCTGAATTTCGTTTAAGTAACAGTTTTTGTCGGATTGATTATTTAAAAACATCGGACGCATAACAGGCATTCCTGTTTTAGATGCGTAATAAAATTCACTGTACCAGAAAGGAAGCAACTGATATCTAAATTTAATAGAAGCGCGCGCTATATCGGTAACCCATTCCGGGAACGCCCATGGTTCCTGAGCTTTTGTATTAATTTCAGTATGACCTCTGAAAAAAGGAGTAAAAGAGCCGAGCTGATACCATCTTGCGTAAAGTTTTGCGGAAGGTTCTCCCATAAATCCTCCGGCATCGGGACCGTTAAAGGCCACTCCGCTTAATCCCAATCCCTGCGGCATAACACATGAAAGTTTCAGATGTTCTTCCGTAGCTTCGTTATCACCAGTCCAAACAGCTGAATACCTTTGTATTCCGGCAAACGCGGCGCGAGTTAATACAAATCTTCTTTTATCTGAAGAATGTTTTTGCAGGCCTTCGTTTGTTGCTTGCGCCATAGCAAGACCGTAAACATTATGTATTTTTTTATGCGATGCTTTAAATCCGTTATCATCAAACTGTACAATATCAGGAAAATTCTGTCCCCATACCGCCGGCTCATTCATATCGTTCCAGAATCCTTCAATACCTTCATTCATTAATACAGATAATTTATCACCCCACCATTCACGTGTCTCTTTTTTTGTGAAGTCGGGAAAGTAAGCCCATGAAGGCCAGACTTCGCCTTGGTAATATTGGCCGTCGGGATATTTTGCAAAAAGATCTTTTGCAATCCCTTCTTTTGCGGCATGATAATTTTCATCTGCTTTTACGCCCGGGTCAATTATTGTTATTAATTTGAATCCGTCTTTCTTTAAATCACTAATCATTTTTTCAGGCTGCGGGAATCTTTCTTTATCCCATGTAAAAACTCTATAGCCGTCCATATAATGAATGTCGAGATAAATTACATCGCATGGTATATCGTAATCTCTAAAATTTTTTGCAATCTCTCTTACTTTAGATTCCGGGTAATAGCTCCATCTGCTTTGCTGATAACCGAGTGCCCATTTAGGGGGCATTTGCATTCTTCCCGTTAATAATGTGTAATCAGAAACAACTTTTTTAATTTCAGGTCCGTAGATAAAATAATAATCCATTTCGCCTTTATCGGCGCCGAACCAGTAAAACCTGTCGTTGCTAGCGCCCATGTTAAAATATGATTTATACGTGTTGTCGAAAAATATTCCGTACCCTTTAAAATCTTTTACGCCGATAAAAAAAGGAATAGAAACATAGAGCGGGTCTTTGCGGCTTGTATATGCCGGGTAATCCGTATTCCACATTGTATATTGATTGCCGTTCTTTTTTAAGTTATCGGACTTTTCCCCGAGTCCGAAAAAGTTTTCGCCTTCAAGTAATTTTTTGTGAACGCGCACTTCTTCACTGTCGAAACTTACGCCGAAACTTTCTTCGTCGGCGTTTATCAAATTCATATCTTTATCGTAAATAGAAATACGGCAGGGAGATTTATTAATTTGAATATTTAATTCGCCGGTTGTAACTAGAAAATGATTTTCTTCTTCCTTAAAAGAAAAATTTGTTTTTCCCGGAAGCTCATAAATCACCGCGTAAGAGGGAGCCGGGTCAAATTCATTTTTATTGGTAAAACGGAAACGTATAATATTGTATTGATAAACATATAAATTGAATTTTGAGTTTGATAAATCGAACTCGATTCTGTTCTCAAATTGTTTGTAATTTTTTACATCCCCGGCAAATTCAAATTGAGCGTTCATATTTGTCATCACAAAAATTAATAATAAAAGAATGGGTTTGATTAGTTTCATAATTATTACCGAATAATTTATTCGAGGTTGGATTATAAAATAGCAATAAATAGAATTATGTAAAAGGGGTAAGAAATTATAATAACAGAAAATTAAATTGCTTTATTAAAACTAAAATAGGGAAAAATTATTTTGATTGGATGATTGACTGTTTGATTGATTGAACATATTTTTCACCCAATCACCCAATCACCCAATCACCCAATCATTTCAACAGAACCATTTTTTTTGAATCCAGGAATGTATCCGTTTTCATCTGGTAAATATAAACTCCGCTGGATAAGTCTTTGTTTATTGAAGTTAAATCAAACTCTGCTTCGTAAACGCCCGGATCTTTTTCTTCATCGACTAAGACTGTTATTTCATTTCCAAGTAAATCAAAAACAGTAATCTTAACATTCTGTCTTCTGTACATTACATAATTAAATTTTGTTGAAGGGTTAAAAGGATTAGGATAATTCTGTTCCAGGTAAAAATCATTCATCAGCTCATATTTTTTACCGACTTCGGTTGTTCCGGAGGCTGCTTTAAGTATCCAGTTATCGGGGTCTAAAACTACATTTGTAGGTTTTGAATTTAATACAATATTAAAAGTCTGATTCTGCCGGTCATTAAATACTGTGAATAATGTATCGCCCTGGTTTGTCTGCGCTTTAAATTGAACAGGCATTGTAAAAAATGAAGGACTGGTGTTAAGTACCTGCTGGTTCACATTTATAACCAAATTGTAAAGACCGCCGGATTCAGTATATCCCCAATCATAATTGTATCTTGGGTAACTTTGGCCGTAAATCCATTGACTGAAAAAATAATCCAAGTCGATTCCCGACACCTGTTCAACAATATTTTGAAAATCTTCGGTTGTCGCAACGCTATAAGAAAGATGCGGATCATTGGCATAAGCTTTCAGCGCGGCAAAAAATATGTCGTCTCCTAAAATCCCTCTTAACATATGCAGAACAACAGCGCCCTTTGCATAACTTCGGCTTGAGCTAAATATTTCATTAATAGTAGAAATATTTTGAACATATATACTGCCGATTGCTGAAATTGCTGGATAATAAATACCATACATTTCATTATATATTTGATTATTATATTCCTCCATACCGTAAAAATGCTCAATCCACAAAGCTTCCGAATAAGTAGCGAATCCTTCATTTAACCAGATGTGGTGCCAATCTTTGCATGTTATTTTATCACCAAACCATTGGTGAGCGAGTTCATGAGCTACTAATGTTTCTCCGAAACTGCCCATTGAAGAAATCGTTTGATGTTCCATTCCCCCGCCGAAACCGCATTGAGCGTGACCGTATTTATCATTTATAAACGGATACAAACCATAAACTTCCGAAAAGAATTCGAGCATAGGAACAGTTCTGTCTAACTGGCTTTTTTTGTTTGCGTCCAATGTGCCGGGATAAATATAATGAACAACATCCATAGTCTCGCCGGGTTCATATTCAAATTCATTTTTATACTCTTCATAATTCGTCATTGCTATTGAAATTAAGTATTGAGCAATCGGAGTTCTGTTTTTCCATTTATAAGTTTTGGTTGTTCCGTTGTCAACAACATCTTCAAGAGTTCCGTTGGAAACAGTTTTGTAAAACTCATCTGCCGTAATCCAAACATCAGATGAATCAACTTTATCGGCAGGAGTATCTTTGCAGGGAAACCAGTTACTCGAGCTGTAGGGTTCTGATAAAGTCCATATAACAGGCTGACCGTCGTTGCGTTTTGTGGTAGCCTGATCTGTGCCGTAAACATATCCGCCGAACTCTTCGCGTATTGGGTTTCCTTTATAATAAATATCTATTTCAAATTCTTCCAAAGGTGAAAACGTAATTGGTAAATTTACCGTAAAAATATCTTCATTTGAATTTCTTATAAAATTTATTTTCGCGTTATTCAGCAAAACGGAATCAATAATCATATTTCTCTTTAAATCAAGAAAACATGAATTTATAGAAGAGTCTGCCGGTTTTAATTTTACTGTGGTTTTTCCGCTTACAAAACTTTGGTTTATTAATAAATCTATTTTGTAATAAAGCGCGTCAATTGTTTCATCTCCGGGGTAATTCAGCTTGCCTGTTTTTAACAAATTATTATACGAATTAATTTTAGTTTGACTGCAAAGCTCGGAGGCAGATTGCGCGTAAATTTTATTTGCAAGATAAACGTTTATAAAGAGCAATGTTAAAACGAAAAATTTTTTCACAATGAAAAATCCTTTTTTATAATCATAACAAATATAATGATTATTCTAAAGGCAAAATATAAGGGATAAAAAAAATCCCGTTTTGTTCAAACGGGATTTTATAAATAAATACTCTGAATAAAATTTTATAGAAGATGCATTAAAAATCCCATTAATATACCTGCCGCTACAGCCGACCCAATAACTCCCGCTACGTTAGGAGCCATTGCGTGCATAAGCAGATAATTGGAAGGATCTTCTTTTTGTCCCATGCTGTGAACAACACGCGCGCTATCGGGTACCGCTGATACACCCGCCGCGCCGATCATAGGATTAAGCCTGTCTTCTCCTTTAAGGAAAAGATTCATAACTTTAGCAAATAACACACCGCCTGCCGTAGCAATCATAAATGAAATTGCTCCGAGAACGAATATTAAAATTGACTGCGGTGTTAAAAATGTTGTTGCTTGTGTTGATGCGCCTACGGTCAATCCTAATAAAATTGTAACTATATCTATCAATGCCCTGTTAGCTGTTTCAGCAAGTCTTTTTGTAACTGTTGATTCTTTTAATAAGTTGCCGAAGAATAACATTCCTAAAAGCGGAAGAGCGCCGGGAGAAATAAACGTCGTTAAAATCATTCCGACTATCGGGAACATGATTTTTTCCAATTTGGAAACAGAACGAGGCGGTTTCATTTTAATTATTCTTTCTTCTTTAGATGTAAGAAGATTTATAATTGGAGGCTGTATAACCGGAACCAAGGCCATATAAGAATAAGCGGCGATAGCTATCGCCCCGATTAATTCGGGAGCCAGTTTTGATGCAAGGAAAATAGCTGTTGGTCCGTCTGCACCGCCGATAATACCAATTGCGGCTGCCTGTTCCTGTGTAAATCCAAGTGTAAGAGCGGCCATAAAAGTACCGAAAATACCTATCTGCGCCGCTGCGCCGAGCAGCATTAACTTGGGATTGGAAAGCAGCGCCGAAAAATCGGTCATAGCCCCGATACCAAGAAATATAAGCGGCGGATATATTCCTTTAACAACACCGAAATACAAATAGTTAAGAACACTTCCGTCTTCATAAATACCGATCTGCAAGCCAACATTTTCCAGAAAAGGAATATTGCCAACTAGAATTCCGAACCCAATCGGCACTAATAAAAGCGGTTCATAGTCTTTTGCGATAGCCAGATAAATAAATATTAGTCCTATCGCAATCATTACGAGATGACCGGGGGTAACATTCGCGAATCCGGTAAACTCAAAAAATTGATAAAGTCCCTGCATGGTTACCCTCCGATTTCCGCGAGAACATCACCTTCAAGAACGGAATCCCCGGGTTTAACTTTTAGTGAAAGAATTTTTCCTTCTTTATCGGCTTTAATATTGTTTTCCATCTTCATCGCTTCCATAATTAATAAGGTATCGCCGACTTTAACAATATCGCCTTCTTTAACTTTTACTTCCAAAATTACTCCGGGCAGAGGAGCTTTAATGTGTCCCGCTCCTTTAGACTCAGATGGTTTGCTTGTTTTAGCTCTGTCGGCTTCTGAGCTGGGCACTACCGCAGATCTTGTTAATTTTGGAGTTTTAATTTCTTTCTTTTGTTTAACAACCTCAACCTGATAGGTCGTTCCGTTTACTTCAATCTCAGCTATGTCGTCTTCAATATTAAGAATATCGACATCATAATTATTTCCGCGAATAATAAATTTAAATTTCTTCATTTTAGTTCCGGTTTATTTTCTTGGTGATTGCCTTAGTCCGTAAATTTTTGAGCTCCAAGGCGAATATGGTCTTTGGACCTTTTTAATTGTTAGTACTGTATTTTCCATATCATGGACTTCGGCAAAATACAAATGTATTGCCATCGCAATTGCGGCATTGGTTTCGTCTGATATTGATAGATCTTCAATATCGGCGGCCCTATGACCTGTTTCTTTAAGTTTTTTCCTTTGCTTTAAGGCAAGAATGTTTTTTATTCTGCTTATGAACGTAGCGAGCAGGAGTAAGGATGTGAAGACTATGATATATCCGACCAATGATATAAATAATCCGTCGCCGTCAATCATTTTTTCCGGCGAAAAAGTTATTTCATTAAATAAGTCGGATTTTTCCGCCGCTGCTTTTACGCTGTCCGATACACTTTTTATTTCTAAAATCATTTTATTATCCTCTCAATTATAATGGAATATTGGAATGTTTTTTTGGAGGGTTTGTATCCTTTTTAGTTGAAAGCATTTGCAATGCTCTTATAACTCTGAACCTTGTATTCCTTGGTTCAATTACATCATCTATATAACCGTATTTTGCGGCTACGTAAGGAGTAGCGAACTTACGTTTGTATTCTTCTTCTTTTTCTGAAATGAATTTTACTCTTTCGGCGTCGTCGGTAATATCATTTAATTCTTTTGCGTGAAGCACTTCAATTGCTCCTTTTGGACCCATTACAGCTATTTCGGCATTCGGCCAAGCGTAATTGATATCTCCTCTTAAATGTTTGGAACTCATAACATCATAAGCTCCGCCGTAAGCTTTGCGCAGGATAATCGTAACTTTGGGAACTGTAGCTTCGCCGTATGCAAATAATAATTTCGCTCCGTGCAGAATTATTCCGCCGTATTCCTGAGCCGTTCCCGGCAAAAATCCGGGTACGTCAACCAATGTTACAATCGGTATGTTAAAGGCGTCGCAGAATCTTACAAATCTAGCGGCTTTTCTTGAAGCATTAATGTCAAGAACACCGGCTAAATAACTGGGCTGATTAGCGACAATCCCGACCGGCGCTCCGTTAAACTTCGCGAATCCAGTTATGATATTCGGAGCGTAGTTTCTTTGAACTTCTAAGAATTCACTATAATCGACAATAGAATGAATAACATCTTTAACATCGTAAGGTTTGTTCGGACTTTCCGGAATAATCTGATTTAATGCATCATCAAGTCTGTCAATAGGATCGTCGCAGGAAGTGATTGGCGGTTCTTCCATATTATTTTGCGGAAGATAACTTAACAGTTTCCGGATTATTAAAATTCCTTCCTGTTCATCCTCTGCTGCAAAATGAGTTACGCCTGATTTTGAAGCATGTATAGACGCGCCGCCTAATTCTTCATCAGTTACAATTTCACCTGTAACCGTTTTAACAACCTTTGGTCCGGTTACAAACATATAACTGGTGCCTTTAGCCATAATTGTAAAATCGGTTAAAGCAGGCGAATATACCGCGCCTCCTGCGCATGGTCCGAATATAGCGGATATTTGAGGGATAACTCCAGAGGCCATAATATTCCTTTGAAAAATATCGGCGTAACCTCCGAGACTTTTAACACCTTCCTGAATACGCGCGCCGCCGCTGTCGTTTATTCCAATTACCGGGGCGCCGACCTTCATAGCTTTATCCAATACCTTGCATATTTTCTGAGCGTACATTTCGGAAAGTGAACCGCCGAAAACAGTAAAGTCTTGTGAAAAAATATAAACAAGTCTACCGTCAATAGTTCCGTATCCAGTTACAACACCGTCTGATAAATACGATTGTTTGTCTAACCCGAAATCAACTGTTCTGTGAGAAACAAACATATCAAATTCTTCAAAACTTCCCTCATCAAGCAGCAAGTCTATTCTCTCACGCGCTGTGTATTTTCCTTTTTTGTGCTGCGATTCAATTCGTTTTTCACCGCCGCCTAATCGCGCCTTTGCGCGCATATCCATCAGCTCTTTAATTTTGTCTTCAATTGCCATTTTAGCTCCGTAACATTACCTGTTAGCTTTTAGTTGTTTTATTATTCTTTGTTATTTAAATCTTCGCAGAATTCAGTAAGTACGCCGTTGGTAGATTTGGGATGAAGGAACGCAATGTTTAATCCTTCTGCTCCTTTACGCGGTACTGAATCAATTAATCTTATTCCTTTTTCTTCTGCTTCCTTTAACGCGCCTTGCAAATTTTCCACATGAAATGCGAGGTGGTGAATTCCTTCTCCCTTTTTTTCGATAAACTTTCCGATTGGTCCTTCGGGATCGGTTGATTCCAAAAGTTCTATTTTAGTTTGACCGATTTTGAAAAAAGCAGTTTTCACTTTTTGATCTTTTACTTCTTCAATTGAATAACATTTTAATCCGAGAATACCTTCATAATATTTAATAGATTCTTCGAGGTTGTTTACTGCGATTCCGATGTGTTCAATGTGTGTCAAGTTCATAATTTCCTCAAATGTTATTTTTGAATAAAATAACAATCAATTTATGTGCCCTGAATTTTTATACATTAAAATAACAAAAGGACAAAAAACAGA
Source organism: Bacteroidota bacterium (assembly GCA_018829205.1). Taxonomy (GTDB): domain Bacteria; phylum Bacteroidota; class Ignavibacteria; order Ignavibacteriales; family Melioribacteraceae; genus JAHJUE01. Next base: position 136,616 of record JAHJUE010000009.1, read on the forward strand.
AAGTAATAAGACTATAGATACGAAAAATATAAACAACTTATTCTCAATAGTTGGAATAAACTTATAGGAAATGAAAATTGAGAAAAAACAATTATTTTCAAATTAGTACTTGACAATTCTTTACATAAACTATATTTTTGAAGCTCATTTTTATTCCGCGATAGCTCAATGGTAGAGCATTCGGCTGTTAACCGAAGGGTTGTAGGTTCGAGTCCTACTCGCGGAGCAAAGAGTTCTTTGGATTTTTGCTGTTTACTCTTTTGTTAGAACTTGAGCAATAATCGTAAAAGCAATTTTTTTTACTTTTTGGTTTCAGAAGCTCTGTTCGTTTAATTAATTCTTTTGTTTAACAATTAATAGGTAGCGCAACATGTCAGAGCGTGTAAAAGGAACCGTTAAATGGTTCAACAGCTCTAAGGGCTATGGCTTTATCTCTCGCGAAGGCGGAGAAGATGTTTTTGTTCATTATCAATCAATAGTTGGTGACGGATACAAAACATTGGAAGAAGGTCAAACTGTAGAATTTACAGTTGGACAAGGTCAAAAAGGTCCTCAGGCTCAAGAAGTAAAAGTTGCTTAAGTTTTAAGACAAGTTTTACAAAAAAAGAGACGTTCTGCGTCTCTTTTTTTTTGTCATTTCCCGCTATGCCTTGCTTATTTCATAAATTTATTTTAGTACATCCATATTTAACTTATTTCTTCCCCATAGAAAATAGGTTTAAGTTATTTTTGTAACTTATTAAAAAACAAAAGTTTATTACGTTAACAAACTTGACATTTCATCCTATTTATTATAATTTTCCGGCGTTTACAATTACTAACTATTATTCTTATTATAAAATTCTACTGTGTGGAAAATGAAAAAATTATTCTTTATTTATGTTCTGTTATTAAGCCTGGTTGTAGTTTCCGCATTATATGCCTGTCAGACTTCATTTTTTTAAGACTCAATTGCGGTTTCCTCCTCAAAGCATAATTAAGTTTTTAGATTTTCTTACCATTATTATTTTTTATAAATTACTTCCGTTTAATAGAATTGATTTACTTTTATTCCTAATGAGATTATATAATGCAGTATTTTTCAAAAAAAAATAGAATAAAATTTACTGCAGTTAGTTTGTCGCTTTGCGGAATTTTTTTCTTCGGAAACATTATATTCTCACAAAATCTTGAAATTATAGAAAAAAATTCCTCATCAGTCTTTAAATTGCTGGAATACTGGAGCAGCTCCAGAACTTACCCTAATAAAAACATCCCTTCCGATGTATTAATAAAAGCAAAAGAATATTCCAAAATTAATCTGGAAAAGAAATTAAATAAAACAAACGAACCGGATCCATGGAAAGCTATTGGTCCAAACAATATCGGCGGAAGAACTCTTTGTTTGGCTATTAATCCTCTTAACACCGAAACAATATATGCCGGAAGCGCCGGAGGCGGACTTTGGAGAAGTTATTCGGGCGGTATTGGAGCCGAGGCATGGCAGTATGTTTCCACTGGATTTCCTGTTACGTCCGTCAGCGCTATAGCAATTGATCCGGTTGATACAAATAGAATTTATATAGGCACAGGTGAAGTCTATAATTTTAAACAAACAGGAACCGGATTTGCAGATAAACTTACAACCGGAAGTTACGGCATCGGGATTATAAAAACATCCGACGGCGGTATAACCTGGGAACAAAGTTTAAACTGGAGCGATAGCCTGCAGGTAGGAATTAATGATATCAAAATTGATGTTTATAACAGAAATATAATTTGGGCCGCAACTACTGAAGGCACGTATAAAAACTTATTTTACGGCGACCGTAATTTTTGGTACCGTGTTCATGATGTTAAAATGGCAACTGATATTGTTATCAGTCCCACAAATCCCAACAGGGTATTTGTAGCCTGCGGAAATTTAGGCAGTGATAAAAACGGATTATATAAAACTGATAACGGCGGGAATGCATGGACAAACATGTACGTCTTTCCTCCCACTTCTTCGGTCTTCCTTAACGGCAAATCCAAAATTGATGTGTCGCAGTCCGAACCCAATATTTTATTTGCCACTTCAGGGTACGGCGATTATTCTAAAAATTTAAATACCGCAACCTGGTCTTACAAAACGGATAACAACGGAACATTCTGGATACCTACTCCAAGTCCTTTTATTAATTGGGCATCTTATAATGGATGGTATTCTCACGATATAGCAATCAATCCTAAAAATGCAAAAGAGATAATTGCGGGAGGTTTATATCTTTGGAAATCTTCCGACGGCGGATCAACATTTAAACAAATTTCCAACGGGAATATTTATTCAGGTTTTATTGAACCGGGGCAGCCTGAGGGGGACGACAAATACGTTCATCAAAATTTACATGGAATTGTTTATCACCCGACAAATACAAATGTAATATATTTTGCTACCGACGGAGGCATTTTCCGAACAACCGACGGGGGAGAGTCTTTTGAGTCCTGCAACGGCGGGTACCAGACAAGTAATTTTTACGGGGGTTTTTCAATTTCGCAGCAGGATAAAAATTTTATAATAGGTGGCGCACAAGGTAACGGTACAAATATTTATTCCGGATCAAATACATGGCGCAAGTATGTATTGCCTTTCGACGGCGGAATCACCGGAATTAATTCTTTGGACGATAATGTAGTTTATGCTTCCTATCAGGGTTTAAATGTATTTAAATCCAAAGATAAAGGAACTTCATTCGGGCATTTAACAATTCCCGGGGCCGGTTCCGAAACAGCTTATATTGCGCCGTTTGCACTTGGAAATAAAGATCCCGATATAATTTATGCCGGAAGAGAAAAAATTTATAAATCGTTTGACGCAGGACTTACCTGGTTTGAATACAACAAAGGTGGAGTTCTTGACGGAAACCCGATTGTAAAAATCACCGTTGCACCTCAAAGTGATGATGTAGTTTTCGCGGCTACATTTCCTTTCGAACAAAAAGAAGCCGGCGTTAAAGCGGGACTTTTCAGATCTATTAACGGAGGCGATACCTGGACTGATATTACAAACGGTCTGCCTGATAGATTTATCGGATGTATATTTATTGACAACAAAAGTTATGTTTACGTAACGCTTCTGGGATTCGGAACTTCTCATTTGTATATTTCTGAAGACCTCGGCCAGAATTGGGAAAATATTGGTTCCGGCTTGCCTGATGTTCCGGCCTCGGCTGTTATAGTTGATCCTGAAAATCCAACGCACATTTATTTGGGTAATGATCTTGGTGTATATTTATCTACCAATAACGGAACTTCATGGGAAAGTTTTTCACTTGGACTGCCGGATGCCGTTATTATTTCCGATTTAAAAATATTAAGATCCGACAGACTGCTCAGGGCGTCAACCAACGGAGCCGGATTTTTTGAAAGAAAACTTGTTACCGAAGAGCCAACAGTTATAAAAGAAGAAATAATAAATGCCGGGTATGAACTTTATCAAAATTATCCTAATCCATTTAATCCGCTTACAAAAATAAAGTTTACGGTTCCGGATAATAACCAGCTATCGGTAAAATTAAAAGTGTATGACATTCTCGGAAATGAAATAAAAACATTATTAAATAAAATTAAATCTCCGGGAACTTATGAAATTGAGTTTGACGGATCCGGCCTTTCAAGCGGAGTTTATTATTATAAACTTATAATTGGAAATTATTCGGTCACAAAAAAAATGCTTCTGTTAAAATGATTTTATTGCAATTGCCGGAAAAGTTTTTATTATTGAAACATTCCCGAATAATATATTTTATATTTCAAGTTAATGGCAAATAATAAGACTAACAAAATGCAGATTAACCTTAACTTAAACGTTAGGGGAATCCCTCAATCAGCGACTTTAAGAATCAATGAACAGTCGGAAGAATTAAAAAAACAAGGCCGTCAAATATATAAACTGGGACTTGGTCAATCGCCGTTTCCCGTTCCTGAACCGGTTGTAGAAGAACTAAGAGCGAACGCATATCAAAAAGACTACCTGCCTGTAAAAGGACTTAAAAGACTAAGAGAAGCAATCGCCGATTATCATCAGCGCAGGCAGGGTGTTAGTTATAGCTGGGAAGATGTATTAATAGGACCGGGCTCAAAAGAGCTTATGTTTCTTCTGCAGTTTGTGTATTACGGCGATTTGGTAATACCTACGCCAAGCTGGGTATCATACGCTCCCCAGGCGCATATAATAGGAAGGCATGTAAGATGGCTTTCTACGCAAGTTGAAAACAACTGGAAACTTACTCCGTCAGAACTTTACAATATTTGCAAAGAAGATCCTGAACGACCTAGAATTGTTATACTTAATTATCCTTCCAATCCAAGCGGATGCACATATATAGTCGACGAGCTTAAAGAACTTGCCAAGGTCGCGAGAAAATATCAGGTGATTTTATTATCCGATGAAATATACGGCGAACTTCATCATCGGGGGCAGCATGTATCAATATCACGATTCTATCCGGAAGGGACAATAATATCGGGCGGTTTAAGTAAATGGTGCGGTGCCGGAGGGTGGAGGCTTGGCGCGTTTATATTTCCAAACTCCCTGAGATGGCTATTGGATTCAATGTCTTCAGTCGCGAGTGAAACATTTACATCCACAAGCGCGCCTATTCAATACGCTGCCGTAAGAGCATTTAAAGGCGGTATTGAAATTGAAAGATACCTTTGGCAGTCCAGAAGAATATTAAGAAATTTGGGCAAAGAACTAGCCAATAAATTAACTTCTGCCGGTGTAAAAGTTCCTATGCCGGAAGGGGGTTTTTATCTTTTCCCTGATTTTAGTTTTTATAAAGATAAATTGAACGCGAAAGGAATAAAAACCAGCAATGAGCTTTGTTCAAACCTGCTTAATGAAACGGGAGTAGCAATATTGCCGGGATCGGATTTCGGCAGACCAGCGGATGAATTAACCGCGCGTTTGGCTTATGTTGATTTTGACGGCGCACGTGCTCTTGCCGCGGCAGAACAAATTCCGTCCGATAAAAATTTAAATGGCCAGTTTCTTGAAACTTCATGCGGAAGACTGCTTGAAGCAGTAAATAAAATCTGCGATTGGCTTAATGATTAATTCATCTGATTTTAATACATAAGAAAATTTAATTATGCATGAATTACTTTGGACACCCAAAGAAAAATATATTCAATCAACCAATATTTATCATTTCACAAAACTTCTCTCCGCGAATACCGGAATAACATTTAATGATTATAATGATCTCCATAATTGGTCGGTAAACGATCTGGAAAATTTATGGGAAATTTTTTTGAAATATTCCGGTATTATTTATAGTGGCGAATATAAAAAGGTTTTATCGTCGTATAAAATGCCGGGGGTTAAATGGTTCGAAGGTATAAAACTAAATTATGCCGAAAATATTTTTGAAAAAAACTATAACGGAACAGCCGTTAAATTTTTAACTGAAGGGTATGAACATAATTTTAATTCCGAGTATCAATATGAATATTCGTTTGAAGAGTTAAAAAATGAAACATTTAAATGTGCCGGTGCATTAATAAATTCAGGGATTAAAAAGGGAGATATTGTTGCTGGATATATTTCCAATGTTCCCGAAGCAATTATTGCATGTCTTGCATGCGCTTCAATAGGCGCCGTGTGGAGCAGCGCTTCTCCCGATTTCGGATTAGAGGCCTTAGTTGACAGATTCTCACAAATCAATCCGAAAATTGTTTTTGCCAGCAGTAATTATTTATATAATGGTAAAATCCGTTCATCAAAAAAAGTAATTATTGAATTAAAGAAAAAAGTTCCTTCAATAAATAAAATAGTTGTTGTGCCTTTTCATTCAGGTGATTTATATAAATCGGATACAGATATAGTCTGGGAAGAGTTTTTATCCAAAAATGTAGTTGAAAAGAATAATTACGAAATGAGAGACTTTAACGATCCTTTGTTTATTATGTTTTCATCCGGTACAACCGGGGTTCCAAAATGTATTTTGCATAGTCTCGGCGGTACTCTTTTGCAGCATAAAAAAGAACATCTGCTTCATTGTGATATTAAACAAGGTGACAGATTATTATATTTTACAACAACCGGATGGATGATGTGGAATTGGCAATTATCAGCTCTGGCTTCAGGGGCGGCTATTTATTTGTATGAAGGCAGTCCCGCATATCCTAATTTACAATCAATTTGGGAAAAGGTAGATGCAAACAATATTACGCATTTCGGAACAAGCGGAAGATATATTGAAACATGTATGAAAAGTGAAATAAAGGACCATAGTTTCGGCGGACTCGAGTTCAATAATCTCCGATCTGTTTTCTATACCGGCTCACCTTTATCGGCTGAAGGATATAAATGGATTTATTCTGAAATAAAAAAAGATTTACACTTTGCGGGTATTAGCGGAGGAACTGATATTATATCATGTTTTGTGCTCGGCAATCCCGCGCTGCCTGTTTATGCCGGCAAAATTCAATGTAAAGGATTAGGTATTGATGCTGCCGCTTTTGACGAAGACGGAAATGAAATAATAAATAAACCCGGCGAATTAATATGCAGGAAACCGGTTCCTTCAATGCCGATAGGATTTTTGAACGATTCAAACGGTAAAAAATATTTGGATTCTTATTTCGCAGGTTATCCCGGAGTTTGGACTCACGGTGATTATATTGAATTTGACAAAAACGGGAATTCCGTTATTTACGGAAGAAGCGATGCAACATTAAATCCGGGGGGAGTTAGAATAGGCTGCGCTGAAATTTATTCGGCTCTTGATGAATTGTTGTACATTAAAGGCGCCGCCGCAGTTGGCTGGAATCCTCCCGGTCAATTGGATGAAATTATTATTTTATTTGTCGTCCTTAATGATAATCTTATACTTGAGGATAAATTTAGTGAAGAAATTAAAAAAGTAATTCAAAAGAAAAGATCTTCCCGGCATGTTCCTAAATTTATATTTCAGATATCAAGTCTGCCGGTTACAAGGAGCGGTAAGCCTGTTGAGCTAGGTATTAAAGCCGTGCTTTCCGGTAAAGAAGTTAAAAATAGAACCGCTCTTGATAATCCCGAAGTATTAAATGAAATAGAGTTATTCGGAAATCAATTATTAAAATATTATAGTGAATTTTAAATCTTCTTTATTGAGCTTTTTAAATATTCGAATTATAATAATAACGCAAATAATTTTTTTAAGAAAGGATTAACATAAAAATAAATTGCTATCTTAATTTGAGTTATTTATTGAGGTATATTAAATGAAGTGGGCTAACAGCAGAATTGAAATAATCTTCTTATTGATAGTAATTTTTTATTTATGTTACCTGCTTTCGTCAATTCTTATTCCACTGGTTTTTGCTTTTTTATTCGCGGCATTATTTCAGCCGATGATAATCTCACTTAGAAAAAAGAAAATCCACAATTGGATTATTTTCCCCGCGATTGCGTTTATCTCCCTCAGTTTAATATTCGGAATAATATTGATTTTTTCTACTACTATTTCGGAATTCATTAACCAAAAGGATTATCTGCTTTCTAGTTTGGGACATAGATTCAAACCGCTTTTCCTTTGGTTTAATGAAATGTCAAAGACGTACTTAAATTCTGAAATAAATATTGACGAAGCGATCAGTACCATACTTACAAGCGGTTTCCTTTCAAAAACAATCGGCTCAATTTTTAATATATTGGGAAACTTTACATCTTCATTCCTAGTATTTGCATTTTATTACGTAGCTTTTTTAGCGAGCATGCCTTCTTATAAAAAGTTTCTCAAATATGTAAGCGGAAAAGATAATTCTGAAAAAATAATTTCCGGATATGAAAAAATACTTAAATCAATTTATACCTACGTAAAACTGAAAATAATTATCAGTCTGGTTACAGCAATTTTTATGTACATAACTCTAATTATATTCGGAGTTAAATTTTCTTTCATATGGGCGTTTTTAGCCTTCCTTTTAAACTTCATTCCAATTTTAGGTTCTTTACTTGCGGTAATACTGCCGGCGTTAATGGGAATTATTCAATTCGATACATTTTCCACGGCGCTTTTATTATTGATTATTCTTGTATCGGGACAGATGATTTTAGGAAATTTTGTTGAACCCGTATTAATGGGAAGCGGACTAAGCCTAAATACTGTTACAACAATGTTTGGGCTTGTATTTTGGGGATTCTTATGGGGCGCTGCCGGAATGCTGCTTTCGGTTCCCCTTATAGTTATGTTTAAATTATTAATTGAACAAATTCCTGAATTAAGCGCCATTGGCCGCTTATTAGGCACACCCGGCAAAGAGTTTCAGGAATAGTTGATAAATTATAAATTAATTTATAAGGACATTTATTAATTATTATTGAATTATAATTAAAAATCAGAAACTTATATTCGATAATAGTTTATTCCTTGTTAAAGCCATAACTGAAATTGTCCTTATAATTGGATAGAAGCAACTTAATTAAAAACAAAATTGATTATTGTAATAATTAAAAATCCGAAAAGATAAATGGCTAATTATTTGTATTTATAATAACCGGCGGCAATTAATTCGATTAAACTATTATCAACCAAGAGGCAAACAAGATGAGGTTGCAGTTTGATAGTTTTGTTAAAATTTTAGTTTTGTTTATTTATTTGCAAATTGTAGTTAATGCGCAGGATACAACAAATACCTCTCAGCTATTTGACCTTTCTATTGAAGAACTTTTAAACCTAAAAGTCGTAACATCGGCAAAAACCGAGCAAAAAGCTAAAGAAGCTTCAGCTATGGTAATTGTAATTACAAAACAAATGATAAAGGAAAGAGGTTACTCCGATCTATTTGATGCTCTGAACAGCCTTCCTTATTTCCAGATACAGTCTGAACACGGGCATTGGACTAAAGGAGGAATAGTTAATTTAAGGGGATTACGAAGCGGCGATTCGGGAAACAATAAAGTGCTTCTTTTAGTTGACGGAATAAAAATAAGCGATGATGCCGAAGAAGGATTATACATGGGATTAAACAGTATTCCTCTTAGCGGTATTAAACAAATTGAAGTGGTATACGGACCTAATTCCACTTTATACGGCAGAGACGCTTACGCGGGCATGATTAATTTAATTACAATTGACGAAAATGAAAGTTATGCCGGCTACAGTTACGGATCGTTTAACACTCAAAAATATTATGCGGGAATATTTCATAATTTCACCGAAGATATAAGCGGCAGTATTAATTTGTTCTCATATAAAAGCGAAGAACAGGATCCTACAGGTCAATCCATTTCGTACATTAATCGTCATAAATTTCCCAAACCCCCTTATACTGGAATTTTTTACAGAGCTTCTGATAATAAAACCGTAAATCTTGGGCTGGATATTTACGGTCTGTCTCTTAAATATATTTTATATGATATTGTAGGGAGTGAATCATACGGCAGTAATCCCGACCTATACGCTGCTGAATATTCAACTTTAACTGCTCAAAAAAATCAGGCCATGCATGCCGATTATAAAATGAATTTATCAAGCGATATTCAAGCCGAATTTTCATACGTGTATAAAGTAAATGAGTTTAATCCGAAGACGGCTAATTTGTACCTGGATGATCTTGATAGAACCGGAACAACAAACGGATCAGGCGAAAACGGTATATCGGCATTTCTGTTTCCGGATACCAGTATTACGGTAGATCCGTTATATGCCTACGGCGGAAGGAAATATTACTATTTCAGAACCCGCGCTCATAAACTGGGCTTCAAAACTGCGTATAACATTTCCGATAAACTAAAAAATATTTCCGGTATTGATTATAACTATGTAATGGGAATTCCTGTTATCAGCGAAGGTAAAGGAGGCAAACCTATAACCACCGACGCACAGCGGGAAAAGCTCGAACACGATTTTTCTACAGCCGGATTTTATACCGAGTTTTCTTATAATATCAATCCAGGATTGCTGGTAACAGCCGGGGGCAGATTTGACATTAACAGCATGTATGAAAATACTTTTATGCCGCGTTTTGCACTCATTCATAATTTTGATAATAATATTGTTAAAATAATTTATTCAAAAGGTTATCTAGCTCCAAGCATTACTCAAGCTTATTTTGAAAGTATTACCAATTTTTCATGGATTAGAAAAAACGAAAACTTAAAACCGGAAAATAATTATTCGCTTGAAATGGATTGGACATACTTTAAAGAAAATTTACAGATAAGCACAAATCTTTTTTATAATGATCTTTCAAATTCCATAATTGAAAGCATTACTACAGGCGATTCCGTAATTACATACATAGGAAAAGATTCCTTTTATGTCCCTATACTTCAAAGTGAAAATATAAGCAACGGTTACAGGTACGGTCTTAATATATCTTTTCTAAATGAAATAAATAATTATATAAAATTCGGATTCAATTATTCGCTGTTATTGGGCAGCGATAAAGTCCACAACATTGAAACAACTATAAACGACAACCTTATATCAAATCACAAAGTAAATTTTAACATACTATTAACTCTGGAAAATTTTCAATTATATACTGAAGCAATTTGGTCGGGGAAAAAAAGAATAAAGTCATATCATGACTTAACGCCTTATTCTACTTTGCTTGATGAAAACGGGTATCTGAATTTTGATCCTATTTTTCTTCTAAATATTAATTTACGAGCAAACAATATATATAAAGGAATTTCAATTTATCTTAATATTAAAAACCTTTTGGACAAAGAGTATTACGGACAAACTATAAATGCGCAATGGGGAAGCCCAATGGTACTGCAGGACAAAAGAAGAATTAATTTCGGTCTTGAGTATGATTTTTAATAAACTAATCCAAATTTTCAGATGACATTAATTAAAAAAATAATTAATTCGATTCTTATAATAATTATTCTCCTTGCAAATGTTAATTTTTCAGGACAGCCGGATGAATACGTTATTAAAGGCGTTCTGCTGGAGAAAATTTCAACATTCATTCAATGGCCTGAAAATGATAAGGATAAAATTAAGGATAATGAATTTGTTGTTGGGATTATCGGAAAACATAAGTTCGCAGGCATACTTAAAAAATTATATTCAAAGCGTAAAATTCTTAACAAAGAATTAGTCGTAAAAAATATTTCCTCCAATTCGGAAATTAATAAGTGCAGCGTTATATTTATTCCGAAACTTAATGATGATGAACTTAATGAAATTTTAGAGTTTGTAAATAAAAAACCAATACTTACTATTTCCGATACTGAAGGTTATGCTGAAAAAGGGGTTCATGTTAATTTTTATACCGAAGGGAGCAATATCAGATTCGAAATAAACGAACGTTCCGTAAAAGAATCAGGTATTCTTATGAATCATCTTCTGCTATCTTTGGCAAAACTTGTAGAGAATGAAAAATGAAACCAGTTTTATTTATAAAGAATTTATCAATCAAAAATAAACTCACGTCTATTATCCTGTTGGTTGTTATTGTTGCTATGTTTTTTGTAATGGCTTTTTCATTAATCGAAAAAATGAATAACGCGAAAACTAATTTGGTTAATAATACGATACTTAACGGTAATATTGTAGGAGAATATTGTTTAACAGCATTGTATTTCCAGCGTGCCGATGCTGCTGATGACGCATTAATGAAACTCGAATCAGTGCCCTATATTCTTAACGCAAAAGTTTATGATGCCGATAAAGTTATTTTTTCTGAATATAACAGAGAAAAATTTAACGAGGATTTTTTAAAAAAATATTCAGGGAAAGACAAAAACAGCTATTTTGAAGAGGATTATCTTGTTGTTTCTGTTCCGTTGATATATAACGGTGAAAAACTTGGCATTCTGTTTTTAAGATCCTCTTTGGAATCACTTAATAAAGAGATAAACGAATTTATATTATTCATTTTTATACTCTTTATAATAATTATGATACTTTCATATTTTATCGCATTAAAATTGCAGAAGGTTGTTTCGGATCCCATACAGCATCTGGCTGAAGTGACTAAAGAAATTACAAAAAGCAAGAATTTTAATGTGCGAGTTCAAAAGCAGGCTAAAGACGAAATAGGAAGTTTATACGATGAATTTAATTTCATGCTCGAAAGAATTCAGATTAGTTCGGTTGAGCGAGATGAAGCTCTTCATACATTGGGAATAAGCGAGGAAAGATTAAATCTTGCTCTTGAAGGATCAAACGACGGATTGTGGGATTGGGATTTAAGTACCAACAATGTTTATTTCAGTCCGCGTTATGAAATTATGCTTGAATACAACCCGGGCGAGCTTTCAGGCAGAATTGAAACTTGGATTGATCTTGTAGTAAAGGAAGATATTGACGACGTTTTAAAATTAGTAAACGATCATTTAAAAGGAATAAGCTCTCAGTATAAATCTGAATTCAGGATAAAAACAAAAAACGGAAATATTAAGTGGATACTTGACAGAGGTAAAGTAGTTAAATGGGATGAGACAGGAAATCCATTAAGAATGGTAGGGACTCATACTGATATAACAGAAATGAAAAAATCCGAAGAAGAACTTTTGAATGCAAAAAACAAAGCGGAGAAATCGGATAAATTCAAATCTGAATTTCTTGCTCAAATGTCGCATGAAATTAGATCTCCGATTAACGTTATTCTCAATTTTACTTCGCTGCTTAAAGATGAATTGAAAAATAAAATTGAAGATGATTTGGCTCAGAGCTTCGATTATATTGACAGCGGCGGAAGAAGAATTATCAGAACCATTGATATGATATTAAATATGTCCGAGATTCAAACCGGGATAGTTGAATTAAATCCTCAGCCGCATAATATTACAGAAGAAATATTAAACGGTCTTGTAAAAGAATATAAAACTCAGGCGCGAATTAAAGGACTTGAACTTACGCTAAACTCGTTTCATGTTGATAATCATAAAATATGGATTGATGAATATTCGGTCAGTCAGATATTCTCCAATTTAATTGATAACGCAATTAAGTATACGCACAGCGGTAAAATTGAGATTACAGTTTATTCAAACAGCAGCGGGGTAACAGTTGATGTTATAGATACCGGAATCGGAATTTCGAAAGAATACCTCCCAAATTTATTTGACGCTTTTACACAGGAAGAAGGAGGCTACGGCAGAAAGTTCGAAGGCAACGGGCTTGGCCTTGCCCTTGTAAAAAAATATTGTGAACTGAATAACGCCGAAATATTTGTCGACAGTACAAAAGGTAAAGGCACCAAGTTTACGGTTAAATTTAATTCCAACTAAAAATCATCCCTTAAAAAATTACATTAATTAATAACGGCTAATATTATTATTTGATTTTCTATATACTTTAATTTTATTAGTTTGTGAATATTATTATCACAATTACTAATCCTCTATTAATTCATAAACTAAATATAACAGATGAAAACAGGACTAATATTAATTGCTCTTTTTATCGGACAGGTTTGTTATGCGCAGGTTGAAAACGTTCCGCTTAATCACCAGATTTATGATTACTTGAAAGAAATGAAGGTAAAGCATGTAATTGGTTCCACGCATGACGACAGTCCAAATCTTTCGCGTCTTGAAGTCCAAAACTTTTTAATAGAAATCAGAAAAGAAATTAAAATTCTAAGCGCCACCGAAAAAAATCTATTAATAAAATATGAAGCAGAATTCTTTGAAGATGAAATAACCGAAGACAAACACTGGCAAATGTTGAATTATAAGGACGGCTTTTGGGATAATCTAGGTAAATTCGATAAGGACAAAATTAAATATCTTTATGCCTATAAGGATGAAAATGTAAAAGCCTATTTTGAGGGAACAGCTCATTTTATTTTTGGACAGCAATACAAACCCCAAAAAACAAATTCCGAACTATATGATATTGGATTCAGATTTAGAGGAACTCTTTTAGAAAAATTCGGATTTTATTTCTCTTTAGAAAAAGGCGGAATCTCAGGAAGCAAAAATTTTGCTTCTATTGTCGAACCCAGGCTGAACACCAATTTTAAATTTATTGAAGATATGGAAAACGTAGCTAATTACGATTATGTAAACGGTTATGTTAATTATTATTCACAGCCGGTAAAGAACATGCATGTATCGCTGCAATTCGGAAGGGAACAGTTAAAATTCGGATACGGATACGGAAGTAAATTTGTTATATCCGGCGATAACCCGAATATGGATTTTCTAAAATTTAATTTCAGATACGGATTTGTTGATTATACAACAATCCATGCCTCAACGGTTGGGGAGTTTAATTTTGACCGCTCCCAAAACTTCACAAAATATATCGCGTTGAACAAGTTCGGATTTTTAGTAAACGATAAATTAAGACTTGGTATTGGTAATTCAATTGTATATTCCGGAAGAGGTTTGGATTTTGCTTATTTAAATCCGTTTACATTTTATAAGTTCGTTGAAATGTCGATACAGGATAGGGACAACGGAACAGTTTTTTTCGATATTCAATCGAATCATATAAAAAACCTTGAACTCCAGGCCTCGTTTTTTATGGATGAAAATTTCTTAAATAAACTGGGTGAGATGTCCAGATTTTCAAACAAAACCGCTTATCAGTTGGGAGCCTTTTGGTATGAACCCTTTTCAATCCCGGATGTTTCATTAATTTTTGAGTACACAAAAATCCGGCCTTATACCTATTCACACATCAGCGGGAATGATTCTTATACTTCCTTCGGCACAAATCTGGGACATAGAATCGGACCTAACTCCGATGAAATATTAACAAAACTTTCGTATAATCTCTGTGAAAATATAAGATTCAACGCCGAATATTCTTTTGTAAGATCGGGTGAAAATATTCTAAGTCCAGAAGGAATAATTATTAAAAATGTTGGCGGAGATGTATTTGAGCCGCATATTGAATTACGAGATTCCGAAGAAGCAGTTTTTCTCGATGGTATTAGAATTAATTCCAATATATTGCTGCTGAATCTTAGATTTGAACCAATACGCGACTTAAGTTTTGATATTTATTATAAATATATTTTTGAAGAAAATATCACACATAATTTCAAAAATGATTTAAATTATGGTTACATAAAAATGACCGCAGAGTTTTAATGATAAATATATATATGAATAGAAAATTCAATAAACTTATAAAAATATTTTTAATCTTAATCATACCTTTTTTGTATTCATGTGATAAAGGTATTGAACCGTACCCGGTAGAGACAGGTCCGGACATTACAAGCTTTGAAGGAAAAGTAACCTTTGTCGGCGCCTGGCCCGAAGGAATAAACAGAACATACATCGTAGTTTTCTCAGAACCTTCCCGTTTCGATGTTAATACTCTGCAATATATTATCGGGCCTATTCCTTACGGCGTATCTGAATTTAATTACAACTCGATTGAAAATAATTTAGGTCTTATTCCCAAACTTGCGGCCGGTGAATATCCATATGTAATTGTTGCGCAATCTAAAACTCCCGAATTATCGTTACTGAGGCAGGATTGGACTGTAGCCGGAATTTATTTTAACCAGGGAAATACAGCCTTGCCGGGTATATTAAAAATTGAGCAAGGAAAAGTTGTTTCAGGCATAAACATAACGTGTGATTTTAATAACCCTCCGGTTCAGCCTCCATCAAGATGGAAAATGAATTATGAATAATATTATGAAATATATATTCTTTGCCGCGATTATTTTATTATCGTATAATTTTTTATCGGCGCAGAATAAAAATATAACGGGATTTATATTTGATAAAGATAATCAGCCTCTTAACGGAGCTAATGTAATTATATCGGGAACAAATTTCGGCGCGGCTTCCGATATAAACGGATATTTTGAAATTAAAAATATTCCTTTCGGTATTTATGATCTCGAAATTTCTGTAATCGGATTTAAAAAAGAAAAAATCAGAAATATCAAATTTTACGAACTGTTCGAACCGTTAAGAATTACTCTTCGACCTGAATCGGTGGAGACAGATCAGATAATCGTATCAGCGGGAAAATATGAACAAAGAATCAGCGATATTACCGTTAGCTCTGTAGTTATTGGCCCGGAAATATTTTCAAAGAAAAATATCGTTCAGCTTGACGAGGCTCTTCGTTATGTGCCCGGAGTAAGCGTTGCGCTTGAACAGGTAAGTATAAGAGGATCAAGCGGATACAGCAAAGGCGCCGGTACGCGAGTGTTTGTAGCTGTTGACGGTATTCCGATTTACACGGGCGATACAGGCGAGATTGTATGGGAAATGGTTCCTATTACCGATGTTGAAAGAATTGAAATTATTAAAGGTCCGGCTAGCTCACTTTACGGTTCGACTGCCATAGGAGGAGTAATAAATATTATAACTAAAAAAGCCGCGAGTGAACCCGTTACATATATAAAAACATTTGCCGGCGTTTATGATGATCCTTCATATGATGAATGGAAATGGAATAAATCAAAAAGAACATTTTTCGGCGTGGAAGCTGTTCATTCCTCCAGATTAAATAATCTTGGTTATACTTTTTCGATAAAAAGATTCGATAATGACAGTTACCGTGAAAATGATTTTAAGAAAAGACTCTCGGGGTATTTAAAGCTGGATTACGATATAGATGTTAATAAGTCAATTACATTTATCGGCAATTATTTAGATATGAACCGCGGCAATTTTATTTACTGGAAAGATTCGAGAAATGCATTAATTCCAAAGGACAGCGACCGTGATCAAACCGTAAAATCAGACAGGCAATTTGCTTCATTAATCTACAAACAGAAATTTTCGGATACGTTCTCGGGAGAATTTAAATCAAGTTATTACCGCTCCAATTTTGAAGGAATTGGAATTGAATTAACAACCGCTACAAGCAATCTTTTTAGAAATGAATTAATAACGACATCAAAGATTAACGATAAATTTGTAATTGTATCCGGCGTAGAAGTATCTTATGCCGACGTAAAATCAAATTTATTTTCAAGTCCGTATTTCCTAAGCGCTTCAGCTTACGTACATTCGGAATATAAATTCTCAGATAAAATTAATTCAACGTTAGGGTTACGGTACGATTTTATTAAACTGGATACATTAGCTGGTGCGAATGCTCTAACTCCCAGAGCGGGATTAAATTACAAATATTCCGATGAACTTATTTTCAGAACATCTTTTGCTACCGGATTCCGGGCTCCGACACCTGCGGAAGTTTTTACTTCTGCCGACGCCGGAAGCGGAATAATGGTAGTTGAAAATCCAAACCTTGATTATGAAACAAGTTTGTCTTTTGAAATAGGCGCTATTTATCAGCCCATAAATTTCATCAAATTTGACGCGGCTTTTTTTAATACCGATTATAATAATTTTATTGAACCTCTTTTAACCAGTGAAGGTAATATTCAATTTGTAAATCTGCCCAAGGCAAGAATTCAAGGCGTTGATTTCACAACTGATTTAATACTGATTCCCGGGCTTCTAAATTTTTCCGTCGGTTATAATTATTTATGGGCCAGAGATATTAACAATAATAAGGCGATGAAATATCGACCGCGAAATACAGTCTATTCAAGCCTTGAATTTACTCCTTATTCTTTTGAATTTAGGACCGATTTAAGATACTGGTCAAAAGTGGAAGAAATAGATTTTAATTTAACAAAACCGCCTATAAATTTAATTGCCGACGGTGAAAACCGTGCTGAAGTAATAGTAGTTGATTTAAGTATTGGTTACAATTTTGTTATTGGCGCAAGTCCATTTAAAATCTATCTGAACGGTAAGAATATTTTTAATTATAATTATGTTGAATTTATCGGAAATCTCTCACCTATAAGAAATTTTTCTCTAAGTTTAGAAACTTATTTTTAGTAAAATATTAAAAAAACTAAAACCACGTTTGAGTAAAATACCGCAACTCATTTCAGCAAAACAACTTAAACAATAGTTTAATTATGGCTCTTTTTTTTCGATAATACGTTTAAATCTCGCACGCTTTTTGATGCAACTATTTATTATTTAATTCGTCAAAATGACATGAGAATTTCTCTGGAAAAGTTTCCTTCAAGGAGTAATAACATATCAAAAAATGGGAGGCAGTAATGCTGTACAAAAACGTATTAACAATAATTTTTTCATTCTTATTTTTAACTAATATTGCATTTGCAAGCTCTACACCTGCAGATGACGCTGCTGTAAAACAGACTATTGAGAAATATGCAAAAAGCACCGACGATAAAGACGGTAGCGGTGTTGAAAGTGTATTTCATAAAGAAGCTATTATTTACTCGGTAAACAAATTCAATAATAAAGTTAGTGAAATGTCATTATCCGAATATGTCGGCGAAATTAAAAGCGGTAAATTCGGCGGTTGGGAAAGAGATCTTACTATTGAATCTGTTGATGTTTACGGAAGCACAGCGGTTGCTAAAGTTATGATGAAAGACGCAAAGTTAAAACAAACTGAATACCTTTCGCTTGTTAAATTAAACGGCGGATGGAAAATCGTAAGCTGTTCATTAACAAGAGAAAAAGCATAGTTTAAAAAGAATTGGTTTTGCATTTTTTATTGAAGTAATTCAATGAAAGAAGCTGCCGAAATTAAAAAAGATTGGATGATTGTTTGATTGGGAGAATGCTTTTCCAATCATTCAATCAGCCAATCAATCATTCATTCAATCTTCCCTAAATTAATCAGCATCAGTAATTTTAACCGGTCATAAATATTATTTTGCGGACTTAAATATTTTTAGAAGTTTTTCAGCTGCAGTAGTCGGGACTAAATTATTTCTTAATATATCTTCTCTTATTCGCGGAAATTCAGCTTTTACATTTTTATTATTATAGAATTCATTTTTAAGAGATTCCTCAATCATCGAAAATATCCATTGAAGCGATTGTTCTTTTCTTCTTTCTTCAAACACACCCGAAAGTTTTATGTTTTTTTCAAAATCTTTAATGACATTCCAGATTTCAGGTATTCCCTTACCAGTTATTGAAGAGCAAGTATAAGCCTTTGTAGTCCATCCTTTTGTTGCCGGCTGCAGATAATGAAGTGCGTTTGAATATTCAGATTTCGCAATATTTGCTTTATTCTCATTATCGCCGTCGGATTTGTTAACAAGCAAAACATCCGCTAATTCTATAACTCCTTTTTTAATTCCCTGCAGTTCATCCCCGGCTCCGGCAATCATCATTAATAAAAAGAAATCAACCATTGACCTTACAGTTACTTCACTTTGTCCCACTCCAACAGTTTCAATCAAAATCACATCAAAACCGGCGGCTTCGCAGACTAAAATAGTTTCCCGGCTTTTTCTTGTAACACCTCCTAAAGTTCCACTTGACGGAGAGGGACGTATAAAACAATTGGTTTCTCTGGAAAGTTTTTCCATTCTTGTTTTATCACCTAAAATACTGCCCCGTGTTACAGTACTGCTGGGGTCAACTGCAAGTACGGCTACTTTTAATCCCTGCTCAATTAAAAACATGCCAAGAGCTTCAATAAATGTGCTTTTACCTGCGCCCGGCACTCCTGTAATTCCAACCCGCAAAGATTTTCCGGTAAACGGCAGAAGTTTATTTAAAACCTCCTGCGATAATAAATGATGTGTTTGGGAATTGCTTTCAATCAATGTAATTGTGCGGGCCAATAAGGTTCTGTCGTTATTTAATACACCTTGTACATAATCATCAACTTCCAGAATCTTTTTATTATTATTCATTTTTATTAATGGTTTGATTTGACCGTCGGTTCCTTTTACAACTTTAACAGCAAACTCTTTCCCCGCGTTTTCAGGATGCCAGTCGGGTTTATATGAATTTGATTTCTCTTTATTACTCATATTCCAAATTCTTTAATATATGTTTTCCTCATTAATATTATTCAATAATACATCAGGCAGGAAACAGCAGCAAAAAAAATTTATTTAAGGTTATTTTTTTGGGCAAAAGCCAAAACATTGCCGTCGGGATCGGCTACATATCCGGCAAAATCGCCCCAGTTTCTTAAAGCTAATTCACTTACTAATTTTGCATTTTGTTCAAGAGCTCTTTTAAAGTATCGTTTTGGATTATCAACCAGCAGATATAATTCGCATCTTGGAATTCCATTACCTGTTCTGGGAGAAGGCACATTTTTCGACAATATTTTTTCAATACCGTCTTCAGGCATTAATCCCAGTTTATGATTTGGTGAAATCTGAAACTCTGTCATGCCGGGAACATCTAAAATGGGTTCGAGACTTAAAACATTTTTATAGAATTCTTTGCTTCTATCCTGATCAGCTACATAAAGTATGGTTATTATATCTTTTATCATTTTTTATCATTCGCCAAATATTCTTCCCTTAATATACCGTAAAATATGGCGTCATGGTATTCATTATTTCGAAAAATGTGTTTTCTGAAATATCCCTCTTTTTGCATACCGTTCTTAATCATAGCTTTTCCCGAAGCTATATTTGAAGCCATATAGTGAGCGTGTACTTTATTTAGATTCAATTCGGTAAATGCGAATTTAATAACTGAGGCTAACGCTTCGGTTACATAACCATTATTCCAGTATGGAACCCCTATCCAGTAACCGGCTTCGGCATTGTTAAAGGTTTTGTTTACTACTAATCCAATTGCTCCTATAATATCATTTTGATCTTTTAATGTAATAGCGAAAACATATTCGTTCCCGCTTTCCGCTTTTTCCTTGTGGGTCGATATCCATTCTTCCGCAGCTCCGTCAGGGTAAGGGTGGGGAATAAACAAAGTTGTGTCCGAAATCCGTTTATCGCCTGCAAGTTGCTGAACGCGTTTTGCGTCATTTAGATTAAAAGGGCGGAGCAGTAACCTTTCGGTTTTAATAATAAGATGATGCATAATATATAAATGAAATATAAATTAAGCTGTGTTTTAAAGTGCTTCCCCTCAGAAAATAATTGAGGGGAAGTTAGAAAAATAAGAAGACTAAAATCTTTCGTTTATTAATTCCATTATTTTAATTCCGGCTTCCGGAATTTTTGTGCCGGGTCCGAAAATTGCAGAAGCCCCGTGCTCGTAAAGGAATTCATAATCCTGAGCCGGTATAACTCCCCCTGCAATTACAATTATGTCTTCACGGTTAAGTTTCTTTAATTCTTCGACCAATTGAGGCAGTAATGTTTTATGTCCCGCCGCCAGCGAACTCATGCCAACTACATGAACGTCATTTTCAACCGCTTGTTTTGCGGTTTCTTCGGGTGTTTGGAAAAGCGGACCTACGTCAACATCAAATCCCATATCTGCGTATGCGGTTGCGACAACTTTCGCACCGCGATCGTGCCCGTCCTGACCCATTTTAGCTATCATAATTCTAGGCCGGCGTCCTTCTTTTTCCGCGAATTCATCGGTCATTGTTCTAGCTTTTTTCATCATATCATTTTCGCCTGAATTGTATTCGCTTGAATAAACTCCTGAAATAGTTCTTGTCACAGCTTGATATCTCCCGCTGACTTTTTCAATTGCGTCAGAAATTTCTCCTAATGTAGCTCTGGCCCTTGCAGCTTTTACGGAAAGTTCGAGTAAGTTGCCGTCGCCGTTTTCGGCGCATTTAGTTAACGCGTCGAGACATGCCTTAACTTCGTTTTTGTTTCTGTTCTGTTTTACATGCTGAAGTCTTTTTATTTGTGAAAGGCGGACGGCCGTATTATCAACTTCAAGTATTTCAATAGGATCTTCTTTTTCTAATCTGTATTTATTAATTCCGACAATTGTTTCCTTTCCGCTGTCGATTCTTGCTTGTCTTCTTGCCGATGCTTCTTCAATTCTCATTTTAGGAATTCCGGCTTCAATTGCTTTTGTCATTCCGCCGTATGATTCTACTTCAAGAATATGTTCCCATCCTTTTGTAATAAGAGCATCGGTAAGCGCTTCAACATAATAAGAACCCGCCCAAGGATCAATTACTTTTGTGATATTAGTTTCATCCTGCAGGTATAACTGCGTGTTTCTTGCTATACGGGCAGAGAAGTCGGTTGGCAGAGCAATTGCTTCGTCCAATGAGTTTGTGTGAAGCGACTGTGTATGACCAAGCGCGGCTGCCATTGCTTCCATGCATGTACGAACAACATTATTAAACGGGTCCTGTTCTGTTAAGCTCCATCCCGATGTTTGAGAATGTGTACGCAGCGACATCGATTTCGGGTTTTTAGGATTAAACTGTTTAATCAGTTTTGCCCAAATTACACGCGCAGCGCGCATTTTAGCAATTTCCATAAAATAATTCATTCCCTGCGCCCAGAAAAATGATAATCGGGGAGCGAATGTATCTATATCCATTCCAGCTTTAATACCTGTTCTAACGTATTCCAAACCGTCGGCTAATGTATATGCCATTTCGAGATCGGCCGTTGCGCCTGCTTCCTGCATATGATAACCGGAAATCGAAATGCTGTTAAACTTCGGCATATTTTCGGATGTGAACTTAAAAATATCTGCAATTATTTTCATCGACATTTCAGGAGGATATATATACGTGTTTCTTACCATATACTCTTTTAAAATATCGTTTTGAATTGTTCCTGTTAATTTTGCCTGTTCAACTCCTTGTTCCTCAGCCGCGGCAATATAAAAAGCAAGTACCGGAAGAACTCCGCCGTTCATAGTCATGGAAACCGACATTTTATCGAGGGGAATTTGATCAAACAGAATTTTCATATCCTCAATTGAATCAATAGCAACTCCGGCTTTACCAACATCACCGACAACGCGCAGATGATCGCTATCGTAACCGCGGTGAGTAGCCAAATCGAAAGCAACCGAAAGTCCCATTTGTCCGGCGGCAAGATTTCTTCTATAAAATGCGTTAGATTCTTCAGCAGTAGAAAAACCGGCGTACTGCCGTATTGTCCAGGGCTGCTGAACATACATTGAAGAATAAGGTCCCCTTAAGAAAGGAGGAATGCCGGACATATAATTAATATGTTCAAAATTCTTTAAGTCATCTTTTGTGTAAATGGGATTAACATTAATTTTTTCCAAGGTTTCCCAGATAAAATCTTCGACATTTTTCCCGCTTTCTTTTTTGAATACTTCTTTCCATTCATTGTAAGATTTTTTATTTGAATTGAGATTTAATTCTACGTCGCCAAAATTTTTTCTTTTCATGACAAAGCTCCAATCTTTTTCAACAATACGGATAAAATGTTGTAAGCATCTGCTCCTAAAAATATAAAGTCATCCACTCCTGCAATTTTGTGATTTTCAATTTGATCTTTAGGATATCCGGCAAGAATTACCGACATATTGTTATTTTTTTCTTTTATACCTTTAGTAATTGGCGGAACAAAATTAGGATATTCATCATCGGTAGAACAAATTACGACAGCGTTAGCTGCCGAATTTAATGCTGCATTTACCGCATCATCTGTGTTAACGAATCCGCTCGGGTATTCAACATCAAAACCGCCCGCTTCAAAAAACCCGCGTGAGAAATCGGCGCGTCCTTTAAATTGTTTAATAGAACCCATAGTGGCTAAAAATATTTTTGGTTTAGCCCCGGTTTTTAATTTGTAATTTTCACAAGCGTCGCGTAATTTCTCAAATAAATCGCCCATTCTAAATTCTGTTAGTTTGTTTATCCTAACTTCGTCACCTCTGTTTGCGCGCGCGTGTTGTGAAATTTCGCCAATTGTTGCCCCTTCAAGAGCCGCTTCAGTTCCAATTTCAACTATATCATTATTTGTATCGGACAATTTTTGGAGTTTATCAAGAATTCCCGAGTTTTTTTTGTTGTCCCCCTCAACACGGTATTTTTGCAGATACTCGGCTCGTTTCTTTTTAAATTCATCTTTGTTTAAAAGAATAGGTTTTATTTTTTCTTCTTTTGTGTTTGCGTACATATTAACACCGACAATTACAGATTTTCTTTTAGCAATATCTTTGTTCCTGATTTCGGTTACTTTCGAAATTTCCGATTGAATAAAACCGGATTTTAGAACCTCAAATATTCCGCCCTTGCTTTCAATTTCTTTGAATAATTTCCAAGCCTCTTTAAGCAGATCATCCGTAAGTTTTTCAACAAAATATGAACCTCCGGCAGGATCAATAATTTTACTTAGGTTAGATTCTTCATTCAAAATAATCTGCGTATTGCGGGCAATTCTTCTTGAAAATGAATCGGGTAAACTGAATGATTCGTTAAAAGGATTTGTATGCATACTGTCAACACCTCCGACAACAGCCGAGAAAGCCTCGGTAGTAGTGCGAAGCATATTAACATAAGGGTCATAAACTGTTTGATTATACAAAGCGGTTTTCGCGTGAATAAACATTTTTCGTTTTCCTTCCGATACTCCGAATTGTTCTAATACCTTGGCCCACATAACCCGCGCCGCTCTGAATTTAGCAATTTCCATAAAATAAAAAGGTCCAGCGCCGAATGTAAATCTCATAGATTCAGCCGTATCTTCCGCGTTTAATCCTTTTTCGTTCATTTGATTTAAATATTCAACTGCAGTAGATATTACTAACGCTAATTCCTGAACAGCGGTTGCGCCGGCATTATTGTATGGCATTCCGCTTACGCCAATTGTTTTTATATTTTGCGCATTTTTTCCTGTCCATTCAACGGCCAGTTTCATTTTGTCATATGCAAATTCCAATGAAACCGGAAGAGAACCTTTTTGAGCAAGATAACAAATCGGATCACTGTGAATGCTGCCGGCAATATTTTTAATATCAATCTTTTTTGATTTCAAAAATGCATTAAAGAGAATTAAAAATGGTACTGATGTAAATCCTGCGTCAACATGAATAGGATGTTTTTCAATTTCTATTCCGTTAAAAAGTCTTTGAAGACTTTTTAACCCAGAAACAGATAATCCGGATTGACCAACATTTTCAGTATTTGCGTAATCGGCATCCTGTCCTAACTTTGTAGCTTCATCGAGATTAATGTTAATGGAAGTTTGACCTCTTGTAAGATCATTTTTTAACGCTACGTTTAATTCTTCTGCATCCGCATAAGGAATTTCCTGAGCAATTTCCCAGCTTTTTGCCAAATAACCAGATGCTTTTGTACCGCGCACAAAATTTGTAAATCCGGGTAATTCATTTGATAATTCTAAATTTTCGATATCCGATTTGGTATAAACCGGTTTTAATTCAATACCTTCATAAGTTTTTGTGAAAAGTTTTTGGAAAGGCGCGCCTTTTAAATCGGCTTCTACTTTTGATTTCCATTCTTCAAAAGTAGGGGGTGTGAATTCTTTACCGAGATTTATTTTTCCGGTAAGTTTTGATTTTGTTGTTTCTTGATTCATTACATCTTCTCCAGGTACAAATAATAATAATCATATAAAAAATTGAACTACTAAATTAACTATAATTGCAATTATTTGTTAACAATAATCTTTTATTTTCTTAATTGTCATAAATATTTTCAAATAATTCTAGTATCATTTAATTATATTCCGGTTACGACATGAAGTTAATTATGAAAAATCACACCAAAAAAACATATAGCATTTATTTTTACCTCATTTATTTTTTCATTTTAAGTTCACAAATAAATGCCCAAAATTCCAATTGGGCGGTTTATGATACATCAAATTCTGGACTTCCCGACAATACTGTATTTACCGTTGGCATTGATAAAAATCAAAATATTTGGGCCGGTACATGGAAAGGAGGAATAGCTTTTTTCGACCGTAATGAATGGAAGGTCTATAATAAAAAAAACTCGAAGCTGCCTATTGATTATGTTTATTCAATCTTAATTGTTGACGATACCAAATGGTTTGGTACATTCGGCGGCGGTGTCTTAAAACTTGAAGACGATAACTGGCAGCTGTTTAACACAAATAACTCTGGATTACCGGGGAATACTATTTATTCTATTGCTGCGGAAGAAAATGGAAAAATTTGGTTTGGAACATGGGAGGGAGGCACGGCCGGATTTGACGGTAAAAATTGGGAAGTTTACAGTTATAGAAAATCGAAACTGCCCGGTGCTAAGGTGCCTTCTTTAATTGTTGATAAAGATAATTGGAAATGGTTTGGCACAACAGGCGGACTATGCAAATTTAGAGACAGCGTTTGGGTTAATGACGAAGAAATGAATTTTGAATCCAGCACATTAAGTGTATACTCACTCGAGGTTTCAGCCAAAAATAGTATTTGGGTTGGACTCAAATTCGGCGGACTTGCCAATTACAATGGGAAGGAATGGCGGTATTATACATCAAAAAATTCCGGGCTCCCTTCAGATAAGGTTTATGGAATTGCAGTTGAAAACGAAAATAAAATATGGATTGCTACAAACAGTCAAGGGTTGGCGAAATTTGAAGATGGTATTTGGACAGTTTACAATTCAAAAAATTCAGGCCTGCCTCACGATTACCTATATTCGGTCACAATTGACAAATTCAACAATAAATGGATAGGCACGCTTTTAGGCGGACTAGCGGTTTTTAATGAAACCGGACTAGTTGAAATTAATAAATAATTTCTGTCCGGTTATTGTTACACCCGCGTTATATTAATTTTATGATTATTTAAAAAATCAATTTAAATACAAGTTTGAATCAGGTCCTAAATTAAACCCAATTAATAACCAAATAATTAATAAAACGGTCCAAATAACAAAGAATACAATTGAATATGGGATCATTGTTGCTATTACCGTTCCTATACCTGCTTTACTGTCATATTTTTGAATGAACGCTACAATTAAGGCAAAGTATGACATCATCGGCGATATAATATTAGTAACGCTGTCTCCGATTCTGTATGCACCTTGAATTAATTCCGGGGCGTAACCCAGCAGCATAAACATTGGAATAAATACCGGAGCCATAATAGCCCACTTTGCCGATGCGCTTCCCATAAACATATTAATAAAGGCCGAAAGAAAAATGAATGTTATCATTAAAGGTATTGGCCCAAGTCCGCTTGCTTTTAATAATGTTGCGGCTTCGATAGCGAAAATTAATCCCAGATTTGTCCATTTAAAATAAGCGACGAACTGAGCGGCGAAAAAAGTAAGCACTATATAAATGCCGAGTGTTTCCATTGCTTTGCCCATGCCTTTCATTACATCCGAATCATTTTTATATGTGCTCGCCCCTATTCCGTAAGCGATTCCTGAAACCGCCGCTCCCAAAAAAATAAACGCTACAATACCGCTCATAAATGGAGAGCGCAGCAAATCAAAAGTTTCCGGATCTCTTAAAAAACCCTGCGCGGGAACTGTGCCCCATAACAAAAAAGCTGAAAATAATAGTGCTGCAAATCCCGCAAATTTTAATCCTCTTTTTTCATCCGGTGTCAATTTTCTCAGCTGTTCAGGCTTCTCATCGCCATTGTATTCTCCAAGCCTTGGAGAAACAATTTTTTCGGTAACCCATGTTCCTCCAATTGAAATAAAAAAAGTTGAAACAAACATGAAGTAATAATTAGCGGCGGGATTAACAATGTATTTTATGTCGATTATACGTGCGGCTTCTTCGGAAAGTCCCGCAAGCAGCGGATCAATTGTGCCTAATAAAAGATTTGCGCTGTAGCCTCCTGAAACTCCGGCAAATGCCGCGGCCATACCAGCTATAGGATGTCTTCCAATTGCCAGAAAAATAATCGCGCCAAGCGGAATTAATAAAACATACCCGACTTCGCTGGCCGTATTAGATAATATACCCGAGAATACAATTACAAAGGTAATTAGTTTTCGCGGAGCTGAAATTACCATTAGTCTCAAAGTTGTGCCGATCAATCCGCTGCTTTCGGCAATGCCTATGCCAAGCATTGATACAAGTACTGTACCCAGCGGCGCAAAGCTTGTAAAATTATGAACCATTTCCGTTATTATTAAATGAAGACCTTTTACCGAAAGCAGATTTACCGGACTAATTAATTCATTTGTTCTTGGATGCTGAACCTGCAAATCAAATAAACTGGTTATCCATGAAACAATAATTACAAGAAAAGCAAAAAGCGCAAAAAGTGTGGCGGGATGAGGTAATTTATTCCCGACATTCTCTATAAAAGAAAGAAATCTAGTAAAAAGTTTTTTATCACTATTAGCGGATTTATTCATAAAGAAAATTCCTATTTTATACTTAATAAACGACGTAGTATCTCATTAAAATCCGCTTAATTTTATTGGCCGGATTTTACCTGATTAAATTTTTTTTAGGGATTTTGAAATGACTATTTCAAATAAATATTTACTTAATTTATCATTTCAATATGATAAATCCAAACCGTTTGCTGACTAATCGATTCTTGTTAATTCGGTTGAAAATATGTAGCTTAAACAAAAAATTGCATGAATTAAAAAAAAAATTATGACAAAAAGAATATTAAATAGATCAACATTACGCGGCTTATGCGTTTCTCTTTTAATTCTTTTTGTATTTCTTGTTTTTACTTCGTGCGAAAATACAAATAGTAAAAAGACCAATTCGGACTTAGTTTCAATTTTAAAGAAGGGGAAACTTGTCGCTCTAACCGGTTTTAACGCATACAGCTATTTTATTTACCGCGGTCAGCCAATGGGGTTTGAATATGAATTGGTAAAAAAACTTGCCGATGATCTGGGTGTAACCTTAGAGATTGTTGTTGTTAAAAATATTAATAAAATGTTTGAGATGCTTAACAACGGCGAAGGAGATTTAATAGCATTTAATTTAACCGTTACAAAAAGCCGAGCCGAAAAAGTTTTATTTACCAATTATCATCATACCACACAGCAGGTTTTAGTTCAAAGAAGACCCGATAACTGGCGGATGATGAGAATTCATGAAATAGAAAATCAATTGATAAGAAATCCGGTTGATCTGGAAAATAAAATTGTTTATGTAAGAAAGGGCTCGTCTTATCATTCAAGAATGATAAATCTTTCGGAAGAAATCGGCGGCGACATAAATATAATTGAAGCCGATCCTGAACTTACAACCGAAGATTTGATTAAAATGGTTTCAGAAGGAAAAATAGACTACACAATTTCAGACGAAAATATTGCTCTTCTAAATCAAGCTTACTATTCAAACATTGATATTGAAACACAGGTTTCGCTTCCTCAGAAAGTTGCATGGGCGGTAAGAAAAAACTCTCTAGCGCTTTTTAATACGGTGAACAAATGGTTGGAGGAAATGAAAAACAAAACTGAATATTATATAATTTTTAATAAATATTATAGAAACCGAACGGCTTTCAGAAAAAGATTAAACAGCGATTATTTCTCATTAACAGGAGGAAAACTTTCTGAATACGACGACCTTATAAAAAACCATTCTAATAATTTAAACTGGGACTGGAGAGTTCTTGCATCATTAATTTATCAGGAATCCCAATTTAAAGCCGGGGCTAAATCCTGGGCCGGAGCGGTTGGATTAATGCAATTAATGCCGATCACTATCGAACAATTTGAAGTTAAAAATCCCGAAGATCCGAAAGAAAATTTGGAAGCGGGAATAAGATATTTAACCTGGCTGGATGAATTATGGAAAGAATATATTATAGATAAAGATGAAAGGTTTAAATTCGTAATTGCTTCATACAACATAGGTTACGGACATATAATTGACGCTAGGAACCTGGCCGAAAAATACGGAGCTGATCCGAATTTATGGTCCGATAATGTTGAAACATACCTATTATTAAAATCGCAGCAGAAATATTATAACGATGAAGTAGTAAAAAACGGATATTGCCGCGGTACCGAAACAATAAATTATGTAAAAGAAATACTGGACAGATATTATTTATACAAACAATTAATTTTGTAAAAATATTTATTTAACCGGACATACCTGTTGATTTTTAATCTAAATCCCCGTTAAGTTTACTAATGCAATTAAATTTTAATTTCAGCTCTATCAAGTAGGGAAATTATTTCCTTTTGTTTAGAGTATATAATCGTTCTGAATTAATTTCCGGAAAACTTGATATGAAAAATGTACTTATACTCGGCGCCGGTCAAAGCGCGCCTCACTTAATCTCTTACATGCTTAAAAATGCCGAAGAACATAATTGGTTTGTTACAGTATGCGATATGAATTTAGAATTGGCTCAGAAAAGAATTCAAAATCACCCCAAAGGGAAAGCATTATTTCTTGACGCGACTGATGAAGATGTTAGGAATTCATTAATTGAAAAATCCGATATCGTTATTAATTTTCTCGCGCCGATGTTTCAATATCCGATTGTATTGGAGTGCTTAAAATACGGCAAACATTTTGTTTCGGCTTCTTATGAAGATCCAAAAGTTGCAGCGCTTAACAATGAAATTAAGGCAAAAGGAATTTTAGTTTTAAATGAAATGGGACTTGATCCGGGAATTGATCATATGTCGGCCGTTAAATTAATTAATGAAATTAAAAGCAGCGGCGGTAAAATAAAAAGTTTTATTTCATACGGCAGCGCATTGCCGGCGCCGGAAGTAAAATCAAATCCGCTTGACTACTGTATGACATGGAATCCGCGAAACGTAGCTTTGGCCGGACAAGCCGGGGCGCATTATTTGCAAAACGCAAAACATAAAATATTGTCATATAACCAAGTGTTTGAAAGAACCTGGCAATATGAAGTTCAGGGGCTCGGAACTTTGGAAGCATATCCAAACCGCGATTCGGTAGTTTATAAAGAAATATTTGAAATACCAGAAGCGGATACAATGATACGCGCGACTTTAAGAAATCCGGGCTGGTGCGGAACGTGGAATCAAATAGTAAAACTCGGAATGGCTAATGAGTCGATGAGAGTTACAAATCTTGCCGAAAAAACATATGCGGAATTTACCGAAATGTTTTTACCTAATAATTTAAAAGGAAAAACAGTTGCCGAACGCACGTCCGATTTTTTAGGAATTGAAGAAACATCAAAAGAAATGGAAAATCTAAAATACTTCGGGATTTTCTCTGAAGAAAAAATAGGCGGCAGCCCTAAATGCGCGAACGATGTTTTAACTCAAATATTAATAAATAAACTTCCTCTTCCTAAAGGTGCGCGGGATATGGTTATCCTGGCGCATGAAATTGTCTGTGAATATCCAGCAAAAAATAAAAAAGAAAAAATTACTTCAACCTATGTTGATTACGGCGATGATGAAATTTATACCGCCATTTCAAAAACTGTCGGTCTTCCCGCTGCTATAGGCGCAAAACTAATTCTAACAGGCGAACTTAATATAAACGGAACATATATTCCAACACATCCGGTGATTTATACAAAGGTACTTGAAGAATTAAAAACTGTCGGGATTAAATTTATAGAAAAGAAAGAAGAATTGTAAAAATTAGTAGTGGTCGCAAATTTTGCGACCACTACTTTCATATTCTCACTTCAATAAAATCATCTTTTTACTTTGCACAAAACTTTCGGTCTTGCCTTCTAACGAAACCGCTTCCATTCTGTATATATAAGTTCCGCTTGATACTTTTAATCCGCTCTCATTAGTCCCGTTCCATTCTACATTATGGTAACCGGATGATTGTGAACTCATTTCAAATGTTTTTATCTCGCGTCCCATTATGTCATAAATACTTATTTTTACATTTGAGTTTAACGGAACTGAATAATTTATAATTGTTGTTGGGTTGAATGGGTTCGGGTAGTTGCCAATCAATTGAAATTCTTCAGGAATTAAATCTGAGATTGAATTTTCTGCTTCTTTTTTAAATGTTATTTTATTTTCCGCACCAATAAGAGCCAATGCTATTTTTACTTCCTTATCGTTTTTATATTTTTCACTGATTAATGATAAAGCTTTAGTTGCTTCTTTATAATCTCCTTTTTTATAGTTCCAAAAAAACTTTGTCATTAAGCCGTTCTTTTCGTGGTCGGTATTATTATAATCCGTTATAAGTTCATTTATTACTTCATTCAGTTTCTCTTCTTTATTATCTGTTGCATACAATCCGGCAAGTACTTCTAAAAGCTCTGCTCTGTTAGTATTATTTTTGTTTGACTTCTTTGCTTCAAGAAAATTTAAAACTGTTTTGTCTGATGAATCATAATATAGTTGCGCCAACTCAGAATATACAATCCCTATTCCTTCAGCGCTTTCAAAACCGTTCAATATTATTGCTAACTGTTCAAATGTTTTTGTAGTCTCTTTTTTATGGCGGAATTTTTTTACCGACAATAAATAATTCAAATACTCTGTTCCGCCATTGGCTTTAGACAAATATCCGTCATAATAAAAATAGCAGCCGCTTCCTGTATAAGTTTTAGTAGGAGGATTAGGTGTCCAATAATTACGTCTCGCTTCTATCCCGCTATTGTTTGTTATATAAACATTAAAAAGATTATTTGAAAAAACATTATGTTCTCCGCCGCCTTCTTCTTCCCTCATGCCAGCACAGAATGATGTAGAATAATTTGCCTTAATTCCATAATTAGCACCGTGAATATTATTGTTACCGTAAGAACCATAGTTAATAACTTCATGAAAATGTACCTGGGAATAATAGTCAGCGTCAAACACTTTGTCTGCAGCACTTATATCATTTTCTATAAAATAAGCTGTGGAATGATACACGTATATTCCATCATCACCGCCTTGAATGTTATTGTTATTAAAAAAAACATTAGATGAATTAACAATTTGTACGCCATCGGTTGTAGAGGTTAAATTATTTATTGTGCTGTTTGTGAACGTAGGGGCTGAGCCGGTAATATAAACTGCTCCTGTAGTTGAATTAACATTATTTATTGTGCAGCCGTTTATATTGCCCGAACTTCCACTTTGAAATTTTATTCCCTCCCAAGTCTCACTAGTTGCTTGAGAAGTAAATGTAGCGCTTGATGCGTTAAGGGTTCCGTTTACCATAATTTTTTTCCCAGGTGAAAATCTTACCACAGCACCGGAACTAACTGTAAGCGTTTTTCCTGCAGCAACTGTTAAATCGCTTGTTATATCTACAGTTCCGGATAATGTAATATTGTCGGAAACAGTATAGCCTGATGGCCATAGATTTAACGCAGGATCGCCGTATAGATTATATTGTCGTCTAAAAAGCAACTGACGACCAGAATTATCCAAATTAATTTTTGATTCCATTACCGCCTCACCCATAACAAGAGAAAGGCTTTTATGCTGGGCTTCCAAAATGTATTTATCAACTATACCAAATGAATCTGAGTAACTATCGCGTGAAGAACCTAAATAACCTATAGCCCCGGCATTCGGCAAATTAACAACAGCCTCGCCTATACAATCAACACTTCCCATATCATCAGGTGTTGTAGCATCTAATTTACCTGTTTCGCAAGCCGCGGCAATAATAAAAGGATATTTGCCAAAATTATTTAGATTAGACGCAATTTCGTTCACTTTAAAAATTCTGCGACCTTCGCCTTCGCCTGCGCCGAGGCAACCCGCGCCACCATGTCCTTCATATACAAATGTATGTTGTCCAGAATTTAATTTATTATAAAGCCATGCATTAATTTGAGTTGAACCGCAATAATTATTTGGGTTTGTATACTCTCCGTCATATTTAAAAACACACATTATTCCTTCCCATTCGCACCAGCTCCATGCAGTGTACCGGCTGTACCACATTTCATCAACTAAACTTCCTGCGGTTGAAACATCATTTACAGAATGATGGTTAAATGAGTACCTGCCCCAGGCTTGCGCAGTATCGGCAGCGTAACCTCGCCATGAATAACTAATATAGTTTGATGAAGGAACAACTCCAGCCATTGAAGTAAAGGCAGGATCGCTGGTATATTTAAAGTATTCAGGTGAAAAAGACATAAAAGAAACATTGTTTTTCCAGCTGCCTGATGATGAATTTTCATAATATTTTATTTTGTTAACAATATTTGATAATTCGGTTACGTTGCCTACAGAAAGCCTGCCGTACATTAAATCCAATAAATTATCTGTATCCCCGTCTGTGCATGCGTAATAATAATCGGAAGCTTTGTCAAATCCAAAGAACTCATTATAGGCGTTAGAAGAGGGAAGCATTACCGTTGTGTTATTAAAATTAGCGTCGCCTACAAGGCAGATATACCCTAAACTCCCGTCTCCGGTATGGTTGGCTGTGCCGTTTTGATATACATCTTTAATAAAGTCACGGATGCTAATATATTGTTCCGCTCTTGGTTTAAAATTATAAACATCATCATCTACCTTGACTATAGCTACATCAAACCCGTTATAATCTCTGCGGTGTTCAGCAAGAGTTGTTAATGAACTGCTGTTAAAAAGGGTGGAATGGGTAATAATAAGATAATCAACCGGCAGAGCGCTTGCGCCGACTAATTGGCTAAGATCAGTAACTCTCGTTACACTCCCCGATGTAACTTTAGATAAATTTTTACCAAGAGCTTTATTTACATCTTTTGTAGAAGCGCTTATTCCATTCAAGCTGTAATTTAAAGCAGTATGATTCATCATATTACGGAATATTCCAAGCTCCTTGTTTACTTCTGATGTTGGATTAACAAATGAAAGGCTTATATTAAAATCGGTATAAACTTCCAATTCTTTTTTGGCAGAATTAAATTGCACCGGATAAACAGCAACCCTCGCTATTTTTTGACCGCGCACATAACCTGTTTCAATTATCTCGCCGAATTTTCCCGGGAAACTAACGTCTTTTGTATAAACCGAAAAGTCTTCATCATAAACTTCCTCATAAATATAACTGCCGTCCGCCGATTCTTTTTTTTCAAACCTTGGTGCGGGCAGAACATTATATCCTTTTAATTTTATTTTATTGGAAGGAGTAACTGAAATAGAAACATCATCGCAATCCGGTATTGCTATTACTTTGGTAATAAAGGGCAGTTGGGGCAAGCCTTCTTCACTAATTTTAACCGCGTCGGGAATTGAAAGACTGTTATAGGTTGTGTATTCTACTCTTTTCTCAGTTTTTTCCATACCGTTTACTTGAACTGTAAAAGAAACACCGCTGTTATTGGAAGATAATAGGTTAACAGCAGACTTTTCTTTACCCTTACCTGAAAAAGAGACCCACTTCTGCTGGGCAAAAACTTGTGTAGTTATTAAAACCACAAAATATATTGTGCATAAAATTTGGCGTAACATTTTTTGTCTCCAAGTTAATTAACAAATTTTTGGGATTGTCCCAAAAGTAATTAATTGTCAATCTGAACCCTGTTTCATAAGGGCAAAGAGTCTATTTTTAATATGGAACCAAAAGATTCTTCGTCTCTCTGTTTTTTAGAATGATGATAAATTTACTTTTTGAATGACCATTTTTACTGTTTGACTTTTTGTTCTTGAGTTCATAAAATGGAATGCTCTGTTTACCCGCCCAAGTCTGTTTTGCAAACATAGGCGGGTTAACCCCTTAATGTCTAAAAGGCATAAGAGAAAACAGGACATATTGCCCGCCGGAATCTTGAACCTGGACCGTTCCTTCCGGCGGGGTTTTATAAATTTTACTATGGCGGAACCCCGCTTGTAAACAGCATTTGAATTTTCTCCATTCTAACACTTGAAATCTATAAACCCAATTTCTTTAAGAAATTGGGTTTATCTAAGTAATCACGTTTTTCCTCTTACCGAAGTAGAATCATCTTCTTTGTTAATGAATGTCCGCCAACCCGAAGCATGTATAAATATACACCGCTGCTTAGTTTATATTTACCAGCGTCAAATTCTATTCTATACAACCCAGGTTGTTGTTCGCTATTTATTAACATTATTATTTCTCTGCCAAGAATATCATATACTTGTAAGGTTACATAACCGCTCTTTGATAATTTGTAATTGATTATTGTACTTGGATTAAATGGATTAGGATAATTTTGAAAGAGTTCTATATTTTCCGGTAGTGTGTTTCCATGTTTTTCTTCATTTTCAATTGACACAACCCCGCCGCCGGTAGAAGTTTTTACTATGCCTTCGCTTAATGCCCAGCCTGTGGTTTCATTGATAAAAAATATATATGATAATGTACTTGCTGAGGGGCTTTGCTGTTCAAACCAAGTTTCTCCGCCATCATTTGTTTTTATTATTGTCGATTGTACATGACCCTCAATACTAAATCCTCCGGCTGCATAGCCTATATTTTCATTGATAAATTCTACTGATCTATAATTTGATATAGGAATATTGGTACACGCCTGCCAATTTTCTCCACCGTCAATGGATTTGAATATATTTTCTTGTACAATATTTTGTCCAACAATCCAACCAGTTTGCGAATTGACATAGTCAAATGAATTAAGAGATGTTGTTGGAATCAATTGCGACTTCCAGTTTTTTCCGCCATCTGTTGTTTTTAATATAACAGCACTACTAATTATCCAGCCGGTATCTTCATTTATGAATTGTATTTTTTTGAAGTAAGCATTGGTATAATTTATATCTAGATTAATTCTAATCCACGTATTTCCTTGATTAGTTGTTTTAAACAAAGTGCCTCTATTACCAGTAATCCAGCCAATTGAATCATTTACAAAGAATATAGAACTTAACCAACTTAACGTGTCTAGGTCGTATCTCTTCCATGATATTCCACCATCAACTGATTTAATGATTACCGCGTTAATTTCCCTAAGAGGGTCAGGCGGTAAACCAGTTACTAAAGGCCCGGTTGCAAAAATATTTTGTTTGTCAATTGCAAAAACAGAGTTTAATACTAGGCTGTCATTTTGATTTTGTTTGTACCAGTTACTGCCTCCATCTTCCGTATGAAGTATTATCCCTTTCTCTCCAACAGCCCAGCCGGTGTTTTCATCAACAAAATAAAGTGAGTTAAATCTATATCTTTCTTCTCTCTGTGCTGCCCAGTTTTCTCCGTCTGTTGTTCTGTAAATTACTCCATCTGCCCCTACTGCCCAGCCTGCCTCTTCTGATATATCAATTGAATATAAGGTCTCGTTTTTTCCCTCTGTTTTTATTCCTTCCCATGTGTTTCCACCATTTGTTGTTTTAAGAATAATACCATTATAATGTGCATTTTCATCTTCTATTATTACCCCGGACGTCCAGCCAGTATCAGCATCACTAAAAAACACTGAATGTAATAACACATTTACTCCTTCAGCTTCCTGGTATAACCAGCTTTCTCCGCCATCTTCTGTTTTTATGATTTCACCAAAATTGCTTACTACCCATCCGGTATCAGCATTTATAAAACTTAAATCTGTTAAACCATATATACGTGGTTTAATATTATTTAGCTGATACCATCGGGAACCCCCGTCCATTGTCTTATAAATTGTATTACCGTAAAAACTGCTGCCTACTATATAGCCTATTTGGGCATCAAGAAATTGTACTTCTCTAATTATTGGTTTTTCATCTCCATCATAAATAATGTTTTTACTCCAGCTTTTCCCTCGGTCAAGTGTTTTCATTATTATTCCTTTTCCAAATACCCAACCGGTATCCGGATTAAAAAAATAAACACATCTTAAACTACTGCTTAAATCTTCGTGCAGTACAGACCAGTTTTCTCCACCATCTACTGTTGATATAATATGTTCGCCACCAACAGCCCAGCCGTTTAAGGAATCAACAAAATGTACACCGTATAAATCATCCGATATACCTCCGG
Organism: Bacteroidota bacterium; assembly: GCA_018829205.1. Lineage (GTDB taxonomy): Bacteria > Bacteroidota > Ignavibacteria > Ignavibacteriales > Melioribacteraceae > JAHJUE01. The sequence continues at coordinate 174,011 of JAHJUE010000009.1, forward strand.
TGTGATGCAGTACTTTCCAATTTTCTCCACCGTCAGTTGTTTTTATAACTGTTCCTAAATCTCCAACTGCTATGACTGTGTTTTCGTCAATTGTTAAAACATCCCTAAGTGTATTGCCTTGTGGTTTGGGATATTGCCAATTCCAATCGTTGCTATCTGAAATCTGTGCAGTTAATGTGACAACTAATATTAAATAGATAAAGCTTACAATTGTTATAATCTTTTTCATAATGATACCATTCATCTAAGTTTAACAGGACTTCAACCTCTGATAAAGAATATAAAAAAAATAAATGCTTTTTTCTTCAGTACAATTACCGATTTTAAATAACACCATATATGATATTTTAATTATTATTATTATGAATTAAAAACAAAACATATTTTAAAACAGTGCTAATTTTTTACCCTTTCGGATAAACGGATATCAATTCTTAAATAGGTAATTATACTTACGGATTCGATTCAATCTTAAACTACATAAAATTTTGAAGGAAGTCTTGTCAATATAGCTTGAAAAAAATGGATTGGTGAAGGCGTTAATGCATCCCGTTGTTTACACAAAAGTATTAGAGGAATTAAAAACGGTTGGAATTAACTTTGTAGAAAAGAAAGTAGATTTATAAAAAACTGCAGTGCAGATTAATAATCTTCACTGCAGTAATATATTTATAAATTTAATAATTCGTTTATTATTGAATATGGAATTTCTACAAGCGTAGGTCCCATTGAATAAGGGGCAACATCATACGGGTTATAATAAAAGACAATTCCTTTTTCTGTCAAACCGAAATTATTATTAAAAATATTCTGATTATTTTCAAACCAGAAACCTTCTTCACTTAAACTGTTGTTTGAAGTAATACCTCTTACTTTTCTAAATTCTTTTGCTGCAATATTATTTAATTCTTTAGTGAAACCGGGTTTAAATAATTCTTTAAGTGAAATATCTTTCCCGGTTGTTTTACTAATTACAAAATAATTGATGAAAGAATTCGGATGCGCTCCGCCGGTATAACTTTCGTTTGATATTTTTAATGTAAGATAATCTTTATTCTGAAATTCAGCGGAAGCTTCTGTTTTGCTATACCATGGAATATTGTATTCAGGGTAATCACTTACCTGCATTTTATAATCTTCAATAAAATTATTAATAATTGTATCTAAGTTAGCAGTTCCGTCAAGTTCAGCGTCATCAAATAATAATCTGCTCATTATAAAATTGTTTATTGTATCTATCACAGGGTTATTTAAGTCATTATTAAAAACCGGATAGTAAAAATAAATGCTTGTACAGTCCTTGGATGTGTCGCAGTCTTCAATTGTTTTTCCTATTTGGACTTGTTCAAAAGTTAGAACATCTAAATTTTCATTTCCGTTCTTATTATCCGAACATGATGTAAAGAAAAAAATATTACAAATAATTAATAAAGACCAAATAGCAAACTTCATATTTACTCCGTTTCTTTTTACTAATGTAACGATTTTTGCGTTAAAATTTTTTTGCCGCCCCATAAAACACATTTTGTCTTTTTAAAAAAAATTTTCTTCCAATTTAATTTTGATATTTGTGTCTTTTAACATTATTTTGTGAAAAAGAATAAATAAGCAATTAATGGACATACCTTTTCGAAAAATGTATTCTTTCAAAATCTCACAAATAAAAATCATCAAAATCAACTGTCTTAAATCAGGAGGATTTTAATGGGCTGGCTTTCGCAAAGCTTAAATTCATCTATCGGCAAAAAATTTGTAATGGCGGTTACCGGAATTAGTTTAATCTTGTTTCTGATTATTCATCTTCTTAATAACCTGTCAATGTATCTGGGTCCGGAAACTTACACCGCACTGGTTAAAAGTTTGGACGGAATCAAACCGCTTATAAGAGTTATTGAACTGGTACTTGCTCTTGTATTTGTTTTCCACATTTTTAACGGAGTAAGACTCTGGCTCGAAAACAAAAAAGCTCGTCCGGGAAAATACGCTGTTAACGGTTCAGTAAAAAACAGCACCTTGTTCTCAAGAACAATGATTCAAACCGGCAGCATCATATTTATATTCTTAGTAATTCACCTTAACACGATGTGGTATTCGTTTAATTTTGGTGAAGCGCATGCTACGCATGATTATTATTATTTTGTAGCTGAAGCATTCAACAGCAATATAATTTATTCGCTGTTCTATATTTTTGCTATGATTGTACTTGGGTTTCATCTTAACCACGGATTCCAGAGCGCGTTCCAGACATTCGGCTGGAATCATAAAAAATATTTCCCGCTTATTGAAAAGATAGGATTTTTATACTCTTTAGTTATGGCAATCGGGTTCGCCTCGATACCTGTGTATTTTTTATTTTTCTATGGAGGTAACTAATGGCAGTTTTAAATTCAAAAATTCCCGAAGGAAATATTTCCGAGAAATGGACAAACCACAAGTTTAATATGAAACTTGTGAATCCGGCCAATAAAAGAAAATATGATATTATTGTTGTAGGTACAGGGCTAGCGGGCGCATCGGCTGCCGCTACCTTAGCTGAATTAGGTTATAATGTTCACGCTTATACATTTCACGACAGCGCAAGAAGAGCGCACTCAATAGCGGCGCAGGGCGGAATCAACGCTGCTAAGAATTATCAGAATGACGGAGATTCTGTTTACAGATTATTTTACGATACAGTAAAAGGGGGAGACTTTAGAGCCCGCGAAGCGAATGTTCATAGATTAGCCGAAGTAAGCAATAACATTATTGATCAATGCGTTGCGCAGGGAGTTCCTTTCGCACGAGAATACGGCGGTCTGCTCGATAACCGGTCATTCGGCGGCGCGCAGGTCTCACGTACATTTTACGCAAGAGGTCAGACGGGGCAGCAGTTATTATTAGGCGCTTACAGCGCAATGAACAGACAGGTTGGATTAGGAAAAATAAAACTTCACACCCGTAAGGAAATGGTTGAATTAGTAGTCGTAAACGGGAAAGCAGCCGGAATTATTACAAGAGATTTAGTTTCCGGCGCAATTGAAAAACATTCGGCGCACGCTGTTGTATTAGCAACCGGGGGATACGCAAACGTTTACTTCCTTTCAACAAACGCTATGAATTGTAATGTTACCGCGATATGGCGCGCTCATAAAAAAGGCGCTTACTTTGCAAATCCATGTTATACACAGATTCATCCAACGTGTCTTCCTGTTCACGGAGAACATCAGTCCAAATTAACTCTTATGAGTGAAAGCTTAAGAAACGACGGACGCGTTTGGGTATCGAAAAAGAAAAATGATATGCGGGCTCCCGCCGATATTCCCGAAGATGAAAGAGATTATTATCTCGAAAGAAAATATCCGTCGTTCGGAAATCTCTCTCCAAGAGATATATCTTCAAGAAGCGCCAAAGAAGTTGTTGACGAAGGGCGCGGAGTAAAAGGCGGAGAAGCAGTTTATCTCGATTTTGAAGACGCTATTAAGAGACTTGGAAAAAAAGCAATAGAAGAAAAATACGGAAACCTTTTTGAAATGTATGAAACTATTACCGGCGAAAATCCTTATACAGTTCCGATGCAGATTTATCCCGCTCCTCATTATACAATGGGCGGTTTGTGGGTAGATTATAATCTGATGAGTAATTTGCCCGGTTTATTCGTACTTGGCGAAGCTAACTTTTCGGATCACGGTGCTAATAGACTTGGCGCCAGCGCATTAATGCAGGGACTTGCCGACGGTTACTTTGTTATTCCTTATACAATCGGGAATTATCTTGTAGCCGATAAACCGGAAAAACATTCCACTGATCACAAAGAATTTGAAGAAGCTTCAAACAGCATAAAAGAAATAACAGCAAAGTTGTTATCAACTAACGGCGATAAAACCGTTGACGAAATTCATAAAAAACTCGGCAGAATAATGTGGAATAAGGTCGGCATGGCTAGAAACGAAAAAGGATTAAATGAAGCCATAAATGAAATTGCAGAACTTAGAGATGAATTCTGGAAAAGTGTAAAAGTAACAGGTCAAGCCGAAGAATTAAATCAGAATCTTGAAAGAGCGGGAAGAGTGGCTGATTATCTTGAATTAGGAGAATTAATGGCACGCGACGCTCTTAACAGAAAAGAATCGTGCGGAGGTCATTTCAGAGAAGAATATCAAACCGAAGAAGGAGAAGCTTTGCGCGACGATGAAAACTTTACGCATGTTGCTGCTTGGGAATTTGAAAAAGCAGGCAAATGGAACCGCCATACAGAAGAACTTAATTTTGAATATGTAAAATTAGCTACCAGGAGTTATAAATAATGAGTGCGGAAAACTTGAAATTAAAATTAAAGATATGGCGCCAGAAAGGGCCGAACTCTGCCGGTAGTTTTTCGAAATATGAAGTAGCTGTTTCTCCCGATACTTCTTTTCTAGAAATGCTGGATGAATTAAATGACTCGCTCGAAAGAAAAGGTGAAATACCTATTGCTTTTGAAAGCGATTGCCGTGAAGGTATATGCGGCGCATGCGGATTAGTAATTAATGGTCAGCCTCACGGACCTGTTCCATTAATTACTACATGCCAGCTTCACATGAGAAATTTTAAAAACGGTGATACAATATGGATTGAACCGTTCAGAGCCAAAGCTTTCCCGGTTCTTAAGGATTTGATGGTCGACAGAACAGGATTTGAAAAAATTCAGCAGGCTGGCGGGTTCATTTCTATTAATACCGGCGGTGTTCCTGACGCTAATGAAATAGCAATTCCTAAAGATATTTCATCGTTGGCTATGGACGCGGCGGCATGTATAGGATGCGGAGCTTGTGTAGCTGCCTGCAAAAATGCTTCTGCAATGTTATTCGTAAGCGCGAAAGTTTCACAGTATGCGCTTCTTCCGCAGGGTCAGCCTGAACGTTATGAACGAGTTCAGAAAATGGTAAAGGTTATGGATGAACAGGGATTCGGATCTTGTACTAATACATACGCTTGCGAAGCGGAATGCCCAAAAGGAATATCGGTTACAAATATCGCAAGAATGAACAGAGATTATATGAAGGCTAAAATCATCTCTAAAAATGTGGAAGTGTGATTTATTTAAATTAACGGATCAATTATTGTAAAGAATTTCTTAAATCCCGGTTATTTTTTAATCGGGATTTTTTTATTTCATTTTACTATAATTATTCTTTATTGCAGTATATTATCTTTAAGAATTTATTTTAATATGAAATTTCTTAATTAATCGAAGAAAAACTATGTTCGAAAGAGAAATTAAGTTTATATACGACTTTAATCTCAACAAGGTTAAAAAGGCGGGATCTTTTTTAACCTATGAGCAATTACTAGCTGCAGATCTGCACCCGGCAATTATGCAGTATATATCGGCGGAAATTGATTATTTAATTTTCGAAGACCGCCAGAAAATGCTTAAGAATTCAGTATTCGATTATAGCGGCGGCAAAATTACACAATATTTTAATTTGATTAACCAGGAAGTTAAAAAGAGCAAAAGATTTTCAAGTGATTATATTAGCAAATTAATATTACACGCGTCTTCTTTTACAGTTAATTTTTTAATACGCCCTAAATGGTCGCTGCTTAAATTTATATTTGACGAAGAAGAACATAAATCGGCCGCCGAAATAAAACAAATATTAAATTATCTCTATTATTACGGCTATCTTAAAAATATTCTTATTTCATATCTTGATAAAAAGAAAATCCTTTCGATGAATAAGGAAGAGTTTGTTGAACTTTTGGATAAAATAGAAAAACTTGGAATTGAGACATACCTCGACGATGTTATAAACACTGCGCTTAAATCAATGGCTGAGTTTTTTAATATCGGTTCAACACAAAAAACAAAGGTGCCGCTCCCGGGAATTCATATCTTTTTAAAAGAAAAAAAATTGTCCGATCATATTAATAGATTAAATGAAACATTCTCTTCGGAAGAAAAACTGAATTATGAAATTACAGATGTTCAAAAAGTATTGTTAAGCGTAAATACATCAAAAGATGATGCTTTTGAAGAACTGCTTGAAGAAGAAATCGCCGATAAAGAATCTAAACTTGATGATGAAGTTGTTGAATCGCACGAAGAAAAAATTGTTGAGAATGATAATATTGAGTTAGAGTCAAATCTTGATTCTGATTACAAAGAAGAAGAATTTGAAAACTCTGATGAACAATATGAGTATAATGAAAATGAATCCTTAACGGAAACTAATGAAGAGCAGTTGAACGGTGACGAAGTTGAGGAAAAACATGAAGTTAAAGAACAACCGGAAAAAGGATTATCTATTGATAAAGAAAAAATTATGTTATCAGATCCGGGAGAAGAGTTAATAGATGAGAATAATGAAGAAAAGATATCCGTTACGAACAAGGAACCTGAAGAAAGCAATGAAATAAATGATGAAAAAGAATTTATAGAAGATAATATATTCCAAGAAGAAGTTAACAATGAACAAAATGAAGTTGTGCGACAAACTCAGTCAATTGAAGAAATATTAGAAGAACATTTAGATAGTGAAGAGGAAGAGACGGAAGTAAGCAGTGAGTTATCAGATTATAAAACAGCTCCGGAAGTAGAGTTAAATAATGAAGATGATTCCGAAAAAGATTTTGAAGAGGATGAACCTTCTTTGTTCGGGGATGAAGATTTTAAGGAAGATGAATCTGAAACGGAAATAATTGATAAAACGAGCGACGCGGAGATAAGCAATCCTGAATTAATCTCCCCTGCATTTATTGATATGTCCGAAATTCTTGAAAACAAAAATATGACAAAAATCATAGAAAATATTTTTGATTATGATATGGAAGATTTCGCGAATACTATTGATATGATTTCCGAATGTCCTTCGAAAGCCGAGGCTTTGGCTTTAATAAATGAATTATTTGATAATAATAATATAAAATCAACATCAAAAGAAGCAGAAACATTTAAATCAATAATTTCAGAATATTTTGATAAAGCGTGATACTTATGTTTATAGACTTTGCAGAAATTTATATTAAAGCAGGCGACGGCGGCAACGGTGCTGTTTCCTGGCGTAAAGAAAAATTTATACCTAAAGGCGGACCCGCAGGAGGCAACGGCGGAAACGGCGGCAGCGTTATATTTAAAGCTGATCCTAATCTTCATACACTTCTGGATTTTAGATACAAAAGAAAATATTTAGGTGAAAACGGCGTGCCGGGGGGTAAATCTAATAAGGACGGAAAAGCTGGAGAAGATGTTATTATTAAAATACCCGTCGGAACAATTATAAAAGAAAAAGAAAGAGGCATTGTTTTAGCCGATCTTAACGAAATTGGAAAAGAGTTTATAGCTGCTCAAGGAGGGAGAGGGGGAAGAGGCAATAGCAACTTTGCTACATCTACTAATCAAGCTCCCAGATTTGCCGAACCGGGCAGACCGGGAAAAGAACTAACGGTAGTTCTGGAATTAAAATTAATCGCAGATGTTGGGTTAGTCGGATTTCCTAATGCCGGTAAATCTACATTTATTTCTACTGTGTCAGCGGCAAAACCTAAAATTGCGGATTATCCGTTTACAACTCTTCAGCCAAATTTAGGTATTGTAAATTATAAAGAATACAAAAGTTTTACTGTTGCGGATATTCCCGGTATTATTGAAGGGGCAAGCGACGGTAAAGGGCTGGGTCTTAAGTTTCTAAGACATATTGAGCGTACAAAAATATTGTTGTTATTAATTGATATAACTTCGGAAAATATACAAAAAGAATACAATACATTATTAAACGAGCTGGACACATACAGCACTGAACTTTCGGCTAAGAAAAAAATAGTTGCTTTTTCAAAAGCGGATTTAATTGATGATAAAACAGCCGCTAAAATCGGCAAAAAGAAATTAAAAAATTACGACGGACCTGTATTTGTATTTTCTTCGGTATCTAAAACTGGGATTACTAATATTTTAGATTATTTATGGCAGCAGCTGACAGATTAACGGTATCAAAATATCTTGCCACATTAGTTATATTATTTTCGTTAACAATTATTATTACTGTCGTTAGTATTTTAAGCGGTTCAACCGATATTTCAATTGGTCAATTAATAGATGTAATTTTCGGTAAATCAAGTAATAATATTTCGCAGATAATATTAGATATCCGTTTGCCCAGAATAATGCTGGCAATTGCGGCAGGTGGCGGATTATCAGTCGCGGGGGCAGTATTTCAGGCAATATTAATGAACCCTTTGGCAGAGCCTTATATTTTAGGAATCTCAAGCGGCGGTACCTTCGGAGCTATTTTATCTTTTCTACTTGGTTTTTCCTTTATTGGGACACAGATTTTTTCTTTTGCCGGATCTATGATTGTAATTTTTATTGTTTTTTATGTAGGGAAAAGGTTTGGCGAAATTGAACCAAATGTTCTTCTACTAACAGGTGTAATGATAGGCGCTTTTTTTTCCGCCGCTATACTTTTAATGATGACAATGTTAAGCGATTCTTTACGCTCCGCTTTTTTATGGCTAATTGGAAATTTGTCATCGGCAGACTCAGTTTCAGCTTTTTATGTTTTACCTGTTACGGTAATTGTTTCAATATTTCTTTCAATTAATTCCTATAAGTATAACGTACTCGCACTTGGCGCAGAAAACGCAAAACACCTTGGAATAAATACAAACTCATTAAAGAATTTCACTTATATTTTAGCTAGTTTTATGGTCGGCGCAATTGTTTCGGTAAGCGGAATTATTGGCTTTGTCGGGTTGCTTGTACCGCATGTCTGTAGAATGATATTCGGAATTGATAATCGGCTTGTTGTGCCGGCATCTTTTTTTATTGGGGCTATGTACCTAATTATAGCAGATACGTTCGCCAGAACAATTGTTTCGCCTGCGGAATTACCCGTTGGCGCCATAACCGCTATTATCGGAGCGCCTGTTTTTATTTATCTGCTGCGCAGAAGATTTAACATAATAAATTGAGGTATAAAATGAAGCGTAAAATTAAAATAATAATCTTATCGATTTTATTTATTGCAGCTTGCGGAACTGGAATAAATTTATTTCAAGATTCAGATGAAGTTGCGATGGGAATGCAATTTGATGAGGAAATAAGAAAAAATGAAAAAGATTATCCTATATATAATGACCCTGAATTAAAAAAATATGTTGATGAAAGAATATTTCAGGAGATTCTTAAATCACCGGAGATTAAGAAAAAATCTGTTTACAACTATCAACTTGAATTAATTGACGATGATTCAGTTTTAAACGCGTTCGCTGTTCCCGGCGGTTATGTATATTTATATACCGGTTTAATGAAATACCTTGATTCCGAGGCGGCGCTGGCAGGAGTTTTAGGCCATGAAATTGCGCATGCAGAAAGAAGACATGCCACACAAAGAATTACCGCCGCATACGGAATCCAAATTGTAGCAAGTTTAGCACTAGGCAATAATCCTTCTCAAATTTCCGTTATGGCGGCAAATTTGTTCGGTGGTTTAGGACTATTGGCAAACAGCAGAGCAAATGAAGATGAATCGGACTTGTATTCAATAAAATATCTTCAAACGACACGCTATTACCCGGGAAGCGTAAAATTCTTTTTTGAAAAATTAAAAGATGATGGAAAAGTTTCTTCGGGAGGATCAGGAATTCAGACTTTTTTGTCAACTCATCCCGAACCTATTGACAGAATAAATACAACAAATGAGCGCATAAAAGTACTAAATCTTCCTATTTTGACCTATAAAGATGATGGTATCGGAATTTTTAGAAAAGAGTATAATAATAAGATAAAGGGTAGATTGAAGTAAAAACGCGACTAATTATTTTATTTCATGATACTTGATGTTTCTAAAACGTATTTATATATTTGTAGTCTTATTTTTTATAGTGGCGGGGTAGCTCAGCAGGTTAGAGCAGTGGAATCATAATCCACGTGTCGGGGGTTCGAGTCCCTCTCCCGCTACAAAATTTCAGAGGTTAAACTATGTATACATTATTACTAACAATAACAATAATTGCTTCGGTGTTACTTGTACTTATTATTTTAATGCAGTCAAGTAAAGGCGAAGGATTGGCAGGCTCAATTGCAGGCGGCGCTAATTTCGGAAGTGTTTTCGGTTCCAGAAGAACAGCGGATTTTTTAAGTAAGGCTTCCTGGTGGTTAGGCGGTGCAGTAATATTTTTATCAATTATTATAAACTTATTCTTTTTGCCAGGAAAAACTACACAAGAGCAAAGAGAAAGTATTATTCAAAGATCAAGTCAGCAGCAGGTTCCCGCTAGTTCAGCACTTCCGGCTGAAGTTCCGGCGCAGGAAAGCGGCACTGAAAAAGCAGAATAGTATTAATAATTTAGTTTTTATAAACCCGTTCATTAATAATGCAGCGGGTTTTTTTTATAAATTTTCGTATAAATATAAAATAATTTTATCCTGAATATCTTTGTGATATCCCGAACCGTTTACTTTAAATTCCATAATAATACTTATAATTAAATCTTCGCCTCTCGAGGTAGTTAAATAACCTGATAAAGCAGTTACTCCGTTTAAGGTTCCAGTTTTACCTCTGAAATTTCTTTCGGCGGCGGTTCTGCGAAGCCTTTTCTCAAGTGTTCCGTCTTCTCCTAGTATTGAAAGAGTGTTATAAAAATCATTGAATAAAAGCTCATCATAATATATTTTTTCAAGAAGCCCGACAATTGCACCTGTTGTAATTTCGTTATATCGTGAAATTCCGGATCCGTCAACTACCGCGGTGCCGTCTGTGTAAATATCTTTTTGATCAATAAAGGTTAATACTGCCTGCGTAGCGTAAAATGAATTCCCTTGTTCTCCTTTGTAATAAGCTCCCAAAGCTTTAAACAAACATTCGGCCAAATAATTATCACTGTTCTTATTTGTTAAACTTAAAACCGTAAGAAGTGAAACAGATGAATTATTAATTTCAGAAACATCAAACGGAGTTTTACCTTTTCCGGTTTTGCCTTCAATCATAATTCCGTTTTTTAATAGTTTACCGTATAAAAGAAATGCCGCAAACCGCGGTGGATCGTTTACAAAAACCGCATAACTTTTTGAGCGGCTGCTTTTTCTTAAACCGCCGGTAACATTTATTGTTAATTTGTTTTCATTAAAAGATGCCGAAATACGGGGATGTGCTCTGAACTTTGTAACTTTTGCGCTGATTGAAACATCTGTAAAAGGCGTTTCCGGACTAATGTTATATCCTAAATTTTCTCCTACATTTTTATTAGCATGTAAGGTAAGTATCATTTTGTTTCTATCTATTACTAAAGCTGATACCGGAGGCAATGTTACATTTGCTCTTTCATCAGTTATCCAATCATCACGGGAATATAAATCATCAAAATAAGTATCATCCCCAATAATATCTCCGGTAATATTTTTTATTCCCAGATTTTTTAAATTATTTACCAATGAGTCTAAATCTTTTTCGGTAAATAAGGAATTGCCGAATCCTTTAATATAAAGATTACCGTTTATTGTCCCATCAGTTAGATTATAATCTTCGCTCAACAGACTTGTTTTAAGTCTGAATGCTGGACCCATTAAGTTAAGCGCTGCGGCAGTAGTAAAAAGTTTGGTATTGGACGCCGGGATCATCGATTTTTTTACATTACTTTGATATAAAGTATCAGCGGTAGCCGGATTATATATAAAGATTGATGACTTAGTTGAAGTTGGAATTTCATTTATTATGGAGTAAAATTTACTGTCAATTTTCCCTGAAGAATCGGCAGATTGAAATAAAATTGTTAACGCTGATATTAAAGAAAGTATTGCGTGCATGTATTCCTTTATTAAGATGAATATCAAATATATAAAAGTGGAGTTGAAAGCGCAGAAAAATTTTTAATTGCATGTTGATAAAATACAATTAACTTAGAACTCTTTTTATAAAGGATTGGTATTCAAAATCGGAGAACAAGTATGAAAAGAATGAAAGTACCTGAAAAAGCTTATAAGAATTTGGATTTCTTAAACTCGACACACGCGCGTGAAATAAGGATGCTTGCGGAATTTACAGAACCGAAGTCAAGGTTTAACAAATTTAATATTTTAGACACAGTAGTTTTTTTCGGGTCAGCAAGAATTAAATCAAGAAAAGACGCACTTAAAAATTTAAAAGAATTAAAGAAGAAAGAGAATCTTAAATCAAATGTTTATTTGAAAAAACTTAAAGATGCGGAAAAACAAGTTGAAATGTCGCGTTATTATGAAGATGCCGCAGAACTTGCTAAAAGATTGTCCTTATGGTCAATGCAGCTCCCGAAAATTGAAGGGAAAAGATTTATTGTATGCAGCGGCGGGGGACCTGGAATAATGGAAGCGGCTAATAAAGGCGCAATACAGGCCAAAGGACATTCAATTGGATTAAATATCAGTTTACCCTTTGAGCAGACAGTAAATGATTTTGTTGAACCTGAATTGGCTTTTGAATTCCATTATTTTTTTATGAGAAAATTTTGGCTGGTTTATATGGCAAAAGCTTTAATAGCTTTTCCCGGCGGCTTCGGTACGCTTGATGAACTTATGGAAGTGCTGACTTTAATTCAAACCAAAAAAATAAAAAAAGAAATGAAAGTAATTGTATATGGCAAAGAGTTCTGGACAAGAATAATTAATTTTGAATTATTAATTGAAGACGGTGTTATAAGCAGGGAAGATTTAAAGTTATTTGATTTCTGTGATACTGTTGACGAGGCATTCGAAAAAATTACAGGTCACTTTAAAAAATATTATCTGAAAAATGGGAAATGATATAGATATAAAAAAAATAGGGGGTTCAAAAACCCCCTATTTAAAAACTAATCTCTTTGACTTTCTTTATGAGCACGTCTTCTAGCTTTAATTCGTTCCATTCTTTTTTCAATTGAAGGTTTAATGAAAAAAGTTCTTTTCTTGAATTCTTTCAATACTCCTGAACGTTCGTATTTTTTCTTGAATCTTTTTAAAGCTTTATCAATGTTTTCGTTTTCAGAAACAACGATACCTACCACCTAAATCACCTTCCTTTTGCGGTCTTTTGAATATTATAAAATAAATTATCAACTAAAATAGGGAATCACTATTTATATGTCAAGTTGATTATTCTAGTTTTTCTTGCGGTCTTCGTCTGTGGGTGTTGTAACCAGAACCGGACATTTTGCGTGTCTAATAACTTTTTCGGCTACGCTTCCAATTAAAGTGTGAAGAAAACCAGTTCTGCCGTGAGTAGCCAGTACAATTAAATCGGCATTAATTTCTTTTGAAAATTGAACTAATTCTTCATAATCAACCCCTTTGCGGAGTACCGGTACAATTTCAAGATTAACATCGTCAAAATACTTAACAGCTTCACCCAATTGTAATTGGGCCTGTTCTTCCATCGATTTCATTACCTGATCTTCATTAACATCAAGTGAACGCATAGCGAGAAAGGGGGGCTGTTTTTCTAACACGTATACAATATATATTTTTGCTCCCCACCGAGAAGCAACATCCTTTGCATAATCAAAAGCAGTAAAAGATAGTTTGCTAAAATCAGTTGGGACTATAATCTGCCTAATATTAAACATAATATTCACACTTAATTTAGTTGTAAATTTAGTTTCTTACGGTTTGAAATTTCACATGTAAGCAAAATAAATACTTTATTTTTATTATTCAAAATAGTTTTTGGCACTTTTAATATCATCATTCTATAATAAGAAGATTTTACTTTTGATGGATTCAACAATACTTATAGGGGTTTTTTCTTTTGCAAGTCTTTGACTGCAAACTGATTTTATCTTGCTTTGTATAAATCTTTCAAAACCGAGATTATTGTCGCTGTTAATAATATCTGAAAGTTCTATAACTCTTTTAGCGTCTGAAATTTCACCGTCGACTAAAGCTGTTATTTCTTCTAATAAATCTATGTGCATAAAATTACTTCTTATTTTTTTTTGCAGATACAAAGCCTTTTTCTTCGGCATAATCGTATAATTTTGCGTAAAGCATTTTTCTTGCTCTATGAAGCCTTGAGCGCACAGTGCCAACGGGACAATCAACAAAATCAGCTATCTCTTCATAATTAAATCCTTCCAGATCACTCAAAATTATTACGGTTCTAAAATCTTCTGGCAATTGAGCAAGCGCCGTGGAAATATCGTCATCAAGAAGATTGCTGAAAACATCCGCTTCAGCATGCTGGGATTTAATATCTGTTGATTTTATATTTTCATAAAAATTCTGTACATCATCGTAATCAACCTTGTTCGGTTCTTTACTTTGTTTGCGATAATCATTTATAAAAGTATTTTTAAGAATTCTAAAAAGCCATGCTTTGCAGTTTGTACCTCTTTCGAACTTATCAAAAAAACGGAACGCTTTCAGGTATGTTTCCTGTACTAGATCGCTTGCGTCATCCGGCTCACCAGTCATTTTTAACGCGAAATTATACAAAGCATCCATATGAGGAACTGCTTCTTTTTCAAATTCCGCATAAAGCTGTTTGGTATTCTTTTCAGTATGTATGTCTGTATCAGGATTCATCAAATCCAAAAGATTGTTAATATTTATTACGTATCAAAAACAATTACTTAAATATTAGTGCATTTTTAATGTTGGATTTTTCGGTTTCGTAATCATAAACAAAACCGTTTATAATTGCGTATTTTACTTTCCCATGTTTTTTAATGATAAAATTAGCCGGATTTTCAGGAGCTATTTCTGTTTCAAAATCAGCATTATCATAAATGATATTAATCGGCAAAAGGGTAAATTTTTCATCCGGTTTTTGAGTATTTAATTTTACTGAAGTGAAACCTTGTTCATATAGTTTTTTAAAATCTAGTTGTTCAATTTCATTCATTGATGAAAATACTTTATCGAAAATTTTTCCTTCAATAATTGTCATATCAGTACAATCGTATTCTTCATTTCCATAAAATGTAGTAAGGTCACCGAAATCTTCTATACTGCTTTTTATATAGAAATTGTTTGAGCCGTTAAGGTTTTCCTCTTCTCTGTTTATTCCTATATCAACTATATACTCCTTATTAGCATAATTAATTTGTAAGTTTCTGAACAATAAATTAAAAAGAAATTTTTCATTCTCAGGTATTTTTTTATAATCTTCAATATCTGCATCTTCGTAAATTTTATCAGCTATTGATTGAAATCCTGTAAGCAATGCCGTAAAATTTAATTTTCTTATAAATTGTTTTTCTTCATCGTTTTTCCAGCCGCCGGATTCAATTAGTACCGAACTTGTTCCCCATTTGACAAAATTATCTCCGAAAGCACGCGGTTCAAAATCATCACTATATCTTCCAATGTGTCCCGGAATAAATTCCGATAACTGGTCGTATAGGTTAACGATTAATTTCATAGTATTTGTGCGGACGGAATTAATATCTTTTTGATAATTGTACGCGGGCGCTAAAAAAGAAAGGGTTGCTGTTTTGAAACTATTGCCGGCGGTATATCGTGTGTTTTGATCATGAAGATTAAAACCGAAATCAGGTTTTATTAAATCTCTTACTTTTTTTAATGTCTGCGATTCAGGAAATTGGAGTCTTAGTGCATCTCTGTTCAAATCAATATTTAATGCGTTTCTTCTTGTGAATTTTTCGGCTCCGTCGGGATTAAGCATTGGGATAAAATAAAGCGTAACTTTTTTGAGCAGGTTTTTTCTGAAATTATTAAAGTCATCGTCGGATTTCAAGAAATTGAATATATCAAAAAGAGCCATAGTAGCGGTTGCTTCGTCACCATGCATTTGCGACCAAGCAAGTACCTTTATGTCACCGCTTCCAATTTTAACAAGATAAATATTCCTGTCATTTAACGATTTACCCGCAATTTCAACTTCAAATATGGGACTTGATTTAAGATTCTCAATTAATTTGACGAGATTTTGATACCCAAATCTTCTCTCCTTAATTAGATCATCTTTATAATTTTCATAGCTGTTATAAAAAGCCTGGGATAAAAAATTTTGAGCCAATGCCGCACCATTAATTATTAAAATTAATATTATTGTTTTATATAAAGTTTTCATGTGCTTGAAATTTTGGTATTTGTTTTATTATCAGTTTGTAATATAGTAATAAATTCAAATAATGTTTTTTGTTTAATTGATTAAAAAGCAAAATAGCAAATGTATATTTAATAATCTTGTTCTAATCTTTTATTAGCTGCCGTAGTAAAGTATCAATTAAACCGTCTGTCTTATTTTTGGATTTATATTCGTTTAACGGAAAGTAATAGTCATTATTATTGGAAGTTTTGTTGTCTTTAACTTGATTATGTCGTACAGCTCATTTACCAATTAATATTAATTTTTGAAGCGCATTATAAAGTAAGTAATAATATTTATCCATAATATTAATCTGCTTTTATATTAAGCTTATCAAAATAAAAGTTATCACTATTCCTACAATTATTTATTACTAAATTTGTAATTTATTTTACCTCCGTAAAAGAAAAATCTTTTCTCATTTTTAGGAATAATTTTTCAAGTTTAACTGACTAATTTCATCTTAGAATTTCTGCGTTAAGATATTTCCTTAAAATCGATACTTGAAATTCGCGCTATTTTCACACCTACCCTAATTTAAAGGCTAAAATCAATGTTTTATAATCCGATAGTCAAGTAGCATTAATAAATAATACTTTTATTCTTATTATATCTGCAGCAGGGAGGTTTGTTATGAGAATCACGGATGAAGTATCAATAATGGTAAAATTCACAATTTTTTTCATCTTCATTTTACTTAGCAGCAGCAAAGCACAATATTTAACAAAAGAAAAGATAGCGTTTTATTCAACTTCAATTGCATATTGCGTATTGGAGGCAGTAACAGAAGCTTATTCAATAAAAGAAAAACAAGAAACTGACCCCGATTTAAAAAACAAGTATATGCAGACTTGGCACAAGACAAAACTTTTTAGAGAAATGGCGACTATTAGTACAGGAATTACAATTAGTCTCGACAGTGAGTTTAAACCATTAAAAGCTTTGTCCAATGCCTTTGTTACTGCCTCAATATTTTGGATAATACATGACGAATTAATTAATAGAATTAATGGCTGGGATGATATTCCGTTCGGTTACACATCAAAATCCAGCGGTGTTTGGAAAGGATTTAACGGTTCATATTTTGACAAATTCGCAAACCCTTACTTAAAAATAGGTTCACTGTTCTTATCAATTTTTCTGAACATGTTTTTATTCTAATGATTTAATATAAAAAATGAATTTAGAATCGAATGCTAAGCGATTTCTGAATGCAGCAAATAAAAAAGGCTCTTTGAAAAAAAGAGCCTTTATTTTTTTAATACATTATTCCGATATTTATGGTAAGATAAAAATGACCTAAATCTTTTCTGAATTTCCCATCCAAATTTTCAACCCCGTCGTCAAATAAATGAATAATATAATACCGTAGGTTAAGTCCAATTAAATTGGATTTGCTTATACCAAAATTTGCCCCGAACCCAATATAGCCACCGGCAGCGTATTTTGCCTGCGTATCGCTGAATGCTTCAAAAAATTCTTTTTCATACGGTGTTGTTAAGACTAAGGTAGGACCAATACCTGCATTAATATAAGGACGTAAATTGTCTGTAATATCTCCTGCAAAAAGTCTGTACTGCAGACCCAAATTAATCGGGATAAGAAATACCCTGTTCTTTTTTCCAATTGTAAAAGGTATGCCAGTAAATGGATCAATATAATCAACTTCACGGTCATCCTTGGATTCGGAAATAGACAAATCAACAAAGACAGAAGTATTAAGACTTAAACTCTTGCGGTAGAATGTTCCGAGTCCAAATCCGCCTTCACCGAACATTACATCCACTCCCCACGAATTTGGAGGGAATAGTTCTGGCGCTTTTTCAGGGGCCAGTTCACCAATTTTTTGTGAATTTATAAAAGTTATAGGGAGCAGTACTAATATTAAAACAAGAACTGTTCTCATTTTATTACCTTTTTAATTATGATTTTAATGACAAATTAATTAACTCAAATTAAAAATCAATGCTAATTATTTTGCTGTGTGATTTTTTTAATGAAACCATTTAGACTGATTTAAATTAATTATTCAAATTTTCAAAAATTGTTTTCAAAAAATGTTTTATTATGTAACCGTTTTACATATCTTTTTCTTAAAAGTTCATACAATTCAAAAAAAAACATAAAAACCATATGGCACAGAATCTTGAATTAAAAGTACAAGTGAATTCACACGAAAGTTTTAAGAAAATTCTAAAAGCAATATTAGCCGAGTATAAAGGAATTTTAATTCAAAAAGATACTTATTATAAATATGAAAAAGGACTTCTAAAATTACGAAACGTAAACGGTTCATTTGAATTTATAAAATATATTCGCGACGAATCAGCCGGAACAAGATGGAGTAATTATGAGATTTTAAACATTACTTCTCCCAACACTGAAGAATTTTTAAATGATATTTTTGTTGTTGAAGCAGTTGTGGAAAAAACCCGGGAATTATTTTTGTATAATAATACGCGAATTCATTTGGATACCGTAAAATCACTTGGTGAATTTTTGGAATTGGAAACAGTAGTTGATGAAAATGGTCAATTCGACGCGGAGAATAGATACTTTGAAATATTTGATTTGCTGAATTTAGCTCAATATAATGAAATTAAAAATTCATATAGAAATTTAATTTTGAAAAAATGATTCTAACTAAAGAAAATATTAATTCGGTTGATATTGATTATTTAATTGACGAGAAAATTAAACTCGGAAAATCAGAAGAACTATTAATCATTGTTCCAACCAACAGAAAATTGCGGAATCTAAAAAAGGAAATAATTTCTTTAATTCCGGGTTGTACTGTATCTTCTATTAATATTGAAACTATTGGCACGCTTTCTACAAAAATTCTTGAAGGACATAAAAATTTTATTCTATTAAGTGAAGCGGCAGAATCGGTTTTTATTAGGCAAAGCGCTATCGAAACGAGCCTTCAGTATTTTACAAATTATAAAAACGAAATTCCCCGCGGAACTCTTGATAAAATAAAAAATGTTATATCGGAATACAAAAAACACGCCATCACCCCCGAAATATTAAAACTAGAATCAGGTAAGTTGAATCTATCTGAAAAATTAAAAGCGCTTGATATTGCGGAGATTTACGGACTATATAATAAAAAATGCGCCGGCTTAAATGCGCTTGAAGTTGGGGATATTTATACAGCTGTAAATAATTTGGGGAAAGATGAATTTAAAGAGCTATTCTATCAGTTATTTCCAAAAGTTAACTTAATTCTGATTAACGGATTTGATGAATTTACAATACCCGAAATAAACATAATCAATTCGGTTTCCGATTTGGGTGAGATAAAGCTTTATCTAAATTTTGATTATAATTTATATAATCCCCTTGTATTTTCGCATTTAGATAAAAGTTATTCTCAGCTTGAATCAAAAGGTTTTATCAAAATTAATGACAGTTCCTCCGATGCTCTTAGTGAATTTAAAAGTATAGTCCGCACAGATCTTTCTTTGCATAAACAAGGAGAAAAAGAAAAGAAATTTAAAGAAAACATTATCGAAATTTCTGCCGAGGATAGAATTAATGAAATTGAATTAATTGCTAAAGAAATTAAAACTCTTATCCTGAATAAAAATATACTGCCTTATAAAATCTGTGTAGTTTTTAATTTGATTGGGAATTATTCTCCTCTTGTAAAAGATATTTTCACAACTTACGGCATCCCATTTAATTTAACGGACAGAACACCGCTTGCAAATACGTATCCGGTAACAACAATTATTAATTTTTTTGAAATACTGGAGAATAACTATTATTATAAAAACATAATGCGGGCGCTTGAAAGCGGTTTTGTTTATACTACTGGTATTGACTCATCAATTTTACTTAAGACCGCTTCCGAACTAAAAATTGTAATAGGTAAAGAAAACTGGGTAAATATTATTAAGTCCGGGATTGAAAAGCTGCAGAATTCTTTTTATGAAGATGAATTTGAAATAGAAAATAAAATTGAACATTATAAATCTGCGCTTGAAAGCTTTGAAAATTTAACAAAATTATTAGAGCCTTTTAATAAAGAAAATACTATCCCTAACTTTTTAATGCTTCTTAAAGAGTTTGTTTTTCATTTAAAAATGCCCGAAAGAATTTTGGAGAATTCCTTAAACGAAGAAGAAAAAAATATAAAAGCTGTTTCAGTTTTTTTTGAAACAATAGAAGAAATATTTTCTCTGCTGGTTAAGGAGTACGGTGAAGCAGAAAAATTTAAACTGAGCTTTTTTATTTCCCAAATTAAAACCGCCGTTAACTGGGCGCGTTTTAATGTGAAAGAAAAACCGGACTACGGCGTGCTTGTTACTTCGGTAAATGAAATAAGAGGACTTCAATTTGACTATTTATTTATCTCTGGTTTAGTTGACGGCGACTTTCCGACGCGCTACTCGCCTGAAATATTTTTTTCCGGTTCATTTGCCAGGCAAGAACATGCTCATTACATAAAAGAACGGTACCATTTTTATCAGTCCCTTTGTTCATGGAATAAAAAATTATACCTAACAATTCCGCAGCTTGATAAAAATAAAGAATTATCAGAATCAACATTTCTTAAGGATTTTTTAGATCTGTTTGAAGTCAGCCGCAAAACTGAATCAGATTATTCCCATTTGATTTATTCTAAGGAAGAATTTTTGAATTATATTGGCAGATCAGGAATTGCCGATGTTCTTGAAAAGCATAGTAATGATGAGCCTGAAATAGATTTTGAGAATATTAATCATAAAATAGAAATTGATAAACTGCGAATTGCAGATCCGTTTTTAAACTCAGTATTTAACGGTTATTTAAATGGTAATTCCGATAATTTTATATACAATTTAAGCGATTCGGTAAAAGAAAAAATTAATGAGTCTTCGGAAAAACAGTATTCAATATCTCAGCTTGAAACTTATGCCAAATGTCCCTTTAAATTTTTTACAGAACGAATTCTAAAATTAGAAACTGCGCAAGAACCAACCGAAGAAATTGAAGCGCTTGAATTAGGAAGTCTTCTTCATTCCGTACTGTTTGAGTTTTATTCAAGGATTAGAGATGAAAAAATTGTACTTGCCGGGTGCAGCGATAATGTGTTAAAAAAAGCCGAACGGTTGATATTCGAAGTGGCCGAAAATGAAATTGAAAAATATCAATTCACTTCGCCAATTGCGTTTTTTGAACGTGAAAAACTTTTAGGATTAAACGGCAATCCGGAAGAATCGATACTTTATAAATTCCTTGTGAATGAAAGAGAAAGCGGTAAGCTATTTACCCCCGCGTTTTTTGAAGTCAGTTTCGGCAATGTTCATAAATCGGAAAACGACAGCCTGCTTTCTATTGAAGATCCAATTGAAATTGGAGGTGCAAAGTTAAGAGGAAAAATTGACCGCATTGAAATTGACTCAGCCAATAATCAATTCCAGATTGTTGATTATAAATTGGGCGGAAAAAAAATTACGAAGGACGAACTTTATAACGGATTAGCTCTGCAGCTTCCTGTATATATGTTGGCGGCCAAAGAATTGCTGTCGAATTATTATAATAAATATTTTGATCCTGCCGGAATGTATATATATTCTTTAAAATACCAATCGGCTGATTTCGGGAAAAAAGAAATAAAACTTGCAAAAAATCCGGATGAAATAGTTGAACTTAATAATGATGTAATTAACGAGGCGTCTGAATTTATAAAAAAATATATTAGCAATATTTCGGCCGGTAAATTTAATTTAACGGAACTTGAAAACAGGGAAACAAAAATTTGCGGTTATTGCGACTTCAAATCAATCTGCAGAATTAATGAAATAGGCAGTTGATAAAAAATTAATATATTTAAACTATTTGTATTCTTGGGTTGAAAACTAACTTTAATTTTTATAAATTTTGACATGCCACTGCGGACCGCGGTGGCAATTTTTTTTAAAACACAATTTAGGAGTTATTTAAGTGTCGAATATTGTTTATTTAAGCAAGGAACGGATAAAAGAACTTGAAGATGAGCTGAGAGAATTAAAAACAAACGGCCGTAAAAAAATGGCGGAAACCATTGCCGAAGCCAGATCTTATGGCGATTTGTCTGAAAATGCTGAATATGATGCGGCAAAAGATGCTCAGGGATTAATGGAATTAAAAATTAGCAAAATGGAAGAGCTTCTTTCAAAAGCGCGTGTTATTGATATTTCATCTATGCCAAAAGATCAGGTGCATATTCTTTCTAAAATAAGAGTAAAAAACTTAAATAATTCTAAAGAATATAATTATCAAATGGTTGCGCCTGAAGAAGCTGATCTTGAAAAAGGCAAAATTGCGATGACATCTCCTGTAGGAAGTTCTTTAATGGGCAGGAAAGCCGGAGAAATTGTTACTGCAAATGCGCCTGCAGGAATTATCAAGTTTGAAATTTTGAGTATAGAATAGATATTTTCTTTTTAGTAAAGAAAACCTGCCTGGTTGAAACCGGGAAACAAAATGAAAAAAATTGAACAGAAAGTTTTAAAGTTTATTGACAGACATAATTTAATTTCTGCCGGCGATAAAGTTTTAATCGCTTTAAGCGGCGGGCCCGATTCGGTTTTTGCTCTTTATTTGTTTTATAAATTTTCGCAAAGATTTAAAATTAGTATTGAAGCCGTTCATATTCATCACCAGCTACGTGGCGCTGAGGCTGATCTTGATGAAGCATTATGCAAAGAGTTATGCTCAAAATTAAAAATTGATTTTCATACAGTGAAAATTAATGTAAAAAGTTTTGCAAAAACTAATAAACTTTCTATTGAAGAAGCAGCCCGCTTTTTAAGATATGGCGAGTTCAGAAGTATTGCTGAAAAATCTAACTGCAATAAAATCCTGACAGCTCATAATATGAACGATAATACCGAAACAGTTCTTTTGAATTTGTTTAAAGGTACCGGTCTTGCGGGAATTTCGGGAATCCCGATTAAAAGACAAAATATTATTCGTCCTCTTCTTTCTATAACAAAAAGTGAAATTTTAGAGTACCTTCACGAAAATAAAATTTCATATAGAATTGACAGAACGAATTTCAGTAATGATTTTAAAAGAAATTTTATCAGAAATAAAATTGTTCCTGCAATAAAAGAAGGAATCAATCCGTCTTTAGATGAAACAATTCAGCATTCGTCTGAAATATTCCGTACAAGTAATAAGCTTGTTTTCTCTTATATAGAAAAGATATTTAAAGATTTTGTTTCTTTTCAAAACAACAGGCTCGAAATAGATTTAGATATTATTGATGAGTTCGGCGAAGATGTTCTAGGTGAAATTTTTATGAAAAGTTTAAGAAAATATTTTACCTATGAATTTTCTTTTGAAGATTATTTGAAACTTATTGGGCTTGTAAGGAATCAAACTGGTAAGAAAATTGAACTTTCAGGAGGACTTGAAGCATTTAGAGCCAGAAAGAAAGTTTTAATCGGGGAAAAGACAGAAGAAAAAGAGTTTGATCCAATTGAACTAATTGCGGGAAATTCTGTTGAGTTTGATGGCAGAACATTAAATGTAGAAATTGTTGATAGAGGAAAAGAAAAATTTGTAGCCACAAGAAATCATGAACTTATATCGGCAGATGATTTGATCGATTTGTTTATATTAAGAAGATGGAAACCCGGCGATAAGTTTATGCCCCTCGGAATGAACAGTTTCAAAAAAGTATCAGATTTTTTAAATGAACAAAAAGTTCCTTCTCTTAAGAAGAAAGAACAATTTGTATTAGAAAACAACAATAATATTGTTTGGGTTGTCGGTTTAAGAATAGATAACAGGTACAAACTAAAAGAGGAAACCAAAAAGGTTTGCAAATTATGGATGAACTAACTCAAAACGGGAAAGACGCAATTCAGATAGGTTCAGAAAAATTCGTTCCCTTTTTAACGCAGGATCAAATTCAAAAAAGAATTCAAGAATTGGCAAAAGAGCTTTGCGATGAATACAGAACTAAACTTCCTATTTTTATTGGAATTTTAAATGGCTCTTTTATGTTTTTATCCGATCTGATGAAAGAGATTGATATTCATTGCGAAATAGATTTCTTTAAACTTTCAAGCTACGGTGATGAAAAAATCTCATCAGGGAAAGTGAAATTATTAAAAGAATTAAATGCCGATATATCCGATCGTCATATTGTTATTGTTGAAGATATTGTCGATTCGGGTTTATCTATGAAATATATAGAAGAACTAATATCCAGCCATAACCCGGCAAGCATGAAAGTTGTTACTTTACTGCTTAAACCGGCAAGTTTAAAATATAAGGTCAAAATTGATTATATTGGGTTCGAAATACCTGATAAATTTGTATTAGGATATGGACTTGATTATGCTCAAAAGTACAGGAACTTACGTTCCATTTATGTGTTAAGTGAATAAAAGAAAATAATAAATCGAACTATTTTGGAAGGTTTTATATGTCAGATAATCAGCAAAACAAATCACCATTTCAAAGAAATAAAAAAGGTCCGGGCGGGCCTAATAAACCCGACGGTGATTTTGATTGGTCAAAAGTTATAAAAACGGTTTTCAGTTGGGGAGCTGTAATTATTGGTGCCGTAATTATTATGCAGTTTATGCGTACAAGCTCTACCGGTACATTTGAAGTCCCTTATAACGTTTATGAGGATCTGCTTCAAAGTGATAAAATTGCAGAAGCTGTTATCACCAAAACCGATATTAATGATTACAATTTTGAAGGTAAATTAAAAGAAGAAGAAAAAATTCTTATTGGCGGCAGATACGAATCCGTTACAAAATTTACTACCTATATTATTGAATCGGATATACCGGAACAGAAAAAAATATGGCAAGCCAAAGAAATTAAATTTACTTTCACAAAGGATTCTAACCAGTGGTTTACTGTTTTAATAAGTTTCTTGCCCTGGGTATTAATAATTGGTGTGTGGGTAATTTTTATGCGCAGAATGCAGGGCGGCGGAGGCGGATCGCGCGGAATTTTTAATTTCGGGAAAAGCAAAGCAAAATTAATTTCGGAATCTAGTACCAAGGTCACATTTAAAGATGTTGCCGGCGCCGATGAAGCAAAACAAGAACTAGAAGAAATTATAGAGTTTCTGAAAGAACCTACAAAGTTTCAGAAGCTAGGCGGAAAAATCCCCCGCGGTGTTTTATTGCTGGGCCCTCCGGGAACCGGGAAAACCTTGTTGGCCAGAGCTGTAGCAGGTGAAGCAGGCGTGCCTTTTTTCTCAATAAGCGGCGCGGATTTCGTTGAAATGTTTGTGGGTGTAGGAGCAAGCAGGGTTAGAGATTTATTTGAACAGGGTAAAAAAAGCGCCCCTTGTATAATTTTTATCGATGAAATCGATGCAGTGGGCAGACACAGAGGTGCAGGTTTAGGAGGCGGTCATGATGAACGCGAGCAGACTTTAAATGCTCTGCTTGTTGAAATGGACGGCTTTGAACAAAACAGCGGTGTAATTATTATTGCGGCTACCAACAGACCCGATGTTCTCGATCCTGCCTTATTAAGGCCAGGCAGGTTTGACAGACAGGTTGTTGTTGACCGTCCAGATGTTAACGGAAGAGAAGGAATCTTTAAGGTTCATACAAGAAAAATTCCTCTTGATGTTGAAGTGGATCTGAAGACTTTGGCAAAAGGTACACCAGGGTTAGCCGGCGCGGATATCGCAAATTTGGTTAATGAAGCGGCCTTGCTCGCTGCAAGAAAGAATAAGAAAAAAGTAGATATGATTGACTTTGAGGAAGCGAAAGATAAAGTAATGATGGGTATGGAAAGAAAAAGTATGATTATTTCCGAAGAAGAGAAAAAGATGACTTCTTATCATGAAATTGGACATGTACTTGTATCAAGAATGCTTCCGGATTCGGACCCAGTGCACAAGGTTACTATTATTCCGCGCGGACGCGCATTAGGCGTAACTCATTATCTGCCGGTTGATGAAAAACATACATACTCAAAAGAATATATCGAAGCTAAAATTAAAACCCTAATGGGGGGAAGAGCGGCTGAGATGATTGTTTTTAACAGGTTTACCACCGGCGCAGGAAATGATATTGAAAGAGCTACCGATCTTGCCCGTAAAATGGTGTGCGAATGGGGCATGAGCGACTTGCTTGGACCTTTGTCATACGGCAAAAAAGAAGAAGAAATTTTTCTGGGAAGAGAAATTACTCAGCATAAAGACTATAGCGAAAAAACAGCTCAGGATATTGATTCCGAAGTTAAAAAAGTTGTTACCGCATGTATGGACGACGCGGCAAGAATACTAAATGAAAATGTTGACCTTCTTCATAAAATGTCAATGGAACTTTTGGAAAGAGAAATTCTGGATTCCGAAGATATTGAAAAAATTATGCAGGGTGAAAAGCTTCCTCCTATTATTAGAGAGAAAAGCGTAGAAAAACCAAAAGAAAAAGAACCTGAAATACCGGATCACGTTAAAAAATTGATAGATGTAAAAAAGAAACGCGAAGTAGAGAATACTGAAGAAAAAAATGACAGCAATTGACCGCGGGACTATAGATTACAAAAATGAAGTATTAAGAAAACTTATTCATCTTTGTTCTTTGTCCATTCCTACCATTTATTACTATATTACAAAGGAATTAGCATTAACCATACTAATTCCTTTGTCTTTATTTTCTATTGTTATGGATTTAGGCAGATATTTTATCCCTTCATTAAAGAAACCTTTTTATGACATATTCGGATTTCTATTAAGAGATCATGAAAAAAATGAAAACAATAAAAAATTAAACGGCGCTACTTATGTGCTGCTTTCAGCCGTAATTATGATTTCTTTTTTCCCTAAAGTAATTGTTGTCACTGCTTTTGCTGTTTTAATATTAAGCGATACTTTCGCAGCTTTAATAGGCAGAAAATTCGGAAAACATAAATTTTTATATAAAAGCCTCGAAGGTTCACTTGCCTTTTTTCTTATCGGAATTGCGATAGTGCTTTTTGCCCCCAAGATTGAACATAATATTATTGAATACTTAATCGGAATTATTGCAGTTGCCTTAGGAACAATTGTTGAGAATATTTCTAGCGGCTATGCTGATGATAACCTTACCATACCAATCTCAATCGGGTTGACAATGTGGATTTTATATTCAATATTACTACCCGATTTGAATCTAATATTAAATAATGTTCCTCTATAATTTAATTGAAACCAATAGTTCTTCTAAATGTATAAAAACAACAAAAAATTATACTGTTATGAAAAAAAATTATACTTCAATTAGAAAATTAATCCCAATAATTATACTTGCCCTGTTTGCTTTAATTCTGATTTCTGCATGCGGACCGGTGAAAAAAAATGCTACCGGACTTGAGGATGAGATTTTTGTTATTGCCGATTCCGTTGAATTTGAAGAATTGGAAGCATCTTTGCTCCAAGTATTTTCAAAAATCATTTATACGCCGCAGCCAGAAAAATTATTCAGATTAACAAGAAAAAGTATTAACCAGATTGAAAGTTTAAAAAAGAAAAAAAATGTAATAATTGCCGCGCCGCTGAATTCAGGTTCGCTTACTTCAAATTATATCAACGGATTGTTAAATCCTGAAGTTAAAAAAATTGTTGAGCAGGACAGCGCGTATGTATTTAATAAATATGATTTGTGGGCTAATGACCAGCTTGTAATGGTTTTAACTTCGCCGACTATAGAACAGCTGAACAAAAATATTTTAAATGGTCATGAAAATTTGATTCATAATTTTCAGACTATTTCGGATAAAAGATTGTTTAAAAGTCTGTATAACGCAAAATATGAGAGGAAAGATTTAGAAGCTCAAATATTGCGCGATCACGGATGGATTCTTTATGTTCAAGCTGATTATTTACTAGCAATGAATAAACCGGAAGATAATTTTGTTTGGCTGAGAAGAGCAGTAAATACTGATATGGAAAGATGGATTTTCGCTTATTACATTGAAAACGCTTCGCCTGTCTATTTAAATGCTGATTCAATTCAGGTTATAAGAAATAGAGTGACTGAAAAATATTACAGATCTTCCGATAACCAAAGTTTTGTTGAAATTTCAGATGATTATAAAACTACAAACGAGGTTAACTTCTTAGGACGCTATGCCTTGCTTACTCAAGGTTTGTGGCGTATGAGTGACAAAACAATGGGGGGTCCGTTTTTGAGCTATACATTTTATGATGAAGATACAAAAAGAATTTATATGCTTGACGGTTCTCTTTATGCGCCTAAGTACGAAAAGAAATCTATAATTCAGCAGCTTGACGTTACTCTGAGTTCTTTTATGACTAAAAAGGATATGAGTGAAGAAAAAATTGAGGAATTAATGGACGAACTCGACTAGTGCCTTAAATCCGCTATAGTATAATTTAAAATTGATAAGAAATTAAGTAATCTATTTTATTAAAGTATAGACCAATTGTAATTAATTAATACCTACCGCTGTTAAAGCCCTATTTAAAGTATTTTCCGCAATAGCTTTTGCTTTTTTCCCGCATTCATTCAGAACATCTTTAACATAATCCGGATTTTTTAAAAGCTCTTTTCTCTTTTCACGGTAAGGAGCAAAATAATTTTCAATTTCCAGAAGCAATTCTTTTTTAGCGTGACCGAAACCGTATCCGCCTTTTCTATAATTTTCTTCCATTTCAGATATTTTTTCAGGCGAAACCATCAGTTTATACAGAGCGAATACATTACATTTTTCCGGATCTTTAGGTGCTTCGAGCGGTTCTGAACTTGTTACAATACTCATAACTTTTTTCTTTAATTCCTTTCCTTCATCAAATATTCCGATGGAGTTCCCATAAGATTTGCTCATTTTTTCACCGTCAATTCCCGGCACATACGGCGATTTGCTTAATTTATAATCGGGTACTATAAAAACTTCTCCAAACTGGTTGTTAAATTTTTGAGCGATATCACGCGTCATTTCAATATGCTGAATTTGGTCCTTTCCAACAGGAACAATATTTGAATCGTAAGCCAGTATATCAGAAGCCATTAATATCGGGTAATTAAATAGACCAACGTTCGCTGATAATCCTTTTGTAATTTTATCTTTATATGAAACAGCTTTTTCGAGCATTGAGATCGGTGTAACATTCATCAATAACCATGTAAGCACGGTAAGTTCAGGCACGTCGCTTTGTTTAAACAATATAGATTTATTTGGATCGAGTCCGCAAGAAAGATAAGTTAAGGCTACATCAAATGTAAGCTGTCTTAATTTATCCGGGTCGTTTATTGTGGTTAACGAATGATAATTAGCGATAAAATATAACGAGTTATCCCCGTGCTGATTTTCGACGTGTTGTTTTATCGCTCCGAAATAATTTCCTAAATGAAGATCACCCGAAGGCTGAACGCCGGATAAATATCTTAATTCTTTTTTGTTTTCCAAACTGTGGTCCTTTTATTAAAATTAAACTCGGTAAAAATAAATAAAACTAAACTTTAGCTCAACACTATAAATACTTTTGTAAATACGAGTTGTTTAATTGAATGCATTGTTTTAATTCTTTATCAAATACAGCCGTATTATTAAATTTCATTTTAGCTGCAATAATTTTTCTGGTGTAATCCTCATCCTTTAAAGATGATCCTTTTGTATTAAATGTATTTTGATTAATCAGTTCAATAGTTTTTAAAAACTTAAATATACTTAATAGATTTTTCAATTCTAGAAACTCTTCTTCTGATTTTATAATTTTTTTGATTTTCTGTTTTGTGTCGCTTCCTATTGTTTTATAGAATAATTCCGGTCTGCACAAAATAATTGATTGAATAATAAACTCTATATTTATAATTCCGCCTTTGGATTTTTTCAAATCAAAAAAAGACTCAAAGGAACCGTAGCTTTTTCTCCTTAACTTCTCAAACATTTCTTTCAGTTCTTTTTTAATGATAGATGCTTCCAAATTTTGAAGTTGGTGATAAAGAATTTTTTTAAATTTATTAAACAGTAATTTATTACCGGATACAAATTTTAATTTACTAAATGCCTGAAATTCCCATATACGCGCTCGCGATTTAAGATAATTCTCATATGCTTTAATATCCCAAACAAGAGGGGAGTTTTTACCTTCGGGACGAAGTCGGAAATCAACGTCAATTAATGTCAGCTCTTTTTTTATCTCATTTAATAATTTCTGAAAATCGGATTGAATTTCAGGGAACCCTTCAATTTTTTCTGCTACAACAATCAGGTCAACGTCGGATGAAAAATTCATTTCATTAGCGCCGAAACTGCCAAGTCCCGCAATAAAAAAATTATATTTTACATTTAATTCAGCGCAAAGTTTGTTAATATTATGTGCAATAAAGTCGGATAATATTTTTGAGAATTTAGATTCATCTATAAGACCAAGTGTAAATTGCACAGATAGGATAAAAAAGAGTTTGTTAATTTTAATATTATCGAAGAGCTCCTTTACGTCAGATGTAAATACCTTCCTTGAAATCAGCAATTCCGCGTTAGATTTGTCAAGCGATAATAAATCAACCGCTTTTTGAGAGTACTCGCATAAATGAAGAAACATATTAAAAAATTTTACATTTGAAAATTCATAATACCAGATTGACTGGTTGGAAGTTGATTTTATTATTCGCACAAAATTATCAAGTACTTTATCCGGCGACTGAGATTGATTTAAATATTTAATTAAGGATGGTTCAATTTTGTGAAACATATTAATTATTCTGGAATCAAATTCTTTTTGTTCTAGCAGCCCGGTGCCGGTTTTTAAGTAATTAAAATTTTTCTCAGCCGCGGCTTTATTCAAAAAAACTATCTTTTCCAAAACATTGTTTTCTATCGATAAATTGGAAACATCTTTATCAATGATTGTATTGTAAATATGTCTGACCTTTTTCCTAAATGTTTCCAAATGCTGTTTAAAATCTTTTGCGCTAGAAAAATTCATAAACCCGGCTAATTTATCGAGCAGTTCGCCGTCAGCCGGAATTTCGTGAGTCTGCGTATCATTCATTAATTGCAGGAAATGTTCTACCTTTCTGTAGAATATATATGCCGATTTGTATAATTCAGCTTCATGTTTTTTTATAATATTATATTTCTGCAGAACTCTTAATGCAATTAATGTAGAACCTGTTCTTACCTCTTTAATTTTTCCGCCGTTAATTAATTGCAAAGCTTGAACACTGAATTCAATATCTCTTATACCTCCGGTAAAAAGTTTGATATTAAATTTATCGCCGACTCTGTTTTCTATGCTTTTTCTCAATCGTTTTATCTGTTCTACGGGAGACGTCGAAAATGAAGAAGGATAAATATAACCCTGAAGATAATTCGAAAATGAATTGTAAAGACTAATATCTCCGTCAATAAAACTTAATTTTATCAGCATTTGTCTTTCCCAATCTTCGCCGCGTGTTTCATAATATCTTAAATAATCGTTTATAGTTCTGCAGAGAGGAGAGTTTTTTCCATCCGGGCGAAGTCGAAAATCAATTCTGTATATATATCCTTTGTCTGTAATTTCAGTCGCGCTTTGAGTAAATAATTGCGCGGTTTCGGAAAGTATTTCATAATAATCTTTTTTATGTTTTTTATTTGTTTCAAAATTTTTGTCATAAAATAAAATAAGATCTACATCGGAACTGTAATTAAGTTCATCCCCTCCTAATTTCCCTAACGCGCATAATGCGTATCTTTTGTTTTGAACTTCTATTTCATACTTATTAAAAATTTCTTCATAACATATCTCAAACAGATATTTTAAAATACCTTTTGCAATAATAGAAATTCTTAATGTCGCTTCCTCAAGTTCAATATTACCAAGAATGTCGTTAATGCCAATATTTAGCGTGTATCTTTTTTTATAGGAACGCAGAAAATTGAATTTTGCACGCAGTGATTTAAATTTATTAATTCCTTCGTATAATTCTTTATCAATTGTTTCTTTAACTAATGGTTTTTGAAGATAATTAGTATCAAAAATCTGATACAGAAATTCCGGGTTCATTACAGCTATATCGGTTAAATAATTACTGTTTGCAGCTATTGCAATTAATATTTCAATATGATGAGGGTATTTTATACAATCGTTTAAAAGTGAAATAGGATCGAAAGAAGCGGAAAAAATGCGTAATAAATTGGATTCAGCCGAATAAGTGAAGTATTTAATTAATTTCGCTTCTTTTTCAAAAGAAGAAACAAGGTTTTCAAAATCCGTATTGTTGAAAAATCCGCCGGTAATTCCTACGAGTTTTTCAATAAAATCTTTTGAGAAGGAAAATTTTTTTTTCAAGTCATTTTGTTTATTAATTATGAGCAAGTTAACAAAATTTAGATTTGGATTCTAATTTCATAACAGGAATTACATAATTTTGCCCGACATTTTATAATTTAACTAACGGTACAAAATCAACTGAAACAAAACCCGTCCCAAATTGTCACAGTGCATAAGTTAAGAAAATATTTTTGCACGGAAATTCATTTAATTAAAATATACATTAGAGTTATACTATTATATCTTATTAAGCAATAATCGGCTTACATTGCTTTTCAGACCGTCTTTCTGTAACTTTATTGTTCGTAAAAACTGGAGAAATTGATGTTAAATGGTTTATTAAAGAAGATATTTGGTGATAAAAACACTAAGGCAATGAATGAACTTTGGCCTATTGTTGATAAAATTAATGCTGAATATGAAAAGATAATAAATTTGTCCGATGATGAATTGGTTGCAAAAACAGCCGAGTTTAAAGAGAAAATTAGCAATGAAACCAAAGATCTGAAAAATCAGATAGATGAATTAAAAGAAAAATTAAAGTCTAATGAGCTTGAAGAGGATCATCACTCTATTTATGATGAACTTGACGAACTTGAGGATAGCTTAGATGAAAAATATGAAGATATTTTAAATGAAATATTGCCAGAAGCTTTTGCCGTTGTAAAAGATACCTGCCGCAGACTTGTCGGGAAAACTTGGAACGCGGCCGGATACAAAATTGAATGGGATATGATACCTTATGATGTTCAGCTTATTGGTGGTATTGTACTTCATCAAGGTAAAATATCCGAAATGGCTACCGGTGAAGGTAAAACCCTTGTTGCTACACTTCCGATTTACCTTAATGCTTTAACCGGACGCGGAGTGCATGTTGTTACTGTTAATGATTATTTGGCAAAACGTGACAGCGAATGGATGGGTGAAGTTTTTAAATTCCATGGTTTATCGGTAGGGTGCATATTAAATACTATGAATCCGGATGAAAGAAAAGATGTTTACGGAAGAGATATAACCTACGGAACAAATAATGAATTTGGTTTCGATTACCTGCGCGACAATATGGCAGTTTCAAAAGAAAACCGTGTGCAGAGAGTTCATAATTACGCAATTGTGGATGAAGTCGATTCCGTTTTGATTGATGAGGCCCGTACTCCGCTTATAATTTCAGGTCCGGTTGGCAATACAGAACATAAGTTTTATGATATGAAACCCAGGGTAGAAAGATTGTTTAAAAAACAGGCGGCATTAGTTGCTTCGTTTGTTCAGGAAGCCGAAGCATTATTAAATGCCGAAAGCGGTAAACAGAATCCGGAAGCCGGCATTTTGCTTCTAAAAGCTTTTAGAGGATTTCCCAAAAATAAAAAATTAATGAAACTACTTAGCGAACCGGATTATAAAAAAAGATTACAGCAAACGGAACTTGAATTTTTGCGCGAGAATGCAAAACGAATGCCCGAAATAGATGAAGAATTATTTTACGCCATTGAGGAAAAACAGAACTCAATTAATCTTACAGAAAAAGGCAGAGAAGAGCTTGCAATCGGTTCGGCTGAAGGAAAGGAATTTTTCGTTCTTCCGGATTTGGGCGAAGAAATAAGCAAACTTGAAAACAACGGTGAATTACAAGAAGAAGATAAAATAAAAAAGAAAGATGAACTCTATAAACTTTACGGTGAAAGAAGCGATCAAATTCATACGATTAATCAATTGTTAAAGGCGTATACGCTTTTCGAAAAAGACGATGAATATGTTATTACCGAAGACGGTAAAATTGCAATTGTTGATGAGTTTACAGGACGTGTGCTGCCAGGAAGAAGATACTCCGACGGACTTCACCAGGCAATTGAAGCTAAAGAAAATGTAAAGGTTGAAAAAGATACGCAGACAATGGCTACAATTACGCTTCAGAATTATTTCCGTCTTTATAAAAAGCTTGCTGGTATGACTGGTACGGCGGAAACGGAAGAAGGAGAGTTTTTTCAAATATATAAACTGGAAGTAGTTGTAATTCCTACTAATAAACCGATTGCCCGCAAAGATGATAACGACGCAATTTACCGGACTAAACGTGAAAAATATAATGCGATAATTAATAAGGTAAAAGAATTACAGGACGCTAAAAGACCTGTGCTTGTTGGTACAACATCTGTTGAAGTTTCGGAAACTTTAAGCAGAATGTTAAAAAGACAGGGTGTTCAGCATAATGTTTTAAATGCAAAACAGCATCAGCGCGAAGCCGAAATTGTTGCTTTCGCAGGTCAGCCCGGCGCAGTAACAATTGCAACAAACATGGCAGGCCGTGGTACTGATATAAAACTTGGAGCCGGAGTTGTTGAAAAAGGCGGTCTATATATTTTAGGTACAGAACGTCATGAATCAAGACGTATTGATAGACAGCTCCGCGGGCGTTCAGGACGTCAAGGCGATCCGGGTGAATCCAAATTCTATATATCTCTTGAAGATGATTTAATGCGACTCTTCGGCGGTGACCGTGTTACCAATATTATGGGCAGACTTGGTCTTGAAGACGGCGAAGCAATTGAGCATCCGCTTATTACGCGTTCGGTTGAAAGAGCTCAAAAGAAAGTTGAAGAGAATAACTTCGCAATTAGAAAAAGACTTCTTGAATATGATGACGTAATGAATCAGCAGAGAGAAGTTATTTATAATAGAAGAAAACAGGCTCTTGAAGGGGAAAGATTAAAATCGGAAATTTTTGATTTACTTGATGAGTATGTTGATGAGCTTTTGGATGAAACATACGATAATGCGCTTATTGAAAAAATTCATGATGATCTGCTTAAACATTTACTGGTAGATGTTAAGATTGATCCGGCTACTTTCGAAACATTAGGAAAAGAAGGAATAAAAAATAAAATTCTGGAAGAGGCAAAATCATTTTATGCAAGAAAAGAAAAAATGCTTGAATCCGATTTGATGGCAAGACTTGAAAGATACGCTGTTTTAAGTGTGATTGATGAAAAGTGGAAAGAACATTTAAGAGAGATGGATGATTTAAAAGAAGGAATCGGGTTAAGAGCTTATGGCCAAAAAGATCCGCTTCTTGAGTATAAAGGGGAGGCTTTTAAATTATTTGTGACGCTTCTTGGCGAAATAAGAAATGAAGTTGTTTCATTTTGCTTTAAATTTTTTCCGCAGGAGCCTGCTCAAATTCAGGCAAGAAGAACCGCTCCTTCGAGAATTACCACAATTAAAGATAATGCTGCTAATATGGGAATACGTACTGGAGCTCCGGAAGAAAATGAAGCGGCAAGGCGAGGTAAACAGCAGCCGATAAGGGTTGAAGAAAAAGTGGGCCGAAATGACCCTTGTCCGTGCGGCAGCGGTAAAAAATTTAAACACTGTCACGGTTTAGAAACCTAGAGGTTAATATGAAAAAAATAGAAGCGATTATCCGCCCCTTTAAACTCGATGATGTTAAGGAAGCTCTGCTGGATGAAGGAGTAAGAGGTTTAACAATATCTGAAGTAAGGGGATACGGACGCCAGAAAGGTCATAAAGAAACTTACCGGGGTAGTGAATATCAAATTGAATTTGTTCCTAAAATAAAAATTGAGATTGCCGTTGACGACTCAATGGTGGAAACGGTTGTTCAAATAATTATTAAAACGGCTAAAACAGACCAAGTCGGCGACGGGAAAATTTTCATATATAATATAGAAGACGTTATAAGAATAAGAACAGGTGAATCCGGAATAGAAGCGCTATAATTTCTAAAAACAATCGGACCTACAATGCTTAACTACAAACAGATTTATTCTGCATGTCTAATATTATTTATTTTTATTAGCGGATGCAGTACGTGGGAAAATTTTACCACCTATTTTAATGTTTATTATAACGCTAAACTCAATTTTGATGAAGCAATGGAAGATATTTCCAAAAATGAAAAAGATATTTTTGAGTTCAAAGAAAAACCTGTTTCCGTTACCGCAGATAAAGCTTTAACAAAGGTTATTGAGAAGTGTTCGGCAATTCTGCAGTACAATGCTGAGTCCGCTTATTTTGACGACGCGCTTTTTATAATCGGCGTTGCATATTACTACAAGCAAAATTATTCGAAAGCACTTAGAAAATTCAGAGAACTTGAAGCAGTTCAGGAAACCGACCTATCATTGCAGAATAAGTTGTGGATTGGTAAAACTGAACTTCAGCTGAGAAATTTTGAAGAGGGGATTAATCAGCTTGAGGAAGTAAAAAAACTTGCCCTAGAAGAAGAAAATGTTGAAATACTTGAATCGGCATACCGGACTCAAATTGCATTTAACTTTTTCCAGGAAAATTTTGAAAATGCAGTTGAAATTATTAATGACTTTTTACGCAATTCGGAAAATGATGAAACTAAAGCCGAAGTTGCTTTTCAGCTCGGGAAAATTTATCTGGAAATCAATAATTTAAATAAAGCCGCCGAATCGTTTGCCTCGGTTATGAGTTATAGCCCAAGTATTAAAACCGAATTCCAAAGTAAATTGGAATTGGCTAAAACTAACTTGATGTTGGATGATCTTGATAAAAGTCTGGAAATTTTAGAACAATTAAAAACTGAAGATAAGTTCAAACCATTCTCCGATGTAATATTTTATGAGCTGGGAGTAACATATCTAAAACAGGAAAAATTGGAAGATGCCGTTGAGAATTTTTTAACTGTTGACTCGATGAAAGTTTTAAGCCAAAAAGAAACCGCCGGTTTAGCCAGATTAAAACTTGGTGAGCTTTGGGAATATGAATACATGGATTATGACAGCGCGGCTAAATATTATAACAAAGCCGCGTCTTCAATTTTAACTGCAGATGAAAAATCAAACGCAATTTCTAAAACTACATTATTCAGAAATTATAAAAGCTTAACCTCAAAAATTTACAAAAACGATAGACAGCTTGCATACTTAAATTATCCTGAAGAGTTTATAAAAGACTCTATTGATTATGAGGACTACTTATTTGATTTGAAGCAGGACTCTTTGGAAAACAGTTCTTCAACTCCGACTGAAAATGTTTCAAATACCGACGGAAGCAGGGAAAGAGCAAGGGACACAAAAATTGTTAATCCGCTTCTCCCCGAAGAAAAAAGATTTAAACCTATTAAACCTACAATTTCAGCCGACTCTTTGCAAACCTTGGTATCTAAAGATAAATTTGAAATGGGAAATATGTTCTTTATTGAATTGGATGTACCGGATTCGGCATTTTATTACTACACCGACGTTTTGGAAAATTATCCCGAAAGAACTTTTACTCCAAATGTTATGTTCGCTTTAGGAAGTTATTATCTTACTACAAACGATACTTTAAAAGCCGACAGCATCTTTCAATATATTTACGATGAATATCAGGGACTAAAAGTTGCCGAGCAGGCAGCAAATAGATTGGGCATTTTAGAGTTTGACGTTGAAACGGACTCCTCCGCGCAATATTTTTTTGATGCCGAAAAAAAATATTTAAATAAAAATTACAGTGAAGCAATAAATAGTTATTATTTTTTAGCCGATAAATTCCCCGAATCAATTCTTGCTCCCAAGGCTTTATATTCTGCCGGATGGATATTAGAGAATGAATTGAAGAATTTGGATTCGGCAGCGGTTGTTTTCGATACCTTAAACGCACGCTACGATAAATCTCTTTATGCGAAAGATATTTTTCCTAAACTGCAGGAGTATAAGCGTGAAATGCAGCAAAGAGAAACAAAGGCGTTGAGTGATGACAGCACTAAAACTAATGATATTGAAAAAAACAATAAGAATGTTTCGAAAGTAAAAGATACAAAAATAGTTAAAGATGATTCTATTGAAGAAAAAATTAGTATAAACCCCGCAGCAAAAGATAGTGTTAATACACCCGAATCTCTTCGCAAACAAAGGTTCTTAAATACCGCAAAAGAAGAGCTTAAAAGTGATTCTTCCGACGGACAATTAAAATTAAATTTTAATGAAGAATCGGAAAATATTAATGAAATGCCAGATTCAACAATGCTTCCCGATTCATTAAAACCCAATACTAAACAGCTTCTAAAAAAATAAAACATAATGAAAATATGACCCGTCAAAAGCTATTAAAATTGCTTGAAGAAGGGGAGAACTTAAATATAGAATTTAAACAGAGGTTCTCTACGTTCGAAAAAATTGCTAAAGAAATGATAGCATTTGCGAACACGAACGGCGGCTATATTATTTTTGGTATTGATGATAACGGTTCGGTATACGGCGTTGAAAGCGAAAAAGGGGAGGCTGAATTAATTAAAGAAGCGGCTCAAAAATATTGCGAGCCGCCAATTGATTATGAATTATATTTTATTGAACTCGAAAATAAAGAAATTGTTGTAGCGGAAATTTTTGAGTCGCATAAAAAACCACACAGAATCCAGGATTATTTAAATGAACTTGATCTTAGATCGGCTCAGATTTATATACGCGTGGGGGAAAAAAGTGTTCCTGCAAGCAAAGAAATGATTAAAATTCTTCAGTCAAATACCTCGAAATTAAAGCTGAAAAATTATAATGTAGGGAAAAATGAAAAAATTGTTTTTGAATACCTGGATGCTTACGAATCAATATCAGTAAAAGAATTAAGCGGTAAAGCTAACATCTCATCGCGCAGGGCTTCAAGAACATTAATAAATTTAGTGAGAGCAAACCTGCTTTTAATTCATACTAAGGATAACGGCGAAGTTTATTTTACCTATGCAGGTAAATAAACTAAAAAAAATTAAGTATCATAAATTTTCCTCAATTCAAAAACCGCAACACCGTATGCTACCGCAACATTTAATGATTGTTTAATTCCGTATTGAGGAATTTCTATTGACATATCGCAAAGATCAATTAAATCCTGAGAGACACCTGTGATCTCATTCCCGATTAGCAGACACATAGGGATATCATTTTTACTTAATGAATAATGAGGCTTACTGTTATCCGTTAATTCCAAAGCGCAAATTTTATAACCTTTTTCCTTTAATTCCAAAATTGTTTCTTTTGGATTATTAACATATTCCCATGATACGCTTTCATGCGAACCGAGTGCGGTTTTTAATACCTCTTTTTTGGGAGGATACGGTGTATAACCGCATAAATAAAGCTTTTCGATCATCGCTCCGTCTGATGTTCTGAAAATTGAACCGACATTATAACTGCTTCTTATGCTGTCAAGAAAAACACAAACTGGAAGTTTATCAACCTTATCCAAAGTTTCAAGCGTACTTCTATTTTCAGAAATCTCGGCATGCTTCAATTTTTTCATATATAACAATTATTTTAAGTGTTTATAAAAATAACAAAAACAAGGATGCCGATAAAGTACGTATTGCGGATTTTCTGAATCTTTGTTTTATACTTTATTATATTATTCAACAGTTTTAAGAAACTTTAAAAATCTCCTATTATCTCTCAGCCCTTTAAGGTCGGCGTCATTCAATGCTGATTGTTTTAATTTCGGATTTAATTCTATTGCTTTAATAATAGCATTAACCGCGTTTTCAGCATCACCCGCAGCTAACCTAATTACAGCGGCGTCATATAATAATTCAGGATATTCCGGATTTAATTCCACAGCTTTTTCAATGTGCGGCAAAGATTCTTTATATTTTTTATTCATAAACAATGTCCAGCCCTCGTTCCAAGCATAATTCATTTGCGCGATATTTAATAATCTTCCTAATTCATTAAATGGTTCTTTATGATCATCGACTCTTATATCAATGGCTCTGTCATTGTATCCGCCGTATCCGGCCCCGGTTTTATAAACTATTAGAGCGGCCGATTGTTTACCTCTTGAGTCGCCGCCTTTATTGTTTCCTGCCAATAAGGCTTTATACATTCTATCGGCTAGCGTACCTTTTGAATTTATAAAAATATCTTCCATCGCTTCGACAACATCTTCACCTGTAAGAATATTTCCCTGTACTGCGTAGTTTTCACCGTTTTTTCCGCCTGCCCAGGGCAAACAATTTTCGCCTGTATATGTTGCCGATTTGCCGTTTGCAGATACAATTCCGAATTGTCTTTGTGTAGGATTATCATCATTTCTCAAAAGAATTTTTACAACCTCTTCAGGTTCAACGCCTTTTTCCAATAAGTCAATTCCCTTCCATCCAAACGATGTATTAGCAAATGATTGTGTTGCAACGGCGCCTATATCTGCTTTTGCCCAGGGGACTACTGTCCCGACTGCAAAAAACCTGGAGGCGACCGCAATTCCAACTTCGCCGTTTTCGGGATCGGCAGCAACAATTGAAAATGTAGATACAATTTTATTATCTTCATTATTTATATTCTGTGTATAAATAGAATTGTTAAAAGAAAATAAAAAGATTAAAACCATTAAAAAATTTGAATGTTTCATAAGTTCACCTTTTGTGCGGGATTATATAATTAAACGGAATTTAAATTAGATATTATCCGAAAGATAAAACAGAATAGATTTTTCAATAGCCTCTTCCAGGCTATTAACTGTTTCGTGTCTTATTCTATTTGAAATTATTAAGTTTCCCTCGTCGATTTCGGGAGTATAAATATTCTTATTCAGATTGTTAGCAGGCGGTTGATTTACAGAAATTTCATATTTGTTGTTTTCTTTTTTGACATATGCCGGAATTTCCATCCAAGCTTTACCGTTAAATTGGAATTTATATTTATAAATTGTTGTGTGATCATTTACCTTTGACTTACTCAAAAATTCAATTTTACTATCTTTTGTAAGTTCCTGGTTTGAACAGCCATTAAACAATATAATTTGTAAAATAATAAATAAAAGAAGTACTGGTTTAGTTTTCATTTTGTGAAATGGCTTCAAAAATTCATAAAAATATAATTACTAAAAAAACATTTATCAATAATTTAAAGGTCGCTAAAATTTTTTGGTGATCCAGTATATCAGTGAAATAATTACACTAATTATAATCATGCTTACTATCGGGAAGTAAAATTTGAAATTGTCGTTCTCAATTATTATATCTCCGGGTAATCTGAAAAATGGAAATTTAATAATAACTTTCCAGAAAATTCCAATTAAAACTAAAATTACTCCCGAAACAATAAACAGTTTCTGCATTATTCATTTCCTAAGAAATACTTCACTAAATTATGCCATTCTTCATCCAAAGGAATTGCCGGTTTTGAACGATTAGCTTTACGGTACCAATATGAAGCATTATTTAGATCGCCCTCTTTTCTATGTAGATATGCATGCAGCCAATCAGCTTTTGAATCGGTAAGAATTAATATTGAGCTGTGCGCTTTTTCCCAATTTCCTTTTTTATCATACCACAATGCCTTTAAATAATCATTTAATTCATTGGGAGGTTCTTCGTTTTTTATTGTGTCTAAAAAATCTTTAAATTTCATATACCTATTAAATTTATTTTATATAAAATAAATTAAAAAATATTTTCACGATAGCAAGTTTATTAATTTATAAGCGCCGGCAAAATGTAATTATTAACTATTTTAAAGGGTTGTAATACTATTTCTCTTTTATTCATAAAACCATAATCATTGTAATTCCCGCCTGTAAAAACAATAACCAATTCCGATTCCGGGAATATAAAAATGTATTGCCCGCCGTTGCCGGCAGCGTAGTAGGTTTGATGTTTTTTCCCATTTACTTCGAAAGTCCTTATCCACCAGAAATATCCGTAGCCGTCGTTATACGGATTATCAAATTTGTAGCTTATTTTTGTTGACTCTTCCACCCATTCTTTTGAAATAATCTGCTGTCCGTTCCATTTTCCTTTATTTATATATAATAACCCGAACTTAAGCATGTCTCTTGAAGTAATACCTAAATTTTGCGGATCGGGTTTAATGCCAAGCGGACCATATAGATATTGATCTTGAAATTTACCTGCCTGCATATTTGAAGATATTCCTACCATTGCCATTAATACAGTAGGAGTGCCGTCATTATAATCAAAAACTTCACCGGGTTCGTTTCTCATGGGCAAATCTAAAATATATTTAATTGGGTCTAAATGATTATACATTTGCGCGCCGCAGCTGTTCATATTATCCATAATTTTCCCGCATTCGAATCCGGCTGTCATTGTCAGCATATGTTTAATTGAAATTTTATCTTTTCTTTTATCATAGTTATTAATAACAGGGTAGTAACCGAAAAAATTCAGCAGTTTCTGGTCCGTTCCTTTTATGAAGCCCTTATCAATAGATATGCCCACCAAAGCAGAGCCTAAACTTTTTGCGGCTGAACGGAGTTCATGTTTATCTTCCATTTTATATCCGTTAAAGTATTCTTCATAAATAAGTTTATTATATCTGCTAATTAATACGCTGTGAATGTTAATGAAAATATTATTTGAAATATCTTCAGTCATTTTAATCAATTTTATAGAATCGAGCCCGGTTTCTGCAGCGAAACCAGTTTTAATACCGTCATTTTTTATATCAGGGATTTTATAAATTAAATTTCCTGGAGCGCAAGAAATTATTAATGTAGAAATTAGAATGGAAATGAAAAGAGCAGACAATCGCATTTAAACATCCCCCAATGTTTATTGCTATTTATTCAATTACTTGGA
Organism: Bacteroidota bacterium; assembly: GCA_018829205.1. Classification (GTDB taxonomy): domain Bacteria; phylum Bacteroidota; class Ignavibacteria; order Ignavibacteriales; family Melioribacteraceae; genus JAHJUE01. The sequence continues at coordinate 216,801 of JAHJUE010000009.1, forward strand.
TTAAATCAATTCAATAATAATTTCTTAGAATATACTATTCAATTTATGAAGAAAGAAATGATACGTTATACTACATTATTAATTTAACTGTGAAATATTTTCTACTTGTTCCCAAACGCGCAGAATATTTCCGGAACAGATTTTTTGAATGTCATCATCGGTATATCCGAGTTTTAATAATTCATAAATAACGTTCGGATAACAGGATACATCATTTACATTAACAGGAAGATAATTTACACCTTCAAAATCAGAACCGATACCTACGTGATTAATTCCGACAAGTTTTACAACATGGTCAATATGAACGGCAATATCTTTTGCGGAAGCTATTTGGATGTTATTTTCGTTTATATAATTATCAAGATATGTTTTCCCTTTACCCGACCATTCATTCAATTTATTGGACTTCAGGTAATTCTTTGCAGGTCTTATCTTGGTTCTGAATTCATTTGAAAGAAATTCGGTGCCGAAAGTAATTTGAATTACTCCTCCGTTATTGGCAAGCGCTTTTATCATTTCGTCGCTCATGTTCCTTTCAAAACCTGGGGTAAAATTCCGGCACGAAGAATGAGATGCGATTACGGGAGCTTTTGTTAATTTCAGCACATCGTAAAATGTATCATCCGAAACGTGTGAAATATCAATCATAATTCCGAGTCCGTTCATTTCGGAAATTACTTTTTCACCGAAAGGGCTCAATCCGCGCCATGTTCTATCGGTATCGTATGAAGAGTCGCAAATAAGATTATCTTTAGAATGACATAATGTTATGTACCTGATCCCCCGATTATAAAAATATTTTAAATTATCCAGATTGTCTTCAATTGGAGAACCGTTTTCCATACCCATCGGCATAGAAATAAGTCCTTTCTCAAATTGTTGTTTGATATCCTTAGTTGAAACGGCAATCGCAAATTTATCAGGCCATCTATTCCGCATTTCTTCAACAATATCTATTAAACGGTCTGCGGCTTTTTTTGATTCTCCTTTTTTTACAAGATTTGCAGAAGTATAAATTGACATAAAAGGAACATTTAATCCGCCTTCTTTTGCTCTCACAAAATCAAAGCAGCCCGATTCCGTTTCTTTTGTAATATCTGAAAAATTATTTTTAAGTTCCGAAGGCAAATCTATATGCGTATCAATAATTATATATTTTTGGGCGAGTTCAAGAGCTTTGTTGAAAAGTGATATATCCTTTTTCTGCTGTGCTGGAATAGCAGCTGAATAGGTTAAAAGTACAAGAAGAATAAAATACATTTTCATAATAAGGCCGTTTAGTTTTAAATAAATATTTGATGATAAATTACTAGAGAAATTAATAAAAATATATATAAGTCAAATACTTAAAAATTAATTTATTTGTTAATAAAAAAGCTGCATAAGCAGCTTTAACTTAAAATCATTTTGATTTTAGTATATCCCTTATTTCTCCAAGCAGTATTTCTTCTTTTGAAGGGGCGGGAGGAGCGGGAGGTGGAGCCGCGGCTTCTTTTTTCTTTAGTGTATTCATTGTTTTGACAGAAAGAAAAATGGCAAAAGCAATTATTAAAAAATCAACAATAGTCTGAATAAATAATCCGTAACCTATTGTTACCGCGGGAATTTCACCCGATGCTTCTTTTAAAACAATTTCAAGATTTGAAAAATCAACGCCGCCTATCAGGAGCCCAAGCGGAGGCATTACAACATTTCCTACAAAAGAAGAAACAATTTTACCGAATGCCGCGCCTATTATAATTCCCACGGCCATATCGATTACATTTCCTTTCATTGCGAAAGTTTTAAATTCTTTCATGAAACCCATTATTCTTTCTCCTATTTGAATTAAATAAATATATAGTTAAACTAAAAAACAGGTAAAATTGTCCGCCAGACCGCAAGCCATTTATTATTTAATTTTTCAAATACAAAAACGTCGCGCCCTTTTTCACTGCTTGTTAAGCCATTTACTTCCCATGTAATATCAAAAATATAATTAATAATAGCCGTATTTCCTGCAATATTTATATTGATTTCATATTCCTTATAATTCAATATTTTTGCCTGATTAATAAATGACTTATAACTGGCAATACATTCTTTTTTGTTTGAGGCGAGTTTGTTGAAGTTCGAATCTACAATTATCATATCATCGTGAAAATAACCGTTCAGATTTTTTAAATCATTTTTAAGCCAGGAATTGTTTATTTCCGAAATAATAAATTCAAGCTCTTTCCGGTGTTTATCGTTGGACAATCTTTCTCCGGTTAATAATATGAAATAGGATGAAAAATTATTTTTGAGAAATATGAAAAACAGATTTTATAATATACAATTAGAAAGAAATTTACATCAATTATTTAATGATTTTTAATTTCGAATTATTAAAGTCGGATATAAAATATAACTTATTGCAAATTTGGTCAATAAAAAAAATAGAATAGTGCAACTATTTTATCTCCTTATGCGTCATAAAGAAAGTTAATTTAATAACATTGGGCAAAGGAGAAATTATGTTACTAAAAGAAATTCTTGAAAGTATTGTTGAAAATAACACCCCTGTAATTTTATGCAGCGGCGATAAAGAATATGAAGCCAACACACTTTTAGAGACGCTGCACCCGGTAAAACTAAAACGGCAAGCGCATATGCAGAGCGGACTATATATAGCCGCAATTAGCGACGGCGGATATCTTGGCGACGTTATGTATAAAATCAAGCAAAAATAGGTTTTAGATTATAAGGGTATAAAAACTTCCGGATTCATTTTTACTCCAATTAATAAATTTCTATCAAATGTTATAAAAACGTGATAAATATACACGCACATTTATATACCTTCCGTTTAAAAACCCAATAAATGTTTCAAATTTGTTACCAAAAATCAAAAATATACTTTATAATGGGACATATGGTATTATAAAATGATAGTTTTATAATTAAATTGCTTACCACAAAACTTGAAACGATAATTATGAAAAAAAATATTATAACCGGTTTTATTTTATTTTTAATTGCTATAGTAAATCCGGTTTCGGGACAGGAAAATATCAATTTCTCAATTGATTTAATAAATGGCGGGGAAGTCGATTTCTCAACCCTTCATCAAGAAGGGCCTGTTCTTGTCAACTTTTGGGCCTTGTGGTGTAAACCATGCAGAACCGAAATGAAATATCTTAAAAAGATTTATGAAAAATATTCGGGTAAAGGATTAAAAATACTTGGAATAAACCAGGATACGCCGCGCAGTTTATCAAAAGTAAAATCATTTGTTAATTCATACGGAATAGAGTATTTAATTGGGTTGGACCCGAATAAAAAATATTTTGAAATGTTTAACGGACAGGTTGTACCGTATTCGCTTTTATATAATAAAGATGGTGAAATAGTTTATCAGCATTCGGGTTACTTGCCCGGCGACGAGATCGAACTAGAAAAAGAAATAAAAAAAGTTTTGGGTGAAGAATAATGAAATTTTCCCGTAAAACATTTTTTATAGCTTTTCTTTTTTTAAGCGGCTCAGTTTCGGCGCAGATTCAAACATCCATCTCCAATACTTTAAGATACGGAAACGGAAAACGATCGCTCGGCAATACAACTTCCGATTTTATTTATCGCGAAAATTTGACCGACGCGATTTTCAGACTTCCCAAAAATATTTCTGTCGGTTTCAGATTTTTATACGACAACCCGCCGGAAATTGGACAAGAGTTTACTGGAATTAGCAGAAGATATATTGAATACAATAATGATGATTTGTACCTGCGCGCCGGAAATTTTTCAGAGCTTTACGGAAAAGGAATGGCAAATAATTTATTTGAAAACCGCGGACTTGCATATGACTCATGGCTCGACGGCGTAAACGTGAAATATAAATTTGATGATTTAATAATTTCGGCTTTGGGCGGAGTAATGAATTTTGCCGATTCAATAAATTTTTGGCGCGAAGAAAATTATACATTATTTGGCGGGAATGCCGAATATAAATTCAATAAGTATTTTACAGCCGGCATTTCTTTTGTAAGCGCCGAAGGTGAAATTCCATTGCCCGGAACAATTCACAAATTAAATGCTGAAGTACCTGAAATTTATTTTAATCTGATTACCGGTGATTTTGAATTATTTGTTGATTGGTCGCAAAAATGGACGAGTGTTGAAAACGGTTCATCGGTAAAAGGCTCGGGAATTTACGCTGCTCTTAATTTTAATAAAGGCGCGCTGGGTGTAACACTCGATTATAAAAATTATAAATTCGATGAACAAGATCCTTTCGCACGTTATGATTTTACACGTCCGACAAGAATACTTCCGTTTCAAAATCCGCCTATAGTTATGAAAGAGCACAGTTATTTGCTTCTTTCGCGAAGTATTCATCAAGTTGATTTTAATGATGAAGTCGGGTTTCAGTTAGAGATTTTTTATTTATTAAAAGATGACACTTTTTTAACGCTTAACGGAAGTTTGACAAGCAGACATAATTTCTATAATTATAATTCAGCGGAGTTTAGTTTTGAAAAAGAAAACCGCGACGGAAATTTTCTACCTTCAACAAATGATAAATATTCGCCTTTCTGGGAATACTTAATTGAAGCGGAACATTCTTTAGATGATTACACAAGTTTGAATATAGGATTCGCTCAAAGATCAAAAGTAATTTATAATGACATATCCGGTTCCGCAGCTTCGCATAAAATTAGTTCAACGGTAATTCCATTATTAATTCAGCGTACTTTCAATAATGCTTACGCTGCGTCAATTCAATACGAATTAGAATTTGTAAATGATAATTACAATACTCAGCAGATGAAATTTAACAATCAATTTATATCGTTTGTGAACTCATTTTTATCTGTGATTAATCTTAATCTGAGATATGAATTTACAAGCAACGATTTTGAAGTATCCGGCAGAAAGGACTGGTTTACAGTTGAAACAGGATATAGAATTAATCAAAGCAATAATATATCGTTATCATTCGGCAGGGAGCGGGGGGGACAAACCTGCTCTAACGGCGTGTGCAGATACATCCAGCCTTTCTCCGGATTTAAGCTTACGCTTTTAAGTAATATTTAAACAAGAGGCACTTATGAAAAAGTTATTAATCATTAGTTTTTGCGCGTTTAGTTTTATGAATTTTATAAACGCGCAAGAATATGACAGAAATATTTTAATAGAGGTTTTTACAAATTCCCATTGTCCTTTATGCCCGCCTGCTCACTCGGCTGTTTCGTCTTATCTTGCAAACGGCAGCGGAAAAGAAAGAGTAAGTTACATTTATTATCACATGGTTTTTCCTTATTCGGATGACCAGCTAAATCAAGCAAATACATCCGACCCGGCCGGAAGAAATAATTATTACGGGCCTTTCGGCAGTACGCCCGTAGGATTTTTTGACGGCGAAACACAAAGCGGCGGTTACAGCAATTGGGGGAGCAAAATTGACGCTAGGCTTGCGGTTAAAAGTCCGCTGCAAATTAATTTAAGCGGTTCAAAAGGCAGCGGCAGCTTTACAATTAACGCGGAGATAAACGCAGGCTCAAGCGTAGGCGGGAATAATGTAATTCATTTTGTTGTTGTAGAAAATGTTAATTACAACGGAAGGAACGGAGTTAATCCGCATAACCATGTTATGAGAAAGATGATTACTTCACCAACAGGCGAAAGCATTAATCTTGCTTCGAATCAAACTGTAAGCAAAACAATAAATCTCGAAAGCGCTTGGAATACCGGTAATATCGGTGTTGTGGTTTTTGTACAGAATTCTTCGAGCAAAGAAGTTTATCAATCTAATTTTATTACTTATGATGAATTAGGTATTACTTCGGTTGATGATATAAATAATTCAATTCTTGATTCATATAATTTATCTCAGAATTATCCGAACCCGTTTAACCCGGCTACATCAATTGAATATCAAATTCCCGCAGAAGAAAATGTTGTATTAAAAGTTTATAATTTAATTGGGCAGGAAGTTGCCGAACTCGTTAATGAGAAGAAATCCGCAGGTAGCTATAAAGTTAATTTTAACGCGGAAAAATTAGCGAGTGGGGTTTACTATTATACTCTCCGCGCGGGAAATTTTGTGGGGTCCCAAAAACTTGTTTTATTAAAATAGTTACTCGAATTTAACAGCAAGCTGCCCGCAAGCCGCGGCAATATCGTCGCCCTGAGTTTCGCGGATCATTTCTTTAATGTTGTTGCGGAGTTTATTAAACAATTAGATCGAGAATAATTTTGTTCAAATCAAATAAGTATCAATATTCATTGACCCGTGGAAAATACCTAATATATCTATACTTTTATCATTGTAAATAATGTAAGCTATTCTGTAATGACCGTAAAGAAGTATGCGGATATTATTCTGATTTTGCATCTGATATTTATAACCTATTTCTGGGTGTACATGTAATGTTTGCACTTTTTTATAAATACCGTTTATTACTTCCTTCGCAGCATTTGGATTATCAATGGCAATGTATTCGTAAATTTCTTTTAAACGCTGTTCAGCTTCGGCAGTCCAGTTTATTTCGACCATGCCTTAATTCTTTTTTTCATTTCAATGTTCGATATTTTTTCCCCTTCCTTCGAATTTTTTAAACCGCGTTCTATCATTCTTCTAAAAGCTAATTCACGCAATATTTGGTCATAGGTACTGTCATCAGGCTGTTCATTTATTATAGATTTCATTTCCTCTTTAACATTCATAATAAGCCTCACGTTTTTTGTAAAATTACATAGCATTTAATGTAAAAACAAGAGGGAACTAAAACAGTTTAATATTTTACCGCTAATTGCCCGCAAGCCCCGGCAATGTCATCACCCTGAGTTTCGCGGATCATAACGGTTATGTTGTTGTTGCGGAGTTTCTCAACAAAGTCATAAATCTTATTTCTTGAAGTAGGCGCCAGTTCACCGGAAATTCCATCGGGCGCCATATGTGCTATGCTGTTGAAGGGAATTACGTTTATTTTAGCCGGAAGCTGCTTGCATAATTTTGCCAATGCTTTTACGTCCTCCTCCCGATCATTAATACCCTGCAGCATTGTATATTCAAAAGTAATTCTGGTTTTTGTTTTCTTTACATAATATTTTATCGCTTCAATATTCTCGGCAAGCGAATATTTTTTATTAATGGGCATTATTAAAGTTCTTATATTTTCAAAACAAGAATGAAGCGAAAGCGCGAGTTTAACCCTTATCTCGCTGTCGGCAAGTTCTTTAATTTTATTCGGAATTCCTGAAGTCGAAACGGTTATCCTGTTCCTGCTGATTGCCGTATTCAGCTCGGTTGTAAAAATCTGGAGCGATTTTAACGTATTGTTGAAATTTAAAAGCGGCTCTCCCATTCCCATATAAACAATATTAGTAATTGATTTTTTCCCGTTTTCTTTTGCCGCCATAAAATACTGATCTACAATTTCTCCGACAGTTAAATTTCTTTTATAACCCATTAATCCTGTAGCGCAGAATTTACAATCCAATGGGCAGCCGACTTGAGTTGAGATGCAGAGTGTGCTTCTGTCTTTTTCGGGGATTACAACCGATTCTATGTTTTTTTCATCTTCAGTTCTAAATAAATATTTTTTTGTTCCGGATAAAACAGAATCCTGCACTGTTATTAAATCCAAAGTTTTAAGCGAGCATCCCTCATTTAGTTTTTCGCGAAGCGCTTTAGGAAGATTCTGCATTTCAAGAAAATCGGTTGACAGGTGATTATACATCCAGTTAAATAACTGTTCGCCTCTGAATTTTGATTCGCCAATAGTTTCAAAATACTCGCGCAGTTCCGAAACGGTAAGGCCTTTTAATTGATATTTTTTGTTTTCTGTAGTCATGAGTTGTAAATATAATAAATTGATGCGAGATTTGAGACACAAGATTTTTAGAATTAGTTTTTCTTAAAAATTTATGCTTATAAGTATTAAATATTGCGTCTCAGATATGTTTGACCTAAGGCAAGTCTAATATCTAAATTCTTGTGTCTCATATCTAAAATAATTAGTTTGTTACGTTATTCAATAAATGCTGGGCCACAAGCCTCACATTTAATAAAATTTTTACAAAATGAAAATTTTAAAAAATATCTTGGGGAATTATAATGAATTTTGATTTGACAGAAGACCAAATAATGATTCAGCAGACAGCAAGAGAATTTGCCGAAGCTGAAATAGCTCCAACCGCTGTTGAAAGAGACAAAAAGGGAGAATTCCCAACTGAAATAATTAAAAAAATGGCTGAACTTGGATTTATGGGTATGATGGTTTCGCCTGAATATGACGGCGCGGGAATGGACACCGTAAGCTATGCGCTTGCGATGATGGAAATTTCAAGAGTAGATGCAAGCGTTGGCGTAATTATGTCCGTAAATAATTCATTAGTATGTTCCGGACTTGAAAAATACGGCTCCGATTATATCAAAGAAACTTTTTTGAAACCGCTTGCCCGCGGTGAAAAACTTGGAGCTTTCGCATTATCCGAACCCGAAGCAGGAAGCGACGCTACACAGCAGAAAACTTATGCAGAAAAAGACGGCGATCACTGGATATTAAATGGAATTAAAAATTGGATTACTAACGGACAATCGGCAGATTATTATTTGGTAATGGCGCAGACAGATAAAGAAAAACGGCATAAAGGAATTACCTGCTTTATTGTTGAAAAAGGAATGCCCGGATTTGAACATGGAGTTAAAGAAGATAAACTTGGAATCAGAAGTTCGGACACTTGCTCGCTCACTTTTACAAATGTAAGAGTTCCGGAAAAAAATATTGTATGGGAAGTTGGGAAAGGATTTAATTTCTCAATGAATATTTTGAACGGAGGAAGATACGGAATAGCTTCACAAGCCTGCGGAATAGCTCAGGCCTCACTTGACGCATCTTTAAAATACGCGAAAGAAAGAAAAGCATTTAATACTGAAATTATTAATCACCAAGCCATACAATTTAAATTATCGGAAATGGCGGTAAAAGTGGAAGCAGCAAAATTATTAACGCTCCAGGCCGCGGCTTTAAGAGATGCGGGAAAAGAATTTGTTAAACAAGCGGCAATGGCTAAATTATATTCATCTAAAGTTGCCGTAGAATGCGCTCTTGAAGCAATTCAAATTCACGGCGGTTACGGTTATGTGCGCGAATATTTGGTTGAAAGGTATTTGCGCGACGCGAAAATTACGGAAATTTATGAAGGTACTTCAGAAATTCAGAAGATCGTAATTGCTCGCGAATTAATGAAAGAATTTGCAGCTTAGATTTTCCTTTAATGTCATTCCCGCGAAAGCGGGAATCTTTTATAAATTATAAACTAATTCCCTGAATGAATCAGAATATTGTAAATATTACATTTCTTGTTAACAATTACGATGAAGCAATTGAGTATTTTACCAATCATCTGTCTTTTACTTTGATTGAAGACACAATTATTTCTGATGAAAAACGCTGGGTTCGTATTGCTCCCGATAAATCAGTAAATTTTTCACTTTTACTGGCTAAAGCGACGACAAAACTACAGAAAGAAACAGTTGGATGTCAGTTTGGTGATAGAGTTGGTTTTTTTATTCATACAGATAATTTTGCCGAATCATATGAAAAAATGAAAAACAACGGAGTTAAATTTATTGAAAATCCCAGATATGAATCTTACGGTACCGTTGTTGTATTTGAAGATCTTTACGGAAATAAATGGGACTTAATAGAATCAGTTTGAAATATTTTTATATATGAAAAAAGTAAACATCAACGAAAAATTGAATCTATTTGATGAATATTGGTCTCCAAAAATTGTTGGCGAACTTAACGGACAGTTTATTAAACTTGTAAAGGTAAAAGGGGAATTTGTTTGGCATGATCATAAAAATGAGGATGAACTTTTTCTTGTAATTAAGGGAAAACTTATAATTAAATTAAGAGATAAAATAATTGAATTAAATGAAGGGGAATTCTTTATTGTTCCCAAAGCAACTGAACACAAACCATTTGCTGAAGAAGAAGTTCATTTACTGCTGTTTGAACCCAAGGATATTGAGCATACTGGGAAAATAAAACACGAATTAACAAAAGAAAAACCGGAATGGATTTAATGGCAGATTTAATAGAAGTTAAACCGCTGAAAGATCAAAAAATTTACTTAAGATACTCGAACGGAATTGACGGCGAATATTCTCTGAAAAAAGTTATGCAGAAAAAAGAATATGAATTCCTAAATGACGATAATATATTTAAGAATGTTTCTATCGATAAAAAAACTAATGATGTAAGCTGGGGAAACGGAGTACTTCTTTGTAAAAACGCTATTTATAAACAGATTGAATTAATGAAATTAGCGGAGAAACTTAAACTCGATATTTAGATAAAGTTTTTTCACTTATTCTTTTTCTTATCATATTCTTGAGTGTTTAAGAGTATGATAATAATAAAGATTAAGATTTTAGTTAATTGTAGGTAAAATGATACGTTTAATAATTATCATATTAATAATAACTGCAGTTTCTGTTAATGCGCAGACAGATTGGCAGAGATGGAGTGCTGAAGAAATTTCATACGAACTAAAGCAAACTGAAAAAAGTACTTCTAATTTTTACGGGTCTGGTTTTATTTCTTCTTCAGTTTCAGCTTTAAAAAATACTTATAAATTTTTAATTTCTGACCTTGACGGTGATAACTGTCCCTTTCATCCCTCATGTTCAAATTTTTTCCAGCAAAGCGTTTATGAAACAAACATTTTTCAGGGCGCTTTAATGTTCGCCGATAGATTTACCCGCGATTTAAATATTTTTAAGAAAGGGAAATATCCCCAATATAAATCCGGAAAATATTATGACCCTGTCAATAATTACAAATTATCGGCAAACGAAATAATTATTATTCCGTCTAATCAAATTGTTAACCAATAAAAATCAAATCGAAAACGACCTTGCTGAATTCTAATTTTATAAAATCAATTTTAATAGTATTTCTTTCCGCATTTGCTTTTACAAACGGTCAAACAAACGATATCTTTTCACCGCAGAATAGACTTAAATTCGGCAATAGTCTTTTTTATCAAAAAGATTATTTACGAGCAATCGGTGAATTTAAAAGTTATTTGAATAGCGAAAATAACGATACGGTTAAATTTAAAATGGCCTTTGCTTTATCGCAAATGGGAAGACATATTGAAGCTGAGGATAATTTTAAAGGTTTGTTTTTCACTCCAGACTTATCCGAGGAAGCTAAGCTGGAATATTTTAAATCAAATTTTTTCAGAAATGATTCCAAAATGTTTCTTCAATTAATTAATAATAGTCCTTTTATTCCCGAAAAATATGAAAGGAACATAAATCAGCTTAAGCAGATATCAATGCTTACAGAAGAAAATTCAATTCCCGATACAAACGAAATTAAAAATTTGTTTTCTGAAATTGAAAAAATAGAATTAATGAAATTTTATTTTAGAAAGGTAAATCCAGAAATGAAATCTCCGGAAACTGCGGCGTGGCTTTCGGCAATAATACCGGGATTAGGGAAAATTTACGCGGGTGAAATCGGTGACGGGATTACTTCGTTTTTATTTACTGGTGTTTTATCTTTTTTAGCATACGATAACTTTAAAGCTGATCATAAATTCAGAGCATGGTTATTTACGGGACTTGCAGCCTGGTTTTACGGCGGGAATATTTACGGTTCGGCAGCCGCCGCCCAAAATTATAATGCGGGTGTAAAGTACGGATTCGACAATGATTTGAAAATATATCTTAATTCAAAAAACTATTATCTGCCGGAATACGAGTTTTTAAATAAATGATAAAATCAGTTATAAATATTATACTTATTCTATTTTGTTGTACTAATTTTTTGTCTGCTCAAGATGAATTATCGCGACAGTTAAATTTTGCGGATAATCTTTTTGAAGAGGGTTTATATTTTGACGCAATTACTGAATATAAAAGACTTCTATTTTTTGATGAAAATAAAAAGTATGATTTTGATATTAATTATAAAATTGCAGTATGCTATAAAAAAGGCGCTAAATTTGACGAGTCAATTAAATATTTTTCACTAGCTGCTTTATCAGCTCAGAACGAAGAAGATAAATTTGAGATAAACCTGCAGATTGTCCGCTTAAATATATTAAGGAAAACTACCGGGCGTTCACTTCAATTGCTGAATGATTTGGAAACAAAGTCAAATTATTCGCAAAAAAAAGAAATAAACTATTGGCGCGGCTGGACTTATATGTTCGACGATAAATGGGATAGCGCGGCAGTTTATTTTAATATGGTAGATTATGACCATGAACTTAAAAATATTGCTAATAGAGTAGAAAACGATAAGTATTCGGTTACTTTTGCTAAAGTTATTTCTTATATTTTGCCTGGTTCGGGACAGTTTTATACCGGCAATTATTTATCTGGTATAATGTCGCTGGGGTGGACTGCTATTTGGGGTTATTTAACGGCCGATGCGTTTATTGATGAAAGAGTTTTTGACGGATTTGCAATTGGAGATCTTCTCTTTTTAAGATTTTACAGAGGCAATATTCAAAACGCGGAAAAGTTTGCCGTTCAAGAAAATATCAAAATTTCTAACAAAGCATTACGTTATTTGCAGAACAATTATAAAGGAATAAAACCTTGAAACTTTCAGAAGATGATATTAGAAAAATTACATTAAACGCAATTAATGAATTAGGTGAAAAAGCCTCTCCAGCACTTGTAAAAAAAGTTGTCGGAAAAGCTGTTGATGATTTAAAATCCTCATCTTTATCATTTCCCAAAAACGATACGTCGAGCGGAAGAGTAATTCTTACGGCATTTGGACTTAATAAACCGGGAATTGTAGCTTCAATTACAAAATCTTTGGGTGATGCCGATTGTGATATTCATGACCTTAGCCAAAAACTTATGGATGATTTCTTCACAATGATTATGGTTGTTGATATTTCAAATTCTCCAAAAGATTTAAAAGGTATTCAGGATGAAATGAGCACAATTGCGGAAGAATTAAAAATTAAAATCTACCTGCAGCACGAAGATATTTTCAGAAATATGCACCGTATTTAATTTAACTTCTTAAAAAGGATTTTCATAATGCCCTATGAATTTGAGGAAATACTCGAAACTATAAAAATGACGGAGATTGAACATTTCGATATCCGCACAGTTACTATGGGAATTAGTCTGCGCGACTGTTCTGATAGAAATCTTGAAGTTACAAAACAAAGAATTTATGAAAAGATTATGCGTCACGGAAGCCGTCATGTGGAAATGGCGCGTGAAGTTGAAAGACAATTCGGGATTTCAATTGCTAATAAAAGAATTTCAATTACCCCCGTTTCAATTCCTTTTGATAGATTTAAAAGAGATGAGTTTGTTGAAATAGCAAAAATTTTGGATAAAGCCGCCGAAGAAATTGGAATAGATTATCTTGCAGGATATTCTGCGTTGGTTCAAAAAGGAATGACAATAGGCGAACGTGAATTAATCGCATCAATTCCGTTTGCCCTTTCGGAAACAAAAAGAATCTGCTCAAGTGTTAATATCGGTTCTACTAAAGCCGGAATTAATATGGACGCCATTAATATGATGGCCCAGGTTATTAAAGATACTGCCGAAAAAACTAAGGATAAAGATTCTATCGGCTGCGCGAAACTGGTTGTTTTCTGCAACGCTGTTGAAGATAATCCTTTTGTTGCGGGGGCTTTTCACGGTATCTCCGAACCTGAAGTAGTTTTAAATGTGGGGATTAGCGGACCCGGTGTAGTGCTGGACGCGATTAAAGAAGCAGGCATGACGGATTTAACTCAGCTTGCAGAAGTTATTAAAAAAACAATTTTTAAAATTACCCGCGCCGGTGAACTAATCGGAAGAAAAGTTGCAGAAAAACACGGCATTGATTTCGGAATTGTGGATATCTCATTAGCTCCTACTCCGGCCGAAGGAGACAGCATTGCGGATATTTTAATTGCTATGGGAGTCGAAGATGTTGGCGCCCCAGGAACAACTGCTGCTTTGGCTATGTTGAATGATTCAGTAAAGAAAGCCGGCTTAATGGCAAGTTCGGCCGTTGGTGGAATGAGCGGCGCTTTTATTCCTGTAAGCGAAGATCAAGGTATGATCCGCGCTGTGCAGGCGGGACATTTATCAATTGAAAAACTGGAAGCGATGACTGCAGTTTGTTCGGTAGGACTTGATATGATTGCCGTTCCGGGAGATACGCCTGCTTCAACAATTGCAGGAATTATTGCCGATGAAGCCGCAATAGGTATGATCAACGATAAAACTACCGCCGTTAGAATTATTCCAGCATACGGTAAAAAAGTCGGTGATACAGTTGACTACGGAGGCTTATTAGGACTTGCGCCTATTATGCCGGTTAGTACATTACGTTCTGATAATTTTGTATTGCGAGGCGGAAGAATTCCGGCCCCAATGAGAAGTTTAACAAATTAGTAACCGGAGGAAATAAATAAATGAAAAAAGGAACGATAATTTTATTAGTCGTTTTGGGTGTTATTGTTATCGGCGCTTTTTCAATTTACGGCTGGTATAAAAATACTTATAACGGTTTCGTATCAATGGAAGAAGGCGTGAAATCTAGCTGGAGCCAGGTCGAAAATCAATATCAGCGAAGATTTGATTTAATCCCAAATTTAGTAAATACAGTTAAAGGGGTTGCCGATTTTGAAAAAGAAACTTATACTGCCGTTACCGAAGCAAGAGCTAAGGTGGGACAGGTAAATATAAACGCAAACGATTTAGGAGATGCTCAAAAATTTCAGCAGTTTCAGGAAGCTCAATCAGGTTTAAGCAGTTCGCTTTCCAGGTTATTGGTTGCGGTTGAAAATTACCCGCAATTAAAAGCAAATGAAAATTTTCTGCAGCTTCAAGCTCAATTGGAAGGAACAGAAAACAGAATTTCAGTTGAAAGAAGAAGATTTAATGAATCAGTTCAGAGTTTTAATACGGCTATAAAATTATTCCCCGCAAGCATTATTGCAAATATAAGCGGATTTACTGCTAAACAATATTTTGAATCATCCGAAGGAGCTGAACAGGCGCCTAAAGTAGAATTTTAATGAGTAAATTTTTATCTATTATATTAGTTTTTATATTCATTTCAAACGGGATTTCCGCTCAGCCGGAATATCCCGATTTAAAAAACTACGCAACGGATTTGTCGTCTACACTTTCATCTTCACAAATTAATCAGTTAAATAACGACTTAAAAAAATTCGACGACGCAACAACCTCGCAGATTGTTTTCCTGATGATTAATAGTCTTGACGGGTATCCTATTGAAATGTACGCTAATGAATTAGCTGAAAAAAATAAAATCGGCACCAAAGGAAACGATAACGGAATTTTATTTATTGTTTCCGTAAAAGATAGGAAAATGAGAATTGAAGTAGGGTACGGTCTTGAAGGCGCTTTACCTGACGCTCTTGCAAGTTCAATACTTAGGAACGAAGTAAAACCCTACTTTAAAAGAGATATGTATTACGAAGGAGTCCGCTCTGGACTAATTGCCGTTATGAAAGCTACTGTAGGTGAATATACACGGGATCAAAAAGAAGAAAATAATGATGAGAAAGGGAAAGGAATTTCGGGATATTTCATTTTTATTGTTCTCTTTTTAATTCTAAAGTTATTCGGAAGAGGGCGCGGCGGAGGAATAGGAAGCGCAATTTTGTTAGGCGGTATGCTCGGCGGAATGGGCGGCAGATCCGGCGGCGGCGGCGGTTTCTCCGGCGGCGGCGGAAGTTTCGGAGGCGGCGGCGCCAGCGGAAGCTGGTAACTATATTTGTTGTTTTTGTCTCCTAATAGTAACTATTTAAATACGTTTGTTGTGATTTTTTGTGAAATTGTTCATTTTTGAGCTAAAAACAAGCATTTGGTATTTTATTTAGTTTTATAATCAGAAATTTGGTTCTTATTTAGGTTGAAGTTAACACATTGATTTCTTATTATTGGTTCGATTTTGATTGATATCTCAGATGGAATAAAGTTATTTAACAATGATGATTTTTTTGACGCTCATGACTATTTTGAAAACTTATGGATTGAAGCTGGACAAAAAGACAGATTGTTTTTCCAAGGAATGGTACAAATTTCTGTCGCTAGTTATCATTTAGTTCATAACAATTTAAACGGCGCACAAAATCAATATAGAAAATGTTCTGACAAACTTAAAAATTATCTCCCTGATTATTACGGAGTGAACGTAAAAAAACTGCTGGATGATGCCGATAAAGTTAAAAGAAATATTGCGGATCATTTTGTTGATAATAAAAACCTGATTGATAAAAGTTTAATTCCAAAAATTGATTTTAAAAAATAATAAGAAGGAGTCATATTATGGCTATTATGATCACTGACGAATGTATAAATTGCGGTGCCTGCGAACCTGAATGCCCTAATACGGCAATTTACGAAGGCGGCGCGCAATGGGAACTGGAAGGCAAAAGCTACGGTCAAGGCGATGCCGCTCCATCCGGAGCAGATGGTTTTTTCTCAGATGAATTCTTTTATATTGTACCCGATAAATGTACTGAATGTGTCGGTTTCCATGACGAACCTCAGTGCGCTGCTGTTTGTCCGGTTGACTGTTGTGTTCCTGATCCTAAACATGTTGAAAGCAAGGATGAACTTCTCGCTAGAAAAGAAAAACTTGACGCGATGGGAAGATAATTACTTTAACAAATTTATATGTATGAAGGGCATCTTTTTGATGCCCTTTTTTGTTTTAAATAATTTATTTTGAATTTGTAATTTTAACAAACATTCAAATTTTTATGAAAGATAAAAGACTTAAGAATTTAGAAAAATCTATTGAAAAACTATCACGAATTGAGAAAAACATAAATCGAAAATCGGGCAGAACAGGAATTATTAGAGCGGTTCTGTTTTTCAGCGTCATTATTCTTTTTCCGGTTTCTTATCTTAACTTTTCATTGGTTACTAGTTCAATAATACTTATTCCGGTATTTGCGGGATTTGTTCTAGTGTCAATTCAGCAGGTAAAACTGTTGAAATATCTAAAATCAATCAGGAGCTGGATTAAAATAAAAAAATCTTTTATAAGCAGAATAAATCTTGACTGGGATAATATTGAAATAAAAAACCTCCCTGATAATATTAAACAAAATTTAATTGAAACAGATCTTGATTTAACAGGCGAAAGATCCCTTCACCAATTAATCGATTTTTCAATTTCAACTGAAGGAAGCCTGCTGCTTCGTGAATTTTTAACAAATCATAATTTAAGTCAAAATGAAATTCTTAAAAAACAAAATCTTGTAAAAGAAATATTATCGTTAAATAGATTCCGCGAAAAATTTCTATTAACTCTTTCTTTGGTTTCAAAAAACAGAATTGACGCGAATAAAATAATTAGCTGGATGGATAAAAATTCCGGCGTTATTAGTTATAAATGGATTTTATTTATTACATCCTCTCTTGCTATTATAAACCTTGTAATGATTTCTTTAGCAATTGCCGGGATTCTTAATGGTGTTTGGATTTTATCAGGATTTATTTATGTCTCGGTTTATATGCTGTCAAATAAATATTATAAGGGAATTGACGGTGATTCATTAATTCTTCAGGAAGAGTTAGGTAAATTCAGCAGAATTTTAGAGTTTATAGAAAATTATAAATTTAATAATTCACAAAATCTTAAAACATTATGCGAGACAATTCAGAATAAAAAAAATAGTCCTTCTTTATTATTGAAAAGAATTAATCGTATTGTTACAATTCTTACATTTAGGGCCAACCAATTAATATGGGGTTTCTTCGCATTGATTTTTCCCATTGATTTCTATTTAGCTTATTTTCTTCAGAAGTATAAACAAATAATTTCGAAAAATTTTAAAAGCTGGCTTTACGTCTGGCATAATCTTGAAGCGTATGTTTCAATTTCCACATTCGCTTATTTAAATCCCGGTTATAATTTCCCGGAAATTTCAAAAGATAAATTTGAATTTAAAGCCGAAGAACTTGGTCATCCGTTAATAAAATACATTAGCAGTATTAAAAACAATTTCAAAATTAACGGAATGGGAGAAGCATTTATAATCACTGGCTCCAATATGTCGGGAAAAAGTACTTTTTTAAGAACTCTGGGAATAAATATATGTTTAGCTTATGCCGGAGCGCCGGTTAATTCTAATTCTTTCAGAATGTCTCCTCTAAAATTATTTACTTGTATAAAGGTTAGTGATTCGGTGATTGACGGAATTTCATATTTTTACTCAGAAGTAAAAAGATTAAAAGAATTGCTTGTTTTGATTGATAACAATAAAAACGAACCGGTGTTTTATTTAATTGATGAAATCTTTAAAGGTACAAATAATATTGAAAGAAGAATTGGAAGCAGTTCATTTATTAAATCCTTAACCGGGAAAAATTGCGCCGGATTAATTTCCACTCACGATATTGAACTTGTAAAACTTGCCGATGAAAACAAATTTATATTAAATTATCATTTCAAAGAAGAAGTGAAAAAGGACAAAATGATTTTTGATTATAAATTAAGAGAAGGTCCCTGCCCGACGACAAACGCATTAAAAATTATGGAGATTGAAGGACTGCCGGTGGAAAAGTAATTTGTCATTCCGCTATCCGCCTGTGCAGATTTAACTTGAATCTATAAAGAATATGCAGCCCATTCGTTTTACCTATTGTTAAGTTGTACTAAATTTATTCCTTATCCTCTTTGAAGGGGAAATAGTCCAGCACATCGTATTCCCAGACATTAGTTGGAAAAATCACAACTAGATTCGCTGTATTTTCACCTATGTTTTTGAAGGCGTGCGGCACCATTGGAGGTATGTTTACAATATACGGAGCTTCAATAGTAAAAAGTGTGTCACCAAGCGCATAAAGAATTGTACCTTCTAAAAGAACGTGTGCTTCTTCACCTTTGTGAGTATGCATTGGTGGTGCGCCGCCCGGAAATGTTTCTGTAATACCAATTACAAGGTTTTGATACCCGTTTTTATAACCCTCCATAACATGAACATATTCGCCGGGACCGGGATTTATAACGGGCAGGTCGTCCAAGTTTGCGGCATATTCCTTCCAGGACTTCAGTTCTCGTGTTTCATAGCCAGGAGGAACAGTTCGTCTTTCAAGCACCTTATGAGAATGATGCTGGGCATGGAGATATGCCATTATTGAATCAGGGACTGTTTTAACTTCATCTACGAGACCGTCAATAGAAAAAGTTTCTTTAGTATAGTCATGTGAATGAGTTTCTCCATGGTGAGGATGAGTATCTTCATCATTTGAAGAGCACGAGCAGAAGCATGTAACGCTGATGACAACAATCAATAATGACAGTGTTTTCATTTCTAGGTTCTCCTATAAAATTAATCACAATTTAAAGTCAGTTCTTATGTCCCGGCGGATATTTCAATTGTCCTAACGTTTCAATAGATTCGTTGGCTATATTAGGCAAATATGTAATAGTATTGTTTATTAAACATGAAGAATAAACAATAAAAAGATAAATCATCTTATTTAAAGAAGCAACAATTGATTCTGCAATTTTACGGGAAATTTGAAATTGAAGATTTGCCTGTTGATGAATAGGTTGTCATTCCGGCTTCCGCCGCAGCGGATTTGGCCGGAATCTAAAATGGGGATTTAAAGATGAAGTGCGGAAAAAACGAAATAATTTTTGTTTACAAAAGGTGCATTATCGCAAGTATATAACCGGCGTGTAAACCTTCATGATGCAGCAGATACTCTAGCGCTCCGTCAATATTGTTTATTTCAAATCCGTATGCCTTTTGTATTGTTGGTGAAGGAGAATAATTCTTATATATATTATTATCATAAACTGAATGCAGCTTGTCAATTGAATTAATAAATACTTTTTTAATGTTTTTTATTTTCTGTTCCTCAATAAAACTTTCCGGTTTGGTTCCAGGCATAAAGGGGGAGAAGTATTTGTCTTCAACAGCAACGGACAAACTGGATTTTACATAACACATATTTTGCTGTACGCAAATAAGATGACCCAGATTCCAGATTATATTATTTTTATATCCGGTTGGAATCTCATTAAGTTGTTGAGTAGTTAAATCTTCTATTTGTTTTAGAAGAAAAAGTCTGAAGTTTTTTATTTTTTCGATTTTTGTGTTCATGATTTTTCAACCTATTCAATCTCAAAAGTATTTAACATAAAAAATTTATTTATTTAAATAACATGCGGTTGCCACAAGACTTTCACACATATACAAAAATATTTTCACTTAGGTTAAGCGCATATTTATTTTGAGGAGAATATCTCAAATATTTATTGCTTGAACATAATAATATGGTACTATTCCTCAGAAAATAATTCTTTACTTCTTTTTTCCATCTCAGCTGCAATCACCCTGCCGTCCTCACCTTTTTCTTTAAGCTTCTTAATTATATTATGATAGCTTTTTGAATCCCTGTCCTGACTTAATTTAAAAACAGTGTCTATTTTCTTTACTTCAATTTCAAAAGCAACAATCGCATTCATAACTTTTTGCTTAAATTCTAAAGAGAGGTTGTCATAAAATGTAGGCGACTGTTTATTATAGTTTTCAAAATGAAGAGTAGTTATTCTAAGTACGTCTTCCAAAGCAGAATCATCCAGAAACCTTATAATGCCGTTAACATGTACGCTCATATAATTCCATGTAGAAGCTATATGAGGATTACTATACCATGAAGCACTAACATATGAATGTCTACCGGTAAAGACCGCGAGAACATTTTCGTTATTTAAAAATGCTTTATGATGGTCTGTATTTTTCATTATATGTCCCCTCAATATTTTTCTGTCATCTTTTTCTTCAATAAAAAGGGGAACTTGCGTAGCAACAGGTTTATTTTCTGAGTCGCACCCGGTTAAAAACGCGAATGGATACTGATCGAGAAATTCTTTTATTACCTGTTCGTTTTGTTCTTTATAATATGGCAGATCGTACATAATGTTATTCTCATATTTGTTAATAATTCAATGTTTGTATTTGCTTTCGAAATTTTGAAATAAAAAACAGCATTAGTACAAAATTGAAATTAGTTTATTAAAAATAAATTATCCTATGACAACTAATGCATTTTTTTTATGTGTTTTCTGATTCTACTCAAAGATGTTGGAGTAACGCCGATAAAAGAAGCGAGATATTTTTGAGGTATTGTGTTCATGTAATCCGGTTTTTTCAATAAATCGAGATACCGTTTTTCAGCCGAGTCTTTTTGAAGCGCAGTAAATCGATCTATCAGGTTTAAGATTACATCTTCCCAAAAATTTCTCATCATTTCCTGCATTTGGGGTTGATGATTATAAAGTTTGTTTAGTTCTGACTTTGTAAGATAAAGAACTTCGCTGTCTTCAATTGCTTGAATAAAATAATTTGACGGATTGCCGCTTATGAAACTGTAAATTTCAATTGCCGATGATTGAGGTAGTGCAAACCAAACAGATATTTCAATATCATCTTTCAAATAATATAAACGCAGGCATCCTTTTAGAACGAATACAAGGTCTTGACAGGTTTCACCCTGTTTTAATAAATAATTATTTTTCTTAATCAATTTTCTCTTAAACTTATTGGAAATGTATTCCAATTCTGCTTCTGAAAGTTTAACATATTTTTCTAAAAATTTATTTAAGTTATTATTCATTTTAAATTAATAAAACTATATAAAAGAAAAGTTAATTATAATTAATTATCCTACCTCAAAAGTTGTCAGCCCGAATATTTTATCAAACTCAACGACCGGCGGTGTTCCGTAATACATTCTAGCGCATTCAAAAACATAAGTCGCATTATATTTTTTTATAAGTTCTACTGCTTTTGCATTTGTTACAGGGATATCAAGATATAAATGTTCACCAACAACTGAATTTAAACTCGCTTTGTAAAGTTCTTCGGCAATAATTTCATTGTCCGCAAATAATGGACAAACTTTATATCCTTTTGCTGTTTTGCGAATAATAACAAATCCTTTCAGCTTTCCGCTTTTGACATATTTAAATGTTTTATTGCCTGGGAGTTCAATCCACGGTTTTAAAAACTGCGGACGCGAGAATCCGAAACACTGTTTATCATATTCTAGAATTGAATCGAAATCATCTTTATATATTGGGGAAATATTTTTATCAACTGTAAACTCGGTTCCTATTTTTTCATAACGTTCATCTCTGAACGCGATTTTGAAACCGCCTTTTTCATAAAACGGCTGCATTGTTACAACACCGTCCATTCCAATTGAAGCGCCTTCTTTAATTCTTTTAAGTAAAGTATTGCGGCGCTGATACCAAAGTTTTCTGCCTATTTCTTTTCCTCTGAATTCGTGTTTAACTATAAAGAGCCCCATAAAACCGAACTCATTATTAAATGAGATAATTGCACCGCCGGCGATTAAAGTATCTTCATAAAAAAATCCGTAAAAACCGTTAGGGTCTGTGTTATAATAAACATCGGCATCGAACGGGCCCGGATTCCAGCCCTCATCCTCAGCCCATTTTACAAGCATTCGAACACCTTTTAAATCTAACTTTTGAAACAAAAGATTATCAATATTAATCATCTAAAATTCCTTTATAAAAATTTATCATGAATTGTTTACTTTGTGCATTTATAATCTTGTTAAATCTGGAACTGTTCTTTTAATTTTTTATACAGTAATTATAAAATTTGAAAATAATATTTTAATCTTAATTATGTATCTTTATTTTTGTCTCTCTAAAATTAATTCTTTTTTATAAAACTTAATGAATTATGAAAATAGGTAAATACGAAATAAATTATATTCAAACAGGATTTTTCGCGCTTGACGGAGGTTCGATGTTCGGCGTGGTTCCTAAACCACTTTGGGAAAAGACCAATAAACCCGACGATAAAAATAGAATAACTCTCGGCGCAAGATGCTTGTATTTAAAAAGCGATTCCAAAAAAATATTAATCGATACCGGAATCGGCAGCGACTGGAATGATAAGTTTAATAAAATTTATAAAGTGGAAGAATCTAACCCTGATATTATTAACGCGCTTGTGGCAAAAGATATAAACCCCGCAGAAATTACGGATGTAATTTTAACTCATCTTCATTTTGATCATACAGGCGGATCGACATATTTCGACGGAAATAAATTTGTACCAACATTCCCGAACGCTAAATATCATGTGCAGCAGGATCATTTTGACTGGGCAAAACATCCTTCGGAAAAAGACCGCGCAAGTTTTGTTGAAGACCGGTTTATGCCTCTTGCTGAAGAGGGAATTTTGCATCTTCTCCACGACGAGTTTCAATTTGATGATGAAATTGAATTTATTATTATTAACGGTCATACATTCGCCCAGCAGATGATTAAAATTTCGGATTCGTCTGAGACACTCTTATACTGCGCTGATCTGATGCCCATGCATTCGCATATTCCTGTTCCATATGTTATGGGATATGATCTTCAGCCTCTGGTTACAATAAAAGAAAAAAAAGAAATTCTTCCGCAAGCGGTTGAAGGTAATTGGAAAATAATTTTTGAGCATGATCCTGAATTCGCAGCAGCGACAATACAAAAAACCGATAAAGGTTTTTCGGTAAAAGAAAAATATAAAGAGCTAATATGATAAACGAAATGGACGACTATATAAAAATTTGTAAAAAAGACGATCTGAAAGAAAAAGTCGGAAAAAGATTTTTAGTAAATGATATTGAAGTTGCGGTCTTTAAAGTTGACGGCGAAGTATATGCGTTAAGTAATATTTGTCCGCATCAGCATACTCATTTAATTTATGACGGATTTGTGGAAAACGGATTAGTCGCATGTCCTTTGCATGGCTGGGAATTTAATCTAAAAACCGGGAATATGGCTGAAGGCAGAAAAGGGCTCGACTGCTTCAAAGTAAAAATTATTGACGGTGAAGTTTACGTAAAAGTTTTTAAGAAAGAATTTAACTGGTAAATAATCTTTGTGCTCTTTGTGAAATCTCTTTGTGACCTTTGTGTTAAAAGAAAACTTAATTAAACCACAAAGGTACTGTGTAAAAAGTCAATAAAAATATAGAAAAAATTATAAATAAAAATTCATCATATATTAACGGCTAAAGCTTGATTGTAATTAGGTATATAATCAATATTTTTTTTGAAAATAGTATAAATAAGAATGA
>JAHJUE010000010.1 GCA_018829205.1 Bacteroidota bacterium
CGCAGTTCTTTTTCAATTTCGGCGGTGTTAGGATTATTGGCAAAAAGCGTTCCTCTTGACGGAAAGAAAAATCCGTTTTCATCTACGAGTGATGGAACGGCATCCTTACCTGCAACCGGACCCCATCTGTAATTTTTCCACTCCGCATTTAATGTTAAATGAATTCCTGCCGTAACGTGCGGCTGATTTTTAAGAATTTCGACGGCTTCCAGATACCAGGGACAAACAAACATAACCGAAGCCGAAAAAGGAATTCCGGTGGCGGTCATTTCCTGGGCGGCTAAATTAACAGCATGCGACATTCCGATATCGTCGCAGCGTATAATTAAATTCTTTCCGCTTTGGGCCGCGAGAACGCCGGTAAAAAATAAAACAGCTAAAATGAAAGTTTTCATTCTAATCATTTTTATTCCAGATTTTTTATAGTGCTGATGTAAATATTGCTAAAGAATATTTTGAATGCAAATTATTGCTTCTGCGGTGGGACCTAAATGGCAAAAATGAAAAACGGATTTCCAATCAATTATTAGAAAAAAAATAAATCGAATAACGGAGTTTTCGCCGACGGAAATCTACCGTTCAATAAACTTTAGGCTTATCTCTTTTCAGCAGAATTATTAAATAAATGCGTCCGGGTAATAAAACGCGTTTACCTTCTTCTCATCCTCGAGCGTGCCGTTGCATTTTGAGCATTTATTAATATCGAAAATTATCGGCTCTTCACTCGGTTCGGCTTCAATAAAATTTACAATTGACTGGCAGTTATTGCATTGCACCATATGATGAGTATGAATTTTCTCGCGGCAATTGGGACATAAAAACCCGGATTCGCCAATTATTTCCCGCGGATTAAAAAGAAAAAAAGAATTACATTTTGAATTATTACAACGAGCAATTCTGTTAGAATCGGTAGATTGTATTTTAATAACGGCCTCCCAGCGTTAAAATTTACACGTCTGAAAATAAGATTATCCGTTTAACAAAGAAATGCAAAAAATAGTACTCTTTTTTTGATACATGCTTGATTAAAAAAACTTTATAAGTTAGAATTGTTTTGAAAATAGTTGAAAAATATATATAATTCAATTACATAAATACGCATACAGAGGAGAAACGAATGAATAAAATTCCGAGCTTTAAAGCTTATGATATTAGAGGCAAGGTACCTTCAGAATTAAACGCCGACCTGGCATATAAAATAGGCAGATCCATTGTAACATACTTAAAGGCTAAAAAAGTAGTTATAGGAAGAGACGTTAGAAAATCATCCCCCGAATTATCCGCGGCGTTAACAAAAGGTTTAAATGACGCCGGATGCGATGTAATTGATTTGGGTTTATGCGGAACGGAAATGATTTATTTCGGAACTCCTTATTTTGACGCCGACGCGGGTGTAATGATTACCGCAAGCCACAATCCTCCGGAATATAACGGGCTTAAATTCGTAAAAAAAGGCTCCGTGCCTATGGGTTATGATTCCGGTTTAAATGAAATTGAAAATATGATTATGAATGTAGGGCTGGGAGACGTTTCGGAAATAAAAGGAAAAATTACCAATGTTGATCTGATGGAAGAATTTATAAAAAGTCTTTCAAAATTTTATGACGCGGAAAACATAAAACCCTATAAAGTTGTAGTTAACGCTGGGAACGGATGTGTAGGGCCGGCGCTTGACGCGATTGAACCTAAACTTCCGATTCAAATGATAAAATTATTTAACGAACCTGATTCGGATTTCCCTAACGGAGTTCCTAATCCACTTCTTCCTGAAAAAAGAAAACCGACAATTGACGCTATAATTGAAAATAAGGCCGATCTTGGAGTAGCATGGGACGGCGATTATGACAGGTGTTTCTTCTTTGATGAAAAAGGAAATTTTATTGAAGGATATTATATTGTCGGTCTTTTGGCTAAATCTATTCTTAAAAAAAATCCGGGTCAAAAAATTGTTCATGATCCAAGATTAATTTGGAATACAATAGACATTGTAGCGCAAAACGGCGGTGAAGCGGTTCAGTCGGTAAGCGGACACGCGTTTATAAAACAGAAGATGAGAGAAGTTAATTCTATATACGGCGGCGAAATGTCCGCTCATCATTATTTCAGAGATAATTATTATTCTGACAGCGGAATGATTCCGTTCTTATTAATTCTTGAATTAATGTCGCTTGAAAATAAACCTTTCAGCGAATTAGTAAATGAAATGATATCTAATTATCCTTGTTCCGGGGAAATAAATACAACGCTTGAGAATCCCTTAGCAAAGGTTGAAGAAATAAAAGCAAAATACAATGACGGAAAAACAGATTATACCGACGGTGTAAGCGTTGAATATGACAACTGGCGTTTTAATGTGCGGATTAGCAATACCGAACCGCTGATAAGATTAAATGTTGAAACCAAGAACGATTATAAATTAATGCAGGAAAAAACCGAAGAATTATTGAATTTAATTAGAAATTAATTGTTATTTCTCAGTATATTCGGTTTAATTATTATTGAACTACGGATTTGATACTCCGTCTAATGAAGAAATTTTAGAAAAGGAGATATAAAAATGGCAGACGAAAAAGAAAGAGCAATTGATGTTGACAGACTGCTTAAAAACAAATTAAAAGCTGTTAGCCCTGCGGCTCTGGAAAACGCTATCGGTAAGGTTGTAAGTGAGTTGGTTGGTGAAGATTATAAGTGCACAATCGGCGAAATTAAATATACAATGTTCAGCGGAGCCGATTTTCATGTAAAAGTTGAAATGACTTATAATCCGGAAGAATAGCTTTAATTATTTTCAGATGAAATAAAAGCAGGAATAAATAATTATTCCTGCTTTTATTTTAAATACATAATATTATTATAGATAATCTATTACAGTAAACTAATAAACTAAATTTTTATGGAAATCTTTCTCAATATATTAATTATTACCGGTAGTATAATATTTTTATGGGGCGGCGCCGTTTGGGTTGTTGAATCCGCTTCTTTAATAGCTAAAAAACTTGGACTCTCAGAACTTGTAATCGGTTTAACGGTAGTAGCTATAGCGACTTCATCGCCGGAGTTTGCGGTGTCAATTACCGCGGCGTTAAAGGGTCAATCGTCAATTTCCGTCGGCAACGTAATCGGATCGAACATTTTTAACCTGGGAATCATTTTAGGCATAGTTGCCATTTTTAAGTCCGTTGATACAAACCGTCAAATAATTTACCGCGACGGATTTTTATTATTTGCCGCGACAATATTGTTATTGGTATTTTTTAGTGATTTCAGGTTAAGTTTTACCGAAGGTGCTCTTCTGTTTGCCACATTAATAGTCTATATCGTAACCTTGATAAAACAGAAACAAAAAATTGATGACGAGATTCCCGAAGGGGAATTCAAATGGTATGACATTCCTAAACTCGCGGCCGGTGTCGCATTTATTATTTTTGCCGCCGATTATCTTGTATTCGGCGCGTCAAACATCGCGCGTATGTTCGGCGTTTCCGATTGGATGATTGGAATCACAATTGTCGCCGCCGGAACTTCGGTGCCCGAACTAGCTACTTCAATGGTAGCTCTGGCAAAAGGCCGGCACGGGATTTCAATCGGTAATTTAATCGGCAGCGATTTGTTTAATGTATTCGGTGTGCTTGGTGTTGCCGCTATGCTGCGCCCGCTTTCTATTATGCAGAATGAATATACAAGCATAATTCTAATGCTTGTTAATGTATTAATTATACTCTTTTTTATGCGCACCGGCTGGCAGATAAAACGTCATGAGGCGGTTATATTAATCCTAATCGCATTTTTAAGATGGTTCTGGGATTTATTTAATTATTAATTCTTCTACAACCAAATCTATTTCTTCCTTTGTATTATAATAATGAGGGGAAAACCTAATCATGCCTTCGCGCAAGGAGCATGAAATATTTTTCTTTTCCAGATTTAGAAAAATTCTTTTTGAGTTTTCGGTTTCTATTGTAACTATACCAGCCAAATTACCGGCAGACACATTATTTAATAATGGTTTTAATCCGGCTTCGTTTAATTTATCAATAAAATATTTTGTGTTGGACAAAACATGACTCTCAACATTATTCATCCCAAACTCTTTAAATAAATTTAACGACTCGTCAAAAGCTGTAATGCCAATCATATTTAATGTTCCGTTCTGATACCTTTCGGCATCTTCACGCAGAGTTAAATTATAATCAAGTAAATTCCACGGATCAACTACCGAAGTCCAGCCTACATTCTTTTGATGTACTAAATCCTGCAGTTTTTTAGATATTACAAAATAGCTTGCGCCCTGCAGTCCCATAAACCATTTATGAGAACCGCCCGTGAATAAATCGATATTACTTTCTTCAACATCAACATTTACTACTCCGCCCCCTTGAATTCCGTCTACAAAAAATAAGATTTCTTTTTGTCTGCATATATCGCCTAATTTTTTTATGTCAATTCTGTACCCGGTTAAAAACTGAACCAGACTTACCGCAATTAATTTTGTTTTGGGAGAAATCAATTTTTCATAATCATCGGCATTTACAATTCCGTTTTGCGATTTAACAAAATCAATTTTAACGCCTAACGGTTTGAGATTTAGAAAAGGATAAACATTTGAAGGGAATTCCAGGTCGTTAAGTATTATCCTGTCGCCTGAGTGCCATTTAATACCTTGTACAATTCCGCTTATTGCGTTGGAAACATTATCAGCCCATGCGATTCTATCGGGGGAAGTTGAAAACATTTCGCTTAATTTATTCTTAGCGTTTTGAGAGGCGTTTAAAGATTTTTCGAAGTTTAAAATCATTTTATGATTTCTTTCTTCGATATATTCAAACAATCTCTCTTTAACCCGGTTTGAAACCGGACCGTTTGAGGCGTGGTTAAAATAAACCTTATTTTCATTGATATGCGGAAACTGCGACCTTACGTCCGATAAGTTCATTTGATTATTTCCCCCGATTTAATAATTATTTTTAATTTTGCCGCTTAAAATCTATAAAAACTTTTACTTTTTTTTCGATAATAAATTGTAATAAGGAATAAATAAAATGAAAACTTTTATAGAATTAGCCAAAAATTTTTACGGAGTTCAAATCCCATTCTTCAAAAGAAAAGGTTTTTTTAATACCGTTATGGAATATTTAGAAAAAAGATATTCAATAGAAACCGCAATTGGAATGGCGATTGAGAAATTGAATTTAAACTAAAAATCCCGGCAGACAAACCGGGATTTTAGTATTAAATTTATTAGGCTATAAGCCGCAATTATTTCTTTGCCAAAATCTCTTCAATTTGATCCATCACGTCATTCATTCTTTTTATTGTAATATCAAAAGCTTCGGAACCCAATGGGTCAATTCCTGCTTTCTTTACTAAATTAACTGGATAATCCGATCCGCCGCCTTTTAAAATTTTGTAATAATTATCAATTGCAGGCTGTCCTTCAGCTTTTATTTTTTCCGAAATGCCGGTAGCGTATATTAACGATGTAGAATACTGAAATACATAATAAGTATAATTTAGAAAATGAGGAATATATGCCCATTCATATTGAATGTAATCATCAACAACACAAGCGCCGTTATCATGCCCGTAATATTTTTTTACAATATTGTAATATATGTCGCTTAAAATTTGGCCTGTAAGCGGTTCATTATTTTCAATTTTTTTGTGAATCTCCAGTTCAAATTCCGCAAAAGAGGTCTGGCGGAATATTGTAGCGCGCAGTAAATCAAGATAACTTCCCAGCAGGAACAATTTTTCTTTTTCGGTTTTCGCGTTTTCAACCATATAATCATTTAGAAAATTTTCATTAATTGTAGAGGCGATTTCGGCTACAAATGTTGCGTACCCCGCATTAACAAAGGGCTGGTTTGTGTTCGAGAAGTAACTGTGCATTGTATGTCCCAGTTCATGAGCCAATGTAGATACGGAATTATAATCGTCGGTCCAATTCATAAGAATAACGGGATGAATGTCGTATGCAGCGCCGTGAGAATAAGCTCCGCTTCTTTTACCGGGAGTAGGATAATAGTCGATCCACCTGTTGTCAAAAGATTTTTTTACCGTATTAACATATTCTTCTCCCAACGGTTTAAATACTTCCAGCAGAAGATTCTGCCCTTCATCAACAGTATAATTCAGTTCCACATTTTCTACAAGCGGAGCGTACAAATCAAAATAATGAAGCGTATCAACGCCTAACATTTTTTTCTTTAAATCAAGGAATCTATGCAATGCCGGGAGATTTTTGTTAACCTGAGTTATTAAATTTTCATAAACCGATATCGGTATGTTATTGCCGTCAAGCGAACTTTCTAATGTTGAATTATACTTTCTAGTTTTAGCGAAAAACCAATCGGTTTTTAATTTACCGGCTAAATTTGCGCCGAACGTATTTTTAAATTTTTCATAACTTTCGAAATTCGCTTCCATTACGTTTTTTCTGTCTTCGCGGTTTGAAGAGCCGCGCCACCTTGAAAAACCCGCAGCGTCAACCGTTACCTGCTCGCCGTTTGAAAGTGTAACCGAGCTATTCGGTTTTTCAGCATTATCAAAAATATTATATACCGATGAATTGTTTGACCGAAGCATTCCGGCCGTGGCAAGCAATGATTCTTCAGCATCTGATAAAGTATGTTCTCTTAAGCGCTGACTGCTTTCAATAAAAAACTTATACTCATTTAATTCGGCTTTTTCATTTATATATTTTTCAATAATTTCAGGGTCAATTGCCAAAAGTTCGGGCGTAATGTATGAAGAAGCCTCGGAAAATTGTGTGCCGAGCGAGCTTGTCTGCTGTACTAATTCCTGGTTTTCGGAAATATTCAGATCTTCATCACCAAGTCTGTATGCATAAACCAAAAGTTTGTAATACTTTTTTCTAAGATCAGTATAATTTGCTAAAGCGTTATAGAGTGTTTCGGAGCTTTCTCCGAGTTTCCCTTTATACATCTTTAATTTAGGGAGTCCGTCTTCAATTTCTTTGCGGCTTTCCTGCCATTCATAATTGCTTTCAAAAAAATCTTTAAGATTCCATTTGTACTTTTCGGGTATGTCGCTTCTTTTCTGGTACTGTTGAGATTTAATTTCAACCGTGATTGATGTCATAATAATTACCGTTAAAATAATTATGAAATAATTTTTCATTACATACTTCCTTCGAATTAATTTTAATTATATACAAATTTAATAAATTTAATCGAATACGTGATATGAATAGAAAGAAAAAAGTATAATTTAAAACACAAAACCTTGAGGGTAAATTAACCGTCAAGGTTTTGTAATCGAGGGGGTCCAACAACTATCTCTTTATCTTACAGGCTATAAGATAAACTTTTCAAAAAAACTTGTATTACTTAGCAAGCATTTGCTGCAGTTTTAACTGCATTTCAATTGACTGTAAATAATACATCCTTACTAATATTATAAATGTCTGATACGTTTTTAATGTCATTTTATTATCTAAATCCCACTATTTCTTCTGTTATTATGATATATAATGACCAACAACCGTACCAAATCAATAATTCCCTTTTTCGCTCAAAATAGAGATTTTTAATATTTATTTTTATGTGTGACCTGTATCAAATGGAGGGACTGTTTTAAAATGAAGCACGGGATAAATTGTCTGATTTTTTCTTATTTATTGGGTGCACAAGAATGGATATTTTACAAATCATTCAATATTTGAGTGTATTGGAGAATATAATCGTTTACATTTTTGAATTTATACTGCATTATATAACGGGGATGATCAAAAACAATTATTTTTTCGAAATAATTTAATTCATTGTTTATTTCTTTCAGATATAAATTATTTTTTTTACCGAGACAAATTACAACGTTTTTATCTGCTCCAAAGCTCAGCTGATTTTTAAATGAATTTATAATTTCATCTTTTAAAGAATTATAAACTTCTTTACTGTCGTAATAGTTAAAATTTTTTCCATTGTTAATTAGTGCAAGAGGATACAAGGCAGTAAGAAAAAATTTCCCGTAAAACTTCTCCGGCCCTCCAAAATTATTAATTAATTTATAAATAAACTTAGATGAAAGTTCTGTTTGTTTATTTAAGTTATTTTTTATTCCGCAGTATTTTTCGAGATTAAATGGATCCGTAAACGCAATTCCCGTTGACCCGCCTCCGAACCTCCCGGGATTAATTCCTACAATAAATATTCTTTGATTCGAATCATTAAAATATTTATCATAGAATTTCGCGACGATTTCGCGCCTTTCTTCCGATTCATAAGGATTAATTACGGAAATTCCCGCCGGAAGTTTAACAGGGTTTTTAAGAGATGTGAAAAAATTTACAGCGCTGCCAGCGAATGTTTTCATAACAAAAAATATTTAATTTATATTTTATGTTTTGGATGGTTTAATAATTTTCAAACATCAGGCTAATTTTCTTCTAACCGGCATTGTCATGCATCTGCAGCCGCCGCCCCCGCGCGATAGTTCTGAACTGTCAATGGTAACAACATATTTGTCGTAATTTTTCAAATCCTTTCTATTTTTAATAACGTCATTTGCTTTAATAATTTCATATCCGTGTTTATTCATTTCTTTTAATGTGTAAACATTGCGGCCGTATCCGAGCAGTTTACCTGGTCCCATTGCAAAAAGATTTGCTCCGCTGTGCCATTGCTCTCTTTCCTGAATCCACGGATCTCCTTTGCCGCCGCAATGAATAGGCTCAATATCAAATTTTAATTTTTTCAGAACTTTTAGAATATCAACCTGCTCGCTAATTTTTACTTCATTTTTTTCAATCTCAATTAAAATTGTTTTAAACTGATTGGGATTCAGAATAACCGGTTCATAAATAAGCACTTCGTTTTTCGAAAGAAAAGTAAAAGTCATATCCAGATGTATAAACGATTCCGGAGAGCGAGGCAGTTCCTGCACAATTATATATTTTATTTTACTATCCGATTTTACTTTTTCAAGAATATAATCGATACCCTGAGCCGATGTACGCATACTGTTGCCAATAATTAATACATCTTCGCGGGCAACCAAAATATCCCCTCCTTCAATTGTAATATTAGGATCAAATTCTATTTTATTAGCGGGATTATAAGTTTTAGCCTGGAACATGGGATGATTAATAAAAATTGTTTCCATTATTAATGCTTCTCTTTTTCTTACCTGGTTGGCCATCGGATTGATTAAAACAAAATCATTAATTGATACCGATGCGTCCCTGGTAAAGAAAAAATTATGAAGCGGTTTTAATGAGAACCTGTCTGTACTTAAGAATTTAGTTAATGTATTACGCTGAAGTTCAACCCCTTCTATTAAGTTTTTTGCGAGAGTATCCGGTTCCATTTCAATAAGTTTTTTCTTGATATGAAACACATTTTCGTTGGAACAAATATTTGTTATTAGGTTTTTCTTTACTGTTTCATTTAACAATATATCTTTTAACAGATCTTTTACTTCAATAGTTAATGCGTGTTTTTCGAGGACCGATTTAAACTGGGAATATTCTCTTGTTGCCTCGGAAAGATTTAAGATATCACTGTATAAAGCCCTTTCAGCGTTTTCAGGAGTCATGTTCTCCACCTCCTGCCCCGGAGAATGAATAATTACAGCTTCCAGTTCGCCGTATTCGGAATTAACATTAATATCCACTTTATCTTTATTATCGATCAGCATAAAATTTCCTATTAAGAATAAAAATATTTACTGCCCGAAAATATAAAAAATAGAGGCTAATTACTTTATAAACTTTATATTATTAATTATTAAGAAGCCGGCAGTTTTTTTAACAACTGCCGAAAGTTAATTCTTATAAAGCAGAATCCGGGATTAAAGTTTTTTAGTCGAATAATGCAGGACGTTTAATATCGGCCAAATGCTTCTTAATTTCTTCAATATGCCTGATATTAGTTCTGTTAGGAGATAGCTGCGGAAGATCATTCAAATCAAAAAAATCTACCGCTAGCGTTTCCTCACTTTTGCACGAATGACCTCCTACAAGGTCGCATAAAAATATTATTTTAAATGCATGGAAAAACTCAAGCGCTCTTCCGTTCCTGTTCGCGTCGAATACTCCGATTACCTTATTAACTTTTACATCAAAGCCGCTTTCTTCTTTAGTCTCTCTTACCGCTACTTGAGACGGATAGTCGCCAACATCAGCCCACCCTCCGGGCATCGCCCAGCATTTGTCATCGGATTCCTGCACCAATAAAATTTTCCCGTCCTTAATTACAGCGCTGCGAACGTCAATTTTTGGTGTTGCGTAACCCGTCTGATTCATTAATACTTTATTTACAGATTCTTTCTCAAGATTTGTATGTTTTTCGACCATTTCTGAAGCTAATTCAATTAGTCTTGTGTTTCTGGCTTTTTCATAATGATTTTCACTAAAGGCCAATCCAATTTGTCCCAACGATTGTATTTCTCTTGCCCATTGAAGCCATTGCGGTTCTTTATTTGTTTCTTTCATATTTACCAACTTTATTAAAAAATATTAAATGCATAAGATTAGAAGCATAAGCAATAAAAATGTTTCATAAATTATTAGTAATAAATCGATTAATAAGTTAACACAAATTCTTTTCAAACAGTTTCTTATAATAAAGTCAAAAATAATACAATCCATTTTATAAACAGTAATTATTAAATTTTTACGGCAGCCTGAATTTTGTTTCCTTCAATAATATTTTCATATTTGGATTAGAATAA
This sequence comes from Bacteroidota bacterium, assembly GCA_018829205.1. GTDB lineage: Bacteria > Bacteroidota > Ignavibacteria > Ignavibacteriales > Melioribacteraceae > JAHJUE01. The sequence goes on from JAHJUE010000010.1 coordinate 10,693, forward strand.
TTTTTTAATAATCAGTAAAACCAAATATATGATTAAACACATCAGCGTACTGGGATGCGGGTGGCTTGGATACCCGCTGGCAAAATATTTAATTGAAAAAAATTTTAAGATAAACGGATCAACGACAAATCCTTCCAAATTAGATTTTCTTCACAAGAAAGGGATAAAATCATTTTTGATTCAGCTGAATCCTGAATTATTGAGTGCCGGGAAATTCATGAACGCGGAAACTTTAATTATTAATATTCCTCCGCCAAGAGTGGATAATAAAATAGAGTATCATAAAAAACAGATCAGTTCTATATTAAATGAAGCGAGAAAAAGCCGGTTAAATAATATTCTTTTTATAAGTTCAACATCTGTTTACGGCAATAATAATAAAGAAATAACTGAGACCGACGAACTAAATCCCGATACTGAATCGGGCAAAGCCTTGGCGGAAGCTGAAATGCTTTTAACCGGTCAGAATGAAATTAAAATTACAATATTAAGATTCGGCGGATTGCTAGGTTATGACAGGCAGCCAGGCGCTTTTCTTGCGGGGAAAATTAATTTGAAAGACGGAAACGCACCGGTAAATTTAATACATCGGGACGACTGCATTTCCATTATTCATAAAATAATTGAAAATAATATATGGGGTGAAACTTTTAACGCCTGCATGCCCGAACATCCTGAGAAAAAAATATTTTATACAGCCGCCGCTAAGAAATTAAATCTGGATCCTCCTCAATTTATTAATGATGTTAATAGTAATTTTAAGATAATTAACCCTGCAAAACTTATACATACGCTTAATTACAAATTTATATACAGCAATCCAATGGACACTTTATTATGATCTCGCTACTATTAACAATTTTATGTTCATCAAGTATTGCATTAATAATAAAACAAAACAGCGAAAAGAAGGGGGAACCGCTTCTGCTTTTAGCAGGCAATTACCTGGCCGCGGCAATTATTAGCGGGACGCTTTTCATTTTAGAGGATCAATCCAATTACTCAATATTCAGTTTTTTATTCGGCGCCGTTATGGGGGGATTATTTCTTTTTTCGTTTTTTGCTTTTACAAAAGCTGTTGAATCAGCAGGCACTGCTCTGGCTACCGTAAGTTCACGAATATCGGTAATTATTCCGGTGCTTTTATCAATTTTATTTTTTAATGAAATCCCTTCAATTAAAAATATCGCCGGAATATTTCTTGCAATAATTACAATAATTTTTTTCTATTTCTCGTTAAAAACAATGACAGGCAAAACCTTATTAGGCAAAGATTATATGTATCTTTTTATTGTATTAATAGGAATTGGATTGGGCGACTTCGGGATGAAGGTGTTTCAGAATTTAAGCGGCAGAAATGAAGAACCTTTTTTTCTTTTTATGATTTTTTCATTTGCGTTTATTTATACTTCAGTTTTTCTGAAATTAAAAAACATTAGAATTGAAAGTACTACCGCAATGCTGGGAGCAATACTTGGAATTCCCAATATTTTCAGTTCTTATTTTCTTCTCGGCGCCTTATCGGTTCTGCCGGCTATTGTTGTCTATCCGTCTGTGAACATTGGAGTAATATTAGTCACAACTTTTGGCGCGTATTTGATATGGAAAGAAAATATTAACAGGTTCGGGAAAATTGCTTTAGTTACAGGTTTGGCTGCAATACTGTTTTTAAGTTTGTAATAATTTTGTTTAGAGCCGGCAGTCAAAATAATTTATTTAACCCTTCCCATTTTAAAATTATTTAGATTAATAAATTTATATAACGTAAGACTATGAATTATTTTTCTTTATTAAAAACTCATTTACAAACTCAGCGGTTACTCTTCCTTCTTTAATTGCCCAAACAACCAGCGACTGCCCTCTTCTTAAATCACCAGCTGCGAAAACGCCTTCAATATTAGTCATTCTATTTGTATCAGTTTTTACATTGCCCCTGTTATCATATTCAACTTTTAAGTCGTTTAAAAGTTTATTTTTTACCGGACCTAAAAAACCCATTGCAAGAAGCACTAGTTCGGTTTTAATTTCAAATTCTGAACCGGGAATTTCTTTCATATTTCTTCTACCGGTAACGGGATCGGGATCGCTGAATTCTACTCTTACCGCGTGCAGTTTTTGTACATGTCCGTTTTCACCTGAAAATTTCTTTGTAAGAATTCCAAAATCTCTTTCGCATCCTTCGTCATGCGAAGTTGACGACCTTTCAATAAAAGCCCACTGCGGCCATGGATTATCCAAAGTTCTTTCTTTAGGAGGACGCGCGAGAAGTTCATAATTTTTTACGCTTTTAGCTCCTTGCCTGTTAGCGGTTCCAATACAATCCGAGCCGGTATCTCCACCGCCGAGAACAACCACATTTTTATCTTTAGCATTAATAATATTTCCGCCTGTATAATTTGATCCTCTGTTTAATCTATTTTGATTAGGCAGATATTCCATCGCGAAATGGATACCGTTTAAATGTCTTCCTTCAACTGCAAGATCTCTCGCATGTTCTGCCCCGCCGCAAAGCACAACGGATTCATATTCATTTAGTAATTCTTCAGTCGTAATATCCTCGCCGACATTTGTACTTAATTTAAATTCAATTCCTTCATCTTCCATCAAATTTATTCTTCTTTCAACAATTCTTTTTTCAAGTTTGAAATCAGGTATTCCCAGCGATAACAGTCCCCCGGCGAATTCATTTTTTTCAAAAACAGTTACTGTATGTCCGTATTTATTTAATTGATCTGCACAGGCAAGTCCGGCCGGACCTGAACCAACTACTGCAACTTTTTTGCCCGTTCGAAATTTCGGAGGATTTGGTTTAATCCAGCCTTCTTCAAATCCTTTTTCAATTATAGATACTTCAATATTTTTAATTGCAACAGGAGATTCCGTAATTGCGAGAGTGCATGAATTTTCACAAGGAGCGGGACAAACTCTTCCGGTAAATTCAGGAAAATTATTTGTTTTTAATAGTCTTGTTAATGCATCTTTCCATCTATTACTATAAACCAGGTCGTTCCATTCAGGTATTAAATTATCTACCGGACAGCCGCTATGGCAAAAAGGGATTCCGCAATCCATACATCGCGCGGCTTGATCCTTTAATTCAATATCAGGCATCTTAATTGAGAACTCATTCCAGTGAGTAAGCCTGGTTTTAGGATGCTCTTTCTGAAAATCCTTTCTTTTATATTTTACAAATCCTTTTATATCACCCATTGTATCACCATTATTAAATTTTACGCTACTATTTTTCCGCCTTCTTTGGAAGGGTATTCTATTTCTGGTTCCGAATCAATATCGTCTTGTGTTTCAGCAAGAACGCGCTGATAATCTTTCGGGAATACTTTAATAAAATACTTCGATTCTTCTTCCCAGTTATCCAAAATATACGCCGCTACGGAACTACCCGTATAATTTAAATGGCGCTGAATCATATTTCTTAATTCAAGAGTATCTTTTGAGTTTTTTATTTCGAATAAATCAACCATTTCCAAATTGCAGTGATTTTTAAAATTACCGTCCTTTGCCGAATCTCCAGATTTTCTATTTTCTTTTTTATTCCAAACATAAGCTATACCTCCGCTCATTCCGGCCGCAAAGTTCCTCCCCACTTCACCAAGAATCGCGATTCTTCCTCCAGTCATATATTCACAACCGTGATCACCAATTCCTTCGACCACTGCGTTTGCTCCGCTGTTTCGAACCGCGAATCTTTCACCTGCTCTTCCTCTTAAATAAAGTTCGCCTTTTACCGCGCCGTATAAAACAACGTTTCCGGCAATAATATTTTCTTCGGGAATAAAACCTGATTCGTAATGAGGGATAATAATTATTTTTCCGCCCGACAAACCTTTACCAACGTAATCATTTGAATCGCCTTCGAGACGGAATGTAACACCTTTTGATAAAAAAGCGCCGAAACTTTGTCCGGCCGAGCCTTCAAAGTCAACCTGAATTGTGTCCTCTTCTAATCCGGCTAATCCATATTTTAAAGCAATAATTGAACTGAGCATTGTTCCTGTAGTTCTGTTTGTATTGTTTATTAAACAAGCGAACCGGACAGGAATTTTATTATAAATTGCTTTTTTAGATGACTCAATTAATCTGTTATCCAGAATATTCTCTAATTGATTCTCCTGGCGCTCGGAATTATAAAGCGGCACTTTGTAGGGGATGTCAGGTCTGTGCAGCACAGCGGTTAAATCCAGATACTTCGCCTTCCAATGGTCAATTTCTTTGATCTGCTCAAGAAAATCGGAGCGTCCGATAAGCTGATTAAATCTGCGTATACCGAGCGCGGCCATAATTTCTCTAACTTCTTCGGCAATAAAATAGAAATAATTAACAACGTGTTCTGGTTTGCCCATAAAATTTTTACGAAGTTCTTTATCCTGAGTTGCAACTCCAACAGAACAAGTATTCAAATGACATTTACGAAGCATAATACATCCCATTGAAATTAAAGCCGAAGTTGCGAAACCAAACTCATCAGCTCCAAGCATTGCGGTTAATACAACGTCTCTTCCGGTTTTCAGCTGGCCGTCTACCTGTACTCTAATTCTTCTTCTTAAGTCGTTCATTACTAATACTTGCTGTGTTTCGCCAATGCCTAGTTCCATTGGCAGACCCGCATGTTTAATTGAGGTTTGCGGAGAAGCTCCTGTTCCGCCTTCATAACCGCTTATTAAAACATGATCAGCTTTCCCCTTGGAAACACCGGCTGCAATGGTTCCAACGCCGGCTTCGCTTACAAGTTTTACGCTTATGTCGGCTTTGGGATTTGAGTTCTTTAAATCAAAGATCAATTGCGCCAAATCTTCAATTGAATATATGTCATGATGAGGCGGCGGTGATATAAGTCCTACTCCCGGAGTTGTATAACGAGTTTTTGCAATTTCTTCACTAACTTTATGACCGGGAAGCTGCCCGCCTTCACCGGGCTTTGCTCCCTGCGCCATTTTAATTTGAAGCTGATCGGCATTTACAAGATACTCAATTGTAACTCCAAACCGGCCTTGGGCAATTTGTTTGATTCTGCTTTTTCTTAAATCACCGTTTTCATCAATTAAAAATCTTTCAGGATCTTCGCCTCCTTCGCCTGTATTTGAAAATCCGCCCAGCCTGTTCATAGCTATCGCTAATGTTTCATGCGCCTCTTTAGAAATTGATCCGTAGCTCATAGCCCCTGTGGCAAATCTTTTTACAATTTCGGAAGCCGATTCAACATCTTCAATAGGAATTGGTTTTCTGTCTTTAAATTTCAGCAAAGAACGAATTGTTGAAAAATTTGTATCGGATGAATTAACAAACGAAGCGAACTTTTTATAAATCTTATAATCCCCCGACCTAACAGCATGCTGAAGCATTGCGATTGTTTGAGGATTCCATTGATGATACTCGCCTGTTTCGCGCCAGTGATAAAAACCTCCGTCGTCCAATAGTTCATTATTATCATTATTAAAAGCGAAGTCATGACGCATTAAAGACTCTTTCGCAATAATTTTTAGACCTATCCCGCCGAGTCTTGACGGAGTAGCGGTAAAATATTTTTTTATTACTTTTTCATTTAATCCGACTGCTTCAAAAATCTGCGCTCCGCAATACGATTGTATTGTTGATATACCCATTTTAGAAATAATTTTATATAGTCCGGCCGTAGTGGATTTTAGGAAATTCTTTTTAGCCGTATTAGAATCAATATCAGTATTTAAATTATTGCTATTAATTTCGTTTTCAATAATTTCAAAAACCAGGTAAGGATTAATTGCGTTTGCCCCGAAACCAATAAGCACGGCGAAGTGGTGCATTTCTCTGGCTTCGCCTGTTTCAATTACAATGCTTACCTTGGTTCTAGTTCCTCTGCGGATTAAATGATGATGAAGTCCCGCGCAGGCAATAAGCGATGGTACAGCCAAATTATTTTCGTCAACTCCTCTATCAGATAAAACAAGAATTGAACAGCCGTCCGATATTGCTTTGTCCGCTTTTTGAAATAATTCTTTGAGAGATTTTTTTAATCCTTTTTCCATTAATTTTTTATTAAATAGAATAGAAAGAGTTTTAGCTTTTATACCGCTTTCGTTTACAGCTTTTATTTTTTGAATCTGCTCATTATCAATAACGGGTTTGGATAATTTTAATCTTCTGCAGTGAGCCGGAGTTTCATCAAGTAAATTTTGCTCGGCGCCTAATAATACTTCTTCCGACATAATTATCTCTTCGCGAATAGCGTCGATAGGAGGATTAGTGACCTGAGCAAAAAGCTGTTTAAAATAATTAAATAATAATTGAGGCTTTTTACTCAAAACCGCCAGCGGGGTATCCGCGCCCATTGAACCAAGCGCCTCTTTTGCGTCAATAGCCATAGGCGGAATAATCATTTTTATATCTTCGTTTGTGTATCCGAAAGCTTTCTGCTGTTTTACTAAATCTTCTTTTGTAATTGAAGATATTTCATTTTGAAGAGATAGATTATCTACATCCACTAAGTTTTCGTTAAGCCATTTTTTATAAGGTCTCCTATGAATTACCGATTCTTTTATTTCGCTGTCGTCAATCATTCGTCCTTCAAAAGTATCCACAAGGAAAATTTTTCCGGGCTGAAGCCGTCCTTTTTTTAATACGTTATCAGGTTCAATATTTAGGGCTCCTGTTTCGGAAGCCATAATTACTTTATCATCCTTTGTAATCCAGTATCTTGAAGGTCTTAGTCCGTTTCTGTCAAGCACCGACCCTATATATCTTCCGTCGGTAAAAGAAATAGTAGCCGGTCCGTCCCATGGCTCCATTAAACACGAATGATATCTGTAAAACGCTTTTTTGTCCTCATTCATATTATTATCGCCTGTAAACGCTTCGGGAATCATCATCATAACGGCGTGCGGCAATGATCTTCCGGAAGCAACAAGCATTTCGAGAGCATTATCAAAAGCGGCCGAATCACTTTTACTCGGCGCTATAACAGGCAGAATTTTGGGAAGATCATTTCCGAAAATATCCGAGGAAAATTGTTTTTCTCTTACATTAAACCAATTAGTATTTCCTCTCAGAGTATTAATTTCGCCGTTATGAGCAATCATTCTAAAAGGATGCGCAAGCGCCCAGGTTGGGAAAGTATTTGTACTATAGCGGGAATGAACAAGAGCAATTGAAGAAATTAGATCATTTGACGAAAGATCCGGGAAAAAATCTTCGAGTTGTTCTGCCATCAGCTGACCTTTATATATTAATACTTTTGAAGAAAGGCTGCATATATAAAAATAATTTTTTTGCGGAAGGTCAGTTGTTCTGATCTCGAGACCCATTTTTTTTCTAATTACTAAAAGTTTTCTTTCAAAATCTTCAGGCGGGGTAAAATTTCCTCTGCCTATAATAACATGTTTAAATTCCGGCATAACTGATTTTGCGACTTTTCCGATTTTATCTGGATTATGCGGTACATCGCGGAAGCCTAAAAATTTTTGACCTTCCTCATTCGTTACATGTTCGAATATACTTTCAACAATATGCCTGTCGGAAGGAATTGGCGGAAGAAATACTAGTCCAACTCCATAATCTCCTTCTGAAGGTAAATCAATATCAAGTCTTGCGCATTCCTTTCTGAACAAAGGATCAGGCAGCTGTATTGTAATCCCGGCTCCGTCTCCGGTTTCTGGATCGCTTCCGGTTGCTCCGCGATGAGCCATGTTTTTTAGTATTTCAATACCGCTTTTTACAATTGTGTGCGATTTATTCCCTTTAATATCCGCAATAAAACCTACACCGCAGGCATCGTGTTCAAATTCAGGATTGTATAATCCTTGCTTATTAGGAAAATGCATCTTTTCCTCATTTTCTATTTATAATCGTTTGTTGTGTTGACTGAGCCGATTAAACTAAATTATTAACAGCGGCACGTCAGTAAAGAGATGAAGTAACACGTTGTACTTCGGGAAGTTATTCTAAGGTCGTTAGAAAGGAGACTTCCCGAAACTTCAATTTCGCAGGGATCAACCTCGAATTGTATTGAAGCGGTCAATGGCGTTATTTTGCATATCAATTTCATATTCAAACTGCATTATAATATATTTTTGCAAAAATGCAAGAATAGAAAATATTTAAATGTATATAACCTTGTTTCTATTGTATATTTATTTATAATGAAACTCCGAAAACCATATATGCAATTTCTGCTTTTGGATTTATTATAAACGAAGTAAATACAGGTAATTGAAAATCATCGGTAATTTTAATCGATTTACTGGCGGTTACTCCAATATTAATAATCGCTAAATTATCTGATCCGTAATAACCCGGATTATCTTCACTTCCCGGAGTACCTCCGACAAATAAGTCTAAACCCACTTCACCGACAGAGGTTGAATATCCGATTTCGAAATAAATATTATTCCCCACATCATTATGAAAATTATAGTAAGCTGCAATCGAGATTGGTCCGGAATATGCAGCTCCTATTTCTAATGTATGAGCGCCTGCACCTTCGCCGTCAAATTTTCCTATTTTGGTGCCGGCTTCAGGAAAGTAATAATCTGTTAATATTAATCCGAAATCTCCGAAGGAATATCCTACGTAAGCATCAATTTCAAAATTTGCAATATCACTAACATCTTTAACCAAAGCATAGGATCCCCAAAATCCGGCTTCAAACCCAGAGTTGCTGTAAGATAAAGACGGCTGAATATTAGGAGCTTTATTAATTTCCAAACCTCTCCACATATATTTACTTACAATATCGGCACCTAAATTAATTTCTTGAGCATTTAAATTAAAAGAAGAAAAAACAAAAGTGAGAGCTATAAAAACCGCGGTAAAAAATTTATTAATATTTTTCATATAATCCTCTAGAAATGTTAGTATAAAACTATTATAAAAATAATGTTAAATATAAATTTAATTTAAGAATGATTTTTAAAATTAATATCTAGCTTTTTCAAATTCAGGATATGCTTCCATTCCATGCTCACCGTAATCCAAACCTTCAACTTCTTCTTCCTCGCTTACTCTAATTCCAATTGATTTTTTCAGCGCATACCATAAAAAAGATGAAAACAACAAAATAAAAATACCAACAGACCCTACTCCAACTATTTGAAACCACAATTGTTCAAAACCGGCCTTACTACCAAAAATACCTACGGCAAGAGTTCCAAAAATACCGCAGACTAAATGAACAGAAAGAGCACCGACAGGGTCATCAATTTTTATTTTATCGAAAAATATCACTGAAAACACTACAATTATTCCGGCGATAAATCCTATAATTAAAGATTCAAGCGGACTCATTAAATCTGCCCCTGCGGTAATTCCGACTAATCCGGCTAAAATGCCGTTCAATACCATTGATATATCAGGCTTCTTCAACAAAATCCATGCAGTTATCATTGCCCCGACTGCTCCTGCGCTGGCTGCCAACGATGTTGTAACAAACACAAGTGAAACAAGTCCGGCATCTGCCGAAAATACGGATCCGCCGTTAAATCCGAACCATCCCAGCCAAAGCAGGAAAACACCTATAGTCGCAAGCGGCATACTATGCCCGGGTTTAGGATTAATTTTATTGCCGACATATTTGCCTATCCTAGGCCCAAGGAAAATAATACCTGTAAGCGCTCCCCATCCTCCTACGGAGTGAACTAGGGTAGAACCTGCGAAATCATAAAAGCCAAGTTCGTTTAAAAATCCGCCGCCCCATTTCCACATTCCTGCAATTGGATATGCTATACCTACAAATAATGTTGCGAAAAGAAGAAAGCTCGAAAGTTTAATTCTTTCAGCGACAGCGCCCGAAACAATTGTAGCGGCAGTTGCGGCAAACATTCCCTGGAATAAAAAATCAGTCCAATACGTATAACCAATGTTATATGCGCTTGTAATTCCAGCTTCATTTGTGCTTATTCCAAATCCCGCAAAACCGAAAAGTCCTCCCGCAAAATCGGAACCTGGATACATTAGATTAAAACCTACCAAATAGTATGTAATGATTCCGATAGCAGGAATAACTGAATTTTTAAATAATATGTTAACTGTGTTTTTAGATTGAGTAAGTCCCGTTTCGAGAGTTGCAAAACCAAGGTGCATTATAAATACCAGCGCTGTTGCAATCATCATCCATAAATTATTGATTGTAAACAGATTATTAGTAACCATATTTGTTATTTCATTATCCATATATTTTCCCTTTAAATTTTCTTTAAATAAGTTTCAAATAATATTATTCTGAAATTAAATTGCTCCTTCGCCCGACTCTTCGGTTCTTATTCTAATAGCCTCTTCAATATTATAAATGAATATTTTACCGTCGCCTATTTCACCTGTTTTGCATTTCTCAACAATAATAGAAACGGCTTTTTCCGCGGCATCGTCGGTACAAACAAGTTCAACCTTTACTTTAGGCACAAACTCAAGATTGTATTCGGAACCCCTGTAAATTTCTTTATGCCCTTTTTGTCTGCCGTATCCCCGCACTTCACTTACAGTGATGCCCGCAAACCCGGCATCCTGAAGTTCGGTATGAAGATCTTCTAATTTATGAGGACGAATAATGGCTTCAACTTTTTTCATATATTTCTCCATTTTATTTTGAAACGGCTTATTTTATTTGGTTTATTTTGATCTTTACCTTAATTTATAAGTTATTGAGGGGCAAATATAATACTTTATTAGTTTATTGCAACGCTTTGCCTAAATAATTTATGTAAAAAATTGTCACGGCCTTATAAAAGCAACATTTTTATGAATATTATTTAATTTTTTAATACGCGGGTGAGAATTAATTCATTTTTTAATTTGACAAAGTCCGAAAGTATCTAGATAGTAAGTATTATTGGAATTATGTTTTCGTATTCATATATTCATTCATCTTCTTAATGTTTAATAAATTATGCAGGTAAACTTATGAATAGCAGAAAAATTTTATTCATTGTAGGTGTTTTTGTTTCCACATTTAGTTCGGCGTCAATGTTTGCCGGGGGCATCATAACTATTGAAGAAAACAGAAGAAACAAGACTGTAATTAATAAAACGTTTATCGAAAAGCATTTAATGCGAATGGAATCTAAGATTGATGATGAAATGTATATAGCAATATTTAATGCGGAAAAAGAAATTCTATATAATCTGGATATTCAAAACAAAACATATGTTCAAATTACAAAAACCGACCTCGAAAAGGTAGGCAGTAAAATGAACAACGTAAATAGTATGCTGGAAGAGAAACTAAAAGATCTTCCTGAAGAGCAGAAAGAAATGATGAGGAAAATGCTTCAGCAAAAAATGCCCGGTCAAGCCGAACAGAAAAAAGACAAAACATATTCGCTTATCAGTGAAAATGAAAAAGTAATGAATTGGAAGTGCGATAAATATAGAGTAAAAGAAGGGGATGATTTGCTGAAAGACGTATGGGTTACTGACTGGAAAAACTCAGGATTAAAAGTTGAATATAAAAATGTTTTAAAATCGATGGAAAAGTTTTTTAATTTTTTCACCTCTCAGCTTGGAAACCAGGTTAAATCTCAATCATTAAATCTTGATTTCAGTCTTGCGGATAAAGGAATTCCCGTTAAAACAATTTATTACGCAAACGGAGAAGAAAACGGATCTTCGATTGTAAAAGAAATTAAAGAAGAAGAACTGCCGATTACTTTGTTTATTGTACCGACCGATTTTAAAAGATCCAATCCATTTGAACAGTTTCAAATAACAGATTAGTATTATTACAAATGTAAATTTACAAACGGAAGCACTTTAAAAGGTTGGGGATTATTATCGGCAATATTAATCAATCCTATTTGTACTCCGTTTAACATTTCTGCTATATTAAATAACCCTATTGTCAAACCGAATTGTTCTTTTATTTTATTATAACCTGAAAAAGAAACCCCTTTCAATAAATCTATTTCAGTCCAGCAAATTGAGAAGTTGGCTCCGTAATAATTTTCCGCTTCGGTTTTATAGCCAGCAAATGATAATCCTTTAATATCCGAAAAAGTTGAAATTTTACCAATGGCCGTGCTTATTCCTACTATATCTCCTTCTTCAGAAATAACTCCAAGACCACCAAAATTTATTCCTTTAATTCCTTTAATACCCACTAATGCAAGTCCGCCAAAATTAAAACCATAAATTGATTCCTGCGATACTAAAGCGAGACCGGCGGCATTAAATCCTGTTATATTTGAATTTGAAACAGCTGCCAGACCGGCAATATTAATCCCTTTAATTTCAGATTGAGAAACAAGTGCCAGAGAACTTAAATTCATACCAAACATTTCTTTTTCTGAAACTAAAGCTAATCCGCCTAAATTTATACCGCTAATTTTTCCCTGGCATACAAGTGCTAATCCGCCAATGTTTATTCCTTTTATATTGTTTTGGGCGACTTGTGCAAGACCGCCGATATTTACACCGATAATATCGCCGCCGGAGACTAAGGCCAATCCTCCCAAATTAAATCCGGTCATTCTTTCACTTGAAATGGAAGCGGCTATACCTAGATTAATACCGTGAATTCTGCTTGCCAAGGTAGCCAAACCAATAGCCGCCCCGTTTATTTCAGAATTAGGATTTTCTTCAGGTTTCCAAAGCGAAATATTAATTCCATTAATTTCTTTTATACCGCAATCTGAAAAATTAACTCTTATGCCGGTATGATATGACGAATTGCCGAAACTAATTCCGTAATTTTTATATCCTAAATTAATGTCCTTATGGTTGCAATCGGAAAGAGTTGAATCTTCTTCAAATAAATCACTGTTTACATTTATTTGAGAATATGAATTTGAAGTGAAGAAATAGATTAGGATTATAACTGAATAAATAATTACTTTCATATTTATTACCGGATTATTTTCACATTAGACTAATACTGACATAAATATGTTACAAAAAAAAAGCCTCGAATAATCGAGGCTTTACAATTATTTTACACTTTTAAAACAGACTAATCCTCTTTTTTCGCTCTCATGGAATCAAAATACATATATGAACAAAGCGCTGCCAGCATAAAGAAAGCTGTTATTTCTCCGGCATTTGATTCGGCCCATTCAGCTGCGAACCAATTTATTCCCGAAGATTTTAATATTACGCTTACTACACCCATTAAAGCTCCGCCTGCAATAAAACCTGAAGCAATAAGAATTCCTTTTTCTTTTCTGGCTTTATTTAATTCTTCGTCTTTACTTCTTGTAGAGACCAAATGAGAAATGATACCGCCAAGCAAAATCGGAGTGTTTAATTCCATAGGCAGATACATACCTAAAGCAAAAGCAAGCGCGGGTACTTTAATCATTGTTAAAACTAATGCCATAAATGCTCCGGCAATATACATCATCCAAGGAGCAGGCTGGTTGGACATAAGAGGCTGAATTACGGCAGCCATTGCGTTAGCCTGAGGAGCCGGCAATGCGCTTCCTGTAAAGCCGTAGGTGTCATTTAGCAACAATATAACCCAGCCGACTGTCGCTGCCGAAACAATAGTCCCCAAGAATTTCCATTTTTCCTGTTTATAAGGAGATGAACCCAACCAATACCCGATTTTAAGATCAGTAATAAAAGCTCCCGATACTGAAAGAGCCGTGCAGACAACTCCGCCGATAAGTAAAGCAGATACCATTCCAGCCGGCCCTGTTAATCCAACGGAAACAAGAATTACGGATGATAAAATAAGCGTCATTAATGTCATTCCTGAAACAGGGTTGGTTCCCACAATTGCAATAGCATTAGCGGCTACAGTTGTAAAAAGGAAAGAAATAATTAATACAATAAGCAATCCAACTATTGCGTGAAGAAAATTATGAACTACGCCGAACATGAAAAAAATAAATATTACAATTGCAGTAATTATTATTCCGATTGTAATAATCTTCATCGGAATATCACGCTGTGTTCTAAGCTGATTATTGGAATCACCCGATTTAGCATGCAATATTTCTTTAATTCCCAAAGCGAAAGCGCTTTTAATAATTCCAGATGAACGTATGATTCCTACTAATCCTGCCATCGCGATACCGCCGATACCTATGTGCCGCACATAGCTGCTGAATATTTGTTCGGCGCTCATATCTTTAATTAATGCGGTAACATTAGCTCCAATCGGGGATGTTATATAATCACCCAAATATGCAAAAATTGGTATTATAACAAACCATGACACAAAAGATCCGGCTGCTATAATTGCTGAATATTTTAATCCAATAATAAAACCCAAACCGGTAACAGCCGCGCCTGTATTTATCTTAAATACCAATTTAAATTTATCGGCAAGGACTTCACCGTAAGGGATTACACGGGTAGAAAAAACTTCGCCCCACCATCCGAATGTAGCTACAATAAAATCATAAGCGCCTCCAATAAGTCCGCTTACAACCAATACCATAGCCTGGCTTCCGCCTTTTTCTCCGGCTACTAAAACTTCTGTGGTAGCTGTAGCTTCGGGGAAAGGAAATTTACCGTGCATCTCAGCAACAAAATATTTTCTAAAAGGGATTAGAAATAATATTCCTAAAAAACCGCCAAGCATTGATGCGATAAAAATTTGGAAAAAATCAACTTCAAGACCCAGAATATACAATGCGGGCAAAGTAAAAATTGCACCGGCAACTATGGACCCGGAAGTGGAGCCAATGGATTGAATAATAACATTTTCGCCCAATGCTTTATGTCTTTTAAAAACCGTAGAAAGTCCAACGGCTAAAATAGCGATAGGAATAGCCGCTTCAAAAACCTGTCCTATTTTTAAACCGAGATAAGCAGCGGCAGCTGAAAAAAGCATTGCCATTACTAATCCCCAAAGAACAGACCATATATTTACTTCAGGTACATTTTCTTTCGGCGACATTATAGGTACATACTGTTCACCCGGTTTCAATTCAAAATATGCGTTATCGGGTAATCCGGCAATTTTTGTAACTTCATGTTCACTCATTTAGCTTCTCCGTTATTAATTAATAAGGGCATTTCGTATTCGGTTCCGGTTTTGGATTTAAAATCTATTTTTCCAAAATATTTTGAGTCGCCCGGTTTTTCAAAAACCGGTTTTTCAATATTTAAATTTAAATGTGTTTCCATAGTAGGATAAAAACTTAATGAAGCCGGCACAATTTTAATACTTTGAGGTTTTTCGACAAATGTTTCCTCTCTAATCTTCAGACTAATAGCTTCATTCTCGTTTGTAAATCCGGGCACTATTTTTAACAAATATTTTTTTTCTTCATTCAAAGAACTGTTAGTTATAGAAATTTCAGTTTCAAAATAGGAAAAAGAAACGATTTCTTCTTTTTTACCGTTTTCGTCAAATATCAGCAGACTAAAATCCGTAATCTTATTAAAGTCCTCTTTCAACATTGTTACTGTAAATTTTTTAAGATATTCACCTTTTTTTAGCGAGAACGGCATATCGTAACTTCTTACCTTGTTGATTTGAATATCGTAATCTTTTTGATAACCTAAAATATCGCATTTAAGTGAATAAGATTTTACTTCATTAAATAAATTAATAACACTAAGCGAATTATTACCCAATGAAACCAAATTACTGCCAACCTTATTTATAGCGTCGAAATCAACCATCAAATCGAATTCAGAAGTATCGCCGGAATTATAGTTTGCAAGTACAACCAGTTCGTAAACACCGGGTTCTATTGGATAAATATGTTTTTCATAATATTCATCGGAATATGAAATATTGCAAAGACCGAAAGATTTTTGTCTGCCTACTTGATCGTGCAGATAATATCTTACATTTGTAAATTTATTAATCCCGGAAGTAATTTTAATTCTTAAATTGGAAGTCCCGGCAGGAACGTTTAAGAAATATCTTTTATGCATTCCCGGCTCAAGTTTTTCATTCTCCCATTTTAACATAAAATTATTGGTCGAGTTAAATTCATACGGAATAACAACCGTTGCCATCATTTCAAATTCAGGAGTATTAGTCTTATCATCCCTTGTACCGTAAATCATCCCGTTATATAAACCAGGGTTTTTCATTTTTGTTTTATCCAACATTACATCAATTGTTAACTGCTGATCGTTTCTGATGTGTGATTTGGACTGAGAAGGATTAAGCCAATCACTATCGCTTTTAATATTAAACAATCTGTAAAATTTATCTTTTTTAATAAAATTATCGCGTTTAACGGTAAACTTAAATTTTTCATTTCCGTTTAGATAATTTCCGTTTCTTATATATAGATTAGGAGCTTTGTTATTAGGCATATGAGGAGCAAAGGAACTGATTGAATAAGTTTCATAATTATTGAGCTCGCCGTTTTTAATATATTTTTTTAATAATTCATATGCGTTAACAACATTAATATAACCTGCCCCTTCATCAACATGAGAATATTTTTCCCATTTAACCGCGCTTTCTCTTATTACTTTATATAAAAAATGTGATTTGATTTTTACATCGGGGAATTCTTTTTGAGCGGCGCTTAATAATAGCGACATTACTCCAGCCGCATAAGGGCTTGACATACTTGTTCCCCATGAAATATCATTATTATCATAATTGGGGACAGTAGAAACACAGGCGCCCGGAGCTGTAATGTCAGGTTTTGTGTATTCGGCTCCCCGCGAACTGAAATGAAGTATAATATCGCGGTTAAGAGTTGTTCCATAAAAATTATTACCGACTTCTTTTGTTAAAACAGCGCCTACTGACAATACGCTATTTAAATTACAAGGCAGGCCCGCGGTTGAAATTCCGGGTCCGTCATTGCCATTTGATTTTGCAATATATAAATAGGGATTCTCCAAAATTAGATTCTCAAGAAATTTTTCCATTTCGGATAAGCCTTCTAATTCCGAACCAATTCCGTAGCTCAAGTTAATAATACAAGGTTCATTTCTTTCTTTTGAAATTTTATCGGCGTATAAAAATGCGTTTTTCATACTTCCGTTTACCGTACCGCTGCCTAAAGAGTTATGTCCGATTTTTAATCCAATTAATTTCGCCCCAGGAGCCACACCGTTTATATTATTTTCTCCGATATTAAATCCGGTTGCTATTCCGGCGCAATGAGTACCGTGTCCGCCGTCGTCAAAAAAGAAATTCACCTTTTTATCATTAGGGAAAATATTTACAGCAATTGTTAAATCGGGAAGATCTATGCCGTTAGGAATAGAAAAGGAATCAAAGTTTTCTTTATAATTACGCAAAGGTTTTTCGTCCGATAAATTTCCGTCAGCGTTTCTATCAATATATAAAACCCAATAACTGTTTTGGTTTTCAATTACGTTAAACGTAACGAAATAAAAATTGTCATCATCTTTGCCGTTGTTGTTAATGTCCGATACAACTGAATTAGAGTTCATCAGCAATTTTTCAGAAAAGTTACCTATAAAATATTTATCATCCGCAGCTTTCAGAGCGAGATTTCCAGCGCCATTAACTTTAAAGTTATTATCTTCATTAATAAAAAATTCGATCCCATCCTCATCATCAATTTCAGCTTCGTAGAAAGGAATATCTCCTTGAAGGGTGAAATCCTGAACATCAATAACTTTATTCTTTCCGTCAGGTGTTTTTGTCAATCCATCAATTCCTATATCAATACCAGTATCAATAACGATTATTATTGTTCCGTCTCCGTCAAATTTCGGATTCTTAATTAAAAAATCCTCCACTCCTGTTCCTTTAAGCGGGATTTGAACCTGGGAGTTGTTTTGAGCATTATTACTGCTGACAGCAAAAAGTATAAAAATTAATAACAATTTAAAAAATTGAGATACCATTTTAATATCCTTGTAAAAAGTTTTTTGTTATCGAAAAAATATTATTAAAAAACATATTGAAGTATACAAACGGGTGAAAAATATTGGGGCTAAAAAGGGGTAAAAAATTAGAATTCATAAAAAGAATAATTTTGTCTTTTTTCTATAATTATGTCTTTAAACATACGGCAAACAGACTAAAAGAAGCAAACTTTATCTTGATTGGTTTGGGGGATTTATTGCAGCGGGAATTCCAGAATTACAGTCGTGCCTTCGTTTAATTGACTGGAAATACTAAACTTGCCTCCCATTGCGGCTGTAAGTTTATAGGCAATTGTTAAACCCAGTCCGGCGCCTTCATATCTTCTTCTATATCCTTCATCTTCATCCTGAGCAAAAGGTTCGAGTATTGTAGAAAGTTTATCCTGTTCAATACCAATTCCCGTATCGGAAATTTTTATAAATGCGTTTCCGCCTGCAGTATATGTCTGAACATAAACATAACCGTTTTCGCGGTTATATTTAACGGCATTATCAATTATCATAAATAATATTTTTTCGAATTTATCTTTATCAATAAAACAGAACAATTCTTGAGATACCAAATCACCGTCAAATTCAATAGATTTATTTTCGAACTTGTTTTTTTTGAACTCAAAAACCTCTCTTACAGAAACGTTAATGTCCATTGTTGCCAAATCCAGGTCTAATTCACCGGACTCAATAATGGATGCTTCAATTATATTTTCCACAAGGCTAAGAAGTCTTTTAACGCCTTCTTTTAAGAATGATGTGTTCTCAACTATTGAGTCAAATTCCTTTAATAAAACATCGTCTTCCAATAATTCGGAATAGCCAATAATAGCATTTAATGGAGTTCTGATTTCGTGGGACATATTTGCCAGAAAGGCGCTTTTTAATTTGTTTAATCTTATTTCTTTCTCATATGCTTCTCTTAATATTTCTTCATTCCTTAATTGTTCTGTTATGTCAGAAAAATTAATTATATAAAGAATTGTTTTATCATAAGGATCTTCGGTAGATGTAAGTTTTCCTGTATATTCTTTTTTATTAATATTATCCGAAAAGTGGAATTTCAGATTCTGTTTTTTATCTTCTTCGGATTTCAGAATACAATCGGTTATTGACTTATACAGATCGCCATTAATAATATCTTTTAATTCAGGTTTTCCGTTTGCGCTTTTAATAGTTTCGAATGAAGCGCAGAAACTCTCATTTACGCTTTCAATAAATAATTCATCATGTTTTTTATTTATAATAATCAATGGATCGGAAATATTATTAATTATGGATTTCTGCCGTCTTTCGGAATTTTGAATTATTCTGTTTTTAAGTACATAATTTGTGATATCATGAGCGACAAGAATAAAACTAATTGTATCGGAATCGGTTCTATAAACAGGGTTCAGTTTTATTTCTCTGAACCATAAATTACCGTCTTTACCGAGATCCGAAATTAGTTTAACCCAATCTTGATGAAGGTCAATGGAATCTCTTAGTTCAATAAGATCCTTGTTCGATAAATATGGCACCAGTACTTCGGTAATATTATTATTATAAAGTTTTTCAATTGTTGTGCTAAGTATATCTTCAAATGATTTTGACGAATAATTAATTTTCCCTTTGTCGTCCGTTATTAATACGGCAACGTCTCCGTATTCAAGAGCATTGTGCAGATTATTAATTCTGCCTTCAATTCTTTTTTTAGCCAGATAGGAGTCAAAAGTAAAAAGCAGCAATTCGGTTCCGTCAATTAAAAGTCTATCAACATCAACATAATAACTTGACGGTTCTTCGTCAATATTGTTATTAAACAACAGGTCGAAATGAAAATTTCTGTAATTACTGTTTTCAAGATTTTGAGTCACGGCGCCTAGATTAGGCTCAGAATTGATTTGATTAATTAGGCTTCCTATCCGGACATTGAATGTACGGTTGAATGATTGATTTGAATATAATATTACGCCTAATATATCCGTAACTATTAATGGTTTTGTATCGGGGAGTTCAGTAAGTTCGCTGAATTTATTAATGGTTATTTTTTTCACAGAAGTTAGATCCGGTTCATCGTATTTAAGTAGATCATTTTTCATTTATTACCGTAACTTTTTGAATCCTGATGGGATTTTCACTTCCTCCGTTAAAAACAAATTCGTTCACTATGTTATACTTTCCCAGTTTATTAATAAATGTATAAAGATGATTAGTTATAATCTGAAATTCCAAAGTCAATTCGTCTTTTAATCCTTCGATAAAATTATTGTAGTCAAAGTTTACGTCATACTCAGAAATTGAACTTGATATTTTTTCAAAGATTTTTTTTAAGGCTGTTAATTCTTCCAAATGGCGTTCGTCTTCAAGCATTATTTGTCCCTTGTGAACATCAAAAACGATTAATGCTTTTTTAGATCCCAGGTCTTCAATATTTTTAGCGGAGACTTTAAATTTCTGGCGGCTGTTGGTATAAAAGTTAACAAAGTCTATTTCCGTATTAAAATCAAATCCGTCGATAATAAACTCAACCAAAACTTTTTCATCGCCGTGGTAAGAAATTTCTTTAAGCTGCCAATTAATTCTCGATAAATATAAGGCGCCTGGGGAAAGACTAATAGAATCTTTTCCCATTTCTCTTTCAATGTTAGGCCTATGCAAAAACTTTTCAAAGTTTCCGCTTTTCTTTTTCCCTCCATTGTAAGGACTATTCGAGTTAATATTTGCAATTTTTTCAAGCATGGATATTTCTCCAATTTATTATCGGAGAAAAAACAGAAATGTTAAAAGAGAATTAGTCGATTTTTAACATTTTATTATTGAGAGCATATCCCTCAAATTCGGGGTTTTGGAGGTTTTGGAGAGCTTCTATGAATTTTTTTATTCTTTCGATTGATTCTTCAATTACATAAAAATCTTCTTTATTGCTGTTAATTGTTTTTTCATTTAACTCACTTTGAAGATTTTTAACAGACATATGAAGGCTGCTTAAAGGATTATTAATTTTATGCCCAATTGTGCAAGCCATTTCTATTAATGCTTTGTTGTGTTCAATACTTTTTAATTCATACTGAAGATTATGTATTCTAACGCCCGATCTTATTCTTGCAAGCAGTTCCTGATTTTCAACCGGTTTAACGAGAAAATCGTCGGCACCTACGTCAAGTCCGGTTACCCTGTCCTTTAAACTTGCTCTTGCAGTTAAAACAATAAAATATATTAATTTAGATTCCTCGTCGGCTTTTAAAATATTACATAATTTAAGTCCGTCCATTTGAGGCATTGTCCAATCTGCAATAATAACCTTCGGTTTATAACTTTTAAGTACTTCGAGAGCAATAAGACCATTTTCGGCAGATTTTACCTCATAATCGTTTTTTTGAAGAAGTCTCTCCAAAATAAATCTTGTATCGGCTTCGTCTTCAACTATTAATATTTTATCTTTTTGCTGATCCATTATTTTTCCACAAGTTGAGTTACTTTTTTTAAGAAAAGATTAAAATCAATTATCGGTTTTAAAATATAGTCATCAGCGAGACTTTCTTCAAAGTAATTTCTGCCGCCGTTTTTTTTCTGGTATGCCGAAATTAGAAGAATTGGAATAGAAGACATACTTAATTCTTTCTTAATTTTTCTTGAAATTTGAATTCCGTCAACTCGTTCATTGTCAATATAAGTATTCTTTAAATTTATATCTAAAATAATTAATGATATTTCTTCATTTTTTAGGAATTCGAATATTTCGTTCCCGTCCTCTGTAATGATAACTTTATAACCCGTTTTGCCGAAAATATAATTATAGAATTGCTGAGTGAAGGGGTCGTCTTCAACTATAAGAATTGACTTAGACATCAACAGTTTTAAACCTTACTATTATACTTATTCTTCTGTTTGACGCGCTGTATGGATCTTTGGGATTTTTGAGTCTATTATCAGCATAACCGCGTATTTCATTTATTTGAGTCGGTTCCAATCCGCCTTTTAACAAAGCTCTTCGAGCGGCATTTGCTCTGTCTGTGCTTAATTCATAATTAGTATAACCCAGTCCGCTGCCGGGGAATTGTCTTGAATCTGTATGACCTTCAAGAACAATTCTATTATTAATTTGACTAAGTTGTTTGCCGATTTTAATTAATAAATCTTCAGAGTTTTCTTTAAGAGTAGCCGTTCCAATATCAAAAAAAGAATCCTGCTGGCTTTCCATTATTTCAATCAATAATCCTTCTTCGGTAATAGTGATTTCCATCTGATTAACCAGCGCTTTAAATTCTTCTTCATTGGTAAGCTGCTGAACAATATCTTTTCCCATTTCCTCTAATTTTTCTTTTTCTTTTTGTCTAAGAAAAACTTCATCCATTAAATCGGGTTTTATACTGTTTAAATTTTTCCCTTCCATTACGCTTGGACCGTTTCCAATTGCAAATCCGGAAGGATCTTTAAAATACTGGGATATATTTTCTTTAACCGAATCATCGGCGCCAAGAATCCAAAGAACAATAAAAAGAGCCATCATCGCAGTTACGAAATCAGCGTAAGCAACTTTCCAGGCGCCGCCGTGACCGGCTTCGCCTTTCTTTTTTGTTTTCTTAATTATTATCTGTTGATTATTATCGTCGCTCATTCTTAATCTTCTTTTTTACCTCTTAGATAATTTTCAAGTTCGCTGAAGGTCGGTCTCTCATCCGAAAAAATTGTTCTTCTTGCAATTTCAACAGCAACAATAGGAGGGTTTCCTTTTGCATAGGCAACAACAGCGGCTTTAATAGTTTCTAGGTATCTAACTTCGTTTTCAATCATATGTTCAATATTCGCGGCCAAAGGACCAACAAAGCCATAAGACAATAACACTCCCAGAAAAGTACCTACAAGAGCTGCCGCAACGTGATGGCCTACGGCTTCGGCACCGTCACTAATACTTCCCATTGTAATAATAATTCCCAAAACAGCGGCAACAATTCCCAAACCGGGTAATGCGTCTCCGACTTTAGAAATTAAATGCGGAACAGGTTTCGATTCCATTTCAAAAGTTTCTATTTCAGTTTCCATTAAAGATTCTATTTCATGAGGAGGAACACCTCCGGAAAGCATTACTTTCAGAGTATCGGTAAAATATGTCATTGCTACTTTATTTTTAAGCAGTTTTTTGTTTACCGAAAGCACTTCGCTTTCTTCGGGATTTTCAATATGTTTTTCAATTGCCAATAGGCCGTCTCTTTGAGATACAAGAAACAATTCATAAAATGATTTTAAGAGTTCCAAAAAATCTTTTTTTGTTTCGTGTTTATGACTTATTGCTTTGGGAATAGCGGCAATTACTTTTTTAATTACGGATACCGGAGCCGAAATAAGCATACTGCCGATAGCAGCGCCGCCAATAGTTATAAACTCGGATATCTGCAATAATACTAGCAGATTACCGCCGGGCATTGTAAACCCGATAATAACCGAGGCAACAACAACGACAAAACCAATTATAATAAACATATATTTCTTCTAATTATTATTGAAATCCTTTTCAATTTGTTGAACTTCTTTAAATAAACGTTCGCATTTCATTTCGGCAAAAACCCAATCGATTGTAAGTTTAAACTCTTTTTCTTCAATTTCTTTGCTTAAATTCGTTAATATTGGATAACCAATTGTTCCACCGGCGCCTTTAATTTCATGAATAACTGTTCTTAATTTTTCGGCGTCTTTATTTTTTAACGCATCTAAAATCATCCGCTTCTTAATATCGAAAGAATCGACAAAAAACTTTAGCACATTTCTTTTAATTTCAAATTTATCTTCATCATTCAGAAGATTTTGTCCTTGAGGCGTATTAAAATTACTTCCGCCTAAAATCTCATTTACGAAATCAGCAATAATCTTAAGGTCAAGCGGTTTAGAAATAACTTTATGAGCACCCGCTTCCATAGCCGCCATTACATTTCTACGGGCAGTATTTGCGCTTATAACAATAACAGGTATACTGCGTATATCTTTTAACACATTTTTTACCTGCAGCATTTTCATACCGTCAAAATTGGGCATCATCAAATCGAGAAAAATCAAGTCCGGTTTTTCTTCTGCTGCTTTTTGAATTCCTTCAAGTCCGTCGGCACATGTAATTACTTCAAAATTATAATCTTCTAAAAAATCTTTTAATGTATTAAGAATAACGTCCGAGTCATCAACAATCAGCACTTTTAATTTTTTAATGTTATTAATCACTTTTCGGTTTATTTAATTTATTAATGGATAGTTTTGACAAATCAGAGCTTTTAATTTCTTTGCTCATCAATGAAGCTTCAACCGTGTGTTTTTTAATATTCTCAAAAATTTCTTCCCGCAGAATTTTCACATCGCTTGGAGCATCAATCCCGATTTTTACCTGGTTCTCTGATACGCCTAGAATAGTAATAATAATATCGGAACCAATTCTGATTTTTTCATTTTGTTTTCTTGATAGTACAAGCATAATATTTTCTTTTTTTTAGTTTTCGATAAACAATTTGTAATCTATCGTGAATTCGTCATTATCAATTATTTTCTGAAAGCCTTTTTTAGTATTCTGATTAAGGTAAATAGGAGCTTTCATATTTAATGTTATATCTTTCGGGTTTTTTTGAAGTTTAACAATCCCGAAAACTTCGAATTCCGCTACTTCCGGATAATTTTCCAATATAACCTTCATAGGGAATAATGGAAAAACCAATTCCGGTTCATCAACAGAAGTTAACCAGTAAAATATACCATCTTCTTCTGATATAACAATGAACTTTTTATGTTCATCGAAACCCAAAATTCCGCTTTCAAATTCGACTATTATGCTTTCATCGAATTCAATTTCGCCGAATTGATGTGTTTTTAGTTTCATGTGCCCTTCTTCTTTATTTATTTAAGATTACTATATCAACTCTTCTATTTTGCGCTCTGCCTTCGGGAGAATCATTAGGCGCGACAGGTTTGTTTTCAGAATATCCGACAACAGATACTCTTCCCTGCGGAATTCTTTCTTCCGTCATTAAATAATACGCCGTATTAGTTGCGCGGGCTACCGACAAATGCCAGTTTGAAGAATAAGTATGCGAACTTATTGGAACGTTGTCAGTATGTCCTTCAATTCTAAGATCATTCGGAATTGTTCTAATTACATTAGATAATTTATTAAGAACATTTTTAGAACCAACTCCCAATTCCGCTTTTCCCGATGCAAAAAGTATATCGTCAAGTATGCTAACTGTAATTCCTCTTTCATTTTGAATAAGCTTAACAGCGGCTCCGTAACCGTTTTCCGTTATAACACGTTCAAGCGATTCCATTAAACTTGGCGCCGATTTAAAGTTTTGGTTGTAATCCGGAGTTGATTTAATTGTTTTAATATTACCGGATGAACCGAATATATCACCAAAAGTATTAACCGTTGCAGTATATTTATCCATATCTATATTTGACATCGCGTATAGAATAATAAATAGACCTAACAGCAATGTAATCAAATCGGCATAAGTTATTAAATACCTGTCTTTATCATTTTCCAGATATTCATCATGCGAAAATTCTTCTAAGCCGTTAAACCTTCTTGATCGTTTCTCGGGAGCATACTCGTCAATCTCGATTTGATTATCGTCGGTATCTCTCCGCTTTGAATCGCCAGAACCGCTTCCAAAGAAACTTCCATCATATGTTTTTCTTCTAAGTGACATTGTTTTAATTTATCTGCCAAAGGCAGCCAAAAAAAGTTAGCGCTTACAATTCCCCATAGCGTTGCTATAAAGGCTGAAGCAATATTATGAATTAATGCATTAGGATCCGTGCCGGCATTTGCGAGAGTCATAATTAATGCCATAACCGTACCGATAATACCCATTGTCGGCGCATATCCTCCCATTTTCAGAAAAATAAAAATATTCGCGTTATGCCTATATTCCATAGATTTAATTTCTGTCCGGGCAATAGTTTCAAGCATATCGCTGTTCGTGCCGTCTAAAACAAATTTTACCATTTTCTGCGGAAAAAAATAAAGCAATTTGTAAAGATCATCTTCAACCGAAAGCAGACCTAGTCTTCTAGACTTAACAGACAGCTCAACAAACGAGTTGATCATAGCCTTTATATTATAATCATCAGGCAAATACGCTATTTTTATTAGTTGAAAAATCTTCAAAAATTTTCCCATTCCGAATCCAATAATGGTCGCGGCAAAAGTTCCGCCGAAAACAATTATAATCGGTGACAATAAAAACAGTGCTTTTAAAGAACCTCCTTCAAGAAAAAAAGCTCCGAACACCGCCAGCAATCCAAAAATTAGTCCGTACAGACTAGTGCTTTTTCTAAACATTATAAATAATCCAATAATGATTTTGGTAAAATCATGGAAGAAACTTTATATGTTAAATCGAGATTAAACTGCTGATTTTCATAATCAACAATTGCCCTCGCCATATCAACATCTTTTTCTTTAGAAATTAATTCTTCTACGTTAAGTTCCTGTGTTTTCAGAAGTTCTTCAGTATCCAGTAATCGATTTTTTATATTACCGGCAACCGAAAGTTTATTCAGAACTTTACCGTATATATCTTCCATCTCTTTAACTTCCGAAGCATCCGGTTTCACACCGCTTCGTAAGTTTACAATTATATCGTTTAATTTATTAAACATATCCGTACCGTCAATAGTCCCGAACAATTCTTCTCCGGTAATATTAATTTTCTGAGAAATGTTTCCCGAAATCTTAATCTTCTGCTGTCCGCCGGCATCGGCTGTATTTTGAATATATTCCGGCGGAGGCGTTCCGTTTTTGCCGTAAGGTGCTTGCGAATTGTCAGTCCCTCCGAACAAATATTTCCCGTTAAAATTTGAATTTGCATATTCTAAAATTGAATCCAAAGAGACCTGCAGCTGGTCTGCAAACGTATCAAGATTTCCTTCAATAGTTGCGTTGTTGACCGAGGTTAAGTCCACAAGAACTGATTGAAGCTGATTTTGTATTCCATCCATAGCATTTATAGTTGCGTCAACATTCGCAAAACTGTTGGTAACATTGTCAAGGTAAGTGGATATATTCTGCATTTCATTGTTAAGACGCAGCAGTCTGTTAGTACCCAATGGAGAATCCGAAGGCCTATTAATTTTACTTTGTGTTGTTAATTGTTCCTGAGTTTTTGTAATTGAATTTTTATTTGTATTAAGATTATACAAATATGAATTCTGCAAAAGTCTGTCGGTAACTCTCATAATTTCACCTTATTACATTATATACTAAAATGCATTTAACAATGTTTGAAACATTTCATCGGCAACTCTAATTAATTTTGCGGCCGCGTCATATGATCTTTGGAATTTTAATACGTTTACCATTTCTTCATCAACGGAAACACCGCTTGCTTCCGACACCTGCATATCCAGCTGATTTAACACAAGCTGATACGATTCGGTATTTTGGTTATGTGTTTTTAGATCATTAGCAATTTTGTTCACGAAATTGGAATACGTGTTTGTAATAGTTTCCCCGTCAATAAGTAATGCTTTCTGCAGGGCGGCAATTTGAAGTGCAATTTCGTTATTCCCGTCCTGTCCGTCTGCCGACGCGGCTATCAAACTCGGATTATCAATTAAGTCTTCATTTAATTCCAAAATGCCGTTTGAATAATTACTGAAGAAGTTAACTCCTGTTTGAGTAGGATTAGTGTTAGTTTGGCCTGTTGAATGCACGGAGTTTACGCTGTCATATATGGCTTGCCCAATAGTATCAATTTTATTTAGATAATCCGGGATTACATTATTAAACATATTCAGATTACCGAATATCTCTCCGGAATTTAACGACATTTTTGATTCGCCGTCCTGGGTTGTAACACTTAACTTACCTTTACTTTCCTCAACAATAAATTTTTGACTGTAAAGTCTGTCAACCGCATATACACCGCCCATTGAAATACTTACTGTATCATCCTGATTATATGTAACGTTTAAGTTAGCAAGCTTGCTTAACTCATTAATAATAGCTCCTCTTTCATCAAGTAAGTCATTAGGCGCGTTTCCGCTGGCTTTAACCGCGTATATTTCTTTGTTTAAAGTATGAATTTGTTCGAGATAACTATTAACACTTTCAACCGACTGTGCGGTTTCAACCTTTAAATCCTTCTTTATTTGAGTATAACTTTCATAAAGGTTCTGCATTTTACCCGACATATTCTGCGCGGTGTTTAAAACGTTATTACGCAACGCGGTTGAATCCGGATCAACTGCAAGTTTATCCCATGAGTTAAAAAACTGCGATGTTAAATTTGATAAACCCAGCTCCGAAGGTTCGGATAATAACGCTTCAAGTTTATTAAGCGTTGACGCTTGTTTATCGGCAAATGAGTGCTTGCTGTTAAATGACCAAATCTGTGTATCAACAATTGTATCTCTTATTCTCTGAATATCATCCAATTTAACGCCGGATCCAAAAGAAAGATTAGCCGTATATTCCGGCCTTTCAGCCGCAAGCACAACTCTTTGTCTTGAATAATTGGGGTTGCTGGCGTTAGAAATATTGTTAGAAGTCGCGTTTAATGCTGACTGATACGTAAGCAAACTTCTTCTCGAAATATCAAATAATTTGTTGATACTCATCTTACACTTTCCTGTCTAATATTGATTTATTGTTCCCGCCGAAAACAGCTTTTAAAGTTGTATCAATAAACTGTTTTGAATGCTGGATCAAAAACATATTTTGACTATTAGTTTGCGTTATTTCCTCAATAAAAATTCTAATTGCTCTTTCCGATTTTATAATAGCTTCTTTAGCTTCGTTGGTTAAAACTTCGCCCAAGTTAAATGTAAGTTTTGCAAGTCTGAATTCATTTTCCTCAAAACCCTGCTCACGATTTATTTCTTTTATAGTTTCAATTCTGCCGCTTTCAGCTTTCTGCACGGCAAGAATTAATTTTTGTTCATCCTTTATGCATTCGTCTAAAAGCTCGCGGTTATTCGCAACAAGGGCATGCTGCTTCTTTCTTGCGTTATCAAGAAGTCTTTTTAAATTTTCTTTTTGCTTTAACAGCAGCTCAATTAACTTTGAAATTCCCATTTTATTCTTCCATATGTTTTAAATAACCCAATACTCTTGAAACATAATTTTGTGTTTCATTAAACGGCGGAATGCCATTGTACTTCTGAACATTTCCCGGTCCGGCATTATAAGCGGCAAGTGATTTTTCCAAATCGCCGTCAAATTCTTTAAGCATCTGCGCGATGTATTTTGTGCCGCCTTGGATATTCTGAGCGGGATTCATAGAATTTCTTACGCCCAAATCTTTTGCGGTTGCATCCATTAATTGCATCAGACCTTTTGCGTTGGCTTTTGAAACTGCATTTTCTTTAGCGGCGGATTCAGTAAGAATTATTGATTTTATTAAATTAACGGGAACACCGTGTTTATTAGAAGCTTCCTGAATTATTGGTTCATACTTTTTTAGTCTTTCCGCCGCGCTGTATGAAGGCTTAATAGCATTACTATCTTTACCCGATTCGGTAATTAGTAAATCTTTAATTGCGGGACGATTCTTAATAACGAATTCTTTTAATGGAAGATCTTCTCCTGTCATTCTTTTATAAACAGATTCGGCAATTCCTAATCCTTTTGAATCTGTTATTTTTCCCGCGAGTTCGTTTTCAAAAAAAGTATCGAATACATCATTGCCGTATCCGTTCTCGCCTAAAAGTCCGCCTGTAGTTTTGGTCATACTTTTAAGCATCAGCGAAGTAAGCATGGATTCAAAATCTTTCGAAGCTTTTTCAAGTTTCTTTTTTTCTTCAGGTGTAAAACGCGCTTCAACTTCAGCCGGCTTCTGAATATGCTTTTGAAAGTTCGATATTTTTAGATCAAGCTTTTCCATTTTATAAAATCACCAATTCTGCTGTTAATGCTCCTGCTTCTTTTAATGCCTGGAAAATCGCGATAATATCATGCGGTGAAACTTTTAACTGATTTAAGGCCGCAGCAACTTCCTGAACATTTGTCGCGCCTTCAATTGAAATTGATTTAGTATTTTCCTGTTCAACTGACGGAACAAGATTATTAAAAAATGATGTCTGCCCTTGCGAGAAAGCTCCGGGCTGTGAAATAACCGGATAAGATCTAACTGAAATATTTAAACTTCCGTGCGAAATTGTTACCGGTGAAATTCTTACATGATCGCCGGTTACAACTGTTCCGGTTCTTTCATTTAAAACTACTTTTGCAATTGCGTCTCTCTGAACCTCAATTGCTTCTAATCTCGCCATAAATGATACAATATCATTTTGACCGGCGGGAAGATTTATTTTAACTTCAGAGCCGCTTTCAGCTAATGCCGTTCCGGCACCAAATTCAGAGTTAATTGCATTTACTACATTATTTAAAGTAGTGAAATCAGGCTGGTTTAATACAAGACCAATATTTGAAGGATCAATATTTCCTTCCATTATAGGCAGTTCCATTGCGCCGCCGTTCGGTATTCTGCCCGTTAAGGTATGATTCTTAGCAATACGGCCGCCGGATTCGGTACTAATATCATATCCGCCAACAGATACGGGACCTTGAGCAATTCCATAAACCTTTCCGTTAACACCCGAAAGCGGAGTCATCAATAATATAGAACCCGTTAAACTTGTAGCGTCGCCCATAGAGGAAACAATTATATCAAAATTAGAACCAGGTTTAATAAGGTTGCTGACTCTCGCGGTTATCATTACCGCGGCAACGTTTCTTGTTCTTAAATTTGTTTCCGGTACAGTTATACCGAATCTTTTAAGCATACTGATAACTGATTGCACGGTAAAAGAAGAACGGTAGCTGTCGCCCGTGCCTGCAAGTCCGACCACAAGTCCGTAACCAATAAGCTGCTCAGACTGAATGCCCTTTATAAACGCAATATCTTTAATACGCTGTGCGTTTATATTTGATGAAATGACCGCTAATATTATTATAATTAAAAACTTCTTCATTTTATCACCCTTAGAATAACCAGTGAAATATTTTTGTTAACCAGCCCGGATTTGTATTTGAATCAATCATACCGTTTCCTTCAAATGCGATTTCCGCTTCGGAAATGTTAAATGAATAAACAGTATTATCAGATTTCAAATCGGCTGTTCTCAATAATCCTTTAATTGTAATTATCTGTTCTTCACCGTTTATTGATATTTTTCTGCTGCCTTTAATACGTACCAACCCGTTTGATAAAACCGAATCAATCAGAGCGCTTATAGTTGTTTTAATTACTCCGCTGGATTTAATTGTTCCTCCGCCTTTAAAATCATTATTCGATCCCAAAGAAAAATCTGTAGAAGGAATTAGTTCCCCGGTTCCTTGAGAGCCTTTTGCGCTTAAGCCAATATCGCTTGATCTCCCGGAAGTTTTCTGGGCCTGATTTGCGGCTTGTGATTCTTCAACAACAATTATGGTAACTGCATCGCCAAGCATCGAAGCTTTATAATCCGAAAATAATGAACGGCTTGTATTTTCTCTTAAATCCTGCGCGTTTAAAATTAAGCTGCAGGAAAAAAATAAACCGATGATTACAATTATATTTTTCATGTTTATTACTCTATTATTTTTACTTGTTGCGAATTAACGATAAGAGCTTTGAATGTAAGTTTATCGTCTCTTACTATTCTAACTGTTTCGCCTATCCTTCCGTCTTCCCTTGCATAAGCGGGGAAAGATACGGTTACTGATCCGACTGTAGAAAATGCGTAAATTTTATCCCCTGCTTTAATATCCGGCTGAGTTACAATCATATTATCCTGCAGAATCGCACCGTCGGCAATATTCATAGCTGCTTGATGATTATTAAATTCCGTTATGTTTTTTACAGTCGCGTTTCTTAAATGTGTAACTTCTTCTTCAACAAATGAAAAATCGGAGGCTGTAATAACATCCCCTTTTCTTATTTTTTTATTTGCTACAAAAACTTCGTTGAATAAATTCATTTTAATAGTTACGACTGATTGCGTTGTATTATCACCAGATCCTTTTATTTCAACAGGTATATATGCGTATCCGTAATTGATTTTAAATTCGCGGTCGGAACTGATAGAAATTCTATCGTCGTTTATTGATTTAACAATAGAAGGCAAAGAAACTATTTCATACTCATATTTTTTATAATCAGCCAACTTCATGTTTAAATATGAGTCAAGTTCAGAGCTGCTTTCTCCGCTTATATTAAAAAACAATATTGAAATTATAATTCCGATCATTTTAATTTTTATTTTAAGTTGTTAGCCATTGTCATCATTTCTTCCACTGTTTTTACAGTTTTTGAATTGATCTCATAAGCTCTTTGAGCTGTAATCATAGAAATCATTTCTTCAACAATATCAACGTTGGAAGATTCTAAAAATCCTTGCTGAATCTCTCCGAAACCGTTAGAACCGGGGTTCCCTAAAATCGGAGCTCCAGAGGATTCGGTTTCTTCATAAAGATTATTGCCTAATGCTTTTAACCCGCCCGGATTAATAAATTTAGCAAGTTCAATATTTCCGAGTTCAATTGATTCACCGCCTACTTCAAGAATTCGCACAAGTCCGTCAGGTGTTATACTAATATCTAAAGCTTCATTACTAATACTAAATCCCGGTTCAAGAACATGACCGCCCGAGGTAACAAGAGAACCGTCGGAGGACATCTTAAGCGCACCGTCGCGCGTATAAGCAAATGTACCGTCATTTCTTCTTACCTGGAAAAATCCTTCTCCGTAAATGGCAGTATCCATTTTATTCCCTGTCTGCTGAAGATCTCCCTGCTCAAATAATTTTTGAGTTGAGGAAAGAATTACGCCGTTACCAACTTGAAGCGTTGAGTTTGAATTTTCAACAACACCAGGGGTTTCAAGATTTTCGGGACTGGCGGTTACTTCCTGATACATTAAATCCTGGAATTCCGCGCGGCTCTTTTTAAAACTGGTTGTATTTATATTCGCAATATTATTCGAAATTACTTCGATATTAATTTGCTGTGCGTACATTCCAGAAGCCGCTGTTGTTAGTGCTCTTGTTGACATATATCATTCCTCCTTATTAAACTTTACCTACTTCGTTTGCCATACCCATAACGCGATCCATCGAGTTCATTATTTTCTGCGAAGTTTCATAATCTTTATTAATTCCGATCATTGCCTGCATTTCCAATATCGGGTTTGTGTTTGATTCTTCAAGGTAGCCTTGAATTATATTATATTTTTCCTCATCGGCCATATCGTATTCTTCGCCTTCAAGGTAAAAATTCTGAGATTCTGTTCTCATCAATTTTTCGGGATTTTCAACTTTAGCAATCATTAATCTATCTACTACATCATCGCCAAGTTTAATTTCACCAAGTTTAGTAATTATAAGCGCTTTATTTTTGTCAAAAGCTTTTGCCGAAATATTAATTTCACCTTTCGCGCTCATTACCTTGTTGCCCATAGCATTTATTAAAAAGCCGTCATCGGTTAAAGAAAATTTTCCGTTTTTAGTTATTTCAAGTCCTCTTTCAGTTTTAACCATAAAGAACCCTTCTCCGGAAAGCGCTAAATCCAAAGGGTTGCCTGTTAATGTAAACATGCCTTCGGTATAATCTGTTATTTGTTTTATATCTTTTGCTTCGGCTCTCGATAAATATTCTGAAAAAGGTAATTCTCTTTTAAAGCCCGTGGAATTTATATTCGCTAGGTTATTAGCCACAATTTCTATGTTTTTCATATGATGGCTTAAGTTTTTCGCAATGGTATTTATTCCTTTATCCATTTGATACTCCCCGGCTGCCGTTTTTTAAATCGACTAAAAAGTTCATTAAATACGCTGTTACAATATTTAATCTTATTGGTAGTCTTCCCGCTTTTTTATTCTGCTCAACGCATTTTGATACAAAATCATCGGCGTTGGAAATTACTTTAGTTTTTAAAGCGAGTCTCATAACTTCTTTTGTAAAAATGTTTTCCATTTTTGCCCTTTCAAGCAAGTTTGTTTAAACTTTTAGATCGTGATAATGAATCGAACATCATTTCTTTTGTTTCATCAACAGTTACAGTTAGGTATGAATCGATATTAATTTCCTCAAATATTCTTGTATTAAGTTTGCACATATAATCTTCAATTCTGGAAAAGTTAGCCATTGTAGTATTTACAACTCCGAATAATTTTGAACTGTTCATCATTGCTTGAATAGCAGTATTTTCGAATCGGCCTTGATCTGGGTTTATAAATATTCTGTATGTATCGTCTTTAGAAGCTGTGGATTTTTCAAACTTATAATTGATAAGTTCAAGTCTACTTCTGAATTTTACTACTACAAATTCAGGATAAATATTGTACTTGTTATAAATAGATTTTTGAAGAATGTATTTTATCATTAAAGACTGAATTACTTCAAGTTCTTGAATTGAAGATTCTATAAGAATGTTTTTTTCTATTTCAGATTCTATTGTTCTAGCTAGCGATAAGAATTCATCTGATTTATCTCCAACCGATACAAGATTAAATTGATGAGCTTCATTTTCATAATCGAAAATCATTGCTTCATTGATCTTTAAATATATTTCCTGAGGAAGGTTAAGTCTGTTCAATCTTAACAATGACTCAAAAATTTCCGAACTTAATTTCTCAAACGACATATCAAATATTTTATGATATGAATTTGCTACATCTTTAAATCCTTCGTTTGAGTTATCCCATATTAAATTTATCAAAAGCACAATTTGACTTTCGTCGAAATCAATTCCCGCTTTCTCAACGTAATTAATTAATTTTTCAAGCTTAGATTTTGTCAATGATTTTTTATTGGCAATCACATATCTCAGTATTTTTTCGGACAGCACAGATTTCGATAATTGCAATTTATCAAGAAGCAGAATTAATGCTCCTGATTCGGCGTTCAGCAAATTATCAAACTTATCAAGGGCTAATGTAAATGGATACTGCTGAAGTACTTTTGCTAATATCTCATCTCCTTTTTCCGCGTTTACTGGGAGCTGGGTTTGAAATACTTTACCGTTGATTAATACTTTGTAATTATTGTTGAATTTTTCGAGGATATTAAGCAAAGCAGTTGAATTAACCGCCGGAAGATTGCTTATTGCCGTACCCGCATTTATATTAATTGTGCCCGCTGTCATGCTTGTTATATTTGAAACTGCAGATATCATTTGTACTCACCTGCTAATAATTGAATTTTTGCCGCGAGATGAATTTCACCTTTGCCGATACTGTTTTTTCGCGCCCTGAAGGTAATGTCTTTACCGTTATCGTCTGTTTTAATATTATAGTAACGAAGTTTACCTCTTAAAGTCGACAAATTGTTTTCTTCAATACTTCCAATTTGTTCTTCTCTTAATTTTTTAATATTGCTCTTAAGCATTTCCATTTTTCTTTTTTTATTTCTTTTAACTTTTGCTGCCCATAAATAGATAAGCCCCAAAAGCATTACAAGTTCAACAAGCACAAACAATTTTGCCGCAAAATCTTTTTGTAAAAACTCTAAAATATTTTTATCAATATTAGAGTTACCCGCTTTAATTATTTCAGCGTTATTTATAACTTCTGCAGGTATTGCCGCCGCCTCATTTTCCTGCTGTTTTGCTCTAATCTCCGAAATTTGTTTATCAAGCATTGCGCGTACATCCACAGAAGAAGTGTCGACAATTTGCGCTGTATTTATTGAACAAAATATAAATGACAATACAAGTAATGTTAAAATTGTCTTTATCATTTTCTTATCTTCCTTCTTAAAGGGAATTTTAATGTTACGGCCGATCCGGTATTTTGATAAGAACTAATATTAAATTCACCTTCATGTTTTTTTATAAGGTTTTCAATTATTCTTATGTTTAATTCGGTCGGGTTATTAATAAAATTGTCTTTCGAAGAGTTTGTTTTTAAACTAGCCGTAGTAACAACTTTTAGAAGTATATAATCGTTGTTAAATCTTGTTTGAATAATTATTCCGCCTTTAGCGGTACTTCTGTTTTTTATTAAACCAATTACATTTGTGAGCAGCTGAAAAATATAATTTGGATGGCTTAAAATTGAAGGTATATTATTTTCAAAATCCAATACGCATTCAAGATTAACATTATCAAGTGTTGATTTAACCAGGCTGTAATATTCCGTAACAATTTCATTAATTTTTATCGGATGTATTTTATTGTTCTGCTGGTTAACACTTGCAAATTTTATAAGTCTTTTAACCGATGAATTTATTTTTTTTATCTGCGATTTAATAAGTTTTACTTCTTCTTCCTGATCCGGAGTACTATTTAAAAATTCCACATTGCTCATTATAACCTGCATAGGTGAAAGCAGATCTTCAATAATACCTTGTGTTAATTCGCCAATAGCGGCAAGCCTAAAATCATTTGATAACTTTGCCTGGTAAGTTTGTAAATCTTCGTATGTTGATGTCAACTTACTTTTAAGAATAATTTTATTAATTTTCGCGAGACTTAAATTAAGCAGCATTTGAATAGTCTGCTTATCCATTGAGCTGAAATTTGCGCTTGTAATTGTTGTAAGAATAGAAAGCAGACCAAGTCTTTTTCCGTCTTCGAAGAACGGGAATAACAGGTAGTTAAGTTTTGGACCTTCGTTGTTATAGCTGTTCAGCTCAGGAACAATCATCGGGCTAGCGCTTTCGAACAGAAGATTAAAAATCCCTTCCTTATATAAATGGTTCATTACTTTAACTAAATCAGAATTACTTTCGCCGTTAACGGGATTTAGAGAATGGTATGATTCATCAAAAAAAAGAATTACCGAATCTTTCATGGGAATAATTCTTTTTAATGATTTGTTTAGTTTATCCGTTACGGTTGAGGCTTCTCTAGCGTTATCAGTTTCTTTTTCGAAAGTAGAAATATTTTGAAACATATGAGAATACTTTTCGAGCATTATCCCGTTATTCTGGTAATTACTTAGATTAGAGTTCTTCGATTCAATTACTTCCTGAGTCTCAACATCCTTTAAGGATCTGTAGAAAGGCTCTATCTCAACGGTATTTTCTTTATGAAGTCTCAATGTTTTATATCTTGAAATTATTAGTTTCTTGCTGGAATAATTCTAAGTATGAATCAATTAATTCATTTAGTTTTTCTTCCGTATCAAGTTTTAATATGTCAATTACGTTTTTATCAAAAGTATAATCTTTGTCCCAGTAAAAATTTCCTGTCTGCAATTTTTGCGTTGCATAATCCGCCAAATGTATTACCGAAGCTAATTCCGGACTGCTTTCGCATTTAGAGGGATTATGATGATTTAAGATTGCGTCGCAAAGTTCATCGGGCAGATTCCACTTTTTACCTAAAAAATTACCTACTTCCTGATGAGTTAAACCAAGTTCTTCAAACTCTAAATTAAGAGTTGATTGACAATCTGTAGCTTTATTTACAATATTTTCAAAACCTGAGTGGAAATATTTATGAATAACCGGAATGCCTAAATCGTGCAGAAGTCCCGCAACAAATGCTTCTCCGCCGATTTTCAAACCGAGATCGCTTGCAATTCTTTTTGCCGCATTTCCTGATATAACCGAGTGCAGCCAGAATTCGTTTTGATTTAGATTTTTATCGGTTTTGTTTTTGAATGACTCAATCATAGAAAGAGCGATTACAATATTTTTAATATCAAGATAACCGATAATTAAAATCGCAAAATCAATAGTAGAAACTTTACGAGGCAATCCGTATAAAGGAGAATTCGCAATCGATAAAATCTTAGTAGCCAGACCCTGATCTTTGCCGATCATTTTGCTAAGAAGATTTGTATTTGTTGAAGAGTCGTCAAGTAATTTAGAGACCTCCACCATAATATTAGACATTGCGGGCAGGTTATAAATATTTGCCAAAACCATTTCGGTTTTTTTTCTTTTATCAGATCCGGGTTTTGTTGTTATGTCGGTTATCATTTTTTCACTCTTATAGTTTTATAGATTCTAGTTGGCTTTCAAATAAATCTTTATATGTTTCAGTAAATGATTCAAGATATTCAAGACTTCCAAGTTTTAGTATTTCTACTACTTCCATGTCAAGTTCAAAATTCTCGTCCCATTTAAAATTTCCAATTCCAAATTTCGCAGTCATATAATCCGCTAAATGAATAACTGCGGAGAATTCTGCTTCATCACCAGCTTCGCTTGGTTTATGATGGTACCTAACTGCATTTTTTAATTTTTCGGGAAGGTTCCAGCGGTCAATAAGCATTTCGGCAATTTCACAATGTGAAACGCCTAATACCTCAATCTCAGCTTGGGTATAATTCATTTTACCTGTTTTTACAATTTTTTCTATTTCTTTATACTCATTATTAAAATATTTATAAATAACTGGTATTCCCAAATCGTGCAATAAACCGGCGGTAAAAATCTCGCCGCTTAATATATAACCTAAATCGTCAGCTATTCTTTTTGAGGCTGTAGCAGTTAATAATGAATGTTCCCAGTAACTGTTCTGGTCAAATTTTGTGTCGCCTATGTTCTTAAAGGCTTCCATTAGCGACAAAGCTATTACAATATTTTTAATATGATTGAAACCCAGAATAACAATAGCGAACTCAATTGTAGAAACGCGGCGGGGAATTCCGTATAAAGGAGAATTTGCTACAGCTAATATTTTTGTTACAAGTCCCTGATCCTTACTAATCAATTGTCCTAACTGCGCGGCACTTGATCTCGGATCTTCAATTATTTTTGTAATTTCAAAAATAATAGTAGGTATAGAAGGCAAATTATAAACAGAGGATAAAACTCTATTTACCTTTTTCTTGTTTTGTTCTTTTACTTCACCTGTATTTTTATCTGTTGTATTCAACTTGAAGTTTTTCCTTCATTTCTTTCATAATTTTTGAATGTATCTGTGAAACTCTAGATACGGTAATACCTAATGTATCGGCTATTTCCTTATAATTAAGATTTTCATAATAATAAAGAGAGATGATCAATCTATCGCGTTCTTCAAGACTTTTAATTAATCTAATTAAGATTTCTTTCTGTTCGTCTTTTTGCATTATTTCATCAGGCTGTTCTGAGTCAGAAGGGATAATTTCGTGAAGCTGGTAACCGTCTTCGCCGTCGTAAGAATAATTCAAGGAAACATTTTTATATTGAATATCGGTTTCGGGATTTAAACTTCTTGGTTTTATCTGCAGCTTGCGAAGTTCATCTATAATTTTACCTCTGATTCTTTGAATTGCGTATGTTTCAAATTTTGTCCCGTAATCAGGGTCAAAACGATCAATAGCTTCACTTAAACCTTCTACGCCGAACTGAAAAAAATCTTTCTCATCAACCACAGTTAGATTCATAAATTTTGAATTATGAATCACATAATGAACCAAATTGGTATAGTTTACCATAATTTGTTTCTTTACTGAAGGTGATGGCTCTTGTTTAAAAGTGTCCCAAAGTGCCGCGTTATTCATTTGGATTATTTCCTATTAAGTTATTCTCATCAAAATGTTTTTCTTTATCCATTGTGGCTTTGTTAATAGCTTTTAAGAAGGCTATTGCAAGAATACTTAGCATAATTGTAACAACAATAAAAACCGCAATTGATCTTAAAAGTACGTCATGGATTAGTAAGCCCTGCTGACTGAAGATTATGATAGAAATAAAGAAAACGAGAAGTCCGAAGTAGAGTACTATTTTGTTCATAATCTGTCCATTTTTTTATATAAAGAAAGGCAAAGAACATACCAACAATTTTGGTAAAATTACTTTGTTTTTGGGCTTATTTAAGGGTTTTTTGATAATTAAATTAGTGGGGAGAAAATGCTACTGGTTATTATTAGCCACGTGTTTGATTTTTGTGAAATTTCCGGCCAGTACCTTTATTTCTTTGGCAATTCTGCTTTGAGAATTATTTTTTATTAAAAGACTTTGATTAAGAATTGATTTTCCGACTTCTTCTCCAAATTCAATTACACCAAGCAGTAAAAGTTCTTGTTTTAAGAAATGTACAGAAGCTTTATTTAGGTTTTCAAAAGAGTTTTTACCTTCAACTAGACTGGAGCTTTTGTTTATGATTATATATTTATCGACTTTATCATTATGTTTTGATAAAAGCTTTAAAATCACGTAGGCATCCATAATAGACGTAGGTTCGGGAGTTGTAACAATAACTGTAAATGTGCATCGAGAAAGAACCGAAATTATGTCGTTACCTGCACCGGCCGCGGTATCAAGAAATATAAAATCATATTTAGAAGATATTCCGTGAAGATGCTCAAAAAGATATTCTATATTTCCTTCATCCAAGGGCGGATGATCGGTTTTTCCAGAATCTCCGAATATAAAATCAAGATTCGGCTCATACTTATAAATCAGTTCGTTTAGTAATGCCTGATCTCTAAAAAAATGATATAGATTAATATCAGATTTTACATTCAGCATAATATTTAGGTTCGATAAATTTGCGTCAAGGTCAACTACGAGAACTTTTTTATTTACTCTTGCAAGAGCATAAGCCAGGTTTAACGATGTGAAGGATTTCCCCGTTCCGCCTTTCCCGGAAGTAAACGCAACTATAGGACAGCCAGGATTTTTTTTGCCTGAAGCTCTTTTTAAGCTGTTAAGTTCATATAATCTTTCTGCCTGACCAATCATTGATCAAAATTCCCGCTATAGATCATTTTTGAAATAAATTCAGAATCTGCCGCAATTATATCATCAGGTATAACCTGACCGTTGGTTAAGTATTTTATAGGCACATTAAATTTATGCACAACATTTAAGATGTTTCCGTATGCCACTGCTTCATCAATTTTTGTAAATATGATTCCGTCGTATTTTATTACTTTAAATTTTTCCGCGATATCAACCATTGTTTTTAACGTTGTTGTGGCGCTTTGAACAAGATATATTTCGTCAACACTAACAGCGCTTAAGAAATCATTTATTCCTTTTAATAATGACGCGTTCTTCTGGCTTCTTCCAACTGTATCAATAAATACAATATCCTTTTTCCTAAATTTGGCCATTAATTTAGGCATATCTGAAGGTTCATAGGCGACTAAAAAATCAATATTGCTTACTTCAGCCAAAATTTTCAGCTGGTCTAAAGCTCCTAATCTGTATGTATCAATTGATATTAATCCAATGTCAAGGTTATGCAGAATTTTTGAAATTACCGCAAGTTTCGCAATACATGTTGTTTTGCCCACACCGGTAGGTCCAACTAAAGAAATAATTTTCGGCTTTTTCTTTTTGTCATATTGGAAACTTGAAGTCGGAATCATCGATTCGATTGTAGAGATAATATAATTATCTATAACGTCTTCTTTAACAAACTCTTTGTGTTTCTTAAGCTGATTTAGAATAGTTTCAATAATAGGTTCATCAATTTCTCTTTGAATCAGCAGTTCTTTTATTTCATTATTAACTGTAGTCTTTTCCGCGTTAAAATATTGATTAATTTTTTTCTTATTCACTTCAATATTAACTGGCGGTTTCTTTTCCTGCTGGCCGTAAATTTTTGTTGTAAGTTTTTTTAATTCATTTTCAAAATCGGTTTGTTCTTTAACTACTTTTTTAGCGCGCGGCTTTTCTTCGTAATTTTCGCCGTCATCCTCAACACCGGCAGTTAATTCAAATCTTTTATCATCGTCGTCAATAACTTTCGTACTTAATACTAAAGCATTTTCACCCAGTTCTTCCTTCATTAAACTGATCGCTTCTTTTAAAGTACCGGCAGTAAATTTTTTTATCTGCATTCTAGACCTCTAACTTTCCTAAAAATTCAATTTCAACATCAGCCGGCAATTCAGTATACGACAGCACCACTACATCATTAAAAGTAGAGTTTATCAATCTATAGAAATAAGGTCTGATTGTTGCCGATGTAATTAATATTGGAACATAACCGAAATTTCTGAACTGAATTAAATTCTGCTGTATAGATTCGTTTAATTTGCGCAGCATATCGGGACTTAAACCAAGAGTTTGAACAGCTTCTTTCTGTTTTGAAAGCGAATCGGTAATGTAGTTTTCAAGTTTTTCTCCTATTGCCATTGCATGAATAATACCGTTGCTGTCCTTATAATTATGCGCAATTGTTTCACCTAAGGAATGACGGACATATTCAGTCAGCACGTCAATATTCTTTGTAACTTTAGAATAATCAATAAGCGATTCTAGTATCTGCACAAGATCCTTAATTGCTACAAGTTCTTTTA
Organism: Bacteroidota bacterium; assembly: GCA_018829205.1. GTDB lineage: Bacteria > Bacteroidota > Ignavibacteria > Ignavibacteriales > Melioribacteraceae > JAHJUE01. Next base: position 52,564 of record JAHJUE010000010.1, read on the forward strand.
ATAAATTCTGGAGTACTTTCTGGATGCTTCCAAGCGGCAATACGTCAGGATTAATATCGTCAATAACAGCCGGATAATCCTTCTTTAAGTTTTCAAGCAATTGTTTAACCGATTGTCTTGTTAAGATTTTATCAAAATTTTTCTTTATTGTTTCCTGTAAATGAGTTGAGAGAACGGAAATACTGTCGACTACCGTATAACCTGCAAGTTCTGCTTTGTCTTTTTCTTCATCATTAACCCAGGCCCCGCTTAAATGGAATGCCGGGTCAGTAGTGGGAATACCTTCAAGCTGTTCATCAACATTGCCGGGATTCATCGCAAGAAAGCGGTCGCTGAAAATTTCATATGAGGCGACAACATTACCTTTAATTTTAATAATGTATTCATTAGGACTTAATTGTAAATTATCTCTAACCCTTACAGGCGGAACAAGCACTCCGTATTCAAGCGCGATATATTTTCTTGTTGAGGAAATTTTCTGGAATAAATTTCCTCCCTGGTTTTCATCAACCAATGAAATTAATCCGTATCCGATTTCTACTTCGATAGGATCCACCTGAAGGTATTCTTCAACTTTTTCTTCTACCGGTTCCGGTGTAGTTACTTCTTCTTTTTCAATTTTATCAGCTTCTGTTTTTCTGTTCTTAGTTATAACAATTGCCATTGATCCTAATGAACCGGCCAAAAGAACAAACGGGATAGTCGGCATACCGGGTACTAAAGAGAATAAAAATATAGCGCCCGAAACAGTTCCTAATACTCTGGGATTAGAAAACAATTGTGTTTTAAATTGAGAATCTAAGCTTTTGCCTTCCGCATTTTTTGTAATTACCATACCGGCAGATGTCGCGATTAGCAATGCGGGAACCTGAGAAACAATTCCGTCGCCGATTGTTAGAATTGTATATGTCTGAACTGCATCTACAAAATCCATTCCGTTTTGTGCGACGCCAATTATAATACCGCCAATAATGTTTATAGAATTAATTAATATTCCCGCAATTGCGTCACCTTTAACAAATTTGCTTGCGCCGTCCATTGCTCCGTAAAATTCAGCTTCACGAGAAATTGTTTCTCTTCTTTTGCGCGCATCGGCTTCATTAATTAAACCGCTGTTTAAATCGGCGTCAATCGCCATTTGTTTACCCGGCATAGCATCAAGAGTAAATCTTGCGGCAACTTCAGAAATTCTGCCAGAGCCTTTCACGATAACAATAAACTGAATAATTACTAGTATAAGGAAAATAATAAACCCGACTACATAACTTCCGCCTACAACAAATTGTCCAAAGGTTTCAATTACTTTACCTGCATATCCTTCCAGTAAAATTAATTTTGTTGAACTGATGTTAAGAGACAATCTGAATATTGTAAGTACAAGCAGCAGTCCGGGGAATACTGAAATATCCAATGGCGAATTTATATATAATGAAACAATAAGTATCAATAAAGCCAATGAAATATTAATTGCTAAAAAGAAATCGAGCAAAAATGCCGGCAGCGGAATAATCATTAATCCTAGGATAAAAATTATTCCGAACGCGAATATTATATCGGTATTTGCTAAGAATCTTTTCATTTATTATACAATACTCTTTTTCTTTTTTCTGTTTTTCAACTGATAGATATAAGCCAAAACCTGGGCAACTGCTTTAAATAACTTATCAGGAATTTCATCTCCGACTTCACATGCTTTAAAAAGAGCACGGGCTAACGATACATCTTCATGTAGCGGAATTTTATTTTCCAACGCGATTTCTTTTATTTTTTGAGCAACTCTATCTGCCCCTTTCGCTATTACTCTTGGCGCGCTGTCTTTTCCAATTGAATATTTTAAAGCCACCGCAAAGTGAGTAGGGTTGGTTATAACTACATCCGCTTTGGGCACTTCCTGCATCATTCGTGAACGGGCCATTGCTAACTGTTTACCTTTAATCTGCCCCTTAATAAGAGGATCGCCTTCCTGCTGTTTAAATTCTTCTTTTACTTCCTGTTTGGTCATCATCAGACCTTTTTTGTGCTTATATTTTTGATAAGTAAAGTCGGCAGCAGCTATAACAGCGAACACCAATGAAATTTTCCATAAAAGATCAAATGATGTATCAATCATAAAATTTACGACATTGCCGATAGAATAATTTACGAGTCCAATTGCGTCGGCAATTGAATCTTCTAAAACTAAATATGTAAACCAACCAATAATAATAATTTTTATAAGTGATTTAAGAACTTCTACAAACGGTTCGCTGGAAAAGAATTTATTCTTAATACCTTTTATTGGATTCATTTTAGAGAATTTTGGAGCCATAGCTTTCGGTGTAATTTTAAATCCAACTTGTCCGTAACCAACGACAAGCGATATAATCACTAAAGCAACAAATATGGGACTTAAAGTAACAAGGAAAAAACCGAGAGCTTTAACCGCAAAAAAACTTACAAGGTTAGCCGTTATGTTTAATTGAGCGGCTGAGCTGAAAATATCTTTTGCTACTTCGGCCATGCTATCGCCAAGTTTTTCCTTATATATATATACCACAATCAGACCAGTACTGAATATTGCAAGAGAGTTTAATTCCTGACTCTTCGCAGCTTGCCCTTCAGATCTGCTGTCATCCAACTTTTTCCCGGTTGGTTGTTCGGTTTTGTCCTGTCCGTCTGAGTCTGCCATTTATCCGCTTATTGCTTTAATTAATTCAAATAATTTGTCTTCGTATTCCATTAAAAGATTACGTATTAAATAAACATATACCGGCGTAAGAGTAATAAGTAAAATAAGGCCCAATGAAATTTTAAGAGGCTGTACTACAAAGAATATATTCATTTGCGGCATTACTCTGGCTACGATTCCGGCACCAATGTGCAGTAAAAAAAATGAAACCATAATCGGTGACGCTATTTTTACAGCCAGCAGAAATATCCCGGAAGAAAAACGAATAAGCGCGTCCAGCAAATTATGACTCATTTCAAAAGTTCCAAGCGGTACAACGCTAAATGAATAAGCTAATCCTCTTATTAAATAATGATGTCCGTTTATTAATAAAAAAACTAATGTGCCCATTATCAGCATTGTTTGTCCAAGCAGATTGGTATCAGATTCAGTCGTCGGGTCGAACATTTGTGCCATCGCAAGCCCCATATCATAACCTATTAACAGTCCACCGTACGAGAATCCGTAAAAAATAAAATTTAGCATAAACCCGATAAGGACACCTGTAATAACCTCTTTTACTCCAAGAATAATTAAAGGCAGTATACTTTGATTTATATCATATTGAATATCTTCAACTGTAAAAAATATTATATACGCGAGAATTATTGAAAAGAATAATTTTGCGGTAACAGGAATAGAAGTATTGCTGAAAACAGGCGCGGAAAACATTACCCCGCTAATTCTCAGGAAAATCAATAATCCTTTTATAAAATCTATTACGAGTATATCTGTCATTTTATTACTGTAGTTATCATATTAAAAATTTTGAGAGTAAATGAAATCATTTTATCGGCCATAAACGGAAGCATAATAACAATAGCAATAGCCGTAATAATAATTTTAGGAACAAATGTTAAAGTCATTTCCTGTATTGATGTAGCAGCCTGAAAAATTGAAATTGCTATACCTACTACAAGAGCAACTCCAAGTATCGGCAACAATATTATCAGCACTGTAGAGAATGTTTCACTTAGCACGTCAATAATTAATTCTAATGTCATTATCCGAAACTCCTTACTAAAGAACCTATTATTAAATTCCATCCGTCAACAAGTATAAATAACAAAATTTTAAAAGGGAGCGAAACAAGCATTGGGGGGAGCATCATCATACCCATTGACATAAGTATGCTTCCAACAATCATATCAATCATCAAAAATGGGATAAACAGAAAGAAACCTATAACAAATCCTGCTCTCAATTCACTTATAACAAATGCCGGAATTAATGTCATTGTTGAAAGATCATCTTTTTTTTCGGGCTGTGTATCAGAACTAAGACTAATAAATAATTGCAGGTCTTCATCTCTCACATTGCGCAGCATAAATTCCCGCACGGGTTTAATTCCGCGCGCATAAGCTGAATCGACCGTTATTTCATTATTTAGATAAGGTTGAAGAGCATTATCATTTACATTATTAATTGTAGGCTGCATAATAAAAAAGGTTACAAACATAGCAATGCCTGCCAAAAGCTGGTTGGGCGGCATCTGCATTGTGCCTAATGCCTGACGCAAAAAATGAAAAACTATGATCAACCTTAAAAATGAAGTTGTCATTATAAGAATTGACGGGGCAAGAGACAAAATTGTTAAAAGCAGCAATAACTGCAAGGTTGAAGAAACTTCTTCGGGATTGCTTGATGTGCCTATATTAAAATCAATTTTGGGAATTGGGATTGAAGTCCCCTGCTGCGCGTATAAATCAGTTCCAGCAGCAATAAAAAAAATTAATAAAAAAAATATTTTAGATATGCTTTTCATTTGATACCCATGTTTCCTTTCAGCAGATCTAAAAAGTTCTTTTTTTCCGTAGAGCTGTTTACTTCATTTTCCGCTTCTTGCAAGAAATTGTCCTGTTTGTCAATAAGAGTAATCGAATTGTCGCTTATACCCAATACATAAATTTTATCTCTTATTTTTATAACAGAGATATATTTTTTAGGCATTAGTACCTGAGTTGATAATACACTTATGTTTATAAGTTTTGATGCTTTTTTATCGTATGTAAATAAATACTTTTTAACCAGATAAAGCATTACATACATTACTCCAAGCAGTAAAAACAAAATAAAGAAGATTTGAGCAATGTCGCCGAAACCCATTATTTTATTCCTTTCAGGCGGTCGGATGTATCAATTAAATTTGTGATACGTATACCGAAATGTTTATCAATTACAACCACTTCCCCTTCAGCTATTTTCTTATTATTAACAAATACATCAACAGGTTCGCTTGCGAGTTTTTCAAGTTCGATTACATAACCTCTTTCCAGTTCAAGAATGTCTTTAATTTCCATTTTTGTTCTGCCCAATTCAATGTATACATTCAATTGAAGGTCTTTTAAAAAATCGAGCTTATCATCATCGGCAAAACCTTTTTTTGATGATTCGTCAAATTCAGGGAAATCCGCCATGCTACCAAGAACAGAGCTTTGTTCGTTTTCCAAATTATCAGCCATTATATGATTACTCCTTGTTTTCTACTTTTGATGTTATTTTTACTGCTTTACGATTGTTCACGGAACCTATATTTCCTTTAAATAACTGTTTCTCACCAATTTTAATTTCGACCTGCTCGCCAATTCTTTTATCTAGTATTAATATGTCGCCGTTTTTAAGCTGCATTAATTGTGAAAAAGATATTTGAGTTTTACCGAATTCAACTTCAACGTTTAAAAGAGTTTTTTTCAAATGTTCCATTACAATATTTTTTGCGGTTGATCCGCTGTTGTATTTTACGGGACGGATTGTGGAAAGGTTCTGGTTTGATAATTTTGAAAGTATTGAATCAAACGCATATGTTGCAAAACATAAATTCATTAAATAAGATTGTTCGCCGATAAATATTTCAAATGTTATAAGAAGCACGCTTTCGCTTTGTGATGTAATCTGCGCAAAATCAATATCCGGTTCAAATCTGTCAACTAAATATTCAAAGTCATCAATTATCTGCCATGATTTTCTTAAGTCCTGCATTATTGTTTCAACAACAACATAAAGTACTTTCTGTTCAATTGGTGTAATAACCTTTGATTGCTTAGAGCCTTCGCCGTAACCTCCAAGAAGTCTGTCAATAAGTGTTAAAGCGAGTTCGGGGCTGAATTCAAGAATTCCTCTAATGTCTGTATTATTTATATCAAAGGTAAATAGACATGCGGGGTTAGAAACCGAAAGAACATATTCGGAATAATAAATTTGATCAACAGAGATAACATTAATATTAATTATAGACTGAAGTTTTCCCATTAGAAACGAGCTGAAAGTTTCCGCAAAATTTTCATGTATATTACGGATAGTTCTCAACTGGTTTTTTGAAATTCTGTTCGGAAGTCTGAAATCAAAAGGGATAGCTTCTTTATCGGTACCAGAAGATTCCGGCTGCTGTTCGCCGGTTTTCATGTTATTAAGCAGCTGGTCTATCTCTTGTTGTGAAAGTACTTCAGCCATTTTAGTTTATCACGTATTTACTGAAATAAACACTATTAATTTTGATTTTAGGTAAAAGCGTTGTTAATCCTTTTGAGATTTCCGCTTTTAAGGAATCTTTTTGTCCGACAGCGCTAAGTTCACTCATAGATTTGCTTGATAGAGTTGAAATGACCATATCTTTAATTATTACTTCTTTTTTCCCGATGGTCGCCAACTGTTCTTCTGTCGCAACATCGAATGCCATTGATACTAGAAGTAAACGTTGACCATTTGTTCCTGTAGGATTTACAATAATATCTTCAATCGAAAAAATATTTTTTCCGAGTTCAATATTTTGTCCGTTTTCGTCAGAACTGTCATTTAATTCGTTGCCAACAGCTTCGGTGTTTTCTCCCTTTGTTTTAGAAGGGGCACTTTCTTGTTTAGTTAACAATATGTTCGCCGTAACGAAATACACTATTATTAACTGAACCACAAAAAGAGGAAGTCCTATTATAAATACTTTCGGATTAAGACTTTTTTTAGAATCATCCTTTAATCCAATCGGATCCTCTAATTGTCCTTCGATATTTTCATTTTCTTTTGCCATATGCTCTTTTTTATTTCAAGAGATATGCCAGTAAATTTCTTTAATTTCTTTTGTTTTTTGATCAATAAAGGCGTTTATAAATAATAAAGTTAAGTTTTATGGCTAATATTACACAGTTGAATAAATGTGAAATTTGAAGGTATTTTTGGTTTAAAAAAGGAAAGGGAGCAAATCCTTTTACTCCCCTTCAGGAATGAAGCAGAATGGAATATTTATTCCCGCGAAGGCGGGTAACACTCGCTGACGGGAATCCACTAACCGTTTACACAGTAGTGGTCACCCGCTTCTGCGGGTGAGTTTATCTAACTAAATTAGTTGTTTCTTGAAGCATTGAATCCGAAACTGTAATTACTCTGGCATTCGCTTGGAAACCTCTTTGCGAAACGATCATTTTTGTAAACTCTTCCGACAAGTCGACATTTGATTGCTCTAAAGCACCGGATTGTATGGTAGAGTTAGTTGTTTCGCCAGGTTCACCAATTATAGGATCACCCGAGTTGGCGGAAACAACGTACATGTTTTCGCCTTGTCCGGCAAGCGCGCTTCTATTTGCAAAAGTGGCAACCATTATTTGCGCCAGGTTTTTAGAATATCCGTTTGAATAAACACCGACAATAAATCCGTAATTATCAATACTTACATCTGAAAGAGTTGCCGATGAAGATCCGTTTTGACTTAATGCAGAGACAACTGAATCTGATGAAGTTTGTGTTATACCGCTGAACTTTTCGCCAAAATTCAAATCTATATTCTGCTGACTTGCACCGCCTGACGGAGCGAATGTAATTGTACTGGCGGATGTCTGTTTAATTGATCCGTCGCTTTCAAAAATAACAGTTCCGCTTGCGCCCGTTAAAGTTCCACTTGCTGTTGGCACAGTTGCATTCCAGTTCCAATTATTGTTATCCGTTTTAGTAAATTTTATAGATAATGAATGTGATTTTCCTAATGAATCAAATACTGTAACAGTACCGTTAACAATAGTAGCTTCTCTATTGCTATCGGCGGCGGCACTAACCGTATTTGTTCCAGATGTTTGTGTAATAGTTGATAGATCTAACTCAAAATTTAGATTAAGTGTTGTATCAGTAATAGTTTCTAACGCTGGTGGAGCGCCGCCGTCCCAGCCGGTTGCAGGATCAATATCGCCGTTAGCATCAAATATTACTTCTTTGGCTGCGGCAGAACTTAATACTGATGTTCCTGTTGAATCTGTAACGTCCCATGTAAAATCCCAAGTGTCGGCCGCTGTTTTAGCGTAACTTGTTGTGAGTGTATATTCATTGCCGTTATCATCATAAATTGCAACTCCGCCATTGGTAACAACATCAGCAACAGCGCTGGCTGAGTTTACGTTTCCGCTTTCAACCACGCTTTCACTTCTAGTTACAGAAGATGTACTATCTAGATTTCCGCCCCAAGTTGTTTTCGATGTCGCAACTGCGGCTAATTTTTTCAATTCTGTCGTAATCTGAATATCTTCAAGACTATTGCCCGGAGGTACAACACCGTCTGAAGTTGCCATTTTACCCTGAACTATAGCGCCGTTTTGAGGATTAACTAAATTTCCCTCGGCGTCAAATGTAAAAGCGCCCGCTCTTGAGAAGAATTTTGAACCGTTGCTTTCAAGAATGAAAAGCCCTTCTCCCTGTAACGCCAAATCAGTTGTAATACCAGTTCTTTCAAATGTACCCTGGTTCCAGTTACGGTCAACTGAGTTCAATTTCATTCCCAATCCAACTTGATAAGCATTAGTACCGCCGGATGTTCCGGAAGGATTTGTACCTGATCTGACAAATTGATTAAATGTATCGCTGAAAGTTACACGTGAGCTTTTAAAACCAATTGAGTTAACGTTGGCAATATTGTTACCAATTACATCCAACATTGTTTGATGATTTTTTAAACCGGATACGCCTGAGAATAATGAATTAAGAAGTGACATTTTAACCTCCTAAGGTTTTTAAGTTATTGTTGATTCAGCTTCAGTCAGTCCGCCGAATCAGGGCGTCCTTAAAAGGTCCCGCCCGCTGTTATTATTTAATTAAACTTCTATGTTGCGAATACTACGCTGTCAATATTTGTAAATACATTTTCGCTTCCCTGCTCAACTGGTAATGCTGTTACTACGGTTTTGTTCGGAATATTTACAATGTATGCCGTATCACTCATCATAACCAAAGAGTCTTTTGCCCCTTTTAGTTCCGCTCTATTTACAGCTTCATTAAGTCTTGCCATATCACTATCCGAGAGCTGAATGTTTCTTGATTCCAATCTTTTTGTAGCGTGGGCCGAAAACTTTATATTCTCCAGCTCTTCTTTAAAGATTGTTTCGAAACGAGAGCCTGAAGGCGCGTTCGTCGGTTTTTGAACCGTGCCTTCGCCTGGTATTATCGGTACAAAGGGGACTCTTATTCCGTTAATTTCTGCCATTGTTTTTTTATCTCCTAACCTGCAGTGTTATTAGTTTGCTCTGAATTTATGATTTCATAAACATCGGATAAATTATACTGTACACCGTCGACCATTAGAACCGCGCCGTTTTCAGTATATCGAACAGCTCCTATTTCTCCTACTCTATACTGAGTAACGAATAATTCATCTCCGGTTGATGCTTTAGCCACAATTTCAAATGAGTAATCACCACTCGGTAATTTCTCACCTTTATTATCGGTAAAGTCCCAAGAAAGTTTATGGTCTCCTTTCGAAGAATCAACATTTTCCATAACTTTTACTAAAGTTCCCATACTGTCATAGATATTAACATTTACTTCATGGGCATCAGCCAGTAAATTATAACCTAGACCAATGTCGCCTTGTCCAACATTTGATAAAGCAGTCCCCTCAAGTTTTGCTTCTTTGCCGATTAATGCAGCTGTCATGGTGTTATTAACCGACTGCGTCAATTGAAGATTCGCTAGAATACTTTGATCCAGCGAACTTGACATATTGCTCAATTGTTCAAGCGAACTGAACTGAGCAAGCTGAGCAGTAAATTCGGTTCCTTCCATTGGAGCAAGCGGATCTTGATATTTTAACTGAGCTATCATAAGATTTAAAAAATCTTCTTTGCCAAGTTCACTTTTACCTTTTGCGGCATTTAAATTATTCTGATTGCTTGCCGAAGAAATTCCGTCTATCATAATTTTTTCCTTATGCTAAATATTCTACTGTGTTATAACCCATCATTTTAACTTTTTCTTTTTCAGCTTCATCCATATTTTTATCATTCGTATCAAAACCAGTTGACTTCTTCTTATTTGCAAATTGTTTCGCGGTTTTCTGTTCCCCTTCAGACAACATAACATTCACAGAAGTTAATTGAATCCCGCTCTTGCTCATTTGATTTTGCAGTTCTGATATATTTTTTTCAATAATTGTTTTTACAGCTTCGTTTTCCACATGGATATTTGCTTTTACACTTTGTTCAGTTATATCCATTGTGATTTTAACCTTTCCCAATTCTTCAGGAGAAATCTTAATTGTTAAAGTTGAGTTATCCTGTTTTTCAATAAACTTTGAGATTTCTTTCATAATCTCAGCTGCTTTAACAATTCTATCTGAATTTGAATTTGGAGTTAAAGTCTCCAGTGTAAACTTTTCTTTCACATCGCCTGTAGTAACTCTATTTGTTTCGATCGGAACATTTTTATTATCTTCGTTTTGTTTAGAAGAGTTTTCATTCTGCGAATAATTCTTTTCGTTTGAATCAGATATTTGAATCTTGCCGCTTTGATCATCACTTTTATTTATTTTTGTATCTGTATTCTCTTTAACAGTCTTATCAACGTTCTGGCTTTGAGTATTTTCTGATTTAATTGTGGTTATGTTTTTTACGGCTTTGGCTACTTTCAAGTTTAACTGTTCATTTTCTTTGTTTTCTGCAGCAAACTTTTCAAAACTTTTCGGGTTTACTTCCTTTGTATTATTATCATCAGTTTTTTCTTTTGATTTATTTACGGGAGTTTCATCAATATGATCTAAAACTTCTTTTTTCAATTCCGGTTTATTTTCCTGTATTACTTCCGACTTTGATTGGGTGTTGTCGGTTAATATATCCTTGATCATGGTTTTTGAAAAACCTTCAGCTTTTAACTCACCATTTTTTATTTCACTATTAAGACTGTCCTTTTGATTTTTAAACTGTTCATGAGATACTTTTTCATCTTTTAAACTGATCTTACTTGGATTTACAGATTCAGCAACATTAGTTTTTGATGAAGCTGTTTTTTCAGGGTTTATTTCTTGTCCGGTTGTTTTAACCGAAGTATCATTTAATTTTTCATGATTACTTTTCTGTCCAGATACATTAACCTGCTCACTTTTTATTTTACCGGATGTTTTTACTTCCTCCGGAGGTGAATTTAAATTTGGTTTTTGCATTACTTGTTTTGCCTCAACAATTTTCCCCTCAATTGTTACCGGAGATTGATTTGTTGAATTTGGAATAACGGCTTCTGTTTTTAAATTCTTCGCTCCTTCACCGGTTAAAATTTTTACTTCTTCGTTTACCGTCTCGCCGTTAGTTTTATTCTGCGTTGCTGCTTCATTAATTTGAAAATGCTGACTATCTTTAGTGCCATTTTCGGAATTAATTTTAACAGGGCTGCCTTCAATATTTATTTTGTTTTTTAGCGGATCAGGCAATGAGTTTTCACTGCCGGGATTCTGATATTTAAATACCTTTAATTTTACAAAGAGACTGGAATCAGCCTTCTCTGCTGCTAATTCAGAAGGAAAAGGAAGCAAACTTAACTGAGAATTATTTACGCCTTTATTTGCTAATAAATTATTTCCCTCAGAATTTAATAATGAATTTTCGTTAATAGCCGAGAATTTAATTTTATAAATATTTTCAATTTGACCGCTTTCATTATCGTTTTTTAAATTGTCCCCGGCGTTTTGTTTCGAAATATTTACATTAAATATTTTATCCGCGGTTTCTATTATTAAAAATACGCCGTCATTATTTTCCAATAATTCCGTTGTTTCGGTTAATTCTAAATCTTTGTTTTTTGAATCTGACTTTAAGTTTTTATTCCCGAGTTTAAATAAATTATTAATAGTTTCTAAAATTTGAGCGAGTTGAGTTTTGTTTACCGTAATTCCTTTTTCCAAAATATTATTATTCTCACCCTCTGTTTTAACCAGTTTTTTCTTTAGTCCGGAAGGAAGAAGATCTTCAATTTTCAGCTGCAAATTATTTGATACATCAGCTAATGGAAGTGCTGTTTCACCCAACAAACTCAGTATAACAGGCGTACCGTTGGTTTCTTTGATTTGCGCGGACCCTAAAAACTCTTGTGTAAGTTTCGCGACCGAATCTGTTTCATCAGCGTTCATAAAAACATTAATTATATCGGAGAATAAATATCCGCTGCCGCTTAATTTATTTGTTTTTTCGGGATGAATGCCGTCTACGCTTGTTTTATTTTGAAGAAACAAAGGATTAAAGTTCATCACTTGGCCTGGGTTAATTTTACAATTTGTTCTGAATTAAGATTAGAAAGTATTTCAGCAGCTTTTTTATTTTTCATTTTATATATAATATCTCTTGCCACATTATCGGAATAATTACTTATTATTTTAGCGGCCCTTTTGGAATCCATCGCTTCATATAATTTTACAGTAGCCGCAACCCAGTCATTATACTCTTTTTTGTTATTAGTACCGAGCGCTTCTCTAAGCTCTTCCAGTTCTTTTGATTTTTTAGCCATGTTGTTTTCGGCAATTTCTTTAGCCTCGGACACTGTTTCCAAACTATCCAGCAATTTTTGATCCGGTACAATTTTCACTATTTCTTTATATACAGTATCTTGCCCCGTATTCTTAAAATTAGAAAGCGAATCAATTAACTCGTTTTTAATTTCGGAAATAATTTTTTTTGTATACTCTTCAATACTCGCGTTTTCAAAACTCATTTTTTCTTTTTCGGCGATACTTACTTTTTTTGCTTTCTTATTAAAATCGAATTTAAAAATATTTATAAAATTATCGTTAAGAACATATACAAGACCCGTAGTGCTTACAAAAGCGATAATAAAAGCAAATATGTACACAACTATTTTTTTCACTTTTTCATACTCCTGACAAACTTTTTAGTAGCAATATCGTCAAGTTCAATTTGTTCAAGTTTATCTTGTTCTTTTAAGAATTCGCCGTGATGTTTTATTTCAAGTTTTTCAAACATTTTTGTTTCTTTAGATTTTTCAACAAGTTCTTCCTGTTTTATTCGCCTGCTGGTTTCCAGATTCAAAATTTCTTTTTCTACGGAATTAATTTTCACAATCATGTTTTTCTCAAAGTTATCATAAAAGTTCAGTTCCGCTACCTTCACACTTTTTTTTAGCTTTAATTCTTCTTTCCTTCTTTTTTTTTCCGCTTCTAATTCCGATAATTTTATTTTTGCTTTTTCAATTTCAAGATCGATTACCGATAACTCTTTCTGTACTTTTTTTTCAATCGTATTTTTAATTCTTTGCACCGAGGCAAATTTATAATTAAACTTTGCCATGTTATGCTAAAGGCATATTTATTATTGATTTCAGTTTGCTAATAGAATCTTTTAATGTTGCTTTTTCTTTCATGTCCTGCTTAAGAAAATTTCTCAATGCGCCGATATTTGACAAAGCGTGATCAACCTGCGGATTGCTTCCTTTTACGTAAGCGCCAATATTTACAAGGTCTTCGGCTTCATTATATGTTTGAAGAATTTCGTTAAACTCCATAGCTCTTAAACGATGGTCTTCCGAAACAATATCGGGCATAACACGGCTTACACTCTGTAGAGGATCAATTGCCGGGAATTGTCCCTTGTTTGCGATTTTTCTTGAAAGCACTATATGACCGTCAAGAATTGATCTTACCGCATCGGCTATTGGTTCGCTCATATCATCACCGTCAACAAGCACAGTATAGAAACCTGTAATGGATCCTTTAATTGACGTACCGGCTCTTTCGAGCAGTTTAGGGAGTATCGCAAAAACGCTGGGTGTATATCCTTTTGTAGTGGGCGGTTCGCCAATTGTTAATCCAATCTCTCTTTGCGCTAAAGCAAATCTTGTAACCGAATCCATCATTAACACAACATCTTTGCCAAGATCTCTGAAATATTCGGCAATTGTAGTTCCAATAAACGCGGCTTTAATTCTCATAAGCGCAGGTTTATCGCTGGTTGCGACAACTACAACTGATCTTTTTAATCCTTCTTCGCCTAAATCTTTTTCAATAAATTCTCTTACTTCCCTTCCTCTTTCTCCAACAAGAACAATAACATTTATATCGGCGTTTGTATTTCTTGCAATCATTCCGAGCATAACGCTTTTGCCGACGCCCGAACCGGCGAATATTCCTACACGCTGGCCTTTTCCGCATGTTAATAAACCGTCGATTGAACGCACTCCTGTCTGAAGTGGACTTTCAATTCTTGCTCTATCAAGCGGGTTCGGCGGTTCTCTATATACATTTCTATATGATTGACTTACAATTTCACCTTTACCGTCAATAGGATTTCCAAGACCGTCAATTACTCTTCCCAACAGATTTTCGCTTAAAGGAATTCCGAACTGTTTTCCGAAGGATTTAATTTCGCAAGAGGGAGAAATATTTTCTACTTCACCCAATGCAATTGACAATACTTTCCCGTCTTTAAATCCAACGACTTCTGCTTTGCAGACTATTTTTCCGTTTTTATCAACAATTATACATACTTCACCTAATGAAACATTCGGTCCAACCGATATAATCACTAAACCGATAACGTCAGTTACTTTCCCGTTTACTTTTATCGGATCAATCTTGTCGATTAATTTTCCGTATTTATCAATATATGTTTTGGCAAGTTCCATTATTATTCTTTTATTATAATATTATTTTCAAGCGCCTTGGTTATTTCATCAAGCTGAGTTGATATTCTAGCGTCAACATTACCGACTTCACTTTCAATAAGACAACCGCCGATATCAATATTACCATCTTGTTCGAATCTGATTTTAGAAAAATATTTTTCAAGATCTTTCTGTGTTCCGTCAAGTGAAATACCTTTGTAGTCTTCGGGATTTATTTTTATAACTATTTCATTTGCGCCAAGTATTTTCTTAACTGCTTCTTTTAACGTGTTTTGAATTACAGTTTTATTTTCAATTTCTTTATGAACAATTTTTTCCGCTATTTTTGTCGATACATCAATAATTATTTTATCAAAGCTTTTTTCGTAATCAATTATTTTCTGCTCAAAACTTGCGAGTATCTGATAAAAATTCTCAGTCTTTCTAAGAAGCTCATCAGAATAATCATTTTCCATTTCATCCTTTGCCTTTTGATAACCTTCATCAAATCCGGACTGATATTTTTTCTCCATTTCTTTTTTTAATGCGTCTTCCTGCGTAAATGCCGTAAACTGAGAAAAATCAACTCCTGCTTCAGGAACAAAAGCTTTTAAGGATTTTGACCTTATGTTTAATCTTATAACATCAGACATAAACTTCCTCAGTACCGCCGCGGAAGTTTATAGAAATTACTTCACGTTCTTCGAGCATTTTTATTGTATCAACAATTCTGGCTTGCGATGTTTCAACTTCTTTTAATCTTGTCGGACCCATATACTGAAGTTCTTCTTTAAGTAGGTCTGCTGCACGTTCAGACATATTACCGAATATTTTATCTTTAACTTTATCGTCGGCGATCTTAAGTGCAAGTGCCAGATCTTTTCTATCAACTTCTTTAAGAATAGCCTGAATATCTCTGTCCTGAAGATGAATAATATCGTCGAATATGAACATTAATCTTTTTATTTCAGCGGCAACGTTATCGTCCCTATCCTGTATTCCGTCTATAATTTCTTTACTTAAACTAACATTTGTGCGGTTTAATATTGTAGCAACGCTTTTGGGTCCGCCCAATTTTCCCATTGATTGATTAATCGAGAATCCAGCGAGTTCATCGACAACTTGTTCAATCTTCTTTAAAGTCTGCGGCGATATTTTACCAAGAGTGGCAATACGGTAAACAACATCATTTCTTAAATCATCGGGAAGTTCTTTTAAGGCTTCAGCGGTTTGGTCGGGACTTAAATGCGAGAGTATAAGCGCGATTGTTTGAGGATGTTCTTTATTTAGAAAGTTAACCAATTGTGTCGAGTCTGCTTTTTTTAATACATCAAAACCATGAAGGGTAGTTATGTTTTTAACCTTTTCAATAATTTCAACGGCTTTAGCCATTCCGAATGATTTTTCGAGCACCTGCTGAGCGAACTCCAATCCTCCTTCAAGCACGTATTCATTTGCCGTAACCATTTCATAATAATCAATCATAACCTGGTCAACGACGTGCGAAGGAATATTTCTTACCTTTGTAATTTCGGCGGATATGGCTTCAACATCGGCTGCGTCAATATTTTTTAAAACTGTTGAAGCTGTATCAACATCAAGCGCAACTAAAAGAAGCGAAGCTTTTTGCAACCCCGTCAGATCGCTGACCGAGGTTTCTTTTCTTTTTGATGATTTAGAACTCATCTTCCCTCAACCATGAATTTATTAGTTTTGCGGCTTCAGAAGGTTTTTTCTGAACATAGTTAATTATTTTATCGTGCTGTGTTTTCTTTCTTAACGCCTCGTCTGTAATTTCATCTTCAAGGTCGCCTATTTGCAGAATTGGTTTTTTCTTTGGGAGAGCGCTTGGCGTCATCTGCATTGATTGCGAACCGAAACTACCTGAAGGAATAGAGGGCATTAAATCGTTAAAAGCATTATCAGAGTAATTTACATTGCCTATCATTATTTTTTCATTTTTAAGTCTGTTCATTAATCCTTTCAGCACAAAAAATGAAGCTCCAATTGCGAAGAATATTAAAATAAAATTTGACCAATCCTGAATATTATCCATAGGTGATTCTTCTAATTTGGGCAGCTCCTCAACAAAATTTGTTTCAAAAGGAATGCTTACCAAGGAAACCTGATCTTGACGCGAATCGTCAATACCAACAGCCTGTCTAACAATCTGTTCCAATTTCTGAAGCTGTTCCGGCGAACGCGGTTCAATTACAGTTTCGGTAACATCCCCGTTTTTAACTTGTTTGCTAACGCCATTAATAACTGCTGCAATAGTTACCCTTTGTATATTTCCCGCGCCGTCAATAACTCTTTCAATGGTTTTGCTGATTTCATAATTTGTAGTTGTATTTTCAGAAGTTACAGCATTGGAATCGCTCATGCTCAATCCTGCGCTTTCGGATTTAACGCTCTGTTCGCTTACCGCAACCTGAGAGTTAGGATCAAACGATTCCATTGTTTTATCAACTTGTTTAAAATTCAGATCTACGTTTACCCTTACAACTGAATTGCCGTAACCTAAAACATTATCTAAAAGGCTTTGAGCTTTTTGAGCCAAATATGTTTCTACGGAACTTTTAATTTCATATTGTTTTCCGCTTGCCGCGGTAAAAGAATTTTCATCTTCTTCTCTTGAAAGCAGCCGGCCTTGAGTATCGAGAACAGTTACTTTGCCGGGTTTTAATCCTTCAACGCTGCTTGCTACAAGGTTTGAGATTGCAATTATATTATTTTGCGAAACCTGAATGCCTGTATTCATTTTCAGTACTACAGAGGCGGTTGGTTCTTTTTTGTCTTCTTTAAAAATTGATTTTTCTGGAAAAACTATATGAACTCTTGCCCCTTCAATTCCGCTCTGCTGCATAATTGTTCTTGAAATTTCTCCTTCAAGAGCGCGTTTATAATTTAACTTCTGCATGAATTCCGACATGCCCATTGTATTTTTATCGAAAATTTCATAACCGACAATTCCTGAGTTTGGAATTCCTTTTGAAGCCATTGAGAAACGGATTTCATAAACTTTATCTTTCGGGACTTTGATAGTTGTGCCGCTGTCCTCAATTTTATATTGAACCTTTTGACTGGTAAGCTGTTCAATTACCTTCGATGCATCTTCACCTGCAAGGTTCGAATACAGCGTTGTGTAAGTCGGTTCGTTAAAAACGAAAATTACAAAGCCAAGAAGCAGAAGCGATATTGCGAAAATACCAACCAGCATCATGCGCTGCTGCATAGATAGTTTGTTAAAAATTCCGATGACGGAGCCGAGAGAACCTTTATTATTATCCAATTTTACATCCTCGATAATTCTTTATACATATCAATGGTTTTGTTTCTTATTTCAATTAGTAAATCCAAACTTGTCGCTGCTTTTTCACCGGCAATCATAACTTCATGAATCTCAACATCTTTGCCTTCAATAAAATCATTCGTAATTTGTTTTGAATTATTCTGATCCGCGTTTACCTGCTTCACAAAATCATTTAATACATTTCCGAAGTTTCCCTCGCTGCTTTTATTTATATCATTAATTTTTGCTATTTGCGGAAAACTGTTAATACCTGATATTTTCATTTTAACCTCTCCTATCGAATAATGAACCGACAGAGACACCCGACATTTTACCGGATGACTTGTAGAAATGATAATCTATTATTTCACTTTTGTTTTCTGGATACATTTTTGTAAAAAACTTTTTTTCTTCATTCGAAATTATATCTGTGTTTTTAGATTCTTTTGCTTCAGCTAATTTTTGAGTTTTAGCAACATTATTAACCTTAGAAGCATATGGACTATAATTACCGACGGCATTGGAACTGATTTTCATTTTACTATATCTCCAGCGAATCTTTAGCTATTTGTTTTGAAGCGTTAAATGCCGTTAAATTTGCTTCATAATTTCTTGTTGAAGTAATCATGTCAATCATTTCCGTAACAACATCAACGTTGGGCATTTGAACATAACCTTCTTTATCGGCGTCTGGATGTTCCGGATTATATACCATTTCGCCAACGCTTGAATCCTGCTGAATATTTGTTTTAATTCCGTCAAATTTCAGCTGGTCCGAGTTCGAATCTAAACCGGGAATGTGACCGTCTGATGATATATCCATTTTAAATCCGTTACCGGAGTTTGCAGAATTAATTGTTTTATTGTTTACTTCTTCAACAAGCAAAAATTTTCTTTTATATGGTCCGCCCGAAGTAGTTTTAGTAGTGCTTGCGTTTGCAATATTTTCAGCTACAATGTCCATTCTTTTTTTCTGAACACTCATTCCTTTAGCGCTTATGCCGAATGCCGATAGGTTAGGTCCAATTTTCATTATCCGCCTCCTTTAATTACTTTTTGCATATTTCTGTAGTAAGCGTTTAACTTTCTGGCGGCAAATTTGAACATGATTGTATTTTCCGCCATCTCAGCCATTTCTTTATCGATATCAACATTATTGATTCCTGAATTGCTTACCGCGTTCTTATCATTAACAACGTTTATTTTATTATCAGCAGGTCTTTCAATTTCGTTCATTGTGATATGTTTTGAGGATGTAATTTTAACAGATGCATTGGCGTCGTTCTCGAGAAAATCCTTAAACTCAATATCTTTTCTCTGGTAACCTATCGTACCTGCATTAGCTATATTTTTGCTGATCACTTTTTGTTTAAGCGATGTATAATCCAGCAAATTTTTTAATTGATCAACGTTAGTCTTCGGCATAGTTTTGACTTTTTTTTATAATGAAGAGTCAAAACTAATGCCAGTGGTAAATTGTGTAATTTTGGTTAAAAAGAATGGTATTTTTATAATAATTGGCTAAATATGAACAGGTGATAATTATTCTTCATTATAATCAAGAATTACTGATTTTGTTTCGCCGCAGGAGCAAACGAATTTTATTTCTTTGATATTATCGTTCGCATCTTTTTTAAGAATAATTTTTATTCCTTCATGACTGTCTTCTTCAATTGAAATTTTTGACGAGCCAGTAATTTTAGCGTCTTCGGCTTTAATTAGGTTTTTACTTACAAGTTTTGAATAACCGATTTCTCTATATACTATGTCTTGAAATTCTTCTTTCATTTTTATATTGCCTTATTTATAATTTCCGGAATTTTATCTAATGACGCAATTACATCGGCATAACCGGCATCCACAATTGCTTTTGGCATACCGTAAACTATGCAGGAATTTTCATCCTGAGCTATGCAATAACCGCCTAATTGTTTTAAATGTTTTATGCCTTCGGCTCCGTCTTTTCCCATGCCAGTCATAATTACTCCAAGAGTATGTTTCCCGTATACTTCCAATACCGAATTGAGCATAACATCCACTGACGGACGGTGCAATGTATCAGCTGGAGTATCACTTATATTAATATAGACTTTGCCGCTTATATTTTTATTCAGTTTCATATGGAAGCCGCCCGGAGCTAAATACACAGTCCCGTTTTTAACTTCTTCCCTATCTTCAGCTTCTTTTACAGATATAACGCTTAAATTGTTCAGTCTATCGGCCAGCGATTTTGTAAATTTAGGAGGCATATGCTGAACAATAAAGATGGGCAGATTACAATTTTCTTTTATTACGGGAATTACTTTCTGCAGTGATAACGGCCCGCCTGTTGAAATGCCCAATGCAATAGCTTTAAATGCAAAACGCGGCAGACTTCCAGTAGATTTATGTTTTATTGGCAATTCCTCACCGGAACCGACACCTCTGATTTTTTGAAGTCTTGAAGTAAGCGCTTTATTCTTAACAAGAGTTTTAATTTTTCTGATTAACTCTTCTTTAATATTTACAATATTAACACTTACGAAAGACATTTCTTTAGGGATAAAATCAACGGCTCCAAGTTCCAAAGCTTTCAGAGTTGCTTCCGCACCGTCAGTCGTCAAAGAACTTACCATAATAACCTGGGTAGGACATTCCGCCATAATTTTTTTAAGAGCAGTTAGTCCGTCCATTCTGGGCATTTCAATATCCAACGTAACAACATCAGGTTTAACTGATTTAACGAGTTCAAAACCTTCCAATCCGTCTTTTGCCGTACCCACAATTTCAATATCAGGATCCGAAGCAAGAATAATAGAAAGAGATTTCCGCATAAACGCGGAATCGTCAATTACTACGGCTCTAATTTTATTTGTCAATTTTTATCCAATAGTTTATGAACAAGCTCAGCAATATCCACAATCATAACAACTTTTCCGTCTCCCATAAT
Organism: Bacteroidota bacterium; assembly: GCA_018829205.1. Classification (GTDB taxonomy): domain Bacteria; phylum Bacteroidota; class Ignavibacteria; order Ignavibacteriales; family Melioribacteraceae; genus JAHJUE01. The sequence continues at coordinate 73,339 of JAHJUE010000010.1, forward strand.
GGTTGAGCCGGCAACTCCTTCAATGTTTCCCAAATAGCTGCCAAGAGTTTTAATCACAATTTCTTTTTGACCAACCAATTCATCAACCGTAATGCCGAAACGTTTTTCAGCAATTCCAACAATGACAACAAACTGCCAATTTTTATCCTTACCGTTGCCGTTAGCAGAATATAATAATTTATCAATACTTATCAGCGGATGCACGGTATCGCGCAATTTAATACAAGGTGTTTGATTGACTTTATAAATTTGGTTTTTAGGAATTCTAACTACTTCTACTACCGAATTAAGAGGTATTACAACTGTTTCATGAGAAATTTCAACAAGCAATCCCTGTATAATCGCTAATGTTAACGGGAGTTTAATAATTATTTTTGATCCTTTGCCGACTTCCGATTCAATATTAATAATGCCTCTTAATTTAGCGACATTGGTTTTAACCACGTCCATACCAACGCCTCTGCCGGAAACATTGGTGACTATTTCGGCTGTAGAAAAGCCGGGGGCAAAAATTAAATTATATGTTTCAACTTTAGAAAGTTCTTTTGCTTTTTCTGCGGAAATTATTCCTTTGCTGATCGCTTTAGCTTTTATTTTTTCGGGATCAATTCCAAAGCCGTCATCCTGAATCGTAATAATTATATTATTTCCTTCATGTTCAGCTGAAAGCGTTACCGTTCCTTGCGGATTTTTACCGGCTGCTTTTCTTACTTCGGGTGATTCAATTCCGTGGTCAATGGCATTTCTTACAAGGTGAACAAGAGGATCGTTTATTTCTTCAATTAATGTTTTGTCAAGTTCGGTGTCTTCACCGTTTATTACAAGCTGAATATCTTTTTTAAGATCCTTGCTTAAATCGCGCACCAATCTCGGAAAGCGGTTAAACACCTTACCGATTCTAATCATTCTTGTTTTCATTACAGCAAGCTGCAGTTCGGTAGTCATCAAATCAATATGCCTGCTTGTTTCGGCAAGGTCTCTTGAAATTTTTGATCCTTCAAATTCAAGACTAACTTCATGCGTAATTTGAGATAATCTGTTTCTTCCAAGCACAAGTTCCTGAACAAAATTCAACAACTCATCCAAACGTTCAACATCAACGCGAATTGAATTTTCCCCTTTCTTAACAGAGGCGGTTTTAGATTCGGCTTGCGAAATATTAACATCGGGTATAGATTTATTTGCTTCTTCAATTTCTTCATCAGCTTCAATTTCATCTTCAATTTCATTATCATCATAAGTTTCAGTCTGAAGTATAATTTCTTCGGGATTTATTTCATCCTTTATTTCTTCCTCTTCGGAAACATTTTGATTTTTAGCTGTTTTCTTTTTCGAAACTGTTTTTTTAGTTACTTTAGATTTAGCATCGGTTTTTTTAGAAACAGTTTTTTTTGTTTCAGCTTTTTTTACATCAGCTTTTTTAGAGGCGACTTTACCTTTTTTAGCAGTAACTTTAACATCGCCGTTGCCGCCGCTTTCAAGATCATTAATTATTGCAATTAATTCATCCAAGGAATTTTGAATATTACAATCTTCATTTTTCTGGTTTTCAATAACTGTAAGAAGCTGACGCAGATTATCATATGCATGGAGTATGCCATCCATAATTCGGCCGTTAACCTTTGCTTCCCCTTTTCTAAGTTTGTTAAGAATATCTTCGAGATGATGAGTTAGATTTTGAAGTTTTACCAAACCGAGAAATCCCGAAGTTCCTTTAATTGTATGAAAAGAGCGGAAGATTTCGTTTAACAAATCCGCATCGTCCGGACGTTTTTCAATTTCAACCAAATCCAAATCAAGTTTCTCAAAAATTTCGTTTGTTTCAATAACGAAACCTTCAAAGATTTCCTGCATATCAGGATCATTCAACAATGCATAGTCTACAGTTAAAGTTTCCATTTTCCTCTAAGAGAATAATTTATCAATTTCTTCTTGCGAAGCTACCTGTTTCTGATCAGAAATAATTTGATCAACTTCCTGCTGTTTATGTTCTCTGTCAATATAGGAAGCGTTCCCGTCAAAATGCGTTGATTCCGAGTCTTCCCATTTCATACTGCCGAATTCTTTTTTTAGGTCCGAGCTATCAATTTCTTTTACTAATCCGGTAAGTCTTGTATTAACCGATTCAATTAAATGATTTACCGCGCTTAATTGCTGCGAAGTAATATCCTGAACCTGAAGCGACATTGTAATTTTAAATGCATCGTTGCTTATTTTAGCGAGTACTTCTCTTACAATATTAAAGGTATCATCATAAGTTGAAATAGTTTTGTATTCATTAAGCAATTCAATAACCTTATCGTTTTTTTCTACATGTTTAATTATTTCATTAAACTTGTCATCACGAGTTTGGTTGAGTTCAAGGATTTTTGTTATTGCCTGTTCTATATCATTAAGCTCGTTTGAAATTTCATCGACAAGATCGAGGATTTCCGTTGTTGCAAGTTCGGTAGCGCTTGTTACATTATTAATCTGGTTCGAAACTTTTGGCATCTGATTAGTGCTGTCCGAAATAGATGTATTAATGTTTTCGAGAAGCGGAATAATTTCACCCATAAAATCAATTAAGCTTGTAAGAATAGGCAGAATTCTTTCGCCTACTTTAAAAACCGCTTTCAGATCATCTATTTTCCCGAAAATTTCTTTCATGTTTTCAGTTTGAATACTCATTGTATTTCCCTTATGAAATGTTTGCTAAAACCTGGTCTAATTTTTCTTTTAGTACCTGAGGCGTAAACGGTTTAACAACATAGTTATTAACTTTTGCCTGTAATGCTTGAACAATATCTTCTTTAACTCCGCGTGTTGTTACCATTAGAATAGGCATATTTCCTAATTTCGCATCACCGCGTATGGCCTGACTTAATTCCAAACCCGACATTACAGGCATGTTCCAATCTGTGATTACAAAATTTATGGATGAATCAGCAGCCAGTTTTGAAAGTGCGTCTTTACCGTCGCTTGCTTCAACAACATTAGTGTAACCAAGGGTTTTCAATGAATTGTTAACAATCCTTCGCATTGTAACAGAGTCATCGACGACTAAAAATTTCAACTCCATTGATATTCCTCTTATATTAGTTTAAATATTTCGCAACTTCGTATTGAATTCTTTTCGGGTCAAACGGTTTTACAAGATATGAGTTTGCCCCGCAGCTCATTCCCTTTTCTATCTCCTCGCTTCCGGCAAGAGAAGAAAGAATAATAATTGGTAATTCCACATAATCCTGATTTTGTCGAATAGATTTTATTAGTTCAAATCCGTCAAGGTTCGGCATATTCAGATCTGTGATAATCAAATCAATTTTTTTAGCAGGCAGCTGTTCAATAGCTTCCATACCGTCTTTAGCGGCTACAACTTCAAACCCCTGCATGGTAAGTGAAAAAGCAACAAATTTTCTAATTGTCGGAGAATCATCCGCAATTAAGATCACCTTTTTCATTTATTTATTACTCCTTTTTATATCCAATTGTTTTGGGGAAACTGGCAAGTTTAAATGCTTTCGATATTCCGTGAAGAGTTTCAGAATATCCGATAAACAAATAGCCGTTTTTATTTAACGAGTTATATAGCTGCGAAACAACTTGTACTTTTGATTTTAAGTCAAAATAGATTAATACATTCGCGCAGAAAATTACATCGAAACCTGTCATTGATTTCATAGCCATTTGATCGTATAAGTTAAGCATCTTAAATGTAGCCATATTTCTAATTTGAGGATCAAGATGATAATTGGAACCGTCCTGTTTAAAATATTTTTTCATATAATATGAAGGTGTATTTCTGACGGCATATTCTTTAAATACCCCGCTTCTAGCTGTTTCTATTACTTGATAATTAATATCGGTACCAACTACCTCAAGACTTAAGCCAGGATATTTAGGTTTTATCATTTCGTTAAAAGCCATTGCAATTGAATAGGCTTCTTCTCCTGATGAAGATGCCGCGCTCCAAATTCTAATTTTATTTTTATTAATTTTTAACGGTGAATTTAGAATTTCCGGAATAATCATTGTAACAAGAGCGTCAAGCTGAGGCTGATTCCTGAAGAAAAACGTTTCATTAATTGTAATTACTTCATACAAGTATTTTAATTCGTCTGACTTACGGGGATTAAATTTTACATATTCAAGATATTTTTCGAAAGTATCTATTTTTAAAAAAGCTATTCTTTTTTGAAGACGGCTTTCCAGAAGATATTTTTTATTATCCTGAAAATAAATTCCGCATTGATCGTAAATTAATTTCCGCCAATCTTCAAATGTTTTATCGGTAAGTTTATTACCCGTACCGTTATTTCCGAAAGAAAAATTTAATGCCGGACGATTACTCTGAAATGTATTAAGAGCGGGTTGGTTCATGTTTTATGCCTTAATTTCTAAATTGTTAATCCCGCGCTGGTTAAGCAACCAGACGGCTTTTTCTTTAACCATTTCTTCAGGGTCATCAGATAATTTTTTCAAAGTTTCTATTATACGTTCATCTTCAACTTGTTCCAGAATTTCTAGAAGTCTAAGTCTATTCCAGAAGTTATCATCATTTATTATAGTATCTAAAAACAATATTGCGGTTTCATAATTGCAGAAAAATAAAAGTTCAATTGAACTTCTTCTAACTTCTTCATCGGGATTATCCAAATTATCGGTAAATACATCGCACAAATTTCTCATATTTACGCTTGAAAGCTCTTCTAAAGATTGCTGATCAGATGAAATTAATTCTTTTATTAAATCGAACAATTGTTTTGTATTAACGCTTGATTCCCTTAAGCATTCAGTAATTTTGGGGAATACAAGGGCAGGATTTTCAAAAAACTTGGGTTTCAGAAAATAATCAATTTCTTCATCTTGACCGTAAACCTTTAATGCAGTCTCAATAATATCTTTATCACTAAAAAATGAGATAAGATCCGCGGCGGCTTTTTTATGTTCAAGTTCTCCTTCTACAAGCGTACTTAACAATGAGTTTTTCATACTTTCATCAAATGGAACATCAAGTCCGTACCTGTCTTTTAATTCTCTCAGCGATTTAATTGCCGCCCATGCAAGCGCGCCTTTTAAATTTTTCAACTCGGATAACAACAAGAAAAACGCTTCTTCGTTTCCTACGGTGCCCAAACTTTCAATCATTGGGAATTTACTGAGATCGTCCACTTCATTAAATTTGTTATAAATAAATTTCAGCGATTTTTCGGTTCCTATTTTACCGAGTGATTCAGTAACGGTAGGCTGATAAAGTTCGTTTTCGTTAAACTTGGCTATTATTTCGTCTTCAGCCTCTTCGGCTTTAATATTTCCCAAAGCTTCTAAAGCGGCTAAAACAACATTTTCGTTCTGCGAGGTTTTTAACACTTCAACTATTTCTTTAACGGGTTTCAAATCGCCTATAAGTCCCATTACATCTATAACAAATTTCTTATCATCATCATCGCCTTTTGGCAGATATTCAATCATAGCGTCAAGCGAATTGATTCCTTTTTTAAGTAAAATTTCCCCGGCGAGGTTTCTAACAGATATATTTTTTGAAGATACAAAAGGGACAACGTATGTTGGGATATCCGGATTCTCAGATGATATTAATACGGACGAAACTATATCTCTTACGCCGTTGTCTTCATCCTCTAATTTATTAGTTAATGGTATTACCAATTCCGTTGGTATTTCTTCAAAAAGGAATTTTTCCGCTGCCGATCTTCTTATAGAGGGATCTTCGGAATTCAATTCATTTATTACCAAAGTAAAATCTGATCCAACTTCCATATTTTTTCCCTTAAAGTGAGAATTTTTTCCCCGATATTTTCAGAGAATTAATTTATGTTTCTATTCCAGAAATACTATCGTATAAAAAACATTTTTTTTTAGTTATATCTCAATTTAAGTGCCGAAAAAAAACGATATAATTGAATCAATTTCAGATTTTTTGATATAAGAATGGCTAATTTTAGCCATGTGGGTAAATGAGATTTAGGTTGGTCTAATATAAAAAGTTATTGTATTTTTTTTGTTACTTCAATTCCAAGCTGTTCCATTCTGTAACGCAGTTTTGAACGGGAAAGTCCCAGTACTTTTGCGGCGCGTACTTGATTTCCCTTGGTAATATCCAAGGTTTTAAGAATTAGATCCTTTAATACTTTTTCTATCTTAATTCCTTCCGGAGGAATTGTGAGCATAAATTTATCGGCGCCGACTGGGGAATCGTCTTTCCCGAATTTTAAGAAGGTAAGATGTCTTTCCATTAAAACATCCCCTTCCATCATAAGCACTGCTCTTTCCATTGCATTTCTAAGCTCGCGTACATTTCCTTTCCAGTACTGATTTTCAAGAAGATGAATCGCCTCTTCGTCAATTCCTTTTATTTGTATTCCGAATTTACCGGCAAATTCTCTTACAAAAGTAAGAGCTAGTACGGGAATATCACCAAGTCTTTCGCGTAAAGGAGGAATTACTACTTTAGCCACATTAAGCCTGTAAAAAAGATCTTCTCTGAAATTCCCTTTTTCAATTTCTTTTTCGAGATCTTTATTTGTTGCCGCAAGAACACGTACATTGACCGAAATTTCTTTTTCGCCGCCAACGCGGTAAAATTTTCTTTCCTGAAGAACTCTTAAAAGTTTTACCTGCAGGTCCAATGAAAGCTCGCCGATTTCATCAAGCAGGATTGTACCTCCGTCGGCAAGCTCAAATTTACCGAGCTTAGTTTTTTGAGCCGCTCCTGTAAAAGCTCCTTTTTCATGCCCGAACAATTCGCTTTCGGCCAAATCTTTCGGAATTGTTCCGCAATTTATCGGAATAAACACTTTATTTGCGCGCGGGCTTTTCTGATGAATATATTGAGCGAAAACTTCTTTACCGGTACCGCTTTCACCTTCAAGTAGAATTGTAGTATCCTCGCTGCGGGCCAATTTTTCTATTAGGTTTAAAACTCTTAATATCGGTTTGCTTTTACCGAAAAACTCATGACTAATTTCATTCGCGGTTAAGACCGACTGCAGTCGGTGAACTTCATTTGTAAGATTTAAATGGTTAACGCATTTGGTAAGAACTAACTGAAGCTGTTCCAAATCCATTGGTTTCAAAAGAAAATCATAAGCGCCGGATTTCATTGCGCTGACCGCAATTTTAACGTCGGAATAAGCTGTAATCATAATCACGGGAATATGAAAATATTTATTTTGAAGATCTTTTAAAATGTCGAGTCCGTTATGAGTTGTTAAATAAATATCGAGCAAAATAATATCAGGCTGGTATAATTCAACAAAGTTAAAAACCTTATCCCCTTCCATGCAGACATCAACATCATATCCCAGTTTAATTAATACTTTTTTTAGCGAGATACAGACAAGATTATCATCATCAACAATTAATATTTTTGCAGTCATAGTTTATATCGTAATTATTTTAGGGAATAAAATTCTAAATTTGGTTCCATTATTTTCTTCACTTTCAAAAGATATTTCGCATTTACTTTCTTCTAAAAGTTTTTTGCAGACACTTAAACCAAGTCCTGTGCCGTTTCTTTTATTTGTATAAAAATCGGTAAATATTTTTTCCTTAGCTTCTTCGCTGATTCCAACACCCTTATCTTCAATTTCAAAAATAACATCTTTTTTACTGTTTAAATACGAGCGCAGTGTAATCATGCTGTTTTTGTCGGAAGCATCAATAGCATTTGTTATTAAATTAATAAAAACCTGTAAAATTTTATTTTTATTTATTAATACCATTGGAATGGTTTCACTTAGTTCACTAATAATTCCAATATTTTTTTTCTTTGCGGTTCCGGTTAATATATCGACGGCTTGAATTGAAATCTCGTTTATAGATATTTCTTTTTCATCCTTTGTAGGTGTTCTTGAAAACTCCAATGTATTTTCAATTAAATCCTGAATTCTATCTGCGGCTTCAACGCAGGAGTTAAGACATTCAATAACCTCAGGGTCAAATTCTTCTTCTGACATTTTAAGATAGTTTAAATTAAGCTTAAGTGCGGATAACGGATTTCTTATTTCATGCGCAAGGGTAGCCGAAAGCTTCCCCATAATTAAAAGTTTATTGTTCTGTATTTCGTTTTTCAAAAAGACAAACCCCGCATTGAAGTTTTATAATTATATCAAGGGGTTAATTTTACCTATTTTAAGATAAATATGCAATGAAGCTTGGGCTGATTTTTAATTTATTATTTGAAGATTGGGAGGGAACAACTCCCGAATTAATTCAATTCGGGAGCTATTTCTTTAAGAATATTATCTGCTATTTTGCTTATAACTTCTGATTTGTTATAGAAGCCGTTATCAATTCTTTCTCTAATTTTAGAAAAATCTTTGTCGGATATTCTGTTTGATTTCAACAATTTTGCCTCTTTCGAAATTTCGATTTTATCTGCAGCCTTAACCGGCTTTCCGTTAGGTACTTCCTGTTTTTTCTGAATTTCGTTAAAAGGATTATAATTGCCGCTTCCTATGCCTTTGATATCCATTTGTTACCTATTATAATTTGTAAGTTTCTTTTTATTATTAATTTTTTTCAGTTCAGAACCAATTTTATCCTGTTCAGCTTTTTTTTCAGCTATAATATTATCGAAATTTTCTACAATTTGTTTAATATAATCTTCCAATTCGTAATTAAATTTTTTCAATTCCTCTACAGGGTGAATTTTCAACAATTCTTCACGTTTTTTTTTAACTTTTGACAAAGTAGCGTTAATAAAGTCCATTCTACTTTCGAACGTATTTTCACTCACATTTTTAAGATTAAATAGAATCTTATCCAGATCGTTTTTCAAAACTACAATATCTTTTTCAATATTTAAGTCCAATTAAAAGAACCCTCCGCTTGATTGCGAAAAGAAATTCTGACTGGATAACATGCTTATAAGCTGCATCTGCAATTTTTCATATTGACTTCTTAAATTACTGGCGCTTTTTTCAATACTGTTATTAATTGAGGTAATTCTATCGCCAATATATTTAAGATTTTTATCATAAGACGACTTCATATTCGCAATTGTGCCGTTAGAACCAAGATACGCATCAACCGTATTATATAAAGTGTTAGCAATTCCGTTTTCCGAGTTAAAAAGGTCCGATACCTGACTAGGGGTATTTGAAATAGCATTTTCCAATTTTGAACTATCTGAAACAGTTAGTCCCAAACTTGGGTCAAATGAAATCCCAACTTCAGATAAATAACTAAGTTTGTCATCAGTTAAACCTTCTACTTTTGACATGACAGTTTTTGAGAGTTTGTTCATTAATGAAAGCGCAGAAGTATCACCCGCAAAAATTCCTCTTCCAAGAGAATCAGAAGTAAACCGGTTTTTTATATAAGTATAAGAATCGTTGAATTTTTTTACAAAATCTTCAATTTTGCCCTTAATTGCGTCTTTATCGATTTTCACAGCAACACTTACATCATTATCCGTTGCTTCCATAACTGATTTAAGGTCAAAAGTTACATTTGTTACAAGATCATCAACAGAGTTAGAATTACGCTGAATATTTATTCCGTTAAACTCTAACTTAGCGTTTAATTCATTATTGGATGAACTCACTGCCGAATATTTGAAACCTGCATCGTCATCCCCGATATTTTGTGTACGATTAGTCAAAATCGAACTTGTTAATCCGACAAAATCGAGCGCCGAACCGGAAATATCCGACATAATTAGTCTGTTGTCATAACCGGATTCTTTAGCTGTAAATGATAATTTGGAATTTCCGGTAGTAGGAGAAAATAATGAAGCGTTAACTAAAGCGGCGGTTGATTTTTCATTTTCAACATCAATACCAAGAGTACTTAGCAAATTTCCCGTATCACCGGTTTGTTTGATGGTGATATATTGATCTTTGTCGTCTAAAGTTAACTTTAATGAAACATTTGAACCGTCGACAACTTTTTCAGCAGTAAGTCCGCTTGTATTTCCATTAATCTGCTGCACGAGATCTTCAATGACTGTATCATAATTTTGATCTGTATAGTCATATGAAATTGTTGTTTCTATTCCATTAATATCCAGCGTAAATTCACCAGCACCTGTATATGTGTTGCTTGAAACCAATGAATTTGAATCAATAACAGCATAATCGTCTTTAATTGCTTCTGAAATTTTTGTCATAATTGTGTCATTTGTTTCAGAATCAGTTAAATCGATATCAACAGTACCTGTATAATCGCCACTTGAAAACTGCACCGTATGAGTTCCTGACATAGAAGCGACAGATGTATCGGAGGCCATTGTATTAGAAAGAACCAAATCGCTTTTCGCGAGCTGATTTACACGTAACGAATAAGAACTAACAGCCGCGTTTTTACTTGCAGTTGCAGAAAGAAAGTCATTTGTCGGGAAAGAAGTTTTTCTGGAATTAAATAAGGAGCTGCTTGTAGAAACCTTTAAATCTGATACAATAGTTTTAAGAGATCCTAGCTTTGAGCTTAAATCGCTCCATGCGGTATTCAGCTGATTATACTTATCTTTTCTGCTTTCAAGAGGGTATATTCTCTTGTTCTGTTCAGAAATAGAGTAACTATTAATAAACTGATTTATACCCGATGTTGAAAGAATATCCATAAAATTACTTTCTTATTTATCTGCTGTTCTAAATACTGTTAACCATGTTTCGCGTAAATCGGATAGAATATTCACAACTATATTAAAATTTTTCTGTCTCATTTGTTCTTGACAGAACTGGTATAATTTCATCAAACCAATAGAAATTTTCTTTGTTTCTTCAGTATCAAAATTAAGAGCATTTATAAGTGCCGAAAGAGCGTTGTTAGTTTTAGCAAGATCGCCGCGTTTTGAATTTACAATAGCAAAGTCATAAATTTTCAACAATAGTTTTTTAGGATCGGCGTCAAGAATTTCTTTTACAAGATAGGCATTTGCTCTGTTTGAAGATCGTGAGTATGATTGAGAATTATACATGATTTATCCCGAATTCGTTTTTTATAAAAAGCTCTCCCGGATAAACCGGAAGAGCTTTATGTAAATGAACCTTGTAAATTAACCGAGTAATTGTAATACTTGCTGTGGTGCAAAGTTCAATTGAGAAAACATAGCTGTCGCAGCTTGACCAAGAATACTTGATCTTGTAGCATTTAACTGTTCGAAAGCCATGTCAGCGTCGAATAATCTACTTATACTTGATTCTGCATTTGCGATAGAAGTGTTTAAGGTATCTTCTTTTATGTCAAGACGTTGAGTGAAGTTACCAATTTTTCCTAACGATGTTGATACCGCTGATTTCAAGTTTGTTAATGCTGTTTGTAATCCCGCAACTGAAGCGGCAGAACCGCCAACAGATGCTAAAGTACCGGCAGAAACACTAACGAAGCTTGAAATTGAAGCAGAAACATTTGTTCCATAACCACCGTTTGCGGAACTTGCCAATGAAGAAGCAAAGTCAAGTTTCAATGTATCGGTAGATTCGCCAACTTGGAATGTGAATCCGGCACCAGCAGCAGAGAATAACAATTGGGTATCGTTGAATTTTGTGTTCTTTAAGATGTCATGCATTTCGTTTGCAAGAGCAGCAATATCATCTTTAAGAGCTGTACGATCTGTTGTAGGGTTAGTAGCATCAGAAAGTTTACCCTCAATCTTGGTTAAAAGATCGTTAATACCCATAAGAGCTCCTTCACTTGTAGCTAACATGCTTTTGGCAGAAGCTATATTTGATTGTGCTCCTTTCATTACAGATACTTTTCCTTTAAGAGAAGTTCCGATGTTGAATCCGCTTGTGTCGTCTGCAACACTTAAAATTCTCTTGCCAGATGCCAATCTTAACTGTGATTTTGCAGTCGCTTGATTAGCTTTGTTGAGCATATTATATGCTTGCAACGCATCTGAATTAGTGTTTACTCTGAATCCCATTTTATACCTCCATGTAGTTTGTTATTATAATTTACCAAGTATCCTTACTTGATATTATTAGTTAATTTACACTTGTATTATCGGCTGTCCTAAAAAAAAGTTTATAGTAAAAATTCATTTTGTTTTCCATTTTTAATTCTTCTATTGACAACCAAATACATAATCGTGCATTAGGTTAAGAAGTTTAGTACAAATTTTAAGAGTGTTGTTAGAGGTGTGAATTTTAATTGAAATAAAGAAGTTTTTATGTGACGTATACTAAATCTGTTTAATGTTAACCCGGTTTCTTTATGAAACCGGGTTAATTATTGTTTTATAAAACAACTATTACAAACCCGCGCTGAATACTGTCTGCCAGGTATCTCTTAATCCTGTTAGTATTTGAAGAACAACTTCATTATTCTTTTTTCTCATTTCTTCTTGCGAGTATTGATAAAGCTGAAGAAGACCAAGCGACATTTCTCTTGCTTCGGGATTATCAAAATTTAACGCCTTAATTAATTCGCTCAATGCTTTGTTAGTATTTTCCACATTTCCTTTTTTGCAATTAACAATTGCAAAATCGAATACTTTAAGAAGCAGCTTCTGGGGGGTTGATTCCAGAACTTCTTTCACCAAGTAAGCATTAGCGCGTGATTGGTCATTTGCTAATTGTGTTGAAGTATTCATTTTATTTTTCCGTTATTATTTTTTAATTATTTTATTAACCGAATAACTGCAATACCTGCTGCGGTGAAAGATTAAGCTGCGACAGCATCGCTGTTGCGGCTTGTGACTTAATACTTCCTCTAGTTGCGTTTAACTGCTCCATTGCCATATCAGCGTCAAATAAGCGGCTTACGCTTGCTTCAGCGTTTGCAATTGATACGTTTAATGTATCTTCTTTAATATCAAGTCTCTGAGTAAAGTTACCTATCTTACCTAAAGATCCTGAAACGGCAGTCTTTAAATTTGAAAGAGCTGTCTGAAGTCCGGCTATAGTTCCCGCACTTCCGCCGACACTTGCCAATGTTGCAGCTGCGACATTTACAAAACTGCTGATTGATTCAGAAATTCCAACGCCGTATCCGCCTGTGGCTGTGCTTGCCAATGAAGAAGCAAAATCGAGTTTTAATGTATCGGCCGCTTCTCCGACCTGGAATGTAAATCCCGCGCCGGCTCCTGAGAATAATACGCTGGTGTTATTATATTTAGCTCCCAGCAAGGTATCTTGTAATTCTTTCGCTAAAGCTCTTATATCATCCTGAATAGCGGTTCTGTCTGTTGTAGGGTTTGTCGCATCTGAAAGTTTACCTTCAATTTTTACGAGAAGGTCGTTAATACCCAGCAAAGAACCTTCAGCCGTTGAAAGTAATGTTTTTGCCGCGGCAACGTTTCCTTGCGCGCCTTTCATTACGGAAATTTTTCCTTTTAATGAAGTGCCTATGTTAAAACCTGAAGTATCATCTGCTACGCTTAAGATTCTTTTACCTGAAGCGAGTCTTAATTGTGCCTTGCTGCTTTCCATGTTAGCTTTTGCCAATTCATGATACGCCTGCAATGCATTTACGTTTGTGTTTACTCTAAAGGACATTTAATCCTCCCTATTTTGGTTGTTTAATCTAGAAATTGAGTTAGTTCTTTTTGTAATTGTATTTTTATTCTTAATAATAATTCCTGCCAATCGTCAAATTTTTTCTGTCTGAATAATTTCATTGTCGGATACCAGGGACTTTCGTCAGTATCTTTAAACCAGCGCCAATCCGCTTTATATGAAAGTAGTGTCCAAACTTTTTTGCCGAGTGCTCCGGCTAAATGCGCAACGGATGTATCAACGCTTATAACCAAATCAAGATTATTTATAATCGCCGCTGTATCATTAAAATCTTTTATTTGTCCTGATAAATCTACTATGTTATAATCGGCCATCATTTGTTGGTTTTGTACTGCGGTATCGCCAATTTGAAGGCTGAAAAATTGGAATTCTCTAAGTTCGGTTAAAACAGAAAACTGTTTTAACGTGCTTGCGCGATGAATATTATATAAAGGTTTTTTACCTTCCCATACTAATCCGATTTTTACTTTAGATTCGCGACCACCCGATTGACAAATTTCTGAGAACCAGCCTCGCCAGTATTGATTTGTTTTTTCATCTGCTTTGATATACGGAACGTTTTGGGGCAAATTTTCAAATTCCGAATTAAAATACTTGGGAAGACTTAGTAGAGGAACCTGATAATCATGTTCAATATTTTTTAAATCAAAAACTCCTCTTTCGAATACAGCATCGACACCGGTGCAATTTTTCATTAATTTTGAAAGCGCCGAATGGCATTCAAAATAAACTATGGCGCCAAGTTTTTTAAGTTCATTAATATACCGCGCGAAGTTTAGCGTATCGCCGTAACCCTGCTCATCAAAAACAAGAATTACTTTTCCTGAAATATCTTTTGTGTCAAGTGAAGGTCTGCCGAAATTTCTTACGTGATATTCTTTTTTCTTCAGTCTCCATTCGTATTCGTTTAATCCTTCTTCAAATCTTCTGTCTTTAAGCAGTATTAAAGATTTATTAAAATGAGCGTCGGCATAATCCGGACTTATTTCCAAAGCTTTGTTAATTGTGTTTAACGCTTTTCCGGTTTCTCCAAGAGTATCATAACAGTTGGAAATATTCAGGTAAGCCTCTGCATAACCCGGATGTATTTCAATTGCTTTTTGAAATAACTCAACCGCTGTTTTAAAATCACCTTTTAGATCAAAAATAATTCCAAGGTTGTTTAATGCGATTGGATTGTTGTTATTAATTTTTAAGGACAGCATCAGGCTATTCGCAGCATCATCAAGTCGCATTAAATCTTTTAATATAATTCCGATATTGTTTAAGGCATTATAATCGGTAGGATTAAGCTCAAGTGTTTTATTATAATTCTCCAACGCGGAAGGCAGATTGTTCTGAAGATGAAAACAATAGCCTAAATCGAAATATATAGCCGATGTTAGTTGAGATTTCGGAATATTCTGCAAAACCGTTTTAGCTTTTTCAACTTTATTCTCATCTAAAAGCCGGCGCGCTATTAATCTTTGTTCTTCCGAATCGGAATGAATATTTCTCGCATTATTAACTTCGTTTTTTTTATTTAATACCCAATTTGAAAATTCCATTTCCACTTTATTAAACAATGAATTCCAGTCGCCCGGTTTTTCCTGTCTGAATAATTTCATTGAGGGATACCATGGCGAATCATCTCTGTTTAACAGCCAGCGCCAATCCGGAAGATAAGGAAGTAAGGTCCATGTGTTTTTATTTAAAGTTCCCGATAAATGGGCAACGGAGGTTTCAACTGTTATAATAAGATCAAGTTTGTTAATAACTTCCGCCGTATCTAAAAAATTGCGTAGATAAGGAGCCAGGTTATGAACATTTTTAAATTTATTGCAAGCTACATCAATATCTCTTCCCGAATCTTTCTGCAGACTGTAAAATTCAACCTCACTATTATTAACGAATAACCTTTCAAAACTTTTTAAATTGGTTGAACGGATATGATCATTTCCATTATCAGGATTCCCTGCCCATACAAAACCGACATTTATTTTTTCCGCATTTATCGGAAATTCATTATTTGCAACATTTCTTAAATTTAAGATTTCATTACATGTGGGTATATTATTAGTAGTTGTGTTAAATATTCCTGCTAAAGAAAGCAGAGGCACATAATAATCATATTCTAAATTTTGGAAATCAGGATTTTCTGAATCGATAACTTTCTCAAGATATTCATTTCCCTTATAAAGCCCCGATAAAGATTGAGGACAGACAAATATAATATTGTAATCAAGCTCTTTAATTAATCTTAGGTATCTTGAGAACTGAATTATATCGCCTATGCCCTGTTCCGAATAAACAAGTACGGTTTCACCGTTGCCTGGTTTTGGACGCCAAATCGGTATTGCATTATTTTTTATAATCTCAACAGGTCTTTTTAATCCCCAAAGGAATTCCTGCCAGCCTTGTGAATATTTTTCATTTAAGAGTAATATTATGCCTTTGGCAATATGAGCGTCTTTAAAGTTAATCTGTAATTTTATTGCTTCATCATAGTTTCTTATCGCGTCGTCAAATTTCTTTTCCAGTAAATAAGTATTTCCGATATTTAGATAAATTCCCGAGGTTAAAGGACTAATTTCTTCCGCTTTAAAAAACATTTCTCTAGCTTCGAAAAGTTTATTGTTTTTTTGAAGAACAAGTCCGAGAATATTTAACAAGTCAAAATTATTCTTGTCAATGTTATACGCTTTTTTCAAGTAATCTTCAGCTATATCAAATTCTCTTAACCTTCCGAAAATCTCACCTACTTTTACTAATAGATTAAAATCATTTTTATCCCTATCCAGAAGAATTAAATAATTGGCTGCTGCTTTTTTATAATTTTTAGTCTGTTCATAAATAATAGCAAGGGCTTCAACTGCTTCATAATATTTTGGATTTATTGACAAAGCTTGTTCAAAATATTTTATAGCGTTTGCCAAATCATTCTTAGATTTATAAAGCGAAGCCAGCCAAAAACATAATTCCGTATCTTCGCTGAACATGTTTATCAATTCTATATATAGTTTTTGAGCTTTTTCAATTTCACCTTCAACATGATACTGAAATGCTTTAATCTTCTTGTCATAAAAATCTTTTATAAATTCTTCGCTATCATAATTAAGTAAGCTTTTCAATTCATTATTCAAATTTTCAAATACATCAAACCAATTCCCTGTCTGCGATTGCCTGAATAGCTTAACCGAAGAATACCAGGGTGAATCGTCACGGTCCATTAACCATCTCCAATCCGGGACTTTTGATAACAGTACCCACGTATTTTTTCCAAGCGCTCCAGAAATATGAGCAGCAGCCGTATCGACCGTAATTACAAGATCCAGATTAGAGATTATCGCTGCAGTTTCTTCAAAAGATTTAATTTCGTTTGACAAATCAACAACTTTTGTGTTGTTTAACTCATTATCCTCATGCTTTAACTGCAGACTGTAAAAAGCAACGTCGTCGTTTTTTAACAAATTATTAAAATTTTCCAGATCACAAGATCGTTTAAAATCATACTCATGATTTGCATTGCCTTTCCATACCAAACCAATTTTTAATTTTTTGTCCGTATATAATTTTTCTTTCCAATATTCTGCTTTCTGCTGATCTACTTTTAAATAGCTGTTTATCGACGGGATATTATTTAATTCTATCTTTAATATATTCGGAAGACTTAACAGGGAGATTTCATAATCATAATTTTCCGGGCAATTGTTTGTTAATTCAACAATTTCATCAATACTATCAAATTTTTTGTAAAGATTTATTAACTCTTTACGACATTTAAAAATTACAATCGCTCCAAATTCTTTTAATATACTTAAGAATCTGATGAACTGAATTGAATCGCCGGCGCCCTGTTCATCGTGTACTAAAATTGTTTTGCCTTGTAAATTTTCCCCTTTCCATTCAGGTTTTAGAAAATTAGGTTTTACCAATTTCCCTTTTCCGCTATGGGCAGAAGATGTAAAAAATCTCCACTCATATTCTTTCCAGCCGTCGGAAAAATTTCCTGAGAGCAGAAGTGCAATTGCTTTGTTAAAATGAGCTGTGGCGTCGGAATTATTGATATTAAGAACTTCATTGTAATTCATAACAGCTTCTTCAATATTTCCCAATTCCAATAATGAAGCGCCTAGATTAATTTTTGCATCTGAATAATTCTTGTCCAGCTCTATTGCGGCTTTATAGTTTATAATTGCTTCTTCGTATTTTCCCTGCCGGTGACGCGCAAATCCGAGATTATTTAGAATCCGCGGGTCTATTTTATTTTTTAACGCATTTAAATAATAGCTCTCCGCTTTAATCCAGTTTTTTTCTGTTTTATAAATGTTGCCTAAATTAAAATTAAGCTCTGCCGATTCGTTATTTAAACGTTTTGCTGCTTTATAAAATACTTTCGCTTTTTCAAAATCATTTAGCTGTTCATTTACAAAACCCAGATTAAAAAGCACATCAAAGTTTTCCGGTATTATGTTATTTGCTTTTTCAAGATTTGATTTCGCATTTATAAAATCGTTTTCACTAATATTTATCAACGCGATATTGTAAAGAGCTTCTATATATTCTGGGTTTAATTCAACAGCTTTTGAATAATATTCTAATGCTTCTTTAACATAACCTTGATTATGTAAAACCGCGCCAAGATTATAATTTGTTTCATCGTCGTTTTCATCTAATAACAAACTTGTCTTTAATACTTTTACCGCATTATTATAATCGCCTGCAAGCTGGTAACAAATACCAAGGTTGTTATAAGCGCTCAAATAATTTTCATCTTCATTAATTGCCGCGGTAAACATTTTAACGGCATCTTCATACCTGCCCATTGACTGATACGCAAGACCGAGATTATTTATAGCTTTAATATCAGAAGGGTTCTGAGAAATGCATTTGCCAAGGAATACTGAAGAAACATCCGGTTTCCCAAACTGAAGATACAGAGTGCCGAGAAGAAAGTTTAACTTCCCGTCGTCCGGATTTTCCTTAATCAACTCAAGATACCCTTTTTCCGCCTCTTCAAGGTTTCCGTTTTGATGATTAAGAATAGTTTGTTGTAGTTCTAATTCCAAAATCCCTTTTCCAATATTCCGTTTGAAACTTTCCCCAAAATTCGGAGACTTTTTTTTATCCAAGTTTCAAGATTCAAGCCAGAATTTTAGTGTTCATTATTTAGAAAATATTTTGCGTTTTTGAGTGAAAAACAAATTTTTTGATTAATCTTTTGTGATTATATAAACCATGTGCACAATATTGTACAGTTATTATTCTTCGAATAATAAGCCGATTGACTTAATTGATGCGCTATATAATTATTATAAGGATGGTATTAAATTTGAACATAATTACTACTTAACCATAATTTATGAAGATTATATGAATTCAACAGAAAAATTAACAATATGGCTTTCTTACGTCTCATATCCTGTTACAACCGCGGTATTTTTTGAAAGAGCTTTAAGAAAAAAATACAATGTAATAACTTGCGGTCCGGTGATTACCGATGAAGTGATTAAGAGATGGAACCTTGAGAATATGAAATTGGAGGTTAAACCCCTTGATTTACCGCTTGACCCTGATGTTGATATTCTTGAAATATATAATCAAGCTCCCAAAGAGATTAAACCGGATATATTTTTATGGATTGAATCGGTAAACGGGAATTACCCAAAGAATATTAAAGATTTGAATATTCCTACCGCATGCTACTTTGTTGATTCGCATTTAAATCTGCCTATGCATCTGGAATGGGGAAAGAATTTTGATTTTGTATTTATTGCACAAAGAGAATATATACCTGAATTTATTAAAGCCGGAATACAAAATGTTTTCTGGCTGCCGCTGGCATGCGACAAGGAATTACTGAAATCTAACGGCGAGCAAAAGACACATAACTTAGGATTTGTCGGTTCAATATCCGGCAATAAAAGACGCGAACTTCTCCTTGCCCAGTTAATTAAAAACTTTAATCTTTATTACGAAAGATGTTTCTGGGATGAAATGGCACGAGTTTTTGCCGAATCAAAAATAGTGTTTAATAATGCGGTTAAAGATGATCTTAATATGCGCGTATTCGAGGTTATGTCGACCGGATCATTCCTTTTAACCGATTTCGCTAAAAACAGCGGACAGGAAGAACTGTTTGTAAGAAATGAGGATCTGGCAGTTTATGAAGATTCTTTCATTTCTAATACTGCTCAATTTTACCTGGAGAATGATGAGCTGAGAGAAATAATTGTAAAACGCGGAATGGAACTTGTTCATAACGCGCACACATATTTTCATAGAGTCGAAGAATTATTAAACGTAGTACTCGGCAAAAATGAGACTACCCCAACAGCCAAACAATGGAGAAAAAGATCTTTGGAAAATATAAGCGTTTCTGAAAACGATATAAATAATTTAAAGAGAAGTTTTGTTATCCCCGTTTTAGATTATTCGCCAGCAAGCCCGTTTAATATTAATACCCTGCTTAAAAGTCTTGAAAACATAGGCGGCAAAGTTATTGTGATATTTAATAATGAAGAAGTCGCAAACGAAATGAAAAATCATCCTAGAATTGACTATTACACAATAATGAAAAAAAATGTAGGGGTTTCACGAGCATGGAATATTGGACTTCATATGTCGCAGACTCCAATCACATTTATATTAAACGCCGATTTAACAATTACGAAAGAAACAGTAGAAACACTTGAGCAGAATTTGATTCAATTGCCCGAGGCGGCAATTGTGGGTCCGCAAGGTTCTTATTTTAACTTCCATCAAAGCAAGGATTTAATGTATTTGGATAAGGGAACATTTAATGAGCCCACGGAAGTTGACGCCGTTTCCGGATTTTTATTTGCAGTAAAAACAAAATATTTTCATAACGGAACTTTAATATTCGAAAATAAGTTTACACCATGTTACTTTGAAGAATGGGATACAGGACTTCAGATTAAAAAAGCAAATCTTAAAAGCTGGGCAGTTCCATGCAAAGGATATGAACACGAATGGAGCGGTTCGATTAGGGCGCTTAGAACAATAAAATATCTTGATAAAGAAGAAACAGCGGGACAAATATTAGAAAGAAATAAAAAGATCTTTTGGCAAAAATGGAAATTAATTGATGAAGAGATTAAAATGAACGGCAGGGATACAATACTTAATAGTCTGCTCTTGGATAAATTCAACGTTCATGCCGATAATCTAATTTCAGAAAATAAAGTTGACGAAGCCATAAATATTTATAATCTCCTGCTAAAAGAATACCCCAAAGAAAAAAGCATATTAACAAATTTGGGAGTTCTGAATTATTATCAGGGCAATATTGATATAGCTAAAGAATATTTCCAAACTTCACTTTCAATTGATCCGGATTATGTAATCGCTAAAGAAAATTTAGATATGATTTTAAATGAAGGTAAATTAGAGGATATTCAGTAGTAATTTTTCGAATGCTTTGAAACAGGTAATATATTCTAAAGTTCGTTAGTATAAATGCTATTGGTGCAAAATAACGAGAATGAGAAGAATTGATTATAACTAAAATATTATTATTGACTTACTTAATAAAAGCGTATTCATTCGCTTTTGTACCGTTAAGTGAGTCTGATCAGACAGAACTTAGGGAGCTAAACGATTCTTCAAAAATTGAATTAGTGTTGGATGAAGTATGGGACAAAAGAAGCAACGATCCTTTAAATGCTATTAAAATAGCGAACCTCGCAAAATCTTCGGCCGAAAAAATTAAAAATTATAGTCTGCTCGCCAAAGTCAACAATTTTTTAGGTGTTATATATACAAACATTGGCGCCAATGAAGTCGCTCTTGAATATCATTTTGACGCATTAATTAAGAGCAAGGAAGCCGGTGATAAAATCCAGAAAGGTTATTCTTATAACAATATAGGCGGCATCTACAGAATTAAAAACGATTTCGTACCTGCATCGGAAAACATAGTTTCCGCGATATCAATTTTTGAAGATCTTAAAGACTTTAGAGGTCTGGCATACTGCAATATAAATATGGGTAGGGTTTTTAAAGACCAAGGTAATTTCGACAACAGTTTAAGTTACTTTAACAAAGCTCTGAGTTTTGCCAATCAAATTAATAATGAAGACTTAAGTTCAAGAATACTTCTTGAAATTGCCGATATTTTATTTAAGAAAAAACATTTTGAAGAAGCGGAAAATATATATAAGCAATTGGAAAATATTTATCAGAAAAACAATTACTTAAAAGGACTTGCTGAAATTTGGAACGGATTAAGTGAGCTGCACCTAAATGAGAATAAATACAATGACGCAATTAAGTTTTCAAATAATGCTATTGAGCTTAACAGGAAAATTCTTAATACCGAAGGAGAAATTAACAACCTTAACAGCAGGGCGTTAATATACCTTGCGCTTAATCAAAAAAAATCGGGAGAAGAATCTCTTTCACTCTCATTGCAGAAAGCTATTGAAGTAAACGATCCGGATTTATTATTAAACTGTTATAAGGCGCATTATAAGTTTTATAAAAAAACCGGGGACATAAATAAATCTTTTTTTTACTATGAAAAATTCATTAATCTGAAAGATTCCGTTTATACAAAGGAAGAGATAATAAAATTAAACGAGCTTGAATCTATATTAAAAATTGAAAAAGCCGAAAAGGAGAATCAAATTTTACAATATGATCTTAATCAGCAGATTATCCAGCGTAACTATCTAATAATCTCAATAATCCTGATTATTTTTATCATAGGAATTATTACATACAGATTTTATGAAAAAAAGAAATTGAGCGAAGAATTAAAACAAATAAATTTGGTAAAAGATAAATTCTTTAAAATAATTGCACATGATTTGCGCGGACCTTATTATGCAATATTCAGCGGAATAGAATTATTAAAAACGAATTATGACAATTTAAGCGAACATGAACGTAAATCAACTATTGAAACTATAGGAGAATTAATTAAATCCGATTATGATTTGCTTGAAAATTTATTGATCTGGGCTAAAAACCAGGGTAACTCAATTGAATTTTCACCAGTGGATCTAAAAGTAAAACATATAATTAATAATGTTTTGAAATTATTCCATAATAATATTATTAGAAAGAATATTGCTGCAACTGTTGAATGCGCCGATGATTTGATTGTTCAGGCCGACGAACAAATGCTAAATACTATTTTCAGAAATTTAATTTTAAATTCAATTAAATTTTCCAAACCCAACGGCGAAATACTTATATCGGTTTCCCTTATTAATAATAATAAGACTGAAATTATTATTAAGGATAACGGAATAGGAATGGATACAGAAACATTGAACGGATTGTTTATTAATCCTGTAAATAAATCGGTTAGAGGGACCAAGGGTGAATCAGGTTCAGGTATTGGTCTGGTTTTAGTAAAAGAATTTATTGAACGGCACGGCGGGACTATTACAGCGGAAAGCAAATTGGATGAAGGCAGCACATTTACAATTGTCCTGCCAGTTTCCTAAATTAAATTTATTACAAATAAATAATTAAAAACTTGTAAAAGCATTTGTATAATTATCCAAAAGAAGAAATCGCTTCTTCCTCTGTTTTATAAGTATTAAAAATTGAAATTACCTTCGTTACCCTAAGCATTTTATTAACCTTTTCAGGAATACCGCAAAGTTTAATCATTCCTCCGCGGTTAGTTACAGATATATATGCACCCACGAGTTCTCCAATTCCGGCCGAATTAATGAATTCAACATTATCCAATTTGAAAAGAATTTTTTTATCGCCGTTATTAAGCAAATCGGTAATAGTTTTCTTTATGTTATATTCTCCTAAATTCATTGTTAGGAATCCGTTTAATTCAATTACAGATATATCATTAATTTTTCTTAATCTTAATTCCATTTTGTCTCCGTTAAATTCATAAATCCAAGGAGAAGGAACCTTTACTAAACAGTATTAATTATATGTTTATTAAATACGTTTTATTTAATATCATTATCCTGATAAAAATTAATATCCAATATTTTCAACCGGTTTTTATGAAGATTCAGTCTTTGACTGTAATTTTCCCATTGCCTCAGATGCTGTTTCGACCAGCCTATTTCTGCCGCGCCAATTAATCTGGGGAATGCCATGTATTCAATATCATTCATTGTTTTAACTGTTTCAGTCCATAACGGCGCTTCAACTCCTAAAATATTTTCATCGGTAACGCCGTCAATTTCAGTAGAAGGATCCCAATCGTAGGATTTTTTTATATCTATATAACCCGCCCAAAATAATCCGATCGGAGTTGAGGGATTATATTTCATGTCCAAATAAATTCTAGTTGAAGGAGACATGATAATTTGAACCTTTTTTTGAGAAGCCTTAACCGCATTGCTTTTTGTTGCCCAAAATTGGGCGATTGATAAATTTGAAATATCTGCGTTTACTATTTCATCCCAGCCTATAATTTTTTTGCCGTTTGATTTTACAATTTCTTCCACCCTATTTATAAATTTTATATAGTCTTCTTCTTTAGTAGATTTCGCCTCATCTCCGCCAATATGAATATAAGGTCCTTTTGTTATTTGAGCCAGTTCACCAATAACGTCATTAATAAATTCATAAGTAATTTCTTTTTCTACACAAAGACTCGAAAATCCCACCTTAATACCTGTAAATAATTCGGGAGCTATTCCGTCGCAATTTAATTCTGGATAAGAGGCAAGCGCCGCGTTTGTATGTCCGGGCATATCAATTTCCGGGATAACCGTTATGTATCTTTCGAAGGCATAATCTATTATTTCTTTATAATCATCCTGTGTAAAAAATCCGCCGGGATCACCGTCAACTGCAGTTGACGCTCCGTGTGCAGTTAAATTTGGCCATGATTTAATTTCAATACGCCAGCCCTGATCATCGGTAAGGTGCAGGTGAAGTCGGTTAATTTTATAAAGTGCGAGCATATCAATATAATGTTTAACATCTTCAACAGGGAAAAAATGACGAGCAACATCCAGCATTGCCCCGCGCCATTCGTAACGGGGATAGTCTTTTATTGAAACGGTTCTAACGCGCCATTCGATATTCTTTATTGTATTACTTTCAATTTCATCCGGCAGCAGCTGTCTAAGTGTTTGAACACCGTAAAATATTCCGTTTGTTTTTGCTGCTTCAATAATTATGTTTTTTTGAGTAACGGTAAGTTTATAGCCTTCAGTGCCGAGAGTTTCATCTTCAACAATTCTTAAATATATATTACCGTCTTCACTTAAATTTCCTGAATCAAACACGCTTAAATCAAAGCCGGTGGGCGTATTTATTTTTCCGGCAATGTATTGGCCTATTCTTCTTAACTCATCATTATCTTTATCAACATAAATATTTGTATTATTTGTTAACCGGAAATAATTGTTAACTGCCCGGTCATAAATAACCTCGGATGGAATAGGTATTATTGATATTACTTCCGGCGATTCTTTTACCGCGATTTTCTTTGTAACGCATGAAACCGCTATAAGCATTATCATTGAAACAAAGAATATTCTATAAAAGTATTTTTCCGTTTTTGAAATGCTAGACAATTTATTTACCCCGATTTTTTATGTATTAAAATAAATATTATTGACTAAGAATACTATTATAGAATTTAGGCAATTAAATAATTTTATAACCGGCGACGCTCTTTTTAATTCTTTATCAAATTATAAATAAGTAAGACAGGGTTATATTTTATCAATAATTTTTATTAATTCTTTCGCAGTGTCTGTCCATGTAAACTTCTTCATAAACTCACCCGCGTTTTTGCCTATTTGTCTTATCGCGGACCGGTTATGATAAGCATATTCGAGTTTCGAGATTATTTCTTCAAGAGAAGGCTCTTCCCAATCGGCCCAGAGATTATTGTTAAAATATATTTTATCTTCTGCCATTTCGGTAAGCATTAAAGAATTGTTTTGAGTGAGGATATCTTTATGTCCTGTATTGTAAGATGCTATTACAGGTTTTGCGCATGCCATATATTCCATTAATACAAGGTTTGTTCCGCCTTCGCATCTATTAGGGAATAACCCTATATCCGTTTGCGAATAAAAATTTCTTAATTCTTTGTTATTAATTAATTCATACGTAAAAATTCTGTTTTTGTCCAAACCGTTTAATGAATAAAGGTTGTTCATTACTTCCAGATAATTATCGCTATTCCTTTCATATTTTATGTAGGTTGAGCGGCTCATTAAGTCCATTGTTTTCGGCCACATATTATACCAGGCATTAACTAAAATCACGTTATTGTATTTTTCCTGCATAATTTTAACGGCTTTTAAGACAAGGTCCTGCCCTTTTCTAAGTTCAAACTTACCGCCTGAAAATATTATAAAGAAATCTTCATTTAATTTTTCCTCTACCGGATAAAACACTTCAGGGTCAATTCCTTGAATCAATACTCCGGCGTTAGATATGCCTTTTTCTATCATCTTCTCTTTATTCCATGATGATCCGCCTAATACCATTTCATATTTTTTAGAGTTTACAACCGATAAGTCATTTAACTCGTTTTCAAAAAAAGTATAACCCACATTTTTAGCGCCTCTTAATTTTGAAAGGGTATCAAATTCAAGTCCAGTCAGAGCATGAAAAACTAATCCTTCAACCTTTGAGTCAACTTGTCCTTTCTCATGAAAATTCCAAATTTCCGAATTAGGACGCAGTTTAGGGACTTCATTATTTAAGTATTTGCTGCATACTCCCCATCCAAAATTTTCGCCGGCAGATAACGCCAGATACAATCGTAATTCAGATCCTTGATTCTTGATACTTGATACTTGTTCCTTGATACTAGTGAAAATTTTCTTCTTGCAAAATATTCCCCAATAAGTTTCATGGGCCTGAGGAAGATCAAAACTTAAATTCAAAACAGCATCATAGTTTAATTTCGACTTGTCCAGCAATGAACCCCACATTTCTTTATGAAGCACACTGTAGTGGTTGGGATTATTCTCATGCAGACAAGGAGAATTACTGCTGGGCACCTCAATGTAAATAATACCGTCATCTTTTAATACACGGTAATATTCGCTAAGAGTAAACAGGGGGAAAATACTGTGTTCAAGCACATGACGCGCCCATATTACATCAAAGTATTTGTCGGGAAAATCTAAAAAAGACTGATCCATTTTATAAGTTTCAAAACCTTTTTCCCTGCATACGATTAAATCTTCATCATTAAGTGTAATGCCGACGGGATTAAAACCTTTTGATTTTGCCGCTTCAAGAAAAGGCCCTTGTCCGCATCCGATGTCCAGAATTCTGCTGTTTGCCTTAGGTTTGTAATCATCAATTAATTTTTGGAACATTTGAACGGTAATATTATTATGCCAAAATGAAATTTCTTCCGGATAAGTTTCACCCTCAATTCTTTTTAGAAATTCCTTTAGCCGTTTCATTCCTTCTTCAACGGAAACATTATATTTTTCGTATTCATGTCGAGTTAGTTTATTTGATTTATCCATTTGTCTCAAATCTCTTTTTCCAAATCATTAATAACATTATCTATTACACTTTCCCATCTTCCTCTGCGACTCTGTCTGAACAATTTCATTGATTTATACCATGGCGTAAAAGATGAATTTAATCCCCAACGCCAGTCGGCAATAAAAGGAAGCATCGTATATACTTTTTTGCCCATTGCTCCGGAAAGATGCGCAATGGAAGTATCGATTGTTATTACCAAATCAAGATTATTTATTATCGCTGCCGTATCTTCAAAGTTTTCTATTTCATCTGAAAAATCAAAAATATTAAATCGTTCTGTATATTGCTTTAATTTTTTAGATTCCCCGTCAACCTGTAAACTGTAAAAATCAACATTACTCAAATTAAATAACGGGATAAAATCAGTTAAACTTAAGTGACGTTTTCTATTAATGGAAGGATATTGATTGCCGCTCCATACAAACCCGACTTTGTAATTTTTTGTTTCACCAATTTTATTTTTCCACTTTTCATTTATTTCAGTACTTACATTTAAATTGGAAGAATATGGCGGAATTGAATCAAGACTGGTATTAAAAATTTCAGGCAGATTTTGAAGAGGAATATGCAGATCATAATTTTCCGTAATATTCAAACCGGGATTTGTTTTTACAATTTTATCAAACCCTTTTATATTTTTCAACAAGTTAAAAAGTGCAGGCTGACATTCAAATATTATTTCGCCGCCGCGTTCTTTTACAAACGGTAAATATCGTATAAACTGAATTACATCACCAAAACCCTGGTCAGGGTATATATATAATATTTTTCCTCTAAAATTATCGCCATTCCATTTGGGTTTATTAAAATGTCTGATTGTTCTATTGCCGGTTTTGAATGCCCAATAATTATAATCTTTCCAAGTATTCTGATAGTTACCCTTCAACAGATTCAGCAATGCCAAATTAAAATGTGCATCCGCAAAATTGGGATTATGTATAATTGAACTATTATAACATTCAGTGGCTTTTTCAATCTCGCCAACTTCCTGAAAAGCGTATGCAAGGTTAAAATATGATTTATAGTTATCCCGGTTTAAGCTAACTGCCTTTTCAAGAAATTGAATTGACTCTTCAAATCGTTCATGTTCAAAATAAATTACACCCAGATTGCTCAAAGCATCTGAAAAATCAGGCTGCATATTTATTGTTTTAATGAAGTATTCCTCGGCTTTTGCGAAATTTTTTGTTTTCGCGAAAAGTATTCCTAAATAATTAAATGCCTTAAAAGGGTTTTGATCGTTTAACAAAACAATTTCTATTTGTTTTAATGCCTTATCGAACTCGTTATTGTTAATAAAGATTTCTATCGAATTATAGATTTCATTAATATCAGCTTTATCCTTATTAACTAAATCTGCGTCAAGCATTGGTTCAATTTTCTTGTTAAGGTGCAATTCAATATTCCGAAATACTTCTGTCCAATCATCTTTATTTTTTTGCCGGAATAATTTTACAGACTGATACCAGTGAGAATCAATTCCGTTTAACATCCAGCGCCAATCTGGATTATACGGCAGAAGGATCCATGTTTCTTTTCCCATTGCTCCGGCTAAATGAGCGGTTGAAGTATCAACAGAAACTATTAAATCGAGATTTTCAATAAAAGCCGCGGTATCTGAAAAATCTTTTATATTATCTGCAAAATCATTTACTCCGTATTTATCAATTATTTGCCTTTCTTTTTTATTAGGATTAATCTGCAGACTGTAAAGCGCCGTGTTATTGCCGCGAAGTTTATTAATTAAAAGCTCAGGATCAACCGACCTGTATTTATCATTCTGATGAATAGGATTTCCCGACCATACAATTCCAATTTTAATTTTTCCCGTACTATTTATTTTTTCTTTCCAGTAACCGGATTTTGTATTTTCAGCTTTTAGATAGGGAGTATTGTTAATAATATCTAAAACAATTCCCAATTTATAAGGCAGACTCATAATTGAAACATAATAATCGTAATCATACTTTTTATACTCAGAAGATCCGCGGATTATATTATGATCTATATAATCAATTGAATCAAAGAGCGGTTTCAATTCTTTTCTGCATTCAACAGTTATGCATGCCGCATTTAATTGTTTTATAAACCGCAGAAACTGAATTGCGTCGCCGAATCCCTGTTCGCAATAAATCAGCAAATTTTTATTTGACAAATCTTCCCCTTTCCACTCAGGGAAAGGAAATTCTCTTATAAATTCTTTTTTCTTTAAGCGCCATTCATATTCATTAAAACCGTTTAAGTAATCTCCCTGCTGCAGCAGTAAAAGCGACTTATTCCAGTGAGCCTGTATATTTTCTTGGTTTATCTTTATAGCTCTATCATAATGATTAAGCGCCAGCGATTTCAAATTTAAGGCTTCTTCAACCACGCCAAGATTATAAACAGCATCATCAAAATCCGGATTAATAAAGAGAGCTTTTTCGTAAGCATCTTTTGCTTTGCCATATTCATCAATTTCGCGATAGCAATTACCCAGGTTGTAGTAGCATAAATAACAATCAGGATTTAAGTTTATACTTTGCTGAAAAGCATCAACCGCTTCTTCATATTCCTTCATTTCGCAAAGCAGAATTCCATAATTATAGAATATTTTGAACAGTGAAGAATCGAGAGAAATTGATTTCTTATAATTAATTTTTGATTCTTCAAATTTATATTGTCTTTTTTGAGACAAAGCCAGCGATGAATAGAATTCAGGTTCATTAAACGCGTTTGCGAGGATCTGTAATATTTTTTCTGCTTCGTAAAATTTTTTCTCAGTCGCAAAGGTATCAACAATTACAAGCAGATCGTATAATAAATTATTCCCGGGGTTTTCAAGAAGCGCGGCAACTTCAGGTTCATTAGTACATGACCTAAGATCATTTAAGAATTCTTCATATGTTAATTCGGCGTTATTCATTATTAATTTGCGACGGTATTAATTTTGGCTTTAATGTTTTGAAGTTTCTCCAGTATGGCTTTATTATCCTTAAATAAATCCTGCGCCGCTTCGATAAACATTAAAAGTTTGTCAATTAAGTTCAGCTCGGCGCTTAAAGTTATTAAAGAAAATAAAAGCGCCTGGTCATTATTGCTTATTATAAATGACTTTTCAAAATTATTAAAGGCGTTATTTTTTTCTCCAATTTCCAGGTACGAATTTCCGAGCATGTTTAAAATTCTGATATCATCCGGATACTTCGCTTTTATTTGTTCCAGAATCTTAATCCGGGTAATAATATTTTCATAATTATTTAAGGAGAAAACAAATGCCGGCACAAACTCAATAGTTAAAACTTTTTCAGCAAGTTCTACAATTTCATTCTCGATAGAATAATTATTAAAAACTGAATTAAACAATAATAGTAATTTATTTCTGCTTGATTCGTTATGTTCGTTTTTATGCAATCTGTAATAGTCGTTAAACAGGGAAACATTGCAGCTTAACATTGCGACATTTAATACATGATTAAGCAGATCTTCATTTTTTATTTTGATTTCAAAATCGTTTGAATGATTTCCAATTATTTGTGAATTAAATTCGAATGCATTTCGAGCATATTTTTCGGCTAAAATAAAATTATTTTTTCTTAAATATACATTTGAAGCAATAACATTAAGTAGCGGCTGTTTGGGGGATATATTTAATCCTTCATTTAAGTATTCAATTGATTTATCAAGATCATTTTTAACATTTGATTCTATTGCCGCCAAATATCTGTAGCAATGAGCAAGCTGACTAATTTTTAGATTTTTGTTTTTAGCCGCGAAAATAAAATACGGTTCCGATTTCAGCAGTTCCCCCATTACAACGTATGTTTGTCCAATTTGAAACGCATTATAACTTGAAGCTTTAATTTCATAATCTTTTATAAGAAGCTCGAGATTTCTTCGTGCTTTCATTTTTAGTTCTTCTTCGGATACGTCATAGCCAAGATGAATAATTTTTATACCGGAATCGTATATTGAAAATCCGTTTTCCAGTAATGAATTCTCAATCTGTTCGTGCGCTTTACCCTCAAATTTTATTTTAGGATGATTCGCAAATAGGCGGATGTATTTCATAACGTTAGTTCCGCCGCTTGCCTGCGAGGGACTTTCAACTGTGCAATTATAACCTGCAAGTTTATTTATACTTGTCAGATTCAATAATTCAACGGCGGATTCTTCCGATAACCTTTCATCAGCGTCAAGATATAAAACATAGCCGCCGCTATTTTCTGTTTTACTTAAAGCATAATTTCTTGCGGCAGAGAAATCATTTGTCCAATTATAATGAAATATTTTTGCATTGTACTTTTCAGCAATTTTTAATGAATTATCGGTTGAACCTGTGTCAACAATTATGATTTCATTAACTATATTTTTCACCGACTCCAGACATCCTGCCAAATATTTTTCTTCATTCTTAATAATCATGCTTAAGGTTATGTTCGGCACTGTATGTCTCTATTTTATTAGATAAAATTCTTATTAACTTTTTCTAATCCTTTTTCAGCATACACATTATTCGGATTATTCTTTAATGCCCATTCAAACATTGTTTTTGCCTCCTGGCTTTTTCCTTCCAGCAAAAATATTTCTGCTAAACCCGCGCATGCCTGAGAAGATTTTGAATCCAAGTTTAAAGCTCTTTCAAAGCAATTTTTTGCTTCACTCATTTTTTCCAAATTTAAGAAGCTAAATCCTTTAAAATTATTAAGTCTTGTAAGCGACTCAAAATTTTCCTCGCGGTTGAAATTATCTTCTATAACTTTTTCCGCCGCATCCAGTTTCTTTATGGCTTCATTAAAATTTTTAGTTTCAAATAAACTGTACGCTTCTTCTATTAAATTTCCTATTTCTTCTGTTTTTTCCTTTTGTGGACGCGCAAGCAAAGTATTATCGTTTTCAGGTAAGCCGAGTCCTTGATTGACCTTTTTTAATCCTGAAATCGCGAATTGATTTAACGGTTCATGGCTAACCGCATATTCAAACATTCTTTTTGCTTCTTCGTCCTTGTTGGATAAGAAGAGAACCTCTCCCAGACCGGCACAAGCCTGCGAAGAGCTCGGATTAATATTTAACGCTTTTTCATAAGCCTCTTTTGCTTTAGCTATATTGTTTAAGGATAAATACGCGAATCCTCTTAAGTTATAAAGACTGGTTAATGCTTTTTGAATCTTTATTTCATCAAGATTTTCCACCAAAAGTTTTTCGGCTTTATCAATTTTGGATAATGTTTCATTAAAATTTTTAGTCTCAAACAAATCATAAGCCGATGTAATCAAGGATGAAAATTCTTTTTCCACTTCAGCAGGCAGCCCTAAATAGAGTGAGTTATGATCGGGAGAATAACCCAATATTTCATTCATTTTTATTAAACCTAAAATGGCAAAATAATTTTTAGGGTTATTTTTAACCGCCCATTCAAACATAATTTTTGCTTCTTTATCAAGCTGCTGAAAATAAAATATTTCGCCTAAGCCTGCGCATGCCTGTGAACTCGTTGAATTTGTTTGAAGTGATTTTTCAAACGCTTCTTTTGCTTTATCGTACTCTTCCATTCCCAAGTAATTAAATCCCATAAAATTATTTAACCCGGAAGAAAGTTCTTTATAATTAAATTCTTTCGAATTTTTAATTACGGCTTCAACTTCAATAACTAGATTAAGAGATTCCTCAAATTTCTTTTCCTGCGACAATTCGTATGCTTTATTCAATTTTTCGTCGAGTACTTTATTTAATTTGCCGTCGGTTAAAAATGTATATGTGGATTGAAGAGTGGGCAGCCCTAAATCATAATTTACTTCCGCCAAACCCATTCCAGCAAATTGATCTTCGGGATTAATGCTTAATGCAAATTCAAACATTGCTTTTGCGTCCCTAAGCATGTTCTTTGATGCGTATAATTCAGCTAAACCGTTATAAGCCGGTACGCACCGTGAATTAATCTTTAATGCTGATTCAAAACACTCTTTAGCCTTATCATATTTATCCTGAGCCAGATAAGTATTCCCTTTTAGAATATTTACTTCTTCGTAAAAAAGATTTTCCAGCTCCTTTACCGTTTCAAGCGATTCGTCGTAGCTGCTGTTCATCATTAATTCATACGCTTCAATAAATAATT
Organism: Bacteroidota bacterium; assembly: GCA_018829205.1. GTDB lineage: Bacteria > Bacteroidota > Ignavibacteria > Ignavibacteriales > Melioribacteraceae > JAHJUE01. The sequence continues at coordinate 106,360 of JAHJUE010000010.1, forward strand.
CATTCAAATTAACATTCATTTCTTCTTCGGTTAATTCCGAATCTTCGATAAAATGGCCTTCCGGAAATCCGAGAATATTATTAATGTTTTTTAATGTTTCAACCGCATGCTCATTATCAGGATCATTTTTTACCGCCCATTCGAACATTACTTTCGCTTCTTTTTTCATATCCGAAGAATAGAGAACCTTACCTAAACCTAAGCACGCCTCAACAGATTTATTATTTTCCATTAGTGCCTGTTCAAAAGCCGAGCGGCTTTTATCAAGTTCATTTAGAGCGAGAAACGCGCTCCCTTTTAGTATATAATAATCCTCAACAGTATAGTTTCCCAATTGTTCTTCCAATGATTTTATTTCTTCAAGCATGGAAATCGATTCGCGATAATTACCCGTGCTGAATAAGTTATAAGCGTTTTCAAAAAGTTGTTCATACTGCAGCATTTGTTCCTCCAATTAAGACTTTATAAATTTACGGTTGACGCAGTCCATTGCGCATTCTTCCCATTTAAACTTTGTTCGGCAACTGTTTCTACCTTACTTAACAATTCTTTTATTTTCTGAAGAGATATATTCCCTTCTTCGGTTTTACCGTTTTTTTCAAATTCATTAACACAATTTGTTAATTCCTCTTTCGCAAGTTCATATTCATTATCATGAATATTAATAAATCCTCGACGGAAATATTTTTCTATTCTGCTACCCGATATAGGGAATTCCAATGATCTTTTTTTAACGGATTCCCCTTTCAGCCAGATTTCATCCGGATCGGCACCCCATTTCTCTACAAACAAATTATTATTTCTATTTAACAATTTTTCGTATTTATCATTTCCGTCGGCTTTAAAACTCTTAGATCCGTAATGATGTATGAACACATCTTTGGCTATGAATGTTTTGTAACCTGCAAGCTGAACCCTTAAACAATAATCGTCATCTTCATAATTGCCTGGGGAAAACCTTTCATCAAGTCCGCCTATTTTTTCAATCACTTCTTTTTTAATTAAGGTACAAAGAAACGCGACACGCGGGAATTCCCAATATTGGTTTTGATTTTCAAAGCGGATTTTTTCAGCGTAAGTTTTCATTTCATCAATTGTTTGGTAATTAGCATTTTTATCAACCTGAACACCGCTTACAGAGTTTGATATTCCGCTTATTATGCCGGCTTTTTCGTTATTGGCGGCAATATCAATAAATCGATTGAGCCAGCCTTTATTTACTATAATATCATTGTTTGCAATTACAATATATTTGCCCTCTGAAAATTCAATGCCTTGATTAACTGCTTTCGGGAAACCAAGATTCCGAGTGTTAGAAATAGTTTTTACATTCGGTTTTTGGATTTCCAAATTTCTTAAATACTTTTTTATTTCATCAGAGCTGTTATTGTCGACAATTACAAGTTCAAAATTACCTTTAGTATTTTCATAAATTGAATTGATTGTTGATTGTGTAGTTTCAAGCTGATTATAAACAGGTATAATTATCGACGTTTCAATCTGAACCGAAATTTTCCGTGTCTTAAATAAATATTGATAATGCTGCGAGTTCTCCTGCAGGGAAGATACATCATAGCCGCTGTTTTTAAATGCTTGCATTAAGTCGGAAGGGAATTCAAATTTAGCATCCATCGTAGCTTTAACATCAATTACATTAAATCCTTCATTGGTAAACAATTCAGCCGCGCTTTTCAATGTGAAAAATCTAAGATGTGTTTTATCCAGCAGTCCGGCATTTTCATAATCCCATTTGCCCTCTATCAAATTTTTAATAACAGACCAATGACGGACATTCGGAATGCTTGCGACTATTTCTCCATTATTCCTAAGTTTTGTTTTAATAAGCTTAATAATTTTATAAGGATCAACAAGATGTTCAAGAACATCGGCGAATATGATTGCATCAAAATAATTATTCGGAAGCTGCAGTATTGCGTCTTCAACATTGCCCCATATAACATTATCTAATTTTGCCGCTGCTCTTTTAGCCGCTTCTTCGAATAATTCGATTCCCCAAACTTCGGCATTCAGTTTTTGCTTTAGTTCATATGCCATTACGCCGCTGCCGCATCCTACATCCAGTATTCTTTGAGAATTCGGATTTACAAGTTCCTGCACCTCGGGTCTGTTATATTCATAATATGCGCCTACCGATTCGTCCATTTTATTAATAATATTGGAATCGGTTGTATATAATTTGTATGTATCTACCCCGTAATTATTTTTAAAGTATTTGAATTTATCGACTATATAGTCGGGGTAATCTTTCTCTTCATTCCAGCCGAGATGATACCCGACAATGTTTTTCGCGAAACCGACTTTGCCGCCGTTTGCTCTAATTTTTTCGCATGTTTCCCAGTCTGTTGTGTAAGAGAAATTAAAATATTTTCTCTTAATTGCCTGCATTACTGTTCCGACATTGGACAAAGTAATGTCATCATTAAATTTCGATTTTTCGCTTATGTAAACATCCGCCATTTTTTCAGGCTTATTAGAGGGATCGAGGTTTAAAGCAATCAATCCCATATCAGGGTTTTGTTTATGTAGATCAACTAATTTTTCGAGCCAGCATTTCTCATCCAATTTTGGGACAAGAATATCGGGATCGCAAACAATAAAAGGGTCGGAAGTTGTAACATTAATTCCTTTTTGGAAAGCTGCCGTCCATTCATTAGATCCATTAAGAATAAGATCATCGTAAAGAATTTCAGTAAGTTTTAAATAATTGGCAAACTCTTCGCCGCTTTTGTTGTCAACTATTATAAGTCTATAATTGTATTTTGTATTATGGATTAAATGGTTAATTGTCTCATGAAAATATTTTAGACGATCATGCGTTAAAAATACAATATCAATAGGGCGGCAGTCATTTATAATTTTTTGTTTAGCAACAAAATTTTTATATGTATTAATTAGAACATTGGTTTCAAAACTGCTTCTTGAAAAATTGCCAAGTTCTATTCCAGATTGATTATAATAATATAGTCCTAGTATTTGATTAACTCTTTTTAATTTGCTGCCGTTTACAAAAACCATACGGCTCCAAAATTCAAAATCGCCCGAGGATTTGTATGCCTCATTAAAATATCCAATGTAATTATGAACTTCGGCGCGCCACATTGGTTGCGGCCCCATAAAACAACCTTCGTGCATAATGCCGGGTTTAAAATCCGGACGAATAATTTCTTTATCAATTATAGCGTTTTTAAACTGCTGGTTAGGTGTGTTTGTTAAATAAAAATCGGAATAGACAAGATCAACGTCTGGGTTTTTATCAAGTTCATTTTTTAATATTTCCAAAGCTTCTGGATGATGCCTGTCGTCTGTGTTTGCGTTTGTTAAATATTTTCCCGAAGCGGCTTTTACTCCCCTGTTCCATGCAGAATAAATACCTTCTCGGTTTTCTGTTTTAATATATTTTATATTTTGAAATTTTCGCTGGAACTCATTAATAATAACTTCTTCATTTTGCTGCGAGCCTGAATTAATAACAAGAATTTCCAATCCGCCTTTTTTATAAAGGGTTTGATTTGTTAAGTCAACCAAACACCCTTCAATAAACAGTTCTGAATTGTAGGTTGAAACTATAGCCGAGACTTCGAATTTGGAATCATTATTCATTTAATCTGCCGTTTTATATATTATTTCTATTTCTCGCAAGAAGATTTAATCCACCTAGGTTCACTTCGGAGGATAATTAGATTAAAACGCCAATATTTATGCCAGTAAAAGATTTGTTTTTTGGTGAAATTTGAGCAGAAAAGTGTTCTAAATTGAGGAGTTGGCTAATAATCGCCATTGGTTAGCGGGTTTCTATCAGTTTTTTTCTTTAATTACTTTTTCTTACTTTTTATTGCAGAATCGAATATTTCGGCCTATTAAATGTATTAAACAGAAATTGTTTTTAAATTATCGGCCGCGACTTCATTCTGCGGATCAATTTTAAGTACAAGATTTAAAGTTCTAATAGCTGATTCGTTTTCGCCCAATATTGATAAAACTACGGCAAGATTGTTTAACGCTTCTGTATCCGACGGATTTTTATTTATAACTTTCTGCAATAGTTGAATTGCGTTTGTATAATTTCCGCTTTTTATTGATTCTTCAATTTCTTGATTTTTCATTTCATCGTTCCTTGTTATTTCATTTTTATTTAATTCGTTTCCATCAATGTTATTATTGATATGTATTTTTTTATAAAGCTCAAGATACTTTTCAGCTTGAATTAAAAGAGTAAATTTGTCTCCCGCAGTTTTTACGGAATTCTGTGTAAGAATCTTTTTATCCTGCCGCAGACACCATGTAATTCCGTTTGATAAATCAGCAGCATTTTTTTCTTCTGCGATATACCCGTTTAATTTATGCTGAATCATATCCGGAATTCCGCCAATGTTAAATCCTACAACAGGAGTTCCGCATGCAAGTGACTCGACAACAACCAAGGGAAGATTGTCTTCGAGCGAAGGAATTACAAACACATCGGCAAGCGAATAAATTTTCGCGAGTACTTCAGGGTCATTTACAGCTCCGAAGTTTAAAATTTTATATCCGCTAAGCACATTCTGGAAATCGCCAATATTCCCGAAAACAGCGAGATAAATTTCTTCTTTAAAATCTGTTTTATTAAAATCAGTCAACGCTTTTACTAAATATTCAAAGCCTTTACGTTTGTTGTTATACGTCGCGCCGAAAAGTATAATTTTGGCATTTGCGGGAACACCAATTTCTTTTCTATTCAGTTCGTCATTTTGAGGTTTAAAAACATCAAGTTCAAATCCGTATGGAATAACTTCTCTTTTATATTTTTTGAACAAAGAACTTTGAGACGCTTGTTCGCCGAGCCATTTGCTGGGAGTTACAACCGTAATATTTAAATCATCATAAATAGATTTTTTGTATTTCCAAATTTGTGATGAAATATCGTTTTCATCTTTTGAGCCAAGCTGCGGGCATGCACCGCATTCTTCCGTAAATTTTCGGCATGTATCTGCATAATGGCATCCCCCGGTAAAAGCGTTCATATCATGCAAAGTCCAGACAATTGTTTTGTCTTTAAACAATTCTTTTACATCTTCATAATTAATCATTCCAGCGACCCAGTGCAGGTTTATAATATCAGCTTCTATTATTTCTTGAACTTCGCTTAAATCAACATTTGATTCCGGCGTTGAAAATATTTCTATTTCTTTCGGACGTTCAGGAAAACTGTTCATTATTTGATAAAATCTCTGCCACATTAATTGATTTTTTTGTGAAGAGTAAATTTCATTTAAAAGTGTTTTATGTACGCTGTAATCATCCGGCACTGCAAGAACTGAATTATCATTTTTAGTTTTATTTAAAACTATTAATTTTGAGTCAACGCCGAGTTCATTTAAACCCTTATTTAAAAGATACGCAGCCGTTCCCGCACCGCCGTTATCCTGTGTGCAGATGTGAGCTACCTTCAACCCAGTACTTGTTTTATTTTCCAAAGGCAGCTGGACAGGTAAATCATAAAAACTTTTAAATACTTCAGAAACCTTTTCATCTAAAAATACTTTTTCGGGAAATCTTGTTGCTTGTTTCTGCGCTGTTTCGGAATTAAATTTATCCGTCGCGCCGCAATGTACTCCTGTTCCGTCCATACCTATATTTTCAATATGAGAGTCAATAGGGTAAATATAATAACCTTTATTTGCATAAACTGTTAACAGCCAAGGCATAGTCCACACATCTTTTAAATTTCCGTTCAGCATATCAAGCAGCATTACGGGAACATCGCTTCCGGCTTGAGTCAAATCAATTCCGCTGTCTAAAATATTTTTTGTCATGGAACGCAGATCATCATTTTTCATCTGCCATTTCGATTTCCACGTAGCCCAGCCCCAGCTTCCTATTCTCGGTGAGAAGTATAAATCGTAATTATAATTATCACGAATCTCTTTTGGTATTTGAACAGAGTAACCGCTTATTCCAAAAACAGATTTTTCATTTTCATATTTATTCAAACAGTCGTTCATAAAATTGAAGAAATGTTTTTGCGGAACGCAATCGTCTTCAAGCAGAACAAGTTTATCATGTTTTTCAAAAACTAAATTTACAGCGTTCACTATTGATTTTGCCAATCCTTGATTTTGCGTTTGATAAACTTTAACAGGGTTTGTCCAGTTAATTTCTTCAATGAATTTCCGCGTTTTAATTACACCCTCAATGTGCTCTTGAGTTTTTGGGGCATCTGAAAAAACGTAAAGATTTTTAATATTATGTTTTCTAAGAGCATTTAAAACTTTTTTTGTATGCTCAGGGCGGTTATATGTAATTAGAATTACTGGATATTCAAATGAATCTTCACTTTGCTTGCATAATTTTTGCTGAAAGTCCTTTGTTCTTATAAAAGAATATTCATTTCCCAAAGGAGAAATTGAAAATATATCATAACCATTATTAATCAATTTCTTGATTATAACTCTTGAAGCATCTTTACCAACACCTTCAAACCTATCATGGAATTCAACAAGAATTTGCGATACATTTATTTTATTCTTTAATATATCTTCAAGTACAGAATATTCAGCACCTTCAATATCCATCTTCAGTAAGTCTATTTTACTGTGCTTCAATTCCTTCATAATAGAAGAAATAGATTTTACTGGTACTTCAATAAAATTCATGGAAGTAATCGATCTATAAAGCAGTGTGTGTGAAACATGATCCGGGTTTTCGGGTGGATAAAATTTAACTGTTCCGTTAAAATCAGCAATGCCGTAATCATACAGTTTAAAACTGTCGTTTATATTTTGTTTTTTCAGCCAGTCAATTGATTTTGGAGTAGGGTCAAAACCATGGACAGTTACTCCATATTTTTCTATTATAGATAAATCAAATGAAATATCTTCTCCAAGTCCGAATGAATAAACAATACTATCCCGATCTAAATTAAATGGAGAAATAAACCAACCACCGTATTCTGTCCCGTGAAATTCTTTAGCAACCGAGGTATTAATTTTGTACCCGTTCATAAAATTAAAACTGGGTGCAGGCAAAGCTTTACCATTATTTATCTTCCCGAATTCTTCTACAACATAGTTGAATTGCCATATTTCGGGATGCATCCATTCGAGGTATTTGTTCATTACCTCATACCTGCTAAGTTTGGATTGATTTTTATCATCACTCGCCGGATCATGATATATAACCGCTTCAGGCCAATAGATTATATTAAAGCTTTTTGTTTGTTTATATAGTCGAAAAGATAATTCAACACCTTCGTGCCCGAATAGAAGCGGATTCATTCCCCCTAACTTAAGATAAACATCTTTTCTAAAAGCAGAGTTGCCTTCTGTTGTAATACTTGTAGGAATAGGTTCATCGCCGAGATCATAACACAAGGGGATTATTTTTACTTCTTTGCTTCTCGGAACTACCCTCCCTTTAACACCTTTAACATCCTGCGCTTGAAAGGGCACATAAATTTTTTCCAGATAATTACCGGGAACAACGGAATCATCGTCCACAAAAACTAATATGTCGCCTTTTGCGAAATGCGCTCCTATGTTTCTACCTTCTGCAGGATTTATATTTTCAGGAAGCACGATATAAAGAAGAGGCATTTGCAATAAATTGGGAACTGCTTCTTCATTGCCTCCGTTATCAATTACAATTATTTCAAAATTATCTCTTTTATTTTTCATAATTGATTCTACACATTCCAGTAAACTTTTCCCTGTTTTATATGCTACTATAATTACAGAAATTTCAGGCGAAGCATTATCACGTTTATCATGTTTCGGCAAAGAATTATAATCAAAATGATTTTTAAAGAGATTTATAAATTTTTCTGCGTTTGTGAAATCATATTTATTTAAACATTCTCCTGCTTTTTTATAATTATCGAGGGCAATTTTATTTTTTAAACCGCACGTTTCTTTTCTTCTGCTTAACGCATTTATTTTTGCCTTCAACATAGTTTGAATACTCAATTTTCTGTTATCACTAACATGAGAAATAGAACAAGCAAGTTCACGGTAAAGGTAAAGCGGCTTATCAATAAATTTAAGTTCTCCCACTTCTTCCATCTTGTAAGAAATATCTTTATCTTCTGCGTGGAGAATTGTTATATCGTATTGAGCGCTGCGCAAATAGTAATCTAATTTGAAAGTGCGGAAATGGCTGACCGTATCTGTATCAAGATTTGTTTTGTTTTTCTGAACCTCAGCACAGTAACCTAATTTTTGCGGCTTTAGATTTTCATCGCAGTAAAGAAACTGTGAATATATAAAACCCGCACCGGAATTTTCCTGATGCGCGTTATACATCGTTTCAACTGCTTCGGGAACAAGTGCGTCGTCGCTATCAAGCGTACCAAAATATTTACTCTTTACTTTACTTATTCCAGTTGTAAGCGCGGTTATATATTTTTTATTTGTCTCGTGCTGAATGAGGATTATTCTTTCATCACCTAAGTATTTTTTTATTTTGATGACCGAATCGTCTGTCGAGCAGTCGTCCACAATTATTAATTCCCAATTTGCGAAAGTCTGCGCCAAAACTGAGTTTATTGCTTCTTCTATATATTTGCTGCCGTTATAATTAGCCATTATAATCGAAAACCGAGGGGCATTTTCGTTTTTAAGTTCTTTTTCTTTTACGATTGAATTCATATCTGATAAATTCTTTTGAGCTGCTTTGTTTGCAGAATCCAATTTTAAGACAATGTTTGTAATAGCTGATGCTGTATTTTTATCACCTAAATTCATAAAACAATCTGCAGCATGATTTAGTGCATTAATATTTCCTGGATGGTGTTTAATATGCTGCACTAATATTTCTGCCGCTTCTTTGAATTTATTTTCATAAATAAACTTTTGGGCTTCATCAATTGCATTAAATTCAGATTGAGGAAGAACTGTATTTATAAGTTCAACATCCTTTATATCTTTCGCTTCGCCTCTATTTTCTTTTAAGAGCCTCACAATATTTAATGAAGCAAATTTTACTCCGTTGAAGTAAAAATGATTTTCGGGATTATAAACTATATTGTCAAAATTTGTAGGATAATATTTAAGCTCCGAATCGTGTGCATTTATATCATCATTAATTTTTGTAAGATTTGATTTCTCTGCTTTTATATAATCTAGATCGTTCGCGTCACGCAAACCATATAAAGCCAAAACGGTGCTGCCTGTCAGGCACAGATCCTCATTATTAATACCTTTTTCTGATGTAATTTTATCAAAGTAATCAAACAGTGATTGGAATTTTGCAAACGTGTTCAATTTCACATTGTTTAAAAAATGGACACTGTTCTTGTTTAATAATGCTGAAGTTATCCTAATTGTTTCTTCGTGTGTATCGTTTATGTGAACAGAATGTTTTGCGATATTATAAATTTTTCTGATCTTTTCTTTAAGTTCAATAATATTAACACCGAAAAAGGGTTTGAACAAAAAGAATCTCAAAGGTTCATCTGTTTTAAAACAATAATTTGCCTTGCTTTTAGCGCCGGAGAAAAAGTTTTCCCATTTACCTAGCCATTCTTCCCCTTTATAAACCTGCATCATTAAATAGAGCGGCCCGTTATTTTTTAATTTTAATTCTTTATAATAATATATTTCGCCGGCCTCTTTTAAAATGGGAATTACTTCATCAGTCCTTCCAACCGCAGAAGGGAAAAGCATAACCGTTTTCAAATCTTTTATAAGCATGCAGTATTCAAGCGCAATGCTGTCAAGGCTTTCTTCCGACAAACCTTTATTTCTGAAATAGTTATAATCGTAGAGCCAGCCTTCGTGAGAAAAAGTAAGAGTTGAAACTGTTTTATTATAATAAAGACTCGCAGCTAATCTATGTGCTCCTTCTATCAAACCGTTTTTAAATGAAACCGGAAGCATTGATTTCTCTTCATTAAAGCCTTCATCTTTTATTGAACTGATTGTTTTGTTAAAAGAAATAACAAAAGAATCGCGCCCCTTTTTTCCACTTCCGTCTTTTTCATCATGGCCGTTAAAAACACGAATGTGTTCGTCGTATAAATTTGAAGCCCAATCTGTATTAATGCTTTTATCAAAATATTTTACATAAATATATTTTGCTATTACATCAATTCTTCTGTGGTTGATAAGTGTAATTGGCTTTACTCTGTTTAATACGGAACCGTTCTCTGTGTAAAACAATTCAGTGAAATGCGGGTTGAGTTTGTTAAAGACAGATTCTTTATTTAAATAAACAGAAGGAGTAAAGCTTTCCGAGTTAAGATAATTGTCAAGGTATTCAACAGCTTTATAAATATCCTCGCAATATTTTTTATTAGTAAAAGTATAAAATTTTTCCGAGCCTAGAAATTCTCTGCCGTTTCTTCTGTATTCTTCATACTCCTTTGTTTTAATAATAGAAATCATTCGTTCGTATAATTCATCAAACGATTCGAATTTCAGCAAATCTATAAAAGTGTTTTCTGGAATAAAATCAATCGAGTCGGGCATGGGAACATAAATTGGCACAGTTCCCGTCGCCATGCTTATTAACGGATCGTAAGTTATATAACCCGGGATTATGCAATTGTCTATGCAAAAACTATAATAATATTTTGAATAAGTTTCAAATTTATCCGGCGTTGTTCCTTTATATATATTTGTAAAAAATGGATCGTCTCTAGTGTTGTCGTTCCAGCCGTGACCGAATAAATCTAATAAGTTATCGCCGCGGTTTTCAAAATATCTCATTACTTGTCTTCTAAAGCTGTAAAGTTCTCCTTCTTCTATTGAAGTTTTGTTGGAGTGCATTATTAATGCAAGGTTTTCTTTTTTATTGTTTGAGTAATGTTCATATCTTGATAAATCTATGGTAACAGGAAAATGATAATGAAAAAATTTTTTGTCTTTTTGGGGGGATGTACTTTCCCACGATAAAATTGCTTTATGAAAGAAGTGTGAGTTCTGTATATAGTCCCAGCCCCATCTATTATAAACATAAGGCTCGTGTAAAAAGAAAATAACTCTTGAAGGATCAATCTTGTTGTCATGCATAAATTTAACAGTGCCGGGAGTCGGCTCCTGCAAAATCCAAATATCCACTTCACCCATTGAACCGTACATATCAAATGTATTTAAGTTGATATTTCTTTCAGCGAGATATTTTCTCAATGCAATATATCTATCCAATACATTATTACTGTTACAATCTGCATTGGCATCGAACATTTTATTTTGCCACCAGCTTCTGTACTCAGTAAAGTATGCTATATTCATAATTTTAACCAAAATATTTGCGGATTAAATTTTGGGTTTATCTGCCATAACATTTAACATCATTAACCTGCCGTTTTCTTTATCCATATGCGGAATATATGCCTGACTGTAATCATCTATACCCATTTCATTCAGCTCGGTATCACGCCAATCGTATTTCCTAACATTAACAAAGCCAACTTCTTCAAGTCCGGTTTTTAGATGTTCAAAATCAAAAATCATTCCGTGCCAGTCATATTCATCTTTTTGTCCACCTATAACTAACCCCAAAAGTTCTTCAATGTTTCCTGCTTCCATATACCTCTCGCATGCTGCTCTAAAATCAGCAGTTGATAATCTTAATGTTCCTCCTGGTTTAAGTTTTTCAAACCAATGATTTAGAACACCCTTCCATTCTTTTCTTCCAAAGTGTTCAATTGCCGCGCAAGAGTATATAAAATCGATTGAAGAATTTTCAAAAGGCAGATCACGGAGATCCGCTTTTATATCTATGTGAGGGTAATCCAAAATATCAATATTAATATATCCTGGAATATCTCTTGTTCCAGCGCCGAGATGTAGTTTCACGCAATTATCTACAACAGTTTCATTTATCATTTTGCAACCTTTCTGCTAATTATTTTTTTTGACAGACAAACATTATTTTCCATGTACTATAATCAGCTTCTACGGAAAAATTCATTGCCTTATTCAAACTGAGTACATTAAATCCGTTTCTGTTTAAAATTTCTTTCAATATCTCAGGACTCCACAATCTCTGCCTATAATTAAATTCAAAATTATTTGTTTCATTGCCTGAAATTATTTCAACAGAATTTTTCACATCAACAGTTTGCCGCATATAATTAATTGAAGGAACAGATTTTATTTTTATCACTTCGTCTTGAATTTCTATTGTTGATTCTTTTACCTGCGGAGGATCGAGCAAAGCGGCAGTTCCGTTCCAGCAGTCAAAAATAAAAATCCCGTTTTCTTTTACTCTTTTATTAATAGCAGTGAAAAATTTCTCCAGATAATTTAAATCTGTTATGTAGCTGATAACATTGAATAAACTTACGGCTAATTCAAAATTATTTTGTTCAATCAAATCAACATCTTTGCAAAAAAAATTTATGTTGTTTATATTTTTTTCGCGCGCCTTTTCCTGCGCTATTTTTATTTCACTGCAATCAAGATCGCAGCCTGCAACATTGCATCCTGCTTCTGCAAAATAGAAATCATGACTGCCTGTTCCGCAACCCACATCAATTATGCTTTGCGGAAAATTTCCTTTTAAATTTTTATAATGGTTTAGTACTGCAGATGATTCTTCTTTATAATTTTTTGTTGAATAAATTTTATCATAGTATTTATAGAAAAGAGAATTATTCATTTAAGAGAAACTCCTTTATTGTATCGCAAATGAATTTTACATCGTCATCTGCCAGAGTTGGATAAATAGGAAGACAAATCCCGTGTTCATATCCGTAAACAGAATTTGCAAAATTATTATCGCTTAAATCCTGAGATCCGCCGTTATGTATATCGAGAAAATTAAAACACGGTTGTTTGTGCATCGGGTAGAAAAAGCTGCGCGACTGAATTCCTTTTTCTTCGAGAAATTTCATTGCTGCTTCAGCATCTTCAACAAATATTAAAAATCTGAAAGGAACAATGTTTGAACCTTTTTCAACTTTCAAAAAATTTAAACCTGGAACTTCGTTTAGATATTTTAAATAAAGGCTGTAAATCTCAAACTTACGGTTTATTATTTGCTGAAGTTTTTCCAACTGCGCAAGCCCGACAGCAGCCTGCATATCTGTAATTCTAAAATTGTACCCAATTGCGGGATGAATAAACGAACCGCGGTTATATCTGCCTTGATTTCTTAACAGCAATAATTTTTTGTAAATGTTCTCGTTGTTTGTCACAACATATCCGCCTTCGCCGGTTGAAATTGTTTTGTCGGCAAAAAATGAAAAACATCCTACATCACCGAATGTGCCGACATGCTTATTATTATAATTTACGCCGACACCCTGTGCGGCGTCTTCAATTACAAATAAATTATTTTCTCTCGCAAACTCCATTACTTCATTCATGTTCGCGGACATCCCATATAGGTGAACAGGCATAATCGCCTTTGTACGTGTAGTTAAAAGCTTTTTTGCTTTTTTTACATCTATTTGATAATTGTAATTATTCACTTCTATAAAAACCGGTTTTGCGCCAGTTAATAAAACAGAATTGGCGGAGCCGATAAAAGTACAATCGGGCACAAGCACTTCATCTCCTGTACCGATTTCAAGCGCAAGCAAACCAAGAAACAAAGCAAGCGTTCCGTTGGGCGCAAATACTCCGTATTCAACATTCATAAGTTTGTTCAGTTTATCGCCAAACTCTTTTGTCATCGGGCCTTCAGTTATCCAATTATTTTTTAAAGTAGAAACTACATTTGCAATTTCTTCTTCACCGAACCACGGTGAAACTTGCGGCAAAAATGTTTTCTGCATATTCATATTATATTGTCTTGTAGGCTAAAAATGGTTTATAAAATTTATACAGTTTTATTAATTCCTGAACTCCGTCGTCAAGTGTTCTTGTAACTTTGTATCCGAGCGACGCAATTTTTTCAAAAGATATTTCAAAGTTGCGAACGTCAAAGTCGCTTAAATCGGAATCTATAATTGTACAGTTTGTATATTTCTTAATGTGTTCAGCTATTTCTAATTTGGAATAATTTAAATCGTTGCTGCCAACATTATAAATTTGTCCGCGCATTTTATCAAGATTATCTAATGTAAAAGTGTATGCGTTAATTGCATCAAGCAAATGAAGAAAAGTTCTTTTTGATTTGCTTTCAAACAAAACAATGCTTCTGTCGTTTACTGCTTTATATGTAAAATCGTTTACGAGTAAATCAATTCTCATCTTAGGACTTATACCAAAAATTGTTGCGAACCTTAAAGCAACACTATTTTTTCTCTGCATAATATATTGTTCTGCGTGATATTTTGTAATTCCGTATAAACTAACAGGTTTGATTGCCATTTCTTCGGTGCAAACTTTTCCAGTATCACCGTAAAATGATGTTGTTGAAGCATATATAATAAATTGATCATTACTTAAATTATTAGCCATTGTTTTGGTAGCTTCAACATTTATTAAATGAGCAGAGTGTGGATTAGCTTCACATGCCGGATAACCGCTAATTCCTCCTAGATGATAAATTCCATCATAATCTTTTAGGTGGCTTTCTCTTAAATTACGAACATCTTCTCTAATAATTGTCAAATTTTTGTTTTGCACTAAATGTAATACTGATTCATAACCATATAAAAAATTATCAAGAATGGTTACTTCATTTCCATTATCAAGCAACTGTTTAGTTAATACTACTCCTTTATAACCGGCACCACCTGTAATAAGAATTTTCATTTTACTCCTTAAAAAACATATTTTACTTTTAATTTGTTTTTAAAATTCCGAATAATTTAACTTTATTTTTCATACAAGTACGCCAAGATTTATGCCAATTTGATTAGTTCAGAATCTATCTAGTTTTTGTCAATAATTTAATCATTAATCAAAAATTTGAGATAATTGCACAACTAATATTTCAAAAATGTTACTTATTCCTACTGTTGGTTAATATTAGCCATTGCTTGGCACTGTTTTATTTATATAATCTAACTGCTTTTTATGAAAAGCATAAGATCAAACTTCCCTTATTTTGATTCAAAATTGAGTTTAATAATAACAGTGTTGTATAATCGTGAGGTTATGAGTTTAGAGTGTTATTAAAAGCTGATAATAATTGTTTATATATTGTTAAAGAAAACATTAAATATATGAAAAACTTGCTATTCCTTTAATTTCAATTTGATACATACTTATTCTTAAAATTAATTCATATAAATGGAATATTTGGAATTTAGGCACTTTTTACTCTTTCAAATATTTTGTTATCTTTGATTTAATAATTTTTCTTTAATAAATGCTGTTGATACTTCTTAATTACTGAAATGATTTTAAAGATGAAAAACAGTAACAAGCCTGTTTTTTAGGTTTTCGATTTTATCGTGGGCGTTTTCTTTTAGTTCTTCGTATTTCTCTTTTCTTTCTGAGTCAAGTGATGTTATTTTTTTCTCCAGTCCCTCAATGCGGTTTTCAAAACTTTTATCGTACGATTTTAAGCTTTTTTCAGCTTCACTTTTTACCTGCTGAATTTCTCTTTCTTTATGGTTTTTCAAATACGAAATATCTCTTTGTATCTTTACTTTTTCATTTGTTCTTTCCCAAATTGCCGATGCCGATGAAATAAATGAAATAAGCAGACCCAACAAAAATGTAACGCCTCCCCATTTAATTCCGGCGACTATTGTTTGTGAAACCATTTCAGCAACGCTTGCTTCGTTTACTGTTTCTAAAAATCCGCCTATAAATCCGCCTATAATAAATACTACAAGTGAAATAACCGTATTCAAAACCATTGAATTATTAAAAGCCGAGGAAGGATCAAATTTTTTGATTCTATCCAAATGTTCCATTCTAAATTCAAGATTTGCTATAGCGTTTTTATGATGCTGGTTTATTTTCTCAATCGTTAATTCCAAATTCTTCTTATACTTAAGTCGTGTATCCTCAATATCGCTTTTCATTTTTTTAATTGTCTCTATACTATCCTCTATACCGAAATCATAAATAACTAGCTGCGATTCAATTGTTTCTAAATGATTTTGCTCAATCTGCGCAGATATTTGCTCAATAATTTTGTCAAATTTCTGCATTAAAAAATTTCCCGCGGTATAACTTAGTATGTTTCTGCTATCTTTAAAATGCACAAGAAATGTTTCTAGAAAAATTAGTTCATTCTTAATTGTATCGTTATAATATTTCTGCATTCTTAAGTCGGTTAAATTCTGCATCATTTTATTAAGCTTATGCAGAATTTTATCCTCCCCCGAAAATTCCGAAGATATTATCATTTCAATTTGCGGCAGCATATCGGCAAATCGAATTTCGGCAAAAACATTATAAACGTTTGCGTTTATAAAAAAGTGGTTAAACAGCGGCAGACTATTATTTTCAATTGCATAACCGAATCTGTTTTTATCAAACACTATAATTTTAGTTAATAGTTCCTGCGTTCTTTCTAAATTGCCCATTATTTTTTCGGAAAGTGCGTTATAAAATACTGCCGACATTCCGTTATGTTTATATTGCTGGGCGATTTCAAATTTTGCGTTTGCGCTGTCAATATTACCTAATTTGAATTCTATAAATCCGTGATACAAATTAATAAGGTAAATAAACTCATTTCTAAGTTCCTGGGTTATTTCGGATGTTTCAATAACCTGAAGCGATTTTTCTAGGAGATTTTCTGCCTTCTCGGGCGAGAATATTCTTTTATCAAATGCGTATATAGTGGCGTTTAATAAATACTTTAGAAAATTATTAGTATTTATATTTCTTTCTATTAGATTAATTGTTGATAGGGCAAAATACTGCTTCTCTTTTTCGTTGGTTTGAGTCAGCCATTTTAAATAAAACTTTTTAATTTCCCCGTAATTTCCGCCGGCTGTTAAAACGTTTCTGGACGATACTCGAAATGATTCTTCGGCTTTATATAAGTTGTTGGAATCTAAAATCCAATAATATGGAGCAGAGTCAATTCTTATAAAGAATTCGTTGATTAGTTCCGGCAAATTAAATGCCGCATGTCGAGCGCTTTCTTTAAGTAAGTCTAAATATTGAATATCATATTTGACGTAATCAAGAAATTTGTCTTTAGCGTAGCTCTTAAACTTAGCCGCGCCAAGCTCTCGGGCAAGCTGCTCTTCACCGCCGTCCCCATGTAGGATTCTTAGCGTCTCTGCATTCATACTTCATCCCTGAAGAAGATAATTATTTAGATGTCCATTCCTGCCAACATTATCGAAAGTCATACTTGAAACTTTAGTAATTTTCCCGAGAAAAATTCACCTGTGTTTTAAAGCAATTCGTTAATTTTTTCCGCAGGTCGAGCTAAAATTGCTTTTTCGCCTATCTCCACAATGGGACGCTGAACCAGGTCGTGATTTTTTACCATTAAATCCAAAATTTGCTCTTCGGAATAATTATTCTCTTTAATCTTTAATTCTTTATACGCCGCCTCATTTTTTCTTAATAATTCACTCGGACTCATATTCATTTTCTTCAAAAGAGTTTTGAGTTTATTTTTTGAAAAAGGTTTTATGTAATAATTTACCTTCTCAAAATCGATTTCTTTTTCCGCTAAAATTTTTACAGTGTTCCTGCATGTTGTGCATGTAGGTTTTTCATAAACTGTAATCTTTGACATATATTCTCCGCTGTTTATTTTTTATTGTCAAAATTAATTAACTATTTAAAGATTGATTGAATCAATCACTCAATCAATCAGCCGATCTGCTTCATCTATTATTAACAGTTATCTTCAAAAAATTTATGATATATTATTTTCAACATGTATATTTTTTTTCTTTTGCAAGTTGCAAAATAACAAAATAAGAGTTTGATTTACGTTCCTAAAATTAAAAAGGTATAAAATGAATATTCCCTTTGTTGTCTCCAAAGAATTAAACATAAAAGAAAATCAAATTTTAGAAGTAATTGGTTTATTTGCCGAAGGCGCCACAATCCCGTTTATTTCACGTTATAGAAAAGAAAAAACAGGCGGACTAGACGAAGAACAGCTGCGCGAAATAGAAACCCGCTTAAACTATTTAACAATTCTTGAAGAAAGAAAACAGACAGTACTAAACAGTATCGAAGAACAGGGAAAACTTACCGATGAATTAAAGAATAAAATTCTTGCCGCGGAAAAGCTTCAGGAAGTTGAGGATTTGTATCTTCCTTACAAGCCTAAAAGAAAAACAAGAGGCACAATTGCGAAAGCAAAAGGACTTGAACCGCTTGCAATATTTATTTTGGAAAACCCTAAATTCTCAGGTGACTTCAATTCTAAACTTGCTGAATTTATTAATGAAGAAAAAGAAGTCCCCACAATTGAAGATGCATTATCGGGCGCAAAAGATATTATTGCCGAAATGATTAGCGAAACTGCGGAAGTTCGTCAGGTTACCCGCGAATTTTTACTGGAGAAAGCTTCAATTGTTTCTCAAAAATCCACTGCAAAGGTAGACGAAACAAACAAAAAGAAGCCTGCCTCGCCGGCAGGCAGGAAAGATGTTTACGATATTTATCACGACTTCACTTGCGAAATCCCAAAATTAAAGGAATACCAGGTTCTTGCCATAAACAGAGGCGAAAACGAAAAGTATCTTAAGGTAAATTTAAGCTTCGACAAACCATTAATACTTTCCGAAATATTTAATGCATTTTTTGAATACGAGGATTCTTTCTTCCTAGATATATTAAATGAAGTAGTTGAGGAATCATTCGGACGATTAATTTTTCCTTCAATTGAAAGAGAGGTAAGAAATACTTTAACAGAAAAAGCGGATCTTCATGCAATTGAAATTTTCGCAAGCAATCTTAAACAGCTTCTGCTTCAGCCGCCCATTAATAATAAAATGATTATGGGAATTGACCCCGGATTTTATTCGGGTTCCAAAGTAGCGGTTATTGACCGTACGGGCAAATATCTTGACGGAAGCACAATTTACCCTCATCCGCCTCAAAATAAAATTGAAGCGGCTAAAAAAACTGTTCTGGATTTCGTGAAAAAATATGATGTAGGTTTAATTGCTATAGGCAACGGTACCGCCAGCCGCGAAACAGAACTGATGATAGCAGATTTAATTAAAGATAATTCACTTAAGTGCCATTATCTAATCGTAAATGAAGCGGGAGCTTCCGTTTATTCAGCGTCGCCTTTGGCTAAAACAGAATTCCCCGATCTTGAAGCCAGTCAAAGAGGAAATATATCAATTGCCCGCCGCGTGCTGGATCCGCTAGCCGAGCTTGTTAAAATTGATCCTCAGTCCATCGGGGTGGGATTATACCAGCACGACGTTGATCAGAAACATCTTGCGAAAAAATTAGATGATGTTGTTGTTAGCTGCGTTAATTATGTAGGCGTTGATATTAATACCGCTTCTTCCGCTCTTCTTACATATGTTTCCGGTCTTAATAAAAGAATAGCCAATAACATTATAAAACACCGCGAAAAAATTGGCAAGTTTACCAAACGTGAACAGATTCTTGAAGTAAGCGGTGTAGGTGAAAAATTATTTGAACAGTCCGCTGGTTTCTTAAAAATTCCTTCGGGTGAAAATCCGCTGGATAATACCTTTATTCATCCCGAATCTTATAAAGCGACCGAAAAACTATTAAAACTATGCAATCTTTCCACTACCGCAATTAACGAACCTGCCTTGCCGGCAGGCAGGAAAGGTGGGCTTGTCGACCTTGTAATAAAACAGAAAGGCGCAGTGAACGTTGCTTTGGAAGTCGGGGTAGGCGAACCGACATTAATGGATATTGTTGAAAACTTAAAAAAACCGGGACGCGATCCGCGCGAAGAAATGCCGAAACCAATTTTAAGAAGCGATGTGCTTAAAATGGAAGATTTAACAATCGGAATGAAATTAAAAGGTACGATTAGAAATGTTGTTGATTTCGGCGCCTTTGTAGATATTGGAGTAAAACAGGACGGACTGATTCATATTTCTCAAATCACAAATAAATTTATTAAGCACCCAATTGAGGTTTTAAATGTGGGGGATATTGTTGACGTTAGCGTAGTAAGTATTGATATTCCCAAAGGGAGAATTTCATTGAGTATGAAATAAATATCCCCATCTTTGTTTTAATCTTTATCCCGATCTTTATCTGATTAGGATAAAGATCAAGATCGGGATTATTTTACAAGGCACTTATTATTCTTATTATTATACTTTTCCAGAAGCGAGCACCAAACGGCAAGTTCTTTTCTGCATGCTCCGATCGAGTTTGGATCTGTAAATTCCGCGTGTTCGCAATAATAATCGCAAAACCTGGGCAAGTTCTTCAATTCTGTTTTATCTTTCTTTTTTGCTTTGGCCATATTAAATCATTCTTTTTATAAAATTTGTGAGAATTATAACAAACTTTATTATCTTTGACAATAAATTTGAACATTCAAATCACAACACTTAATAAATGAAAATTTACGATTCCCTACAACAAGTCATTAATCTTAAAGGCGCGGCTTATCTTGTATTAATTGATCCGGATAAAACTGAAGAAATTAAACTTGGTAAGTTTGTTAGTTTCTGCGAAAAAAACGGCGTTGACGGATTCCTAATCGGCGGAAGCTTATTAACAAACGGAGATCTGTCAGGCACAATAAATATTGTAAAAAAGAATTCATCTCTCCCCGTAATAATATTCCCCGGAGCAGTAAACCAGGTAGTCCCTAACGCAGACGCAATACTTTTTATATCTTTAATAAGCGGAAGGAACGCCGAGCAATTGATAGGCAAACATGTTTTCGCAGCTCCGATAATAAAAAAATATAATATCGAACCAATCTCAACCGGATATATTTTAGTCGAATCGGGAAATGTAACTACCGCCGGGTATATGAGCGGAAGCATACCTGTCCCGAGAAACAAACCTGAGATTGCGGCTTCTACCGCTTTAGCCGCCGAATATCTGGGAATGAAATTAATTTATCTTGAAGCAGGTTCCGGAGCTGATATTTCGGTTCCCGAAGAAATGATAAAACTTGTCACGGAAACTTGTTCTGTCCCCGTGATTGTAGGGGGCGGAATTAAAGACGCGGATACGGCGCGTTCAAAAGTAAAAGCCGGCGCGAAAATAATTGTTACCGGAAATTATTTTGAGAATCAGAACAACTGGGAAAAAATAAAAGAATTCGCTCAGGCGGTTCATATTAAAGAATCCATAAAAGTTTAATAAACAAAAGCCCAACTTCTCCAAGAAGTTGGGCTTTTATGAGGACTCATGAACGCACAAGAATTTGTCTCCAATTCACTAAGAGAAAGCTCCGAAGTAAAATTACTTATTGAAAAAGAATGTTCGGCAGATATTATTAAATCAATCGGAATATTAGTCGATGCTTTTAAAAACGGGAAAAAACTTCTGCTTTGCGGAAACGGCGGCAGCGCCGCTGATAGTCAGCATATTGCCGCGGAATTTATGATCCGTTTAAGTCATGATCTTGATAGACCCGCGATTCCCGCAATTGCTTTAACAACCGATACATCAAATTTAACAGCCGGCGGTAATGATATCGGTTATGAAAATGTATTTGCCCGCAATGTAGAAGGGCTTGGAAATGAAGGGGATGTTTTAATCGCTATATCAACAAGCGGAAACTCGGCTAACGTAATAAAAGCAGTGGAAAAAGCGAAAAGCAAGAACATGAAAGTAATAGGTTTTCTCGGAGGAAACGGAGGAAAATTAAAACATATTTCAGATGTCGCGATTGTTATTCCCTCTCAAAGCACACAAAGAATTCAGGAAGGACACATAACCGTTGCTCATATAATCTGCGAAGCGGTTGAGAGAAGTTTGTATTCATAAAGCAAAAAGTCCGACTTATTTAAGAAGTCGGGCTTTTGAAATATTAGCGAGACCTGTGAAAACGAAACTCGCGTCAATAGTTGGGTTTAGCGGAAATATACACAGTGTAAAATTTATGAAACTAAGAAAAGCCCGACTTTTTCAAAAAGTTGGGCTTTTAAGTTTTGGAGCATAAATGCCTTACCGAAAACCCGCATACAAAAATCATTATTATCATGTATATAATAGGGGCAATAATTATGAACCGATTTTCTACAACCAGCAAAATTATCACTTCTTTTTAAGAAGACTTCTTCTTTACTTTGAAAATAAAATCAACCTTGTCGCATATTGTTTAATGCCGAATCATTATCATTTATTATTGGAAATTTTGGAAGATGATTTTTTACAGAAAGCCATGCAGAAATTTTCTACTAGTTATACTAAAGCAATTAACAAAGAACAGAATAGAGTTGGTCATTTATTTCAGGGCAGGTACAAATCTAAACTAGTTCCTGACAATAACTACCTGCTCCATTTATCTAGATATATTCATTTAAATCCGGTAAAAGCTGGATTAGTTCAAAATCCTCAAGACTGGTTTTTTTCTAGCTATCTGGATTTTATTAACATAAGAAAAAGCGAATTTCTAAACTTGGAGATTATAAGTTCACAAATTCAAGATTATCGGTATTTTGTAATGAGTTTCCAAGAAGAGCAGAATTATTATTTAAAAGACTTGTTGTTTGATTGACAAAAAAGCCCAACTTCTTTAAGAAGTTGGGCTTTTTAATTGGTCCTTAACATTTTTTCAGACAAATAAATTTTTTATCCTCTCAAAATCTGCATATGAAATACAAATTCATTATTTTGTGACCATAATAGAAAAACAAGTTAAAATCATAAAGGATGGTAATATTATGACTGCAAATTTAGATATGATTCAGAGAGTTTATGACGGACTGAAAGACAAGCATGAGAAAATCAGAGCTGTTTTAGGCAGACCATTAACTCTAACCGAAAAAATTCTTTACTCCCATTTATGGGATGAAGTTTCACGCGAATTTAAACGCGCAAAAGATTACGTTGATTTGGCGCCCGACCGTGTTGCAATGCAGGACGCAACAGCACAAATGGCTATGCTTCAGTTTATTCATTCGGGAAGAAAAAAAGCCGCCGTGCCTTCTACAATTCATTGCGATCACTTAATTCAAGCTCAAATTGGCGCAAAGGAAGATTTAGCAAGAGCAAACGATGAGAATGATGAAGTTTATAAATTTATGGAAACCGCCGGAGCTAAATACGGTGTTGGTTTCTGGAAACCGGGCGCGGGTATTATTCATCAGGTAGTTCTTGAAAATTACGCATTCCCCGGCGGATTGATGATCGGATCCGATTCACATACTCCTAATGCGGGGGGACTTGGAATGATTGCCGTCGGCGTTGGCGGAGCCGATGTTGTTGATGTTATGTCGGGTATGGCATGGGAATTAAAATGGCCGAAAATTATCGGAGTTAAATTAACCGGAAAACTTAACGGCTGGACATCTCCAAAAGATGTAATATTAAAACTTGCAGGCATACTAACTGTTAAAGGCGGAACCGGAGCTATAGTTGAATATTTCGGCGACGGAACCAATTCAATTTCATGCACGGGTAAAGCTACAATTTGTAATATGGGTGCCGAAATTGGCGCTACTACTTCCCTATTCGCTTATGATGATAGAATGGCCGGATATTTAAAAAGCACAGATAGAAGCGATGTGGCCGATCTTGCGGATAAACATGCCGAATATTTAAAAGCAGACGATGAAGTGATTTCTGATCCGGTAAAATATTATGATCAAGTTATTGAAATAAATCTGAACGAATTGGAGCCGCACCTAAATGGTCCTTTTACACCTGACAGAGCATGGCCTGTATCTCAAATGAAGGAAGCCGTAAAATCAGAAGGGTTCCCGGATAATATAAGCGTTTCTTTAATCGGAAGTTGTACTAACTCCAGTTATGAAGATATTGACCGCGCGGCAAATATTGCAAAACAGGCTTTATCAAAAGGACTTAAAGCAAAATCGCAGTTTACAATTACTCCCGGCAGCGAACAGGTACGCGCTACAATTGAAAGAGACGGTCAATTAAAGACTCTTACAGATTTCGGAGGTGTTGTTTTAGCTAACGCCTGCGGTCCTTGTATCGGCATGTGGAATAGAATGGATAATCCGAGCGGCGAAAGAAATACAATTGTTACTTCTTTTAACAGAAACTTCGCTAAAAGAAATGACGGCAATCCGAATACCTTAGCATTTGTCGCGAGCCCCGAAATTACAACCGCGCTCGCTATTTCAGGCAGTTTGTCATTTAATCCGGTTACCGACGAATTAGAAAACGAAAAAGGCGAAAAAGTTAAATTGGACGATCCGCACGGACTTGAACTTCCTGAAAAAGGTTTTGAAAAAGATCTTGAAGGTTTTCTCGCACCGCCTGAAGACGGTTCAAATGTGGATGTTATAATATCACCCGATAGTAAACGTCTGCAGTTCCTCGAAAAATTCTCTCCGTGGGATGGAAAAGATTATCTGGATTTGCCTGTATTGCTCAAAGCAAAAGGTAAATGCACTACGGATCATATTTCAATGGCAGGTCCATGGTTGCGTTTCAGAGGCCATCTTGACAACCTGTCCGATAATATGTTTCTCGGCGCAATAAACGCTTATAACGATAAACCCGGCGACGTAAAAAATCAATTAACCGGTCAATATCAGCTCCCCCATCAAGTAGCTAGAGATTATAAAAAGAATGAAATTAACTGGGTGGTTGTAGGCGATGAAAACTACGGCGAAGGTTCAAGCCGTGAACACGCCGCTATGGAACCTAGGTTTCTCGGAGGTAAGGTTATCATAACAAAAAGCTTCGCGCGTATTCATGAAACTAATTTAAAGAAACAAGGAATGCTTCCGCTTACATTCGACAATCCTTCCGATTATGATAAAATTCTTGAGGATGACAGAATAAGCATTGTAGACTTAAAAGATTTCGCCGAAGACAAACAATTTATATGCGTAATAAAACATAAAGACGGTTCAACGGAAGAAATAAAATTAAACCATACTTTTAATAATGCGCAGATTGAATGGTTTAAAGCCGGAAGCGCATTAAATTTAATCGCTAAACTGCAGTAACAAATCCTAAAATTATTATTTAAACAAACGGGCAATTTATTATTGCCCGTTCTTATTTTAAATCCACTGTAACCTTTATTTCTTCCACTCTGTCTAAAAAAATACATTTGAAAAACTTTATGGGGGTACTTGTGAAAAAATATATAATAATTATCAGCGCTTTGCTAATTATAAACGGCAGCGGACTTTTACTGAAGGCTCAGGGAAATGCCGATAAAATAAAATATGAATTAAGATTTGACAACGTTTCCGACGATCTGTTTCATGTGACTATATATCCTCCGCAATTAACAGAACTTAACAAGACATATAATTTTATCTCGACCGCTCCCGGAACTTATAAGGTATTGGATTTCGGAAGATTTGTAAAATCATTTGAAGCCTATGATGCCGAAGGCGGAATGATCCCGGTAAAACAGATTTCGGTAAATAAATGGGAAATTTTAGATCCGCAAAAAGCCGTTCAAATTGTATATACAATCGAAGATTCATATGACGCCGACACAAAAGAAAACAGGCTTTCGCCTATGACCGGAACGGCAATCGACGATAAATTCGCGCTTATAAATAATTTCGGTGTATTCGGTTTTTTTGAGAATATGCAGAAGAATCCTATCAAACTTAAAATTTCATATCCTGAAAACTGGTCGGCGGGAACTGCATTAAATATTTCCAATGACGGATATTATTACGCCGATTCGTTTGATCATTTTGCCGATTCCCCGATTCTCCTCGGCGAACTTACACATGCGGCAACAGACGCAGGAGGCATAAAGGTTGAAATGTTTTCGTTTTCAGATTCCGAAGAAATATACGCAGACACATTATTGAAACTATGCGGACCGATTCTAAACGCGACCGCAGAATTTATAGGCTATAACCCGGTAGATAGATATTCATTCCTAATGATATTCATGAGTTTGGAAACATATCAGCGCCAGAATTTGTGGGGAGCCGGCGCGCATGAACATTCATACAGTTCGGTATACGGAATTCCAATATCGCCCGAAACCCTAAAATCCATAACCGGCACAATCTCTCACGAGTTTTTTCATATAATGACCCCGCTTAATCTTCACAGCGATATTATTGAAAACTACAACTGGGCTGAGCCTATTGCCTCCCGGCATTTATGGCTGTATGAAGGACTTACAGAATGGGCTTCGGAAATTCTTCAGTTCAGAGGCGGACTTATTACAATGAAGGAATATTTGAAAGAAACCAGCATGAAAATAAATCGAACCAAAAGATTTAATACCGGTTTAAGCCTTACCGAGGTTTCCGAAAAATCCTACGATCCCGCAATGACAATGGAATATCTTAATTTTTACCAGAAAGGTTCTCTCGTTAATTCGCTTCTTGATATATTATTGCTCGATTTATCAGACGGCGAAAAAGGGCTGCGTGAAGTATTTATTGATCTTTCTAAAAAATACGGGAAGAACAAGTCGTTTAAAGATGACGAATTTTTCAAGATTTTTTCCGATAACACATATCCTGAAGTGGGATTATTTTTCGATAAATATATAAAAGACACATTGGCGCTCCCCATTGAAGATTACTTCGGCAGAATCGGGGTCAGGTTAATTCCCGAAAGAATTCCGGAAAACGCGAAACCTAGGATGGGATTAAGCTTTATGCCGTCTGAAAATAAGGAGATTATGCTGAGAGATGTTTCGGCGGAAGCTGCAGTATTTGGATTTAAAAACGGAGATATCGTAGTTAAATTTTTTGGTGAAGACGCAACATTCACTAATTTCGGAAAACTTATTGATAAATCAAGAAAGCTGAATATAGGCGACGAGTACGAGGTGCTTGTAAAACGAGACGGTGAGGAAAAGCTTATAAAGGCAAAACTATTTATGAGCATTGAACACAACGTGCTCGAACCAATGGAGAATATGAACGACAGGCAGTTAAAATTATTCGACGCCTGGAAACGGAACATGCCTTTATAATTTAATTAACGGGGAAGGAAATAATTTTTCATGCGGCGCGGGCGTTAAGTTTGCGCTACATCCTTCTCCAAACTATTTTATCATTTTCTTTAATGGAGTATTTGTCGCAGTAGCCGGCATTAACTTCAACAACATAAATTGCCGGCGCGCCCGAAGGATATGACTTTTCCGATAATGTATCCGTACTTCTGTGTATCTTTACTATTTTATTATTCTTATTAACAAAAATTATGTCCAATGAAATTAAGGTATTCTTCATCCAGAAAGACTGCGGGGTTTCAAAATCGAATATGAAAAACATTCCCTGGTTCTCTTCCATTTTATCTCTGTACATCAATCCTTGTGTACGTTCGACTTCACTGCCGGCAATTTCAATATCAATCTGAGCTAAAAAATTATCATCAGCGCTTATAAAGGTTAATTCCCCTTCTTTCTTAAATTTATAAACGGTTGCAGATTTTTCTTTATACGTTACCGTGGTATTTTCAGTATCATCCTTTTGCCACAATATGTAAAAAGCGGAAGCTATAATAGCGGCAATTAAAGTTATAATAATAATTTTCTTTTTTGAATTTGTTGTAGTAGTTTCGCTTTGATGGTTTTCTTTTGATCTTATTTTTGATTTCGCCATAATATTGTTTTAATTGATTAAATAAACTGTTAATAAAATTACGAAATATTAAGGAATATATTTAATGGGAAATTTGCTGATTGAAAGAAAAGAAGTTGAACTGAATCCTACCCAGTTAAAAATGATAAAAAGCGGCTGGAGCGAAGAAGCTATTGATAAAACCGTCGTTGAGAAAATCACATATTTATCCGACGGCTTAAAAGTAAAAGGATACATTGCTTATCCCAAAGACAAATCAAAAAAATATCCGTGCATTATTTGGTGCAGAGGCGGTATCGGCAACGCTGGAGTGATTGACGCGTTTAACGCGCGCGGAATTTTCGGATCGCTTGCAAGCTGGGGTTATGTTGTTCTTTCTACTCAGTACAGGGGCAACGACGGAAGCGAAGGGCATGATGAATTCGGGGGGGATGATTTAAATGATATCACTAATTTAATCCCGGTTGCTGAGGAAATTGAATGCGCCAATACAAATGTTTGGGGTATTGAAGGATGGAGCCGCGGCGGTATGATGACATATTTAACCCTTACCCGGAATAATAAATTTAAAGCGGCTGTTGTAACCGGCGGTATCGCGAACCTCAGGTGCAATGCCGATGAAAGCAGGTTTATGAAAAGACTTTATGAAGTTACAATGGGTAAGTATGGGTCGGAAGGATTCGCAGAAAGATGCGCCTCACGTTCAATTATTAATTCTGCGGATAAACTTTCCAAGGATACGCCGATTCTTATAATGCACGGTACCGGCGACGACAGGGTGCTGCCTCATGATTCTCTGGATCTTTCTTATAAATTGCTTGATCTGGGAATTCCTTTCCGTTTGGTTATGCTGGAAGGAGGAGATCACTTTCTTAAATCGCATAGAAAAGAAGTTGATACCCTGAGGAAAATGTGGTTCGAAAAATATTTAATATAATTCCTTTGTGTTCTTTGATTGGGCTTTGTGTTTACGCAAGTTTTATATAAACACAAAGTCCTCGAAGAAGAAACCTACAAAGAACGCTAAGTATAATTTCTAATTTTGTTCAAAAGGAGTAAATGATTATGTCAAAAAAATATTGGCTTGTAAAATCGGAACCGGACGTATACTCAATTGACGATCTTGCTAAAGAAAAAGATAAAACTACTTACTGGGACGGCGTAAGAAATTACCAGGCCCGTAACTTTATTCGTGATGAAATGAAACTTGGAGACGCTGTATTATTTTATCACAGCAATTCGGATCCCACGGCTGTTGTTGGCGTATGCGAAGTTGTAAAAGAAGCATATCCTGATTTTACCGCTTTCGATCCGAATGATCCGCATTATGACCCCAAAAGCAAAAAAGACAATCCTGCGTGGATGATGGTTGGTATTAAACTAGTCAAAAAATTTAAAACTCCGGTTACTCTTGAAGAAATTAAGAATAATCCGAAATTAAATAATATGAGACTTGTGCAGCGCGGGAACCGTTTATCGGTTTTTCCTGTTGAGAAAAATGAATTCGATGAAATACTTAAAATGGGGTCAAAATAATACGGGCTTTATGAAAAACGAAAGACTAAATATCCTTGTCAACAAGGAAATAAAAAACGGTCCAATTGTATACTGGATGCAGCGCGATCAAAGAGTAAACGACAACTGGGCATTAATTCATGCGCAGGATTTGGCGTTAAAAAATAATGTTAAACTTATTGTTGTTTTCTGTCTCGTTCCCACCTTCCTCCAAGCGACTTTCCGCCAATATGATTTTATGTTAAAAGGACTTGAAGAAGTTGAAGAGAATCTTAATAAAAAGAATATCCAATTTGTTTTGTTAACAGGCAATCCGCCCGATGAAATTTTATCTTTCATAAAAAAGATTAATGCCGGAGCCTTGGTAACGGATTTTAATCCTCTGAAAATTACCCAATCGTGGAAAGATCAAGTTAGGGAAAAAATAGAAATACCTTTTTATGAAATCGACGCCCATAATATTGTACCATGCAGATCCGCTTCCGGTAAATTGGAATTCGCGGCTTATACAATTAGACCCAAAATAAATAGGCTGCTGAGCGATTACCTTGATGATTTCCCCCCTGTGAAAAAAATGCGCGATAGTAATTTTATATTTTCAGATATAAACTGGACAGGTTTAAGAAAAAATTTAATAATTAATTTTGACGTTGCCCCTGTCGATTGGATTAAACCGGGTGAAAAAGAAGCCTCGAAAGTATTGAAGAATTTTTTAACAAATAAATTAAAAAACTATAACGAAGACAGAAACGACCCGGGTAAAAACGCTTTGTCAAATCTTTCCCCATACCTGCATTTCGGTCAAATTTCCGCTCAGCGTATTGCCCTTGAAGCACAGCCGTTTATTGAATACCCCGAATCGCAAAAATCATTTCTTGAAGAACTGATTATAAGAAGAGAGCTTTCAGATAATTTCTGTTTTTATAATAATAATTACGATTCAATTGACGGCATCCCCGATTGGGCTAAAAAAACGTTAAATGAACACCGTCATGATAAAAGAGAATATATTTATTCATTAGATCAGTTTGAAAAAGCCGAAACTCACGATGTTTTATGGAATGCCGCGCAAATTGAAATGACAACTACGGGCAAGATGCACGGTTTTATGCGTATGTACTGGGCCAAAAAAATACTTGAATGGACCCCTTCTCCCGAAATTGCTTTAAGTACGGCTCTATATTTAAATGATAAATATGAACTTGACGGAAGAGACCCGAACGGTTATACAGGATGCGCATGGTCAATAGGCGGTGTTCACGACAGGGCATGGACGGAAAGAACCGTATTCGGTAAAATCAGGTTTATGAATTTTAACGGGTGTAAAAGAAAGTTTGACGTAAATTATTATATAAACAAATTTACCCCTTCAAAAAATGAATAATTCAGCATATTCTAATTAAATTATTTGATTTCGTAATAAACTAAAAGAAATACAGCGCGTCTAAAATCTGTACCAATAAATAATTTATTGTAATTATTGCGCGTTGGTTTTATGATTGCAAATATTAGAATTCATTCAATTTTTATTCTATTTTTTTTGTCTTTATCTTTTTACGGCTGTAATAAAAATAATACGGCGCCTATTATACCTGTGGAAAACTTCTTCCGGAAACCGGATAAAACTTCATTTCAGATTTCTCCCGGCGGTAATTACATTTCATATCTTGCCCCGTGGAAAGGATATATGAATTTGTTCATTACGCATGAAAGGGAAAACGATTCTACTAGAATTTCAAATTCCGATAACGGCGACATTCAGAAATATTTCTGGAAAAACGATTCTACCATTATATTTTTAAAATCAATTGAGAATTCAGAGAAAAAGATTCTGTCCGCTGTTGATATAAACATCAAATCCGAGAAAGTACTTATCGATTCAGGAGATACGGATATAAAAATTATTAACATGCTGAAAAATAATGACTCTGAAATTTTAGTTTCACTTAATGAAAGAGATAAAAGAATTTTTGATGTTTACAATCTTAATATCCGCTCGGGTAAATTAACGATGACGGAAAGAAATCCCGGGAACATTACATGGTGGTTCACTGATAACGAAGGCAGTATTAGAATCGCGGTTACCAGCGACGGCGTAAATTCAGGTCTTCTTTACAGAAAAAATGAAGAACATAAATTTAAGCCTGTCTTACAAACCAATTTTAAGAATTTTATTGAACCTGTGGCTTTTACAAACGACAATAAAAATATTTACGCGATTACAAATATCAACAGGGATAAATCCGCTTTAATTGAATATGATCTTGAAAACAATAAAGAAGTAAGAGAAATATTTAACCATTACGAAGTTGACCTTGATTGGGCATTTACATCTGAAATTTCCAATGAAGTGTGCGGAGTTTCATTTACAACATGGAAAAAGGAATTTAAGTTTTTCTGCGGCGATTGGGAGAAAGCTTACGTAAATATTTCAAAAAAACTGCCCGGCAGAATTATTTCATTTGTTAATTCAGATTCAAAAGAAGAAACCTTCTTAATAAAAACATTATCAGATAAAACCCCGGGCGAGTATTATACATATAATATAAGATCGCGTAACTTAAAAAAACTTGCCGATATAAGTCCGTGGATTGATGAAAATTTAATGTCCGATATGAAACCTATAAGTTTTAAATCACGCGACGGTTTAACCATACACGGTTATTTAACTGTGCCTAAAGGTAAAAAAGCACTTAAACTTCCCGTTGTTGTTTATGTGCACGAAGGTCCCTGGCAGAGAAACGTTTGGGAGTTTAATAGTGAAGTTCAATTTTTGGCTAACCGCGGGTATGCCGTACTGCAGATAAATTTCAGAGGCTCAACCGGTTACGGGAAAGATTTCTGGATGGCCGGTTTTAATCAATGGGGACTTAAAATGCAGGACGATATAACAGACGGTGTTAATTGGATTATTGATCAAAACATTGCCGATAAAAATCGAATTGCAGTATTCGGGAAATCTTACGGCGGTTATGCCGCTTTAATGGGACTTGCACTTTCGCCCGAATTATATAAATGCGGAATAAGTTTTTCCGGAATATTAAATGTCGCCGATCTTGTAGAATCCATTCCCCCTCAATACGAACCATTCCGCGATATGATGTACGAAATGGTTGGAAACCCAGTAGATAATAAAACCGAACTTCAGAATGTATCCCCTTCCTTCTTGATAGATAAATTTAAAGACCCTATATTAATAGCGCACGGAGATAAAGATCAGCGCGTTAAAAAATATGAGGTTGATAGATTTGCCGCCGCGCTTTCTACTAGAAACGTTCCGGTAAATTATCTTATTCAAAAAAATGAAGGCCATTCATTTAAAAACCAAAAAAACAAATATGAGCTGTACGGTGAAGTTGAAAAATTCCTGTTAAAATATTTGAAAGGCCAAAAAAAATTATAACGTTTCTTTTTATTACTAATCCTGATTCAATCAATAATTAAAATGAAAGGCATAGAATGAAAAGGATAATAATAATCAATTTCGTTTTTTCAATAATATTCATTTCATGCACGCAGAACGAAGCGCAGATATCAATTGTAGAAGCTTTCCCAAACATTTCTTTTAATCAGCCTGTAGATATTCAAAACGCGGGAGACGGTTCCGACCGTTTGTTTGTTTTGTCGCAGGAAGGTGTTATACATGTATTCGCAAATGATAAAAACGTAAATTCTAAAAAAACTTTTCTGGATATAAGAGATAAAGTCTTAAGCGGCGGCGAACAGGGTTTGCTGGGTCTGGCTTTTCATCCTAATTATAAAAATAACGGATATTTTTATGTTGATTATACGGTATCCAATCCAAGAAGAACAATTATTTCGCGTTATTCAGTAAGCGGCGACCCCGATGCTGCGGATAAAAACAGCGAACAAATATTAATGGAAATTGAACAGCCCTACGCCAATCATAACGGCGGACAAATATCGTTCGGACCCGACGGATATTTATATATATCTTTGGGAGACGGCGGTTCGGGCGGCGATCCTTTAAATAACGCGCAAAGTTTAAAAAGCCCTCTTGGAAAATTATTACGTATTGATATAAACAGCACCGAAGGCGGGAAAAATTATTCAATCCCCGAAAGCAACCCATTTAAAGGAAATACTAATGAATTAGTTGAAGAGATTTACGCTTGGGGACTTCGAAATGTCTGGCGTTTCAGCTTTGATAATCAAGGCAGAATTTGGGGCGCGGATGTAGGACAAAACGAATGGGAAGAAATTAATATAATAGAAGCTGGCAAAAATTACGGCTGGCGTATTACCGAAGGTTTTCACTGCTACAATCCCGCCAGCGGATGCGATAAAACTAATCTAACTGATCCGGTCTGGGAATATGGTCATAACCAATCGGGCGGATATTCAATTACCGGGGGATTTGTTTACAAGGGAAGCGGCGCGGCCGAATTATTAGGCAAGTATATTTACGGTGATTATGTTTCGGGGAATTTGTGGGGACTTCAAATAAACAACGGAACTGCCGAAAACTCTCTTCTATTTTCTACAAGATATAATATTTCAACGTTCGGGGTTGATGAAAACAAGGAACTGTATTTTGCCGACTACGGAGGGAAAATATATAAATTCAAAGGGACTGAAACTTCTTCGGCCGGAGAAATTATAAATAATAAATTTAAGTTATATCAGAATTATCCGAATCCTTTTAATCCTTTAACTACTATTTCGTTTACTGTTCCATACCCGGATAATTATATTTACAATAAAGAAACCGCAAATACAGATCTTGTGGACCTTACAATTTACGACTCACTTGGGAACAAAATAGCCGATTTAATAAACGATAGAGATTTAAGCGGTTATCATGAATTTCAGTTCAATGCTTCAAATCTAGCCAGCGGTGTTTATTTTTATAGTCTCTCTTCGGGTAAAATAAAACAGACTAAAAAAATGATGCTAATAAAATAGTAACCTGCAGTAACTATAAATAATTCTTTAATAGGACATGATGTTCAATTATACGTTAAGTCCTAATTTTTTGAATTGTATTTTAGTCCTTGCTTCTATACCTTATCTTAAAATTACATGTATCTAATTATTGTACGCTAGCTGAAAGTTACTTAATCGGGTAGGAGTAAAAAATGAAGACATTAAAACAAACAGCCGCAATTTTTTTCGGATTAATAATATTTTCGTCTGCTGTATCTGCGCAGTGGGTTAACAAATCAATTGAATTTCCTGATGAAGTAATAGCTTGGTCAATAGACGCTGTTGACAGTTTAAATGCGATTGTTTCATTTAGCCAATTTATTTATAAAACAGAAAATGGCGGAGAATCATGGGAATTAATATCACTTAATCCCGATATTTATGAAAGTGCTCAAGATATATCGATGATAGACGCTGATAACTTCTGGGTTGGAACTGATCACGGCAGAATTTATAAATTAACCAACGCATCGCAAATCGGTACACTGCAATATAATGATACTTCCAAAACAAAATTTATAAATTATATTGAAATGTTCGACTTGAATAACGGTATTGCAATGGGAGATGCGGATCAATTTAGCGAAGGAATTCCGGTTTTTCTAAAAACAACCGACGGAGGGTTAAACTGGGTAAGCACAACAGATACAGCAATAGGCGGCTGGTCGGGTGACATTTGGAGGAGAATGGATTTTGTTGATGAAAACCTGGGTTACTTTTATGAATCAGGTAATAGCCCGCAGAAATTATATAAGACTACAAACGGCGGATTGAATTGGAATGAAACGAACTTCACAAAATTTCCTATGATCCTTAAATTTTATGATATGAATTTCGGATTAATATATAGCCCCAATTTCGCCGATTCAACCAAGGAAATTAATAGAACAACCGACGGCGGTTTAACATGGGAATCATTTACTGTTAGCATGACGGGCTGGGGTAATGATATTGAATTTGTCCGCGGAGATCCTTCAAAAGTCTGGTTTACGGATTGGCTGGGTCTGTATTTCAGCAGCGACAGCGGAAAAACATGGA
This sequence comes from Bacteroidota bacterium, assembly GCA_018829205.1. Classification (GTDB taxonomy): domain Bacteria; phylum Bacteroidota; class Ignavibacteria; order Ignavibacteriales; family Melioribacteraceae; genus JAHJUE01. The sequence continues at coordinate 141,308 of JAHJUE010000010.1, forward strand.
CTGAAGAAAAACTATCAGACAGTGAGCTTAAAGGAAGAGATATTGTTTTTACCGATGACAATTCCGGATGGTTAATATGCGACAACGGAAAAATATATAGAACAACAAATACTGAACCGGGCGTTACTGCCTTAGAAACCGAAAAAGTGATTGGCTCTTCATACAAACTTATGCAGAACTACCCGAATCCTTTTAACCCGGAAACTACAATTAATTATCAGCTGCCTTTTTCTTCTTATGTTACGTTAAAAGTTTATGATGCATTAGGGAAAGAAATCACGACACTGGTAAATGAATTTAAGACTGCCGGAGAATATCAGATAAAATTTAGAAGCAGCATAAGCTCCGGAATATCAAGCGGAGTATATTTTTACAGACTTAAGACAAACGATTTTATTGAAATAAAGAAAATGCTTTTGTTGAAATAATAGCATATTATTTGTCAGCAAGCTGTTCAATAATTACATCGGCATGATAACGGGAATTTTCAATAAACCATTTTCCCGTCTTCATTCCCCCGCACACTACTCCGGCAAGGTATATACCTTTTACATTTGTCTCAAAGGTATTCTCGTCATACTGAGGCGTTTGCGTAATTTTTCCTTTAATCTGAACCCCGGCCCTTTTTAGAAAATCAAAATCGGGATGATAACCTGTCATCGCCAGAACAAAATCATTTTCTATTGTGATTTTACCTTGGGGTGTTTTTACGTCAATTTCTTTTTCTCTAATTTCAATTACCCTGCTATTAAAATAAGCCTTGATCCTTCCCTCTTCAATCCTGTTATTAATATCCGGGCGCACCCAGTATTTAACATTTTTATCTACGCTGTCTTTTTTTAAAATCATTGTTACGTCGGCTCCGTAACGGTAAGTCTCAAGCGCTACATCAACTCCGCTGTTGCCTCCTCCTATTACCGCAATTTTCTGTCCGGCGTACGGATGAGGTTCATCATAATAATGTTTTACTTTTGGCAAATCTTCGCCGGGAATTCTCATCAAATTTTCCTTATCAAAAAAACCGGTTGAGATTATAACGTTTGAGGTTTCATAATTCCCTTTTTCCGTTTCAACTTTAAACTCGTTTTTCTTCCCTGTTATATTTTTCACAGCTTCGTAAAGATTTACATTTAACTTCCATGAAGTTTTGACGCGCCTGTAATACTCAAGCGATTCTCTGCGTGTGGGTTTTACACCGTGAGATATAAAGGGGACATCCCCAATTTCAAGTCTTTCCGACGTTGAAAAGAATGTCATATTCGTAGGATAATGAAAAAGAGAATTTACAAGGCATCCCTTTTCGATTATAAGATATTTTAATTTTCTTTTAGCCGCTGCGATTCCGCAAGCCAGGCCTATTGGTCCTGCGCCGATTATAATTACGTCGTATTTAATTTGTTTCATTGTCGGATTCCGTAAAATTATTTATATAAATAAACGGCCCCGGTATTACCGTCGTTAATTTCTGAATAAAAAGTCTCATCCATTTTTACTTCAAATGTATTCGGGTCAAGATAACGAGCAATAATTTCAACCTTATTATCCTCATAAATTCTAAGCTTCGCGTAATTAAATACATACCCGTAATAACTGTGTCCTATAAGCACTGACTCGGATGTTGTAACATAAGCTTTCTCATTTCTAACCGCTCCTTTCTCGAAGAATTCCCAGGTGTCAAATTTCATTCCTCCTACCGCGTCGGGGGCTTTTTCTTCCTTTCCGTCTATTATCATTTTTGTAAGTCCGTAATGTATAACGGTTCTTACATTCTCACCCGAGGTTAATGCCGACATAAGCTCTGCGTAGTTTTTAATCTGTGCCGACTGGGCGCTGCTTATACTAATTGAAAGCAGCATCAATAATAATATTTGAGAAATTCTTTTCATTATTCATCCTTTAGATTAATAAGTTAACTGTAAAAAATAACTGAATAAATCTGAAATGACAAAATTATAGGAATACATATTTTAGTTCAATATTCCGTAAATTTAATTAACAAAAATCGGACGATAATTAAATGAAAGAATACGGCTATCCATTTCTTGCCAGACTTATTTACAGATACGCGAATATCCCTGTATCGTTTTTACTTATTATTTATGTGTTCATTTCAATTGTAGGAATAAGAGAGGATTGGCTGTATGTAATCTCTCTTATAATAAACCTTGTTCTGCTTTATGTTCTTAACCGTTATTATTTTAAAATGTATAAAATGTTCCCCTATAAAATTCAAATCGACAATGAGAAAATAATCTGCTCGGATTTTATGAACAAATCCAAAAGGGTTGAGGTAAAGCTTATTGACATAAGCAGAATAACAGGGGGCATATTCAGCGGCAGCCCGATTAGACCTATTTACATTTCAGACGAAAAAAATAATATAACAATCGGTTTTAACCAGCACTTAAAAGATTATAATAAATTTTTAACCATAGTGCTCAGCAATATACCGCAGGAATTATACAATGACCTGCTTGAAAAGATAAAAGAGAACAGCATTGTTAACAAGTACCAGAAGAAAAAAGAAAAGAGTAAATAGAAAAGTAATTTAGATGAGTAAATGGAACATACAAAAAAGCCCCGTATTTACGGGGCTTTCTTATAATACTAAATCAGTTTATTTTGCAGGAAATACTGCGTCCTGAGCTGCTTTTGCTACTTTGAATTTCACAAATTTCTTTGCAGGTATAACAATAGTTGCGCCGGTAGCTGGGTTTCTGCCCATTCTTTTCTTTCTGCTGCCGGTTGTTAATTTACCAAGACCCGGAATTGTAAAATCTTTTTTCGCTTCTTTGTGAGCTAAGCCAACTAATTCTTCTAAGAATTGTGTTGAAAGTTTTTTTGTTGTTCCAAGTTTTTTGGAAAGGTGATTTACAATGTCGCCTTTGGTCATTGATTTTGCTGCCATGGTATATCCTTTTATTTGTGAGTGATTGAACCGTTGATTAAAGATAAATAATTTCTACTGCAAATAAAAACATCTTTTTGATAATATACAAATGTTTTTTTTAATATAAGCCGTGAATTACTCAATGCAGATAGGTGTAATCCGGCTTTGTTAGTAAACATTAAATTAGTTATTTTGCTTTTTATCAATTACAAGCGAAGACATGACCCGTACAAACTGCTTTACATCATCACTTATATTTTTTTTAATACTCGCTTTTATGCCCGTAAATAAAGGACTTGAGGCCTATTCCTTTTTCCAGCCGGTTAAAGATTCCACGGCGCAAGCCGATTCGTCCGATATTGCCGACTCATTATCGGCCGGTTTGCTTAAGTCTGAAGCTGCCGACACTTTAAGAAATATTTACTCGCAAGGATATTTAAGTGTTTCAGATCACGGAGTTATTTTTAAAAAAGAAACCCTGCGTAAAAATGATTACAGGTATTCGGGTGATTTGTTTAAATATACTTTAGCCGGATTTGTTTACGACCTCGGTTCATTCGGCCAGCCGAATGAAATTTCAATATACGGCAAAGGCTTTCAGAATATTTCTTTTACGGCTGACGGTATTAGCGCCAATAACAGGATTACAAATTCATACGACCTGTATAATCTTCAATCGGAAAACATGGACTCGCTTGAGATTATGCCTCTGCCCAGAGGTTTCTTATACGGCGTTTATAATAATCCCGTAACCGCGGCGATTTATACAATTGATACGGTATCATTCATCCCCCGCTCCCGCATAAGATTTTTTCAGGCTCCGGAAAACGAAACATATTTTGACGCTTCATTCGGCGCGTATATATTTAAGAAGTTAAATTTTTCCTTCGACGCCGTCAACAGCAGGGTCTCATCAAGATTCGACAACAGTAATTACGGCGGATGGAAGGTTTCGACTAAACTTCGGTATATGCTTTCGAACAAAATAAATTTTACGGCCGGATATAATTATATAAAGACCGAAACGGAATTTAACGGCGGATCAGTCGCAGCCTCAAAAGAATTTGTTAACTACGATAATCTATTGGAAAATGTTTTATACCCTACCGCTCCTGTCCTTGGTGAAGTATTTTCTTCGCGTTATCAAAAACTTACGCAGCAGAATTTGTATTTTAAAATGCTTACAAGATTCTTAAAAGATTTCCCGGCTGAATTAACCTTATATAGATTATCATCAAACACGGAATTCAGACAGAATGAACGTACGGAACTGCCGAATATTCCCGTAATAATAAACGATAATAAATATACAGCCTTAGGTTTGGCATTTAAGCAGGATATAAATCTTGAGCCTATAAAATTAAAATTAATTTCTAACTATGAATCAGTTAAGTATGATACCGGCATACCGGAGGTTAATAATACTTTAAAAAGTTTCTCGGTCGGCGGTTCGGCTTCAATTAATTTATTTGAAGAGAAACTAACTCCCTCCTTCTTCACAAAATATTTAAATTACGACGGTAATAGTTACAGCGGCGCGGGAGCAGATGTAAATTTCCGTTTTACTGAAGCGCTGAATTTTTACGCAGGTTATTCGGAATTCGAAAGACAGCAGAATCCTTTGTCCGCGGACATAAACAACAACATAAGCTCCCCTATTATTCAGAAAATTAAATCGTATGAAATAGGTTTAAAACTTAATTCATCTCAATTATACGGCTCGGCCTCATACTTCAGCACTAAAAATAACAATGATTTATACTACATTGCTGACCGGGGACCGGGTACAATAATTACAAATGAAGTTTCGCAATATTTTGTTAAAGCCAGCGCGCTTGCGGGAATAAGTTTAAATATGAATTTTCGTTTCTGGAAACTCCTTTTGGAATCCAACTCTTCTTATTATTTAAATCACGACCGGGAAAAATTAACGCTTCCTCAATACAGTCTCTTCTCGGGTATATATTATGTTGATACATTATTCAACGAGAACCTGAAATTAAAAGCCGGTTTTAATTTTTATATAAACGGAAGTCAGAATTATTTTTCCTATGATTTTGAAAGAAGCATCAGGTTTCAATATGAGAATACCGGAACCGTTATTAAATTAATTAAGGAAGAAACATCGGATATTTCATATCAGCTTGACCTGTTTATTGCCGGGCAGTTTCAGGACGAAGCAATTTTATATATCACATTCGAAAACCTGCTTGGCTACAATTATTATATTGTACCGTATTTTCCAAAACAGCCCAGATCGCTTCGATTCGGAATTTCATGGGAATTTCTTGATTAGTAGTCAGAAATTAATTGATGTACATAAATCCTGCAATATGAAATCTTGTAATCTTGTAATCTAACAATTAACCCCCCTATTTGTGTAGTTGAATTTCTCTCCGGCATTTCATATTTAAGGTTAAAAAAGAGAGAAAATGCGTATTAAATTTAAGTTGTTTTTGTTTATGCTAAGCGCACAGATTTATTTCGCGCAGGTTGTTATTACTACTCCTCAGTTCCCTACGGAAACCGATTCTATAATTGTTACATTTAACGCGTCCGAGGCACAGAATAAATCATTGATCGGTTACACCGGCACTCTTTATGCTCACACCGGGGTTACAACACGCATCAACGGCGGGAGCGAAACAAAATGGCAGCATGTTATTGAGTCGTGGGGAAACAACAACACACAGCCTTCATTAACAAGAATAGGAACAAATCTGTATCAGCTTGTAATTAATAACCCGCGCAATTATTATAAACTTACAAACGCTAATGAAAAAATTACCGAACTTAGTTTTGTATTCAGAAGCGCCGACGCTTCAAAACAATCTGAAGATATTTTTATCGAAATTTTCGAAGAAGGAATTAAGCTTAAAATTATTGAACCGGCTGAACTTCCCATATACCCAGAAGCGGGAGAAAAAATAAATTTTAAAGCGGCTTCGGATAACGCGGATAGCATTTCATTGTTCTTAAATAATCAGTTTATAACTTCTACATTAAACGATACAATTTCTTATGAAATTACAGCCGCTGGAAACGGAAGACAGTGGATTAAGTTTACGGTTTATAGTCAGGGACAAAGTGCTTCTGATTCAACTCATTTTTATGTGCGCGGACCGGTTAAAGTTGAGAGTCTCCCTTCGGGCACTTCGGCCGGAATTAACTACGTTGATAATTCTACCGTTACGCTTGCTCTATTCGCGCCGGACAAAGACTTTGTTTATTTAATAGGCGATTTTAATAATTGGCGATTCGATCCGGATATAAATCCCGATACGGATGAAGAGTGGCTGTTTGACCCGGTGTATTATTTAAATATTACGCCCGACAGTACTACTTACTGGACTACAATTACAGGGCTAACGCCGAAACATGAATACCGTTTCCAATATCTTGTCGACGGCACATTAAGAATCGCCGATCCCTACGCCGATAAAATTCTTGAAGCGGAAGATTCTCTAATTTCCGAAACTACATACGCCGGTTTAATTCCTTACCCAATTAATGAAACAAATTTTTCCGTATCGGTTTTTCAAACCGCGCAGCAGCCTTATATATGGCAGGCCGAAGGTTACGTTAAACCGGAGAAAACAAATCTTATTATTTATGAATTGCTTATAAGAGATTTCGTTTCAACCCACGATTATAAAACATTAATTGATACCCTTGATTATCTGGAAAACCTTGGGGTTAACGCGATTGAGTTAATGCCGGTTAATGAATTTGAAGGAAATGAAAGCTGGGGTTATAATACATCATTTTATTTCGCGCCCGATAAATATTACGGCTCTAAAAATGATCTGAAAAAATTTATCGACGAATGCCATAAAAGAGGCATCGCCGTAATTATGGATATTGTATTAAATCATATGTACGGAAGATCTTCCTTCGTACGCCTTTATTCCTCGGGCGATTACGGACCCCCCTCTTCCGGAAACCCATGGTTTAACGTTACAAGCCCGAACCAGACATTCTCTTTCGGATACGACTTAAACCATGAAAGCCAATACACAAAAGAATTAGTCGACCGTGTTAACAGGTACTGGCTTGAAGAATATAAATTTGACGGCTACCGTTTTGATTTTACAAAAGGATTTACTCAGCGCCCCGGCGACGGCGGCAGTTATGACCAGTCGCGAATTGCCATATTAAAAAGAATGGCCGATAAAATCTGGGAATATGATTCAACCGCCTATGTTATTCTTGAACATTTCGCTCCAGACTCCGAAGAGAAAGAATTAACCGATTACGGTATGATGACCTGGGGAAACAACAACCATAATTATCTTGAAGCCTCGATGGGTTATATTTCTAATTCAAACTTCAGCAGAATTTCTTATAAAAATCATTCCTTCACAAAACCTAATTCCGTTGGTTATATGGAAAGCCACGACGAAGAAAGAATGATGTATAAAAACCTGCAGTTCGGAAACTCATCCGGAAACTACAGTATAAAGAATTTATTAAACGCTCTGCAGAGAGTTAAACTTGCGGGCGCTTTCTTTTTTACAGTTCCCGGACCGAAAATGATTTGGCAGTTCGGCGAACTCGGTTATGATTACAGCATAGATTATAACGGCAGGGTCGGCAATAAACCTATCAGATGGGATTATTATGAACATCCGGCAAGGCATAAGGTATATCAGGTCTTTTCCGAGCTGATAAAACTCAGGAAAGAAAATGAAGTGTTTAATACTTCAGACTTTGTTTTATCTCTGGCGGGTTCTGTTAAAAGAATTGAATTGAAGCATGAATCCATGGATCTTATTGTGCTCGGTAATTTTGATGTAGTTAATAGAACCTCCTCGCCGAGTTTTACGAAAAAAGGAATGTGGTATAATTATTTCTCCGGCGACAGTATTAATGTAACCGATACATTAATGAGCGTGGATTTATCCCCTGCAGACTTTCATATTTATACTACTAAAAAATTATCGGTTCCCGCGGAGGATATATTAACCGGCGTTGAAGAAATTAATTCTCTGCCGGATATTTATGAATTGCATCAGAACTATCCTAACCCTTTTAATCCGACTACGGCAATATCATTTACAATTCCAAATGTAGCGGATGCAACCCACCCCGGCGGGCAGGACTTTGCGTCCACTACGTTAAAAATATATGATATTCTCGGGAGAGAAGTAACGGTTCTAGTAAACGATAATTTACATGCGGGCAGATACACGATAAATTTCAACGCGGCCGGATTATCAAGCGGAATTTATTTTTATAAATTAACATCGGGAAGTTTTAGCGTAACAAGGAAGATGATGTTGCTAAAGTAGTAATTGCAACCGCCGCGGAATGCGATTACTGCTTTGTCAATTCAGATAATATAACCGCCGAAGCGCTGGCAACATTAAGCGATTCGGCTTTTCCTTTTCGGGGAATATTTATTAAACTGTCGGAAATTTCTATCAATTCTCTAGTAGGTCCGTTTGCTTCATTGCAGAATACAATTACGTTTTTTTTTCTCTTCTCAAATTTATAAAGATTTTCCCCTTTTAGATCCGCGGTAATAATACTGTATTTTTTAAGCTGCAGGTTTATCAGATAATTTATAAATCCGCCCGCCTCATAAATATTCAAATGAAATATCGAACCCATACTGGCACGCAGTACCTTTGGACTGTAAACTTCGGCGCATCCGCCGCTTATAATTATATTTTTAATTCCGAACCAGTCGCAGTTTCTAAGTACCGCCCCCATATTTCCCGGATCGGATATATTCTCGAGCGCGGCGGCAATAGGCGTTGAAATTTCCCCGGCGTCTTTAATCTCTTTTATTAAAAACACTCCCGCTATCCCCTGCGGAGTTTTTGTTTCGCAGAGCTTTTCAAAATCATGGTTGTTAATTACTTCAATTCTTCTATTATCGAAAAACCCGCTCGAAAGAAATTTTTTATTATTTTCTTTGAATAAATTGGTGCATATAACCAGTTCATTATTATAGCCGCTCTCAATAGCTTCGGAAACTAATTTTTTCCCTTCGGCTATGAATTTATTTTCAATTACCCTGTTTTTCTTCTGCAGAAGTGAGGAATAATATCTTATTTCGTTTTTTGTAAGCATAAAATTTTCTTATAATATGAACATATCTAATTTAAAACAAAAAAAGGATGTATAAAACATCCATTTTAGTTTTGAGTCGATAAGATCCGGCTGGCTGGCAAGCTTATGCTTCTACCATGCCTTCAGCAGGCTGGCAAGCTCATGCTTCGACCATGCCTTCGGCAGGCTGGCAAGCTCATGCTTCGACAAGCTCAGCATGACATTCCATTGCTGCCACCGACCATTCGGTGGCGCATAATGAATAAATAAACCATAATTAGTTATACTTATCAAATTTCTTTTCTAACATGCACCTAATGGCAGGATATTGGATGCGAGGATTTTCATTTTGAAAATCTTTTTCATTTTGGAAAAGTTTAATTTATAAAATCTCTGTTTATTGACTATAAATCCATTTTTGTTAGGGCATGATACTTGCGCATTGAATCAAAAAGAGTAATCCATGCCCATAAAAATTGATTCAATACTTTTATTTTTTTTAGTTATGGTTCTTATTCTTTCTTGCGGTGAAATAGAAAGCAAGCAGACCTTATCAAAAAAGATTATTTTAAATAATGAACTTCATCTAATTATTTCAGAGCTTGAGCAAACAATGGAACAGCTGAGGGGTGATTTAATACAATCGGCGTCCGATTCCAACTATCAAAAATTGAAGTATCTTAAAATCCTTGAAGGGCACAGGCATTTACTAACTGAAAAACTAAATAAACTTAGATATATTTCAGATAATCTTTGGAAAGATTACGAATCGGATGCGACAAACGAAATATCGCTAAGCAGGGAAGAATTAAAACAGTCTCTAAATTATAAGTTTAAGTGATTTCTTCACTAAATATATTCTAAATTATGAATAAAGGAAATATTTTAATAGTTGATGATGAATCTGAAATCAGAAATCTTCTTTCTAAACTTCTCCAGCTTGAAGGTTATACCGCTTACACTGCCGGTACAATTAATGCCGGACTAAAGATTTTATCGGAAGATGAAATTCAGGTGATCATTTTAGACGTGCGTCTTCAAAATATTACAAGCATAAAATACCTGCCTGAAATAAAAAATATATCACCGCTTACGGAAGTAATAATGCTTACCGCGTATGGCACAATAGCGGACGGAGTCGCTTCTATTAAACTCGGCGCGTTTGATTATATAACCAAGGGTGACGACGACGATAAGGTAATCCCGACCGTAGAAAAGGCGTTTGAAAAAAATCGTCTCTCTACTCAATTGTTACGGTTAAGAAAAAAGATAACTTCCAGATACACGTTCGATAATATAATTGGAACATCGCAAAATATTAAAGAAGCGATAACGCTCGCAAAGAAGCTGACGGCTTCGGATACTACGGTTTTACTTAAGGGTGAAACCGGAACGGGCAAGGAAATTTTCGCGCAGTCAATTCATTATAACGGCAATAGAGCAAATAAACAGTTTGTAGCTATTAACTGCAGCGCGATTCCTAATGAAATTTTAGAGTCCGAATTATTCGGATATAAGAAAGGGGCATTTACCGGGGCTGACTCCAATAAAAAAGGAATAATGGAAGAAGCAGACGGCGGCACATTATTTTTAGATGAAATAAGCGAGATGGCGTTTAATCTTCAAGCTAAACTGCTGAGGGTTTTAGAATCTAAATCCTTTATTAAACCCGGCGATTCAAAAGAAACAAAGGTTGATGTAAGAATTATAGCCGCTTCAAATATTAATCTTGAAAAGGCTATTGAAGAAGGCAAATTTCGCAACGATTTATATTACAGGATAAGCACCTTTATAATCGATCTTCCGTCACTTCGCCAAAGAAAGGAAGATATACCTATTCTCGCCGATTACTTTATTAATTATTTCTCCGCTAAATTAAACAAACCTATTTATTCGGTCGATAAGGAATTTTATTCGAAGTTAAGCTCTTACGGTTTTCCCGGCAATATTCGCGAACTGAGAAACATCTGTGAGCGGGTCGTTATATTATCGGAAAAAGGCGATATCTCGGCGGATTATTTGCCGCAAGAGTTTTCCGATAAACAACTTAAAGCCCTCTCCGGTAATGATGATCTTTCAATCGCTTCCGTTGAAATGCGGCAAATTAAAAAAGTTCTTCAATTAACAAATAATAATAAAAATACGGCAGCGGAATTGTTGGGAATCGGCTTAACTACCCTGTACCGCAAAATTGAGCAGTATAAAATTGATATGTAAAAATATGCTGAATCTAAAATCTAAAATATATGCGGGTCTGGCTGTTTTAATTTTTATAATCGTATTTATAGGATTTGCCGGAATATATAATCTGAAAGTTTTGTCAGAAGATTCATCGGCTATTATTCAAGACAACTACCATACAATCGACTATTCATTCTTAATGCTTGCTCAACTGGACAGTATTAATAATAAAATTATCAGTTTCTCTCAATCGGAAAGTAGCGGCACTTCGAAAATAAATGAAACGCGCTCGGCAATTTTTAACCACCTTAATAAATTTAACGGAGTTCTAAAATTACAGCAGAACAATATAACAGAGGCCGGCGAAGCGGAATTGGTGGATACTTTAACTCAATACTTTTTTCTTTTTAGAGACAATATAAGCTCATCGCTGCAAAATCATTCAAATATTCTTACCCCCGAAATATTGAATGAATTTAATGTATTAAGAATTACAATCCAGAGGATTTATAATCTTAATATGAAAAGCATAATTCATAAAAATGATATTGCGGAAGAGACATCATCAACAACAATTACTTATATGGTAATAATTTCTTCAATCAGTTTGGTTTTTATACTATTCTACCTTTATCGATTTCCTAATTATATAATTGCCCCGATTAGAGAACTGACGGAAAAAATACGCGCGATTTCTTCAAAGCGCTATGATCAAAAGATAACGATTAAATCCAGCGATGAAATTGGCGCCCTCACGGAATCCTTTAATAATATGGCAGACAGATTAAAGGAATACGAGGAGCAGCACTTGGACCAGCTTCTGCTTGAAAAGAAAAGAATCGACAGTCTCGTACACGGATTAAACGACGGGGTTCTGCTTCTTGATGAAAATCAAAATATTATACTTATAAACAATACCGCCCAGCGGATACTTCTGCTGCACAGCGCCGAGGTATTAAACAAAAATATTCTTGCTCTAAAAGAAAGTTCAAAAATAATAGGAACAATCTGTTCGGTGATTTCTTCGACGGAGAATCATAAAAACGAAAATGATCATGAAACTCTTGATGTTTTTACCGATGAATCCGGGCAGTATTATAATATTGACACAATAGAAATTAAAGATGAAGACGATTTGCATGAGCATGGAAAAATAAAAGGTCTTGTTATTATTTTAAGAAACGTTACCCCGTTTAAGGAAAGAGATATTGCAAAGACTAATATGCTGGCTACCGTTTCGCATGAGTTAAAAACTCCCATTTCATCAATTAACCTCAGCCTTAAATTACTGATGGATGTTCGTCTGGGCGCGTTAAACCATGAGCAGAAAAAACTGCTTGAGTCAATTTCCAATCAGAATAAAAAGCTGTTAAGAGTTGTGAATGATGTTCTTGATTTCGCGCAAGCCGAGACCGGCAAAATTAACCTTATAATTGAAAAGATTGATCCCGCCCAGGTTGTTGACCTTGCCGCTTCCGCGCTTATGATGCTGCTTTCCGAGAAAGAAATAAACCTTGAAGTCGACATAATGAATAATCCCCCGTTAGTAAAGGCCGATCTTGAAAAGTCGGTTTGGATACTTGTTAATATATTAAATAACGCTATACGGTATTCCCCTCTTAAAGGGACAATTAAAATAAACCTTCAGCTTGAAGGCAGCTTCGTTAAGTTTTCAGTGCTTGATCATGGACCGGGTATTTCGGAATCGGATAAAGAAAAAATATTCCGGAAATTTATTAAAGATAAAACCGGGTACTTCAAAGGCACCGGACTCGGTTTAGCAATAGCTAAAGAATTTGTGGATTCGCAAGGCGGAAAAATTTGGGTGGAAAGCTTAAAAGATTGGGGCAGTCAATTTCATTTTACCCTGCCTATTGCGGCAGGCTGATTATCATTATGAAAATTTCTTTCCATTTTGAATGCCCGCAATAATTTACTTCTAAAAATATCTCTCCTTTCATCACATATACCCGCTTTATTATTAATCAATCAATGGCATACTGCTTGCAAGGCTAATGATATTAATAATAACTATTGTAAGGTTTATGAACCGGTTTATTAAAAAGATATTTACCCCGCTGCAATTAATTAGTCTCGGCTTTATCATATTAATTTTATTAGGCGCATTCATTCTAATGCTTCCCATATCTTGCGAACAGGCAGCGTCACAAAATTTTATTGACGCATTGTTTACATCAACATCGGCTGTTTCAACAACCGGGTTAATTGTTGTTGATACAGGTTCTTATTATTCGTTATTCGGTGAAATTGTTATTTTAATATTAATCCAAATCGGCGGTTTGGGTTATATGGTTTTATTTGTTCTTATTACCCTTTTACTGCGCAGTAAACTTTCAATAACCGGGAAAAAATATCTTAGGGAATCCTTATCCAGACTTTCGAACATAGAAATAATTAAATTTGTTAAACTGACAATTCTATTCACAATTGCTTTTGAACTTACCGGCGCGCTGTTTTATGTTTCTGTCTTTATAGATCATTTTGATACTTCCGACGCAATCTACATTTCATTGTTTCACTCAATCTCGGCATTCTGTACGGCCGGGTTTTCACTTTTCGCCGACAGCCTTTCCGGCTACGGAACGAATTGGTTAATAAATATTAATACCTTCATTTTGGTAATTGCCGGATCAATCGGATTTTTTGTTATTTATGATATTTCTCATTATTTAAAAGGATTTATTAAACGCCAGCCTATTAAAAGGTTTACCCTGCAGACCAAAATTGTATTAACCGCGTCAATATTTTTATACGTAATAGGCGCGGTATTATTGTTTGTTTTGGAAAATGACAAATTCACAAATAACTTTTTTGACAAAATACTTTATAGTTTATTTCAGTCTATCACCGCTTCAACAACAGTCGGATTTAATACGGTTGACATCGGTTCTCTTACAACAGCGGGTCTATTTGTAATAATCATTTTAATGTTTATCGGAGGATCGCCGGGCAGTACCGCAGGCGGCATAAAAACAACTAATCTGGTTATCTTCTCAAAATTTGCAATTGCAGCTTTGCGTGAAAAAAAATATGTATCTGTATTCAAACGAACAATTAATTCCGCGTTATTTCAAAAAGCCGCCGCGCTAATATTTGCCGCGCTTATATCAATTACCTTTTTTACGTTTCTCCTTACGGTAAGTGAACAAGCGGATTTTATTAAAATATTATTTGAAGCGGTTTCCGCTTTCGGAACAATCGGATTATCAACTGGAATTACCCCCAATCTAACACCCGTCGGTAAGATGTCAATTATCGTTTTAATGCTGATCGGAAGAATCGGTCCGCTCGTTATCGGACTGTCTCTAATTCCGAAAGCGCGGAACAATAATTACATTTATCCGGAAGAAGAAATACTAATATCATAGTTAAGGAAAATAAAATGAATAACTTTGTTGTAATAGGTCTTGGTAACTTTGGTTTTCACGTTGCAAAAAATCTCGCTGAAAAAGGTAAAAATGTTTTAGCGATTGATTCAAACCCGGGCCAAATTGATAAAATTAAAAATATTGTAAGCGATTCCGTTATAGGAGATGTAAAGAACAGACAATTTCTTGCTGAATTTATAGACGGCACGGCAGACGCGGCTATTATAAGTACCGGCGACAGAATGTTTGACAGTATTTTAGCTGTCCATCATCTAAAAGAAATCGGCGTAAAAAATATTTATGTTAAAGCAATTGACGAAACTCACGCTCAGCTATTAAAACTGATGGGCGCGACCGATATTATTTTTCCCGAAAAAGATATTGCCGGCTGGTGGGCCAACAAACTTTCCGAACCTAATCTTATTGAGCATCTTCCGCTGTCCGAAGACTATTCCATTGTTGAATATGCCTGCCCTGATAAATTCGCCGGAAGTACTCTTAAAAAATTAGAGCTGCGTTCCAAATACAAAATTTTATTAGTCGCCGTAAAAGATATTATGACGGATGAATTTATCTTAATGCCCGCGGCCGATTTTGTATTAAAACCGGATACAATACTTATACTAATGGGAAAAAAAGAAGATATTAATAGGATGAAATTAAAAGTATAGCGCCAATTTAGTACGGCAATAAATAACGGCAAACACAAAGTTCCGCATAACTCCAAAGTTTCTTTTATAAATCACCCGCCATAAAATTCCCGCCGGTAATTTCACTGTATTTTTCATTACAGTAAATCAAAACTCGTCTCATTATAGGTTTATGCTTGTTATATGCTGGTTGCTTGCTGGTTTCATGCTGGTTTCACAGTAGTTATACGCCGGTATAGTATAAAATTCTTCGTTTTACGCGGTTGTGTTTATCGCACCTATTTTTCGTACTGTATCCGTAATTACAGTAAGGGGTTTTATATGGCCTGTCCGCTAAAATGTTGTACTAAGACAGTTGTTCGGTAACAAATTTAAATCTATTCAGGTGTGTTTAGTAATTAAAATGGATTCAAAACAAAGCGCAAAAAAGAAAGAATAATCCCAATGAATGATACAGTTAAAAATTTATTAGTTGGGAGATTGCAAAAGGTAAGAAAAATCAATTTAAAAAATGACTATTCATTTAATAGAATTCCAGGAGTAAAGTTAAATGAAGATTTTTTAAGCAAGAATTTTAAGAAATCAGTAAGAGACGCAAAATTAAATAATAAAATCCATTTGCATATTTTGAGACATAGCTTTGCAAGTATCTTAGTTCAAAGTGTCGTATCTCTTTATGTAATAAAAGAATTATTGGGACATTCTGATTTAAGAACGACTCAAATTTACGCTCATTTACAAAATGAGAATTTATTTGAAGCTGTATTAAAAATTTAATACGATTTTTATTGACTTTTATTTTGCTGTGGTATATCTTTACCACACTGTGGTAAAGATATACCACACATAAAAATCATTAAATGTTAAAAACCATAATTTAACTAGGAGGTAAAAATAGATTAATAATTATAAAAATAAGTATTTATATCATTATATAAAGAGGGAGAAGATTATGAATTTTGGGGAATTTATAAAAGAAAAGCGACTTCAAAAAAGGCTTAGTTTAAGAAATTTTTGTGAGTTGTGTGTATTGGACCCCAGTAATTGGAGCAAGATAGAAAGAAGTAGACTACCATTAACATTAGACCGGGGTAAATTAGAAGAGATTGCTTCAATATTAGATTTAAAGGCTGGTTCTGAAGACTGGCAAAAATTTTTTGATTTAGTCACAATAGCAAAAGGTATAATTCCAGAATATGTTTATTCAGATGAGGAAGTTTTAGAAGCTTTGCCAATTTTCTTTAGAACGGCAAGTGGGGAAAAACCAAATAAACAAGAACTTGAGAAGATAATAACATTAATAAAACAAAGGTAATTTATGATTGATCCCAGTACAATGAAGATACCCTATATATCGCCTGCCAAAATTGAAATGGAAACTAGGAAAATATTAGACAAATATTGGGATCAAAAGTTGCCTATTGATATTGAATCAATTTGTGAATTCGATTTGAGAATTCAATTATCACCTATCCCGGGATTAAAAAATTATTCTTCTACAGATGGGTTTTTGCCAAGGAAATTGGATGAAATATTTTGGGACCCAGAAGTGGTGCCTCATAGAATCAGATTTACAATTGCACATGAATTAGGACATTTTATTTTGCACCGAGATTTAATTAAAGAATTATCTTTCAAAAATATTCAAGAATGGATTGACTTTTGTATTGCGATACCTGATGCGACAAGACAAATGGCTGAAACTCAGGCTAATCGGTTTGCAGCAAATATTTTAGTTCCTAGGAGTCTACTTATTGAAGAGATCAAAAAAATGAAAGACATCATAAATAAGGCTATTGATTTAGTTGGTAAAGATTCAATAGATACTATTAAAGATTATATTGCAGTTCCATTAAAAAAATTATTTGGGACATCTGAACAAACAATAAAAATTAGAATAGAAAACGAAATAGATAACATTTTTGATATAATTAAGTAATAAGAATATTTGTATACTTGTTTTGTACTTTTAATTATTAGTATAGTAATGTTTACAATATTTAGATACCTTAGAACTTTTCAGTTCTTTTTTTGCATGCTCAATTTCAACAATTCAGCGGTGCTTTAATTGCAATGCAAGTTTAAGAAAACCATTCGAATACATAAACGCAATATCTTTATAGATTGCATAGTCAAATTTTCTTTTAATGGATTTTAAAATGTTGTAAATGGTATTAAAGGAATTTGACAAAAGTATCAAATTTCTATTGAGCAAATTCCAGTGTAAGTCATCAACATTATATCTTTTTTGCCGTAATTAATTGTGTCTTTCTATTACCTACTAAGATTCATCTATCATAATAACCTTATAATTAGAATTATTTAGTGATTAGCTTACTGAATTAACCGGCAAACTAAATATCAACCATCAATTTAAAACCCTGTTTATATTTTTCCCATTCTTCCCCGATATCCAATTATTCAGTTCGTCCTTAAAAAAGAACAGATATTTTCCCGTAGGTTTATGACAAGGGATTTTCTTCTTCCTTGTAAGCTGATAAAGATGCGATTGTGACAGACTAAGGTAATATGAGGCTTCTACAAAATTGAGCGGTTTGTCCTCTTTTGCTTTAAGAAGGGCTATAATTAATTGTAATCTATCTAAAATTTCCTTTTCGGCGTGGGTTCTCATAACGCCTCCATTAGTTTAGTTTGTAATGGATTCGGCATTAATATACAGTATTAAAATAATTAAATATCTTATACTTATTATATAATGTTTTTTTGCATATTCCTTAATAGATCTGACAGCTCTTCCAGCACCTCCGGTTTTTTCGCAAAATTGTCTGTAATAAAAAGTTTTATAAAATTGGCCAGCTCGTTGCTGTTGGAGTTCCTATTATTATTCTTTATGTCCCGTTTTATCGCGTTATATGCAGCCTGAAATTTTTTCTTTTCAAGAGGCTCATGAAAAAACAAACCCGCGATTTTCCCGGAATTTGTTGTTTTTGAGCTGATTATTTCCGCGTCCTTCATAGCCTCAAATATTCTTACAATATCGGTCATATTGGACGTAATATATAATTTATTGATGTTGTGTTCCCCCGCCCGGTTTTCATTAACCGTAATTCCGCTTAACTCATTATAAAGTTTATCCAGTTCCAGCTCCATGATAAACTTGAATTTTCCCAATCCTTTGGCGTTAATAAGCTGATCTTTTTCCGCGCCGTAAACAACCGTATTTTCTCTTGTTGTATTTCCTGCCTCTTCTGCTTCCTTTATTTTTAAGTCCGATTCTTTTATTACCTCGGTAATATATAATATTTTGTCTTCCGTTCTTTCCAGTACACTTAATTTGGAAAGTATTTCTTCTATTTTTTCTCTTTTCATATTATACTCACAGTTTTAATGATTTAAGCCCCATTAATTTCGAATATAATTAATTGTTTACATTTTGTCTATTTATTTTTTAAAGACTACATGACTTAATAACACATTGCACTGTATTGAATTATTCCTAAATAAATGATTATTTATATTATTTACTATTAAGTTCATTTATTGTAACTTTATTAAAAAAGAAATAATACCTTTAGACAAATAACTTTGAATGAAAATCTAACACGGAAAGAAATTATTGACCGGCGGCTGAAATATGCAGGCTGGGATGTGACTGATAGAACAAAAGTAATTGAAGAATTTGATATAAAGGTTGACCTTCCTGAAGGAATTAACGAACCGCAAACGAAATATCAAGGACACCAATTCAGCGATTATGTTTTATTAGGTAAAGATGGGAAACCACTTGCCGTTGTTGAAGCAAAGAAAACTTCTGTTGATGCAGCCATTGGAAGAGAACAAGCGAAACAATATTGTTATAATATTCAAAATAAAAATAGCAGCGAACTTCCTTTTTGTTTTTATACTAATGGGCATGATATATACTATTGGGATTTAGAAAACTACCCGCCAAAAAAAGTTTATGGTTTCCCGACAAGAGATGACTTAGAACGTTATCAATACATTCGCAAATCAAGAAAAGCCTTAGCAAATGAATTAATAAATACTAAAATTGCCGGGCGTGATTACCAGATTCGCTCCGTTCGTTCTGTAATGGAAGCGATAGAAAAACGAAAAAGAAAATTTCTATTGGTTATGGCTACGGGAACTGGAAAGACCCGTGTTTGTATTTCTTTGGTTGATGCTTTAATGAGGGCTGGCTGGGTTGAAAGAACATTATTCCTTGTTGATCGAATAGCGCTTCGCGATCAAACTCTTGAGGCGTTTAAAGAACATTTACCGAACGAACCTAGATGGCCTAAAGCAGGCGAAAAAACAATAACTCCTGATAGAAGAATTTATGTCTCCACTTATCCAACCATGCTGAATATTATTCGCGATGAACAAAATTCACTTTCACCGCATTTCTTTGATCTTGTTGTTGTAGATGAAAGTCACCGTTCAATTTATAATACATATCAGGAAATTCTTGATTACTTTAATACAATTACACTTGGTTTAACGGCTACCCCAACAGATATAATAGATCATAATACTTTCGAATTATTTGAATGTGAAGACGGGGTACCGACTTTTGCTTATTCATATGAGGAAGCAATTAATCATATTCCGCCGTATCTATGTGATTTCCAAGTTTTAAAGATTAAGACTAAATTTCAAGAAGAAGGAATTAATAAAAGAACGATTTCACTTGAAGATCAGAAGAAACTTATTCTTGAAGGCAAGGAAGTAGAAGAAATTAATTATGAAGGTACTGAATTAGAGAAAACAGTTATTAACCGCGGTACCAATGCACTTATTGTACGCGAATTTATGGAAGAAAGTATTAAAGATGCTAACGGTGTTCTCCCTGGTAAAACCATTTTCTTTTGTATAAGCAAAGCTCACGCGCGTAGAATGGAAGAAATATTTGATGCTTTATACCCGGAATATAAGGGAGAGCTTGCTAAAGTAATTGTTTCCGAAGATCCCCGTGTTTACGGTAAAGGCGGTTTACTTGACCAATTTACACACAACGATTTGCCGCGTGTTGCGTTAAGCGTTGACATGCTTGATACAGGTATTGATATTCGAGAAATTACGAATCTTGTTTTTGCCAAACCCGTTTATTCTTACACAAAATTTTGGCAGATGATTGGACGCGGAACCCGTTTATTGGAAAGTGAAAAAATAAAGCCATGGTGTACATACAAAGATGAATTCCTAATTCTTGATTGCTGGGATAATTTTGAATATTTCAAATTGACTCCTAAGGGGAGGGAAATAAAACCACAGATTCCCCTACCGGTTCGTTTGTTTGGGCTGCGTTTGGATAAAATAGAGAAGGCGTTAGAGTTAAATAAAACTTCTATTGCCGAAAAAGAAATCCAAAAACTGAAATGTCAAATTGAATGTTTACCGCAAAATTCTGTTGTAATTTTAGACGCTAAACATGAGATGCAGAAATTAGAAGATGAAAATTTCTGGAATCATCTTTCACCAGATAAAATAGGATTTCTCCGTTCAGTTGTAAAACCGCTTTTTAGAACTATCTCCGATTCTGATTTTAAAGCGATGCGTTTTGAAAAAGACATTGTTGAAGTTTCGCTGGCCCTTTTAAACAATGAGAATCAAAAATATGAAACTATCAAAGAAAGTATTATAGAAGAAATATCGGAGCTTCCGCTTTCTATAAATATTGTCGCAAAGGAAGAGAAGTTGATCCGGCTGAGTCAGACAAATAATTATTGGACAACTGTTGATGAAGCAAAGTTTGACGAACTGATTTATAAACTTGCGCCATTAATGAAATATCGTGAATCTGTTCTTCCAATTGGTCCAACTAAATTTAATCTAAAAGATATTCTTTACTCAAAAGAATTTGTTGAGTTTGGACCGCAGCATGAATCATTAACCGTCGCAAAATATCGGGAATTTGTAGAACAAAAGATTCTTGAAATGATTAATACTAATCCTATCTTACAGAGACTTAAGGAAGGTAAAGAAATTTCGGAAGAAGAAGCTGAAGTGTTGGCTGAACAGTTGTATAATGAACATCCGCATATTACTATTGATTTATTGCGCAGAGTTTATAATCACCGCCGGGCGCAGTTTATACAATTTATTAAACATATCTTAGGAATCGAAGTTTTGGAAAGTTTTCCTGAAACAGTATCTAAGGCGTTTGATGAATTTATACCATATCATAGTTATCTTTCCAGCCGTCAATTACAGTTTTTAGAGCTTTTAAAAAACTTCATTTTAGATAAGGGAGAGATATCTAAAAGAGATTTGATTCAATCTCCTTTTACGTTGTTGCATCCCGAAGGAATTAGAGGTGTTTTTAATCCAAATGAAATAGATGAAATTTTAATCCTTACTCAAAAAGTTCTGGCTGCTTAAAAGATTAATATGGCTAAAAATATTTGATTCAATAAAGCATATGTAGAACATAAAAAACACTATGAATCAATTTGTAGGAAAAGCCGGTAGATGGTAAAGTAGGGTCTATTAGAAATACCATAAAAATTATGCATGGACATTCGCATAGACATTAAGTCCATGGTGCATTATTATACAAACATTTTTTATAATAAATTTTAAAAAGAGTTGATTTATGTTACTTGCGAACCCGACTTTAAATTCACTGATTAAAAAACTCTGGGATAATTTCTGGAGCGGGGGAATAAGCAACCCGCTTACTGCTATTGAACAGATTACATATTTGCTTTTTATGAAACGCCTTGACGACCTGGAAACAAAACGTGAACGCGATGCTGAGTTTACAGGTGAAGAATATGCTTCACGGTTCTCAGGTAATTACAATCCTTATGTTGACGAGACACGTTATCCTTTTGAGATTTTCGAAAACCCTACTGAGAGAGAAAACATGCAGATCGAATTACAGAATGCAAAGAAACCTCGATCAAAGCAGGAATTAAGATGGAATAATTTTAAAAGAATAGCTCCCACTGATAAAATGCTAGAACATGTGCGTTATAATGTTTTCCCGTTTATCAGAACTTTAAACGGAAATACTTCCTCATTTACAAAACAAATGGCTAATGCCGTATTTATAATTGAAAAACCAGCCTTGCTCTATGAGGCTATTAACATAATTGAAGATATATTTAAAGAAATTGAAAGAGACGCAACCGAAAAAGGGCAAGCATTCCAGGACATACAAGGCGATGTTTATGAAATGCTTCTTAATGAAATCGCTTCAGCAGGAAAAAACGGGCAGTTCCGTACACCGCGCCATATTATAAAACTTATGGCTGAATTGGTAGAGCCTAAGCTGGGTCAAAAAATCGCGGATCCGGCGTGCGGCACCGGCGGATTTCTGCTCGGAGCTTATCAATATATACTTACGGATATTGTACGCAACACAGATGCATCCAAACTAATTAAAGACAATGACGGCTTTGTTCGCGGTACCATAAGCTCTTTAATTAATGAAAATGTAAAAAAGAATCTCCAGGATAATTTAGTCGGTTATGATTTTGAAATTACAATGGTGCGTCTTGGATTGATGAATTTAATGATGCACGGAATAGATGAACCGCAGATATTTCAAAAAGATACTTTAAGCAAAGGTTTTAACGAGGATGGAATTTACAAAGTTGTTATGGCAAACCCGCCTTTTACGGGCAGCATTGATAAAGGCGATATTAACGAGGGTTTAAAAACACCTACAACTAAAACAGAATTATTATTTGTTGAGCGGATATACAACATGCTTGCTATGGGCGGAACAGCCGCTATTATAGTTCCGCAAGGCGTTTTGTTCGGAAGCGGTAAAGCGTTTGTTGCTCTTAGAAAATTATTGCTGGAAAGTACTGAACTTAAAGCCGTTATTACTATGCCAAGCGGGGTATTTAAACCTTATGCAGGCGTAAGTACCGCAATTCTATTATTTACAAAGGGCGGCGAAACTCAAAATGTTTTCTTTTACGAAATGTTGTCCGACGGTTACTCGCTTGATGATAAACGTTCTAAGCTTGATAACAACAGCGACCTTCAGGACATAGTTGAAAAATATCATAACCGGGAAAAACTTAATCCAACAGATAGAACCGCTAAATTCTTTTTTGTGCCTAAAGAAGAAATCGTAGAAAATGATTACGACCTAAGTTTATCCAAATATAAAGAAGAAGTTTATGAGCCGGAAGAATATGAACATCCTTCCAAAATTGTTAATTCGTTACAAGCATTCGAATTAAATATTACAAAACAACTAAAAGAATTAGAAAATATTTTTTCTGAAAATGAATAAAATAAATTATATACCATTCTTAACTCTAGTGACAGATATTACTTCCAGATATTCCAAACTAAATAAGGAAGATTATATATCAAATGGAAATTACAGGGTAATTGATCAAGGCCAAAGTTTTATAGGAGGATTTACTAATGATAAAAATCTGGTTACTGAAAACAAGTTTCCTGTAATTGTTTTCGGCGATCATACAAAAATATTTAAATATGTTGATTTCCCATTTGCAATAGGTGCTGATGGTGTGAAAGTGCTGATGGTAAATGAACAATTGGCTTATCCTCTATATATTTATTATTATTTAAAAACTATACGTTTACCTGAAGCGGGATATAGCAGACACTTTAAATACCTTAAGAATATTAAGATTCCCATTACTTCTAATATCACAGATCAAATCCGTATTGCAACTGTACTAAGCAAAGCAGAAGAACTAATTAAACAGCGTAAAGAAAGTATAACATTGCTCGATGAATTATTGAAGAGTACTTTTTTGAAAATGTTTGGCGATCCGGTAAGGAATGAGAAAGGTTGGGACAAAGTTAGATTAGGAGATATATGTAACAAGATAGGTTCCGGCGCAACTCCTAGAGGAGGAAAAGAAAATTATAAGTTAGATGGAATTAGATTGATCCGTAGTCTAAATGTTCATAACAATCAATTTGAATACGAAAATTTAGCTTTTATTGATGACGGACAAGCAAATTTGTTAAGTAATGTAATTGTTGAACAAGATGATGTTTTATTAAATATTACTGGAGCTTCTGTTGCAAGGTGTTGTATTGTTCCTGATAATGTGTTGCCTGCAAGAGTAAATCAACATGTCGCAATTATACGTCCAGATGACAAAATATTAAATCCTTACTTTTTGAACCGACTTATTACTACCGACAGATTTCAAACATTTTTAGTTAAGAATTCAAAGAAAAAGGGTGCAACAAGGGAGGCAATAACAAAAGATGAAATAGAAGCTCTCAATATTTGCGTTCCGCCTATTGATAATCAAAATCGATTTACTAGAATCGTTGAAAAAGTTGAATCATTAAAAGCTGAATACAACAACAGCTTAAAAGAAATAGAAAATTTATACGGCTCATTGAGTCAGCGTGCATTTAAGGGAGAGTTAAATCTTTCTACAATTCAAGTTCAGTTATCCAAAAAAGAGAAACCGGGAATAAACACAACAGATTTACATGCTGGTATTATAGCAAAAATTATTTACCTTCATTCGTTAAATCCGAAGCATGAATTAACACTGGGACACGTTAAAGCAGAAAAAATATCTCATATAATAGAATCACATCTTAACATTGATCTCGGCAGAAACCCGAAACGTATAGCCGCCGGGCCTGCTGATTTTACGCATATAAAAAAGGTAGAGCACCGTGCAAAAATGAAAAACTGGTTCGCAGTTTATAAAAGAGAAGGCACCTCCGGTTATAAATATAATCTCGGCAAAAACTATAATAATTTGCTTGAAATAACCTCCAACGAACTGGGCAGTAGAGAGGCTGAAATAGATAAAATAATAAATCTGTTTTTAAAACAAGATTCGCATCAAGCTGAAGTTGTTGCAACAACATACGCTGCGTGGAATGATTTATTAATTGAAGGTAAAAATCCCTCAGATGCCGAAATTATAAAAGAAGCGAGATTAAACTGGACAGAAAGTAAATTAAAAATTTCCGAGGATAAATTTTTAAAATCAATAGAATGGCTCCGGAAGAAAAAATTAATACCTGCCGGCAAAGGCAAACATACTATTCCTACTTCTGATATCTAAATAAATGAAGAAAATAAAATAATTGGAGAAAAGTTATGCCGACAAGTCCGATAACGGCATTTGCCGAAAAAGTATTAGACAAATTTTCAAACGAAATAACTGATCAAGTATTTCTTATGATTGAAAATAACAAAGAGCTGCTTCAAAATTATTTAGAGATTGTAAGTAATGAAGGACTGGATAATGTGAATCAAACCTTGGGTAAAAAAGTAAAAGAATATTTTAAATTGGAAAACTTAGAAGAAAACCAAAACCCGAAAAGTAAATTAATTAAAAGTTATACTGTACATAAAGGACCTTCCAAATAAAATTAAAAGTGTGGGAAAATAAATGCCGCAAGAACAAAGGTATATAACATTAACGTATCTTGATAATACTCAGAGTCACGCAACAGCTACAGGTAATAATGCCTCATGGAATTGTATTTGCGGGTTCGAACTCCCCTTAATAGGTAGAACAGGCAATTTAGAAGGTCCTTCTGACAATACTATTGTAGAATGCCCCAAATGCAATAGAAGATTTTATGTTTATCCTGAATTAAAAGATCAAGGAAGAGCTATTAGGGTTTTAGAAGTGAAAAATCCTTAACTGATTGCACATCAAACACTTTTTTAACAATTAGTTTTAAAAAAAGTGTTCGAAGGGAAGGTAGAATCAAATTAGTTACTCAAACTATTATTTTAAGGGTGTTTTATGAAAAAGAATCTTTCACGATTAGTAAAGACCGATTTAAGAAAAGTCTGGAACCATGAGGCGCAAGATTTTACTACATGGCTTGCACAGGATATTAATTTGGAATTACTTAGTGAAGAAATCGGTATTGATATTAAACTTATTCAAACAGAAGCAGGGGTAGGTAAATTCAATGTTGATATTTTGGCGGAAGAAGAAACTACAGGAAGAAAAATAATTATTGAAAACCAACTTGAAATTACCGATCACAATCATTTGGGTAAAGTCGTTACTTACGCATCAGGCTACGATGCTAATATTATTATATGGATTGTAAAAGATGTGAGGGAGGAACACAAAAGAGCTGTTGAGTGGTTGAATGAACATACTGATGAAGATGTTAACTTTTTCTTAATAAAAATTGAAGTCTGGCAGATAGGAAATTCATTTCCAGCGCCAAAGTTTAATATTATATCTCGCCCAAATGAATGGGCAAAAGTTATTAAAAATATTTCTTCTTCATCTATTTCAGATACAAAATTACAGCAACAGCAATTTTGGTCAAGCTTTAGTGAATTCGTAAAAACTAAAAACTCAAAACTAAGACTAAGAACTCCAAAACCTCAGCATTGGTATAATTTCAGTATCGGTAGTTCTCACGCCCACATAGGGTTAACTATTAATACTAGGGATAACTTTTTAGGTTGTGAGATTTATATACCCAGAAACAAAGAGCTTTTTAATCATTTGAAGAAACATAAAAAAGAAATCGAAAAGAAATTAGGACAGAAACTCGAATGGAAAGATGCCAATATAGCTTCACGTATACTATTAAAAAAACAAGTTAGGTCTGTCTTCGATAACGCTTCTTATGAAGACTATTTTCAATGGTTTTATGATAAAACAATCATTTATACCAATTTGTTCGGTAAGCTGATAAAAAGTTTCTAATGAATGATATAGAGATATTATTATGAGCAAATCGCATCTGTTTTTTAGAAATTCGCCAGCCGGTCCGGTTGAATTCCATTGCTGCCACCGACCATTCGGTGGCTCATAGGCAAAAGGTTTGAAAAGACTGTACAAGAAAAAAACATTACTGAGTGGTCAACAATTATAGCAAAAATTAGTATACGTGGCAACAGGCTTGTAGGTAAAATTGTGGTTGCAAATAAAACCAATACTAAATATTATTACTTTGTTTCCGGATGCCACTATCCACACAGTAACAGTTGATAAATAAGCATCTAAAACTGTATCGGTCATGGCGTGGTCAATAACTACAGCGCAATAAGAACATGAGCAGAAGAGGGCGAAATAATTTAACTCAAGAAAGCTTTTACTTTGTTACTACAACAATTTTAAACTTCGTAAAAGTTTTTGAAGATGAAGATTGTTGTTCTGCTTTAATAAGCAACATCAAACACTATCAAAATAAATACAATTTTACTGTACTTGCATATGTAATAATGCCAGCCCACTTCCATTGGATTGTTTTAACAGATAATAAAAAGGGAACTATTTCGGATATAATGCGTGATGTAAAAAAATACAGTGCTTGGGAAATACTTGATATACTTGCGAATAAAGAGAAACAAGAATTACTGGAACATTTCATCGAAGGAGCTAAAGACTTCCCTACTCATAAAAGGAAACTGTGGATGCACCGCTTTGATGATGAAGTAATAAGTCCCGCCATGGCGGGATGGGTAAAATTAAATTACATTCACAAAAACCCGGTGAAAGCCAGATTGATTTCAAAAGAAGAAGATTACAAATATTCCAGTGCCCGAAACTATATAAACCAAGATCATTCTATACTGTTTGTTGATACAGAATTTGTTGGCGTGGAAATAACCTAAGCTTTTTCCGTCACTGAGTGGTCAGTGACGGCTGTGCAAGCCCTAATTTTTCTGTAAATATGGTAGATGCTATTGCTATTCCAGGGTTTAAACTATCGCCTGCTTCTACGAGCATTACTACTAAATAACCTGAACGTTGTGGAACATAACTATTAATTTTCCTATTGATGTTATTCTAATTGGCTGGCACGGTTTGCAACTACTCGAAGGTGGCGATTTAGAAGCACTTCACTGTCAATAAACCACAAACTTTGATAAATGCACAAAGCTTGGTTTAACCACTGATTCATCACTTTTGGGTAGCTGCAGTGCTTCTTTAAGGTCTTAAAATTATTTTAGTTTTTTTATGGTAAAACTATCAAAGGCGTTTGTCCATCGTAAATTAATTCATTGATTAAAAATTTTCGGAAAATTTGGTCAGTTAAAAGACGTGAGCCTTTTTGAACAATCAGCATTTCATCAATTTTGTTGTTAATTACTTTCTTAATATCGTCAAAAGAGTTGTGCCCTTCGTATATGGCAAAGTCAGTTTTAAATCTGTCGGCAAATATTTTTGATAATTCTCGCAGTTGCTTTTCAATGCCTATTATTTTTTCATTGGGTTTTGCCAAATAGAAAAATGTGATGTTGGTGTTTTTGTTGTCTATGAATTTAAGAAAGTTGTTTAGTTTCAATATATTAAAAGGATGTTTTTCAGTAACTGCCACAAATATTTTTTCGTGTGAAAAAGTGTTAATTTCTTTAGGCATTGCAACAACAATATTATTTGTACTGTCAATTATCTGAATTGCAACACTGCCAAGTAATATTTTTTTGATTAGTCCTGTGCCTTTCAGCCCAACAAAAATTAAATTTTCAAACGGCTCTGCTAAAAATTTAGGTAAGATAAGTTGCAAATGACTATCCGAAACTGAATAAGAAACATTAAAAATATTCGGAATGAGTTCTTTTGCAAGTGATTTTAATTTTTGAAGTGCTTCATCATTGGCGTGTTGAGCAATTTGTTGCCTGCTTTCATTGTCGGTAAGTGCAGGCGCTAATACTATGGTTTTATGAAGCAAAAGGATTTCGGCATTTACTTGTTTGCTCCAATCACAAGCATACTTTATCAAGTTGCTCGAATATTCAGAAAAGTCAATAAGTATGATAAATCTTTTGGTCATTTTTCTTCTCCATAATTTTACTGAGCTATTGGTTTGTAAAGACAATCATTTACTTTATCAAGTCCTCCCTGATCGTCTGAAAGAATAACCAAAGTATCGTTTGCTTCAATGACAGTAGAACCATTTGGCGTTAGATACTTATTGTTTCGCTTAATCATTGCAATGATGGCGTTTTTAGGAAAGCTTAAATCCACTATCTTTCTGTTTACCGCAGACCAATCCGATAAAACTTGAATTTCTTTCAGTGCAGTTTTAGGAATATCCAATGTGAGTTTTTCAGTTTCTGAAAGAGGTTTAGCTTCCTCAGGTAAAGCAACGTGCAGCCATCTAGCAACAATTGGTAATGTTGTTCCCTGAATTAAAACTGATGTAACCGATATGAAAAACACAATATTAAAAATCATATCAGCTTTTTCGATACCAGCCAATAAAGGATATGTGGCAAACACAATTGGAACAGCGCCACGCAACCCAACCCAAGAAATATAAAAACGTCTTCTTAACTTCATTTTGAAAAAAAACAAACTGATAAAAACACTTATGGGGCGAGCAACTACTATCAAGAATAATGAAATAAATAGTCCAAGGCCGATATATGGAACTATTTGAGATGGGAAAACTAGTAAGCCTAAAGTAAGGAACAAGACAATTTGCATCAACCAAGCCAAACCGTCATACATTTTTAAAATAGTTTTTTTGTGTATCAGGTCTTGATTTCCTAAGTACACCGCACAAATATATATTGCAAGAAAGCCGTTGCCACCGACAAAATCAGTTGCCGAAAATGTAATAAACATTAAGGCAATTACTAAAACAGGATAAAGTCCTTCAAAGTCAAGCTTTATTTTATTGATTATAAATTTACTCGTTATTCCAAATGCAAAACCTGCAATAGCTCCCAAAATCATTTGTTGCAGAAATAGAGGAATAATAGATACAATACTTTGGTCTTGATGAATTACTAAAGTCAGAAATGCAATAGTCAGAACATAAGCCATTGGGTCGTTACTTCCGCTTTCTAACTCTAAAGTCGGTCTTAAGTTTGTCTTTAAGGCAAGACTTTTTGATCGTAAAATGGAAAATACAGCTGCTGCGTCCGTCGATGATACGATTGAACCCAACAGCATACTTTCATAAATAGTGAAGTCTGTAACGAACCAAACGAAAGTTCCAAGTGATATCGCTGTTAACAAAACACCAAGCGTGGATAAAACAATACCTTCCCGAAATATTGGTTTTACAGACTTCCAATTCGTGTCAAGTCCGCCTGAAAACAAAATGAAGTTAAGAGAAACAACACCTATAAATTGGGCTATTTGGGGGTTGTTAAAATTAATACCGCCAATTCCGTCCGTGCCTGCCAACATTCCTATTGCTAAAAAAAGCAATAGTGTGGGGACGCCAAATTTATACGAAGTCTTGCCTACAATAATGCTTATAAAAAGTAATATAGAGCCAACTAAAAGTATATTTTCAATTGTTAAATTCATTCTTTTTTTCTGAAATTTTTATTCGCGCAAAGTTACATTTTATAGTCGGACGAGTTCTTCTTTGTTTTTGTCTTGTAGAACCCGAAACTGTCAGCTTACACTATATTGTATTGGTTAGCATTGTAGCCAACGTTCTTGGCTATAAGTAGTTGTATTTGTAAGTACACCTACTAAGAAAGACTACCTTAGAACTTCCAGTGTTGGCAATAACAAGCAATTACTTATAACCATTGTTAGCAATAGTTATTCATTATTAATAATGATTTTCATTGCTTTTTCTTCAGCACCATTTAAGAACACTTGATAAGCATGCCCAAGTTCTGAAAGAGGGAAATGATGTGTAATCATTTTATTTAAATGCGAATTATTAGCAGATGTCGCTTTTAATAGCATTGGAGTTGTATTTGTATTAACAAGTCCAGTAGTTATGGTAAGATTTTTAATCCATAGTTTTTCAATATTAAAATCTACCTTTTTGCCATGTACTCCTACATTAGCAATATGAGCTCCTGGCTTCACTATTTTTTGACAAATATCCCAAGTTGGAGGGATTCCAACAGCTTCTATAGCAACGTCAACACCATCTTCGCCAACTATTTTTTTAATGGTTTCTTCTACATTTGTAGTTCCAGAATTAATTGTATGTGTAGCGCCTAATTCTTTGGCTAATTTAAGTCTGTTGTCATCTAAATCAATCATGATTATTTTAGAAGGAGAATAGAACTGAGCTGTTAAAAGTGCAGACATCCCAACAGGACCAGCACCAACTATAGCAATTTCATCTCCGGGTTTTACATTTCCGTATTGAACCCCAATTTCATGACCCGTAGGCATAATATCGCTTAACAAAACAGCTATGTCATCATCAATATTTTTTGGGATTCTATGTAAGCTATTATCAGCATGAGGAATTCTCACATATTCTGCTTGTACGCCGTCTATCATATATCCTAAAATCCAGCCGCCATCTTTACAATGCGCATACATTTGTTTTTTACAATATTCGCAAGAACCACAAGAAGTAATACATGAAATCAAAACTTTGTCTCCCTTTTTAAACTGAGAAACACTATTCCCAATCTCTTCAATAATACCTACACCTTCATGACCAAGAATGCGTCCACTTTCAATTTCAGGGTTTTTACCTTTGTAGATGCCTAAGTCAGTTCCGCAAATGGTAGTTTTTAATACTTTAACAATCACATCTGTTGGCTTGATGATTGTTGGTTTTGGTCTATCTTCTAAAGCGATATTATGATCACCATAATAAACTAAAGCTTTCATTTTTTACCTTTTGGTTTGTAATTATTAATAATACATTTATTATCCAACAATCTCAAACCTTTCATCAACAAGATTTATCCTATCAATATTTCTTTTAATATCAGAAACAAACCTTTCAAGAGAAGTATGCAAAGATAAATTTATTTTTCTCAATACTTTTTCTTCATATAGTTAATTGATTCGGTAATTACTTTTACTTATGTTTTCTTCATATTCAAAGTGTATTATTAAAGTTATTCGCGTATATGTAATTTTGTATTTAATTAAAACTCTTCCTTAACAATCGCTGACGCATCTACTTTAAGATTTGCCAACTGTTTTTCTAAAGCCTCCATCATTGACGGAGGTCCGCAGATGTAAAATGTTTTATTAAAATCATCAACAAAAGATTTTAGAAATTCTTCGGTGATAAATCCATTAGCATAACCCTCCACTTTTTCATCCGATAAAATATTTCTAAAATTTTTATTTAGCATTTTTTCAAATTCATCTTTTAGAATTATATCAGATTCCATTTTATTTCCAAATATTAATTTGTTGTTTCCAATTTTATTTTCTGAATTTAAGTTTCTAATAATTGCAATAAAGGGCGTTACACCTGCACCGCCGGCAATAAATATTCCTTCACCTTTATATTGAATTGAGCCCCAGGGGTCACTGATAATCAGTTCGTCACCGGCTTTAAGATTACCAATTTCCTTGGTAACGCCGTTATGATCATTATAAATTTTAATTATGAATTCGAGATAGTCCCAGTCATTTAAACCGGTAAAAGTGAATGGACGTTTTTGTTCAACATAATCGGGTTTGTTAATTGCAACATCCGCCGCCTGCCCGGGAGTAAAGCTAAACCCTTTTGGCTTTTCTAACTTTAATATTCTTACATCGTGAGTAACATTTGTAATTTCTAGTATTTTTACTTTGTAATCACTCATAACAAGCCTCTTAATTTTAATAATATTGATTAAATTAAGTCTTAGTTCTCGCAATCGGGTTTTTAACAAAAGCTAACATTTATTTAGAATTCCTATTAGACACATAATTCCCAACATCAGATTTGAATCCAACTCCAAGTCTGTTCCATGCATTAATAGCAACAATCGCAAGCGTAAGTTCAACCAACTCTTCCGGGTTAAAAAAACTTACAACCTCCTCATATAAGTTATCCGGCGCCCCGATTTGGGAAATAAGAGTCAAACTTTCACACCAGGCAATTGCAGCTTTTTCACGAGGCGTATAAATTGGCGCTTCACGCCATACAGTAAGAAGATTAATACGTTGCTCGCTTTCTCCAATTGCGAGTGCATCTTTAGTATGCATATCGAGACAATGCGCACATCCGTTTAGTTGTGAAGCCCTGATTTTTATCAACTCAAGTAAATATTTATCCAGTTTACTTTTGTTTACTGTTCTTTGAAGATTTAACATCGCATTATATGCTGATGGAGACACTTTATACCAGTCAATTCTCATTTTAATTCCCATTAAATTTTGCGATTTACTTATTGAGTTAAATTCCTTTCCAATTATGGGTTAGGATACAAACATTTGAGATAAACTTATATTGATGTAAGTAATTAAACAATGACTTTAGTCTGGTTTGTTCAATTTATCACTTAAGAATCAGAAGGAATAAGAATTACTTGGCAAGCTTTTTCAGCTTGTCGTAATCCTTTATAAACACTGTTTTTCTATAAATGGATATAACGCCTGTCTCTTTCAGTTTTTTGAAGGCACGTGAAATCGTTTCAGTAATAGTTCCAAGGTATGCCGCTAATGTAGGATACGAGAATACAAGTTTTAAAAAAGGTTCAGGTAAATTATGAGTTCCTTTTTTCTCTATTTCTCTTACAAGATAATCTGCAAGTCTATTGATTACTTCTTTTAGCGATAGTGCTTCTGCCTTTACACTAATTGACTGTAAACGTTTTGCAAATCCCGACATTACTTTAAAACTTAATTTTGGATTTTCTTCCAATAACTGGAGGAATTCTGTTTTGGGAATGAACAGCAGCGTTGCGTCTTCAAGCACTTGAACACTCGCAGGACAATCACCGCCTGTGAATAACGGTACATCTCCAAATAATTGTGGTTTCTTTAACAAGTGAAGAATGTATTCCTTTCCGTGAGGTGAAATTTTAAATATTTTTACCGCTCCCTTGATTACTATAAAAATGCCTTGAAACTTCTCACCCTCGTGAAAAATAAATTCTGATTTTTTGTAGTTCACTAGCGAACTTAATGCCGTTATCTTTCTTAAATCCTCAATGTTCAAATCGGAAAAAAGAGGGATTTCATTAAGTGTCATTGCTCAACTTCTTTATTATTGATTTAAATGGAATATTTATAATGAAGTATTTTATAAAGAATAAATTATTTATATCAAGGTACAAAAAGAATGTAATTTAACAAACATAATAAACCGGAATTAGATACTCCTTCAATGAAAAACCGCATAACATAGACTTAAGTCATTGTTGTCCTTTCTGACTTTCAATATGTTGTATATAATTTTTAGTATAAAAATTAATTTGAAAAAGAGCTTATGGCAACCTCAAGACCAATAGCCGTTTCTAAAAGCAATATAGATGAGATAATAGATGAAGACAGTAGGTTAACAAAGCTTATTTACTCATACTTGACATCTGCCGTAGGCTGGTTAATTTTCGGAACATTTATTGGATTATTTCTCGGATTAAAGTTTGTTTATCCTGATTTAGGAAACTATCCGTGGTTGTCATTTGGAAGGCTTCGACCGATACACACAAATGTTGTTTTTTGGGGATGGTCTTCTTTATCTATGATGGCTCTTGCTCTTTATGTAGTTCCTCGCACTAGTCAAAGGAGACTGTTTAATATTCAGCTAAGCAGACAAGCTCTTTATATAATTAATGTTTCTATATTATTAGGTGTATTGAGTTTGTTGTTCGGAGTAAACAACGGAGGCCAGGAATACAGAGAATTTATTTGGCCTGTAATGTGGCTTTTTGCCTTGGGTATCTCGGCAAACTTACTAAACTTTTATAATACTGTCGCATTAAGAAAGACTGAAGAAATATACCTATCTAACTGGTATATAATCGCGGCGTTCATCTGGACGTTTGTTGTAGTTGTTATTGCCTACTTACCTTTTTACCAACACAGTCTCGGCGAGACCGTAATACAAGGCTATTACATGCATATGGGTGTCGGTATGTGGTTTACACCGATGGTGCTTGGTCTTACTTATTATTTTCTTCCCAAGCTTTTAAATAAACCGATATATTCCTACTCATTAGGTGTGCTTGGGTTTTGGACACAAATGGTATTTTATTCATTAATAGGAGCCCATCACTTTGTATTTAGTCCGGTGCCCTGGTGGCTACAAACAGTGGCCATCGTTTTCAGTATTGGAATGTTTGTAACCTTATTTGCCGGTACTGGTAATTTTCTTCTAACCATGAAAGGTAGTTTTAGAACAATTAAGAAAAGTTATTCTTTGCCTTTTATACTTGTTGGAGTAATATTTTATTTCTTAGCATCTGGACAAGGCTCACTCGAAGCATTGCGTTCTTTAAATGAAATATGGCACTTCACAAATTATACGGTGGCACATTCACACCTAACAATGTACGGTTTTGTAGCCTTTTTGATCTGGGGTGGAATATATGCCCTTTTACCACGTTTAACAGGAAAAGAACCGTCTCATTTATTGGTAGGAGTACATTTTTGGTTTGCCTTAATTGGATTGTTGGTTTATGGTTTTGCTTTAATGATTGGAGGAACATTGCAAGGAAAGTCTTGGATTGAACAACAACCATTTATAAACTCAGTTGAACTTATGTCTTCTTTCTGGTTATGGCGCGCAATAGGCGGTACGTTTATGTTTATTGCTCATATAGTATTTGCGGTTAATATTGTGAAAATGAAACCGGTGTTATCTAAGGAGTTTGAGACAGAGAAGAAAATAGCGAGCGAACCAATATGAAATTAGATTTTCACAAGAATCATAGATTATTATTTAATACGGTATTTTGGGGTTTCGTGATACTTTCAATTATAATTGCTGTTGTTCCGGCTTATTATGTGAATGATGTAACTCCAACTCCCGGCTCAAAACCAATGACATTTGAGGAGTTTCAAGGACTAAAAGTTTATGTCTCAGAAGGTTGTATGTACTGTCATACCCAGCAGGTTAGACCGTTGGAAAGTGATAAAATGTTCGGGAGACCGTCAGCTCCGGGAGATTATGCTTATCTAAAACCTCTTGATGATTTAAGGATGACACCTGCAGTTCTCGGCAGCGAAAGGACAGGCCCTGATCTCAGTAATATAGGAAACAGACAACCAAGTGAAGCGTGGCATTACATGCACCTGTATAATCCTAGATCTGTTGTCAAAACATCTGTCATGCAGGCATATCCTTGGATGTTTGAAATAAAGGAAGATCCATTGCCTGATGATTATATTGTATCACTCCCCCCGGATGATGCACCGAAAAACGGAAAGTTAGTTGCAACAGAAGATGCTCAGCACCTCGTTGCGTATCTACTTTATTTGAAACAAGCTCCGATTAAAATCTTGGGTGTTAAAGAGATTGCAAGCACATCATCAAACAAAACGGGGCTTAACATAGGAGAATCTATTTATAAGTCCAATTGTGCAAGCTGCCACCAGCAGAACGGAGAAGGTCTTACAGCGGTATTCCCGCCTTTGAAAAATTCTTCAGTCGTAAATTCAGATAATGCAGATGAACATATAGGGATAGTTCTTTTTGGTGCGAAAGGACGAACAATTGACGGAGTTAAATATACTTCCGAAATGCCTGCTCAAAAAGAGAATTATTCAAATGAAGAAATTACTGCCGTGATTAATTACGAAAGAACAAGCTGGGGAAATAAAGGCAAAGAAATAACTGCTGAAGATGTAAAAAGAATACGAGAGCGGGGAAAATGATTTTTTTAACAATTCTAAAACTTTTGTTTATTCAGTCGTGTTCACTGCCAGATACCTTTGGAGAACCGAACACTCCGGCAAATGCGTTAATATTCTACCTTGTGTACGGAACTTCAATATTAATAGTAATAGGGGTATTCTTATTATTCCTCTGGTTTACAATAAAACCAAGGGAAAAATCAGAAAACCATATAAAAAGAAAAATCTTATTAGACTTATAAAAATGAATCAACCTGATTACAGCAAAATCGAAGTTTACTTGGATAGCAATCAAGAAGCCATTGCGTCATATTCACCTCCGGCACAGATGGAGCTTGATACCTCTAAGTTAGATGACGGTGAACATACAATTAAATTCGTTGCGATCGACACCGGGAACAAACGATCAATTAAAAAGATAAATTTTGTTGTAAGGAATGGACCTGGTATTACGGTTTATGGATTGAAAGATAATGATGTTGTAGAAGGCAAGTTACATTTGCTGTTAAATTCTTACGGCGGCGCTTATATGGAAAAATGGGAACCAGCAAGAGCTGAGACACCTGCACCGATTCCAACTTGGACTTGGATTGTTTTTATTGGCATAGTTGTGTGGAGCATGTACTACTTTATTGACCAATGGTCCCCGACTGGAAGTTTTGCCGAGACTCCGACTTATCAAAATATTAGACACGAAGAAACAAATGAGGCTAATAATATAAAAACGATAGGCATAAGCGGTTCTGAAGTGTATAGAAAAAGTTGTTCAAGCTGTCATCAGGAAAACGGGCAGGGAGTGCCGAATGTGTTTCCCCCATTAGCAGGGAATTTAGTTGTTAATGATAATGATCCTTCTAAACATATTAGAACAGTGCTTTTTGGACTTCAAGGTGAAACCATAAACGGTACACTATACAATACACCCATGCCTGGTTGGGCGGAGCAATTATCAAATGAAGAGCTTGCTGCTGTTATAAATCATGAGAGAAGTAGCTGGGGTAATAACGGAAGAATGGTTACACCAGAAGAAGTAAGAAAAGTTAGAGAAGAAGGTAAGTAATCCATTTCTGTAATAGTAGAAGTATTAAAAGATTATAAATTCTAAAAAAGTGAATGAAATTTATGACAGAAATTAGAAATATTAAAAATAGTAAGGACGATTTAACGCTTGTGTATTCGTGTTCGGGATGCAGTAATATTGCACAGCTTGCAAATGATGTTGCTGTAAGAATGGATAGGGAAGAAATTGCCGAAATGTCTTGTATTGCGGGTGTTGGCGGGAATGTAAAACCTCTGGTGTCAAAGGCTCAATCAGGTAGAAAGATCATTGCAATTGACGGATGTGTACTTCAATGTGCTAAAAGCTGTCTTAATAATGTTGGAGTTGAACCGGATGTTCATTATGTACTTACAGATTACGATTTAAAAAAGGAATTTCATAAAGATTATAATATTGAAACAACTAATGAAATATTTGAATTAATAGTTGAAGAAAATTTTAATGTTTTAGACAAGCATGTATAGTTTTTATAGTTGCATAATAATTTATTGAAGGGTTTTCTATGGTAAAACAAAAAATAGAGATGCTATTAGAGATACATAAGGCTTCTTCCGTTCCATTGTATTCGGTAATGAATGGGATAACCGAGATACATGCGAACTGGAGACCTACATCCGAGTCACGTTCTGTTAATCAAATAATTAGACATTTAATTCGTGTTGATAATTATTTCTTGCAAAGATTAAATCAAGAGCAAGAATATAATGACCCTGTAGATGGAAAAGCATATGAAACTACTGAAGCACTAAAGAATATTCATCAGCAAATTCAAAATCTTATAAGTAATTGTGCCGATGATTCGGAACTCTTTTTAAAGAGTTCTATCAATGATGCTGATGATGGTGATACCATTAACAATCATATATTACATAGCTGCCAACATAACCTTTATCATCTTTCGCAGGTAATTTATTTGAGAAGGGCTTTGGACAGACAATGGGAATCACCCCTTAGCGAATGGGACTATGCTACCCGCGTTATTGCAAAATATCTTTTGCAGTAGCGGCTATTTTCTTTACAACAATTAGTTCTATTTGGTTCGGTTACTTCCCTGCAAATTCACATACTTCCATATTTGTATATTTCTCCAAATCGATAAAATTATATGCTAACATTTTTATAGTACTTTTAATAACATTATCTCCTTTATTCAAAATTTGCCTAACTTTTTCAACGCATAATTCTTCATAATTTAAGGATGGAAATATTTCAAACACAATGCCTAATTCAAAAGCTTCTTGCGCAGTAATTTTATCGGAACATAACAATATTTTTGCAGCTTTTGCGTGACCCAAGTATTTAGGTAAAAAATACGGCACGGCTCCATTGGGATGGACATCCATTTGAGCATGTGATAATAAATAAACTGTATCGGCTGAAGCAAATCTTAAATCAGCCGCAAGAGCAGCCCCAAAAAAAGGAGTAACTATTTCACCGTTTGAAGCGTTAACAATAATTTTGTTAGACCGTACAATTTTAGAAATAATATTATTAAGAACAACGTGTTCTCTTGTTCTCGTTTCATTATTTAATATTTGGAATTTCAATGTGTCCCATCTGTCATCAAGCTTCTTGTGAGATGAAACTCTTGCTAAATAATCTTTGTACTCCTCATTGCCTAAAGAATCTTTTTCATTAAAAATGATAATGCCTGAAATTAGTTTATCATTCTCTAAAATATTCCATGAATCCATAAATATATGGCTGTTTGCTAGATCAGTTATAATTTTAAAAACATTTTTTTTGATTTTGATGATGCCCATATGTTCAATTTTAGAGAACTCGAAATTCTCATCCTCATAAATCATTTCTTTTTGAGTTTCCATATCTCCTCCAAATTTTGATTTTCATGTTATTCTACTCATTAATTTATAATATCTATTTACTCTTAAAAAGCAGATATATTGTTATAATGTAAATTATGAGTAAAACAATCATTCTAACTACCTTTAATACATCGTTTTTAATCTGAATAAAATAAAACCTTATTGCCTTGAGTTGTTTTATTAAAATCCCTCACATCTCTTCTAAAATTTGGAGACGCAAAACTCCCTCTTTTATTCTTATCGGGATTGAGAAAAAGATTATTTCCATGTTCACTAAATATACTTTTAAGTGATTCTAAGTATTTAGAAACATCAATAACTCTGATATCAATAATTTTAGCTCTTATTGCGCTTTGCAAAAATTCAATCTTGCTACTAAAATCATTTAACTCTTTTAAGAGTATTTTCCAATACAATAAATCATTATTCATTTTTCTTCTCCCTTAATCGTATTAGTCTTTAATAAAACTCAGCTACATGCTATTCTAAAATATTTTTTAAACACAAGATTCTTTTATTCTGCTTTTATCTATTAGTATTGCATCTTCAACCGGGCATACGCTTTTGCATTGAGGTTCATCAAATAAACCAAAACATTCTGTACATTTGTCCGGATTTATTTCGTATTGTAGTTCATCGTTTTCAAAAATTGCTTCATTTGGACACTCATGAATACATGCGGCGCAAGAGATACATTCTTCAGTTATTAAGTAAGCCATTTCATTCTCAGAAATTGTTTTTAGTATATAATATTAGATGCAATTTATGAGCCAAAAATTAGCCCATGAATAAGTGCGGTTTTATAAACTTATTCTAAAATATTTCTATGATTATATTTAACAAGTTGCATTTCCGCAATAATGTTTAATATTGGTTTCAAAAATGCAATTAGTTGCCCTGCGAAAAGATTTATAAAAAAAAGGGCTAAGTATTTGTTAATAATTTGCTATCTGTTATGGTAATAAAATTGGCAGTATTTTTGATTTATAGAATACTAAAGAGTGTGGAAAAATTTAAGAAGCAGTTTTAATATATATTGAATAAATTGATTACAAACCTAAATACAAAATACGTTTTAAATGGAGAAAATAATGGACTCAGATCTTGAATTATCCCGTAAAGTTAAACTGAATGATATTAGAAATTTAATGGTAGAATTAGGAATTACAGATGATGATTTTGAGTTTTACGGTAAATATACCGGTAAAATAAAATTATCTGTTCTGGAAAAACTAAAATCAAAACCGGACGGCAAACTAATTTTAGTTACCGCAATAACCCCAACAAGTTTTGGCGAAGGGAAAACACTTACCACTATTGGACTTGGACAAGCATTAAAGAAAATTGGCAAGAAAGGTATTATTGCTATTAGAGAACCCTCTGTTGGACCGGTATTTGGAATTAAGGGCGGTGCGGCTGGCGGAGGTTATTCCCAAGTGCTTCCAATGGAAATGATTAATCTTCATTTTAATGGAGACTTTAGTGCAATTGCGGCTGCGCACAATTTGTTAGCCGCTATACTTGATAATCATATTCTTAAAGGAAATGATCTTGGCATTGACGTAACCAATATTTTGTGGAATCGAACAATGGATATGAACGACCGTTCACTAAGGCAAATTGTAATTGGATTAGGTGGAAGAGTAAATGGCATTCCAAGAGAATCTAGTTTTGTTATTACTGCCGCTTCGGAAGTTATGGCAATTCTTGCTCTTGCAACTTCACGGAAAAATTTAAAAGAAAGATTAGGCGAAATTGTTGTTGGCTACACGTACGATAAAAAAGTCGTAAAGGCGAAAGACCTTCAAGCGCACAAAGCTATGGCTGTTTTATTAAACGAAGCAATTATGCCGAACCTTGTACAAACCAGTGAGCACACGCCGGCTCTTGTGCATGCGGGTCCGTTTGCAAATATTGCTCATGGAACTAACAGTATTATTGCCGATAAGATTGCTTTAAAGTTAGCTGATTATGTTGTAACTGAATGCGGATTTGGCGCTGATCTTGGTGCTGAAAAATTTTTCGATATAGTTTGCCGTAGCTCTGATATTTATCCCTCGGCAGTCGTTATTGTTGCAACTTGTAGAGCAATTAAGTTACACGGAGGTGTTAGTGAAAAACCGGAAGAAAATCTTTATAAAGAAAACACATATGCCTTCAAGAAAGGTTTGGCTAATTTAGAAGCACACATAATAAATATGAAAAAGTTTGGTGTTCCGTTAATAGTCGCAGTTAACAAATTTCCTAAAGATTCTGTTTCAGAAATTGAAATGATTTTTGAATTGTGCAAGTTTATGAATGTTGAATGTGCCGCTCATGATGCTTTTATAAAAGGCGGAGACGGAGCTATAGAACTAGCGCAAAAGACGGTGTCACTTGCTGATAATTATATAAATACAGAACGAAAATTTTTATATGAACTCGATCAATCTGTTGAAGAAAAAATTACAGAAATTGCGACAAAAATTTATGGTGCGACAGATGTTTATTTTGAAAAAAGAGCAAAAGCAAAAATAAAAAGATTTGTCGAACTTGGTTATGGAAATCTCCCTATATGTATTGCGAAAACTCAGTCATCATTATCGGATAATCCAAAAGCGATTGGTGTTCCTACTGATTGGTCTTTAACTGTGACTGATGCCAAACTTTCTGCCGGAGCCGGGTTTATAGTTATTATTTGCGGAGACATGATGTTGATGCCCGGTCTCCCAAAAATTCCCGCAGCAGTTAATATGGATGTGGATGAAAATGGAGAGATAACCGGGTTATTTTAATAACAAATCTCTTTGTACTAAAAAATAATTAATCTGACAGCTTTTGTGGGTTTAGTATTAATTGTAATATTATAGACAAGTATTATTGTTTTTTTGTTAATTCACTAGGCTATTACAAAAGTTCCTATGGATGCTTAACCGGTATTTTTTCGAATTTATCCTAAGAGCTCTATTTAAGAATATATTTCGTTCGGGAATGGGAATGCTATTTAACTGAAAGGCATCGAATTATCCGCATAATTTCTAATTATTTCTACCAATATGAATTAATTATTACAAACTTCTTCTCTCTTACTATTAAGCTCGTTACTAAAGTTTTTTTCAATTTCATTTTTTGCTCTAAGATAACCAAACATTATTAAATTTTCAGCAATCATTAAATCAGCTTTGGTTAAATTTGTGCCTTTAACATCAGTCATATATTCTTTCGCAATATTTTCTATTTCTTCAATAATATGTAAGGAAACTTCACCCATAATGCTATTTCTATTTTTATTGATAATTTTTCAGTATAAATAATTATTTAATGATTTTTAGTTAAATATTTGTTCAAGTTTATAAACGCCAACGGCTTTTATTTTGTCTTCAGTTTGCACCGTTTCTGCTGAATATAAATACAACAATTGTTGATTAATGGCTTTAATAGAGCAATGATCAATATTGAATTTTGATAACAGGGAATTCTTTACATCCTCTATTATCTTGATCTTGAAATTTATCTTATTTTCATTCGAATTAGTATTGTCATTTATTATGCTGTTACTAATTATCTTTATAATACTGTTCTCAACAATCTCTACAATATCTTCAGTAAAAATCGTATCATCACCTTCAAATTCAACAACTATCTCAATTGGAGAGTCAAGGGGAGCGTTTATAAGTGAAAATAATGTGTGATACATGATAACAGGAACAACTACTTTATAACTTCTTTTGTAGCCTGATAATATTTTTTTTTCAATACTGTAAGTGCAAAAACATTTTGTAATTTCATTGTTTGCGTCGTTGAGCCGATTACTAATAAAATATGGATATTCAAAAGATATGTTTGTTTTTACTCCATTAATTGAGTTTGTATAATCAAAGATTTTTTTCGACAATTGATTTGGTCCTATATATTCCTTTCTGTCATTGATGATCTTCATAATATTTGAGGCGAATTCAGCCTCGTGTTTGGGTTCTATTAATGTACTCATTGAAATGTTTACAATGCTACTTTCTCCATTATAAATGTTTCTTGACATTACTTTCATTGGATAATATAAATTGTTCATACTTACTTCAATAAGTGAATTCTTTTCGTCATTCATTTTTACTCCTCTCGTGTGCCTTATCTTTTTTGAAATATTTAATTATAACCACATAAAGTACCCATATTCCAGAGCAGAGCATTGTGAATAATGAAATCTTATAAATAAAACTATATAACACAGAAGCCGTCACGGAATTCATATTTTCACCAAATAGTATTTTAGAATATCATCTTCAATTTTATCCAAATACTTTTTTGCTATATTATTTTTGCCTCTTATTGAATAAAGACGATATAAATCTGCATTTTTTAAATCGTTATCTAAGTTATATAGGTAATATTTTTTTATGCCTATTACTCTTCCAGTTGCCATTTTGCTTAGAATTTTTATTTCTTCTTCTGATAAATTATGTTCATAAATTGTATCCATTTTACCCTCTCTCATACGTATAGTAATATTTATAAATAGTTACTTAAGTTTACTTTTGTTCATGAACCATTGATTCTTGATAAATAATTTCTTTTACTTCTAATCTTCGCTTGCCCGCAGGCACTGCCCACTCAATAATATCACCAACGCTATACCCTAATAAAGCGGTACCAATAGGAGCCAAAATTGAGATTTTGTTTTCATCACTATTTGCATCTTCGGGATAAACCAATGTA
Organism: Bacteroidota bacterium; assembly: GCA_018829205.1. Classification (GTDB taxonomy): domain Bacteria; phylum Bacteroidota; class Ignavibacteria; order Ignavibacteriales; family Melioribacteraceae; genus JAHJUE01. Next base: position 185,436 of record JAHJUE010000010.1, read on the forward strand.
TAAGTAAACTCAGAACCTGAATCAAGATCTTTAACCCGAACTGTGGAATTCATAGTAATTACATCTTTAGTTAAATCTTCGCTAGTTACAACTTCAGCGCGTTCAAGTTCATATAACAAAACTTTCAGATTTTTTAAATCAAGATTTCTGAATCCTATAGTAGAGGCAAATAATTTTTTTAATTTTGCTTTGTCTCTCTCTGTAATGTAAATTTTTCGACTATCCATTTTTACCACCCTATTGATTTCAACTGTTATCTCACATTAAAATTAATAACAGTTCTAATTTTTAATTATTTTCTAGCACCGTGAATAAATCCTCTTAACGGTAATGCAGGCTGAATATTAATAAATCCGTTTGGATCAATTTCATCAACAATTGCTCTCAGCTCTTTCATCTTTCTTTTATTAATAACAGTATTAATAATATTCACCCCGCCGCTTATTCCGGTTGCCGACATTACTGTTACCCCAAACTGATTGTTTCTTAAGGCATCAACTATAGCATCAGTACTGAGGTTTGACATAATATTAACTTGGGCAAATCCAATCCCAATTTTCTGCTCTAATGTTAAGCCAAGGATTGCTCCAAGACCAAAACCAGTTGCATAGCCAATAAGGTTAAATATGTTATCCATGTGTTCAACTATATATTTCATAGCAAAAATCCAAACCAATACTTCAAAAAATCCGGTTATTCCTGCATGATATTTTCTAGACTGAATCACAAACAAAGTCCGTAGTGTTCCTAACGTTACGTCACAAATACGGAGTATCATTATTATAACTGCACTGTAAAAGACTTCCATTTTAATTCTCTAATTTTAAATTGAATAGGTTTTATTGAATTAGTTCTTTTATTCTCTTCTGTTCACGCTTTAATCTCTTTTCCGCCTTTCTCTCTTTTATTGTTTTAGCCGGCTTTTTTTTGAGAGATATCTTTTTGCTACTTTGATTCTTATTCATTTTATTCTCCGTAGAATTATTCAAAATATTTTTTGTGATTCGAATAAATATTTAACAGTTTTATTTATATGTTAGATTAGTACAAAAAGAGAGCCAACTTTAATTGTATTAAAACATTGATAATGTGATAGTGTAATTTGTATCTGTAATGAAATGATTGCAGAAATGAAACTAAAGAAAATATCAATCTCAGTTTTGCAACCTAATATTAAATTGCGGCTGTTAAGTTTAAAACATACAGGTTATTTCTCATTTGCGTTTCAAACTAAATTGATATTATTATTGTAAATTAGTTTTAATAATTTTTAATAATAAGATATGACTGAAAACCACATTAACAGTAAAGCCTTAGCTCCGGATGGAATAATTGCTATTAATAAAGAGCAAAAGATAATAGTCTTTAATGAAGCCGCTGGAAGAATTACCGGCTTCCACAATAAAGATATTCTTTCAAGGGATATAAATTTTTTATTCCAAAATTCAGATGAAAAAAAATCTTATCTTTTAAGAAGTTTATTAACTGGAGAAATTTTTTCCAATATTTCTCTAACAATAACTTGTGAAAATAATAAAGATTTATTGACAACTGCTTCAATTACACCTTTAACTCAGCCAAATCAAGGAGTTATAGGAATTATAATAGTATTCAGGGATACTAATGAAACACTGTCTCTTCACCATGCGCTTGCCAACAAGAACAACGAGATTTTACATGAGAAAAATAAGCTGGAAACGATCTTTAATAGCTTGCTTGAGGGAACTTTTACTATAAACTCCGATTGGGAAATTACATCCTTTAATAAGGCTGCTGAAGAGATAACTGGTTTTAGCACATCTGAGGCAATAAATAAAAAATACTGGGAGATTCTTCTTTCAGAAGATACGAAGCAAGATTCTCAGTTAAAATCATTTATAATTGCACATCACCCAACATTGCTCAGAGAAACTACAATTATAAAAAAGAACAGGAGTCGGGTTCCGGTTAGAATTAATTCAGCACCGTTAATGGACATATCCGGCGAAAAAATTGGGCGCGTTGTAACATTTGAAGATATAAGCATTATTAAGAACTTGTCTGATCATATTGAAGAAAGATTTCATTTTAATAATATTATTGGGCGAAGTAAATCAATGCTGAAAGTTTACAATCTTATGCAGAACGTTATTAATACAGATAGTACGGTTCTAATAACAGGAGAAAGCGGGACAGGGAAAGAAATAATAGCGCGTTCAATTCATCTTAACAGTGAGAGAAAATCAACCCCGTTTATTGCTGTTAACTGCACCGCCTTTGCAGAAACACTATTAGAAAGTGAACTTTTTGGTCATGATAAAGGAGCTTTTACAGGCGCGGTACATACAAAACCAGGGCGATTTGAACTTGCCGGTGAAGGAACTTTATTTTTAGATGAAATTGGCGATATTCCATTGTCTGTTCAAGTAAAGTTACTGCGTGTGTTGGAAAACAGGCAATTTGAAAGAGTGGGGGGCACTAGTTCACTTGAGTTAAAAGCAAGGATAATTTCGGCAACTCATAGAGACTTAGAAAAAGAAATTAGAGAGGGTCGATTTAGGGAAGATCTTTATTATAGAATAAATGTTATTAATATTCATTTACCCCCTCTACATGATCGTGAAGACGATATACCAAGCCTGGTAAATCACTTTATGGAAAAATTTAATAAAAAGTTTAAAAAGGATATTCATTACGTATCACCTAACGCACTAAGAGTAATAACTCATTATAAGTGGCCAGGTAATATCCGTGAACTTGAAAATATAATTGAACATGCTTTTGTCGTTTGTAATTCAGATGCAATCAGAACAGAACACTTACCTGAAAAATTGCAGCTCTTAGTTGAAGAATTAAATCTTAATGATGAAAATAACCCAAATATTAAACCATTAGATAATATTGAAAAGGAACTAATAGAAAGTACCCTTAAAAAATTTAAAGGTAACCGTGTTGAAACAGCCTCTGCTTTGGGCATTAACAAGTCAACACTGTGGAGAAAAATGAAAAAATTTAATTTGAAATAATTTTGTGTAATTTAATCTGATTTTTAACTTAAAGTAATCTGGTCTGATTATTGTTTAACTATTCTCATGTAATATGAGGTCTAAATGAGAATAGTAATTTGTACAGTTGGTAAAAGAGGTGATCAGGTTATTTCAGAAACTTTGTGCGATTCAGATTACTTCATAATTTTCGATGTTTTGGAAAAGCAAATAATTGAAAAAATTATTAATAACTATAAATCATCAAGTGGCTCCGAAGTTTTTTGTGCTCAATTATTAATTGGCAAAGGAATAGACATTGTTGTGTGTGGTAATTGTGAAGATAATGCAAAAAAGCTTTTTAATGAGGCACAAATAAAAGTACTTGAAAAATTGGATCCCAATCTTGATAGGATTTCAAATGAATTAAGATTGATACCCAATCAATCTTAGCTGCTTAAATCACTAATTATATCTCAAACAAACATTCGATAGAACAACAGAACCACAGGAAAACAAATCTACCTGACTTAAGTCAATGAATATCTATTTTTGTTTCATTAGCTTTCAACAGTAAATTTCATTAATAAGGAACTAAAAATAAATATTTCTAAATTATAAGACTTAAACGGTGATTACTAAAGAATTAAAAATATCTAAAATGCTAAATGCTTACCCGCAAACTCTTGAAGTATTGTTAGAAACGAGCTCGCATTTTAATTTACTTAACTATAGAGTACTTCGGAAAACATTAGTTTCGAGGGTTACGATTGAGCAAGGGGCTATGATATCCGGTGTCAATCTTGCACAGCCTTCATTGACCTCTCAGTGCCGGTTTTTTCTTGTCCCGTCTTTTCAATCCATTTACCAATGTGCCACAGAATAGCCGGTTGAAGCAATGGGATATTCAACATTCACAAACCCCTTTGAATCAAACTATATAAACACTCGTGAGTTTCCTTCCCGTAAATACCGTCAATCTCTAACATGTTATCTTTTTGAAACAGCATTAAAACTTTTTCGGTATTACCGCCGAATATTCCGTCTGCCTTTCCGCACGGGTAATTTAACTTATTAAGGATATTCTGCAGCTTTACAACTTCATTCCCCCTGCTCCCCTTTTTTAATAACGGCTCCGGCAAAAGTAATGAAGAAAAAGAATTTAATCTTCTGAATCCTAAAATCTTTTCTGTTGAATATTCAGTTATACTTACCATATTATTCTGGTTGCCGCCTAGTACAAAAACATTATTCCCGCTTCTGTTAAAACCGAGAAAAAACGCTACATGCCCTTGCCATGATTCACGGTAGTTTCTCCAGAACACAACAATATCCCCTGGCAAAGGGTCATTAATATTAATTCCAATATCTAACCACGAACGCGCGTTTGCTTTTCCTGTGTATTCGAGTCCCGCTTTTTTACAACACCAATTAACAAATACGCTGCACCACGGAATTTCATCGTGAGAAAAATCTTTTATGCCGGATTCTTCGACGTATTTAATAATTATAGGGTTATCATTTTCCCCTTTAATTTCGCTTACCCCCAATTGCGACACCGCTATTTTTATTATGTTGTTCATTTGTTTACCTATTATTTTATTACTAAAACCTGAAGGTCATTAGTATTAAGAATCAAATATCAGGTATCAAGTATATCCGCCGCTACGGATCAATCACCATACAACATGTAACCTGAAACCTGCAGCCCGCCGGAATAACAAAATCACAAAATGCTGACTACTTACTACTGTCTACTGATTGCTGTTTACTGTTTTCCCCTAAACTTATCAACAATCTTCTCCCCGGTTCTTCCAATTACATAACCGCCTATTCCTATTTTTAATAACATCCAGGCTTCATCATTTAAACGGAAAGAAAGCAAACCGAAAGAATCGCAAATCACTAAAAGCAGGAATGTAAGCATTGTAATAGGCCGCCAGCTTCTTTGCAGCCAGCTTTGTCCCGCCGCTTCGGCTTGAATAATTTTACTTTGCGATTCTAAAAGCAAGCCTTCATATTCAAGCGCCTTGCTCATAAATTCGTTTTCAATTTTTGTAAGCTCATTTTTTAATTTATCTCTTTCTTCATCCGTTGTTGTAATACCTTCAATTAAATCGGTTATTGGTTTTACAATCCCGCTTAAAAAATTTAATATTCCCATTTTGTCCTCCTTAATAATTACTTAGAAATATTTACTGCTTTTTATAAGCCGCTAGTTTTATTTCATAGATTTTATGAATGATATTTTTTTCTACGTCGTTTAATTTGCGGTACAGTCTTTCAAACCGGGACAAATAATTCTTCTCTATTAAATTGGATTTGCTTTTTGTCTCTTCAATATCTTTTTCAATTCTTCTTATCCGCGCCCAGATCAGAGCATTTATAAAGCTTAACAGCCCGCTGATTATCCAAATGTATATTTGTTTCTCCGGCATTTTTATTCTCCTATTATTTCTAAGGCAAACATAAACACGCTTAACTCATTATTAGATGTAGTTTTTCTTACACCTTTTGAGATAATTATTAATTGGGAAAACGCCGGATTTTATGAGGTGTTACAACAAGTGCAAATAAGGTACTATCATTAACAGTTGAAACGGCGGGCAGCGGACGCTATTTTTTAACCGGAAGTACGTTAAAAAAACATGCGTAAACCGGCGGTAAATATCGAAAAGATTATTGGCGAAGATAAATTTAAGGAGTATTACAACCTTGGATTAATCAATAATACCGCATTGCGTAATTATAAAATTAAATGGGATTATTATAATCTGCGATCCTATCAATCCAAATACGACGCGATATTTATTCTTATGGATAAATATTATTTATCCTACGAATCTATTTATTCAATTCTATTCAGAAAAAATTCGGTTAAAACCCGGGGAAATTAATTCCTCCATTCAAACATGAACTAAAATTCCGGGAATACTATGATGTTTATATAACTTTTCTATAATCATTGTATAATCAAAGTATAACCAAAGTATAATCCAAGTATAATCCTCATATAACCAAAGTATAATCTTTCTATAATCTTTCTATAATCCTCATATAATCTTTCCATAAGAAAAGTATAACCTTTATATAAGATGAATCCGGTATGAATCCGAGATGAATGCGATATGAATATAATGTAGGGATAATCTATAGGGTATTTGTGGAGGGACAACTTAACGGCGTCTTATACTTTTAATCAAAACAAAAGGCATTAATATAATCATACCCGGACTGTAATCAGTTGTATTTAAAACTACATCTAATAAACGCTCTTCACTTAATAGATTTCCGCTGCCCTCTCAAACAATATAAGGAGCAGTACAATGGCAAAACTAAAAACACACGTAATGGGAAATTTAAAGGGGAAAATAGGTAATGTCACCGCGCGCACTGTCGACGGCGGCACCGCGTTTTCCGCAAGACCTTTAAACTACCATGTCAGTCAAAGCGAAGCGTCAATTAATGCGCGCAGCCGGTTTAAGGTTACATCCGAATTGGCCGCTTCGATTCTTAGTCTCCCCGATATGGGAAGAATCTGGTCAAAATTAAAACCCTCCGGGAAATCGGCAAGGAGTTTATTGATTAAGGAAAATTATCATTTTTCCGGTATCGATAAACCTACGGCCAGAAACATTATTGGCCCGGAAGGATTCGCGCTACCATTTCAAAGCGTTGTTCTAAATAGCGGCAGTCTTGATCTGGAATTAAACGCTTTGAATACATCCGCGGATTTTTCACCTGAGGAAGTTGATCTTGGAATTTCCTGTCTGATATCGTTTTTTAATCCTGTACTTGAAGACGAGGAGAATTTCAAAATAATCTCCCTTACCAAAACCGAAGCGGGTTTTGATTTTACCTCGGCTTATACCGGTGCCTTACCCCTTAACTTTACGCACCAGTCAATCGCCGCTAAATATCAGAATTATATAATATTCTTAGCGGCAACTTCAAAAAACAGCGTTGGTGATATAATCCAGTGTTCATCAACATACTCAAGTGAAACTTAATCACCTTAAATGAGGCTCCCAAACGGGGGCCTCGTTTTAATATGTTTGAGTTTACTGAATAATTTAAACGCAATTAATAATTAACCAGAAATAAAAAGGGAAAATAAAATGAGAAGATTTCATTTAACTCCGGTCTTTCAATTCTGGCTGCTTAAAGAAGAAGGGGATAAAACTTCCTATAAAGTTTTTAAGACGAACAAAAAAACCGCGATTAAAAAATGCGCCGAAGAATTAAATCATCTCGGCAGCGGCGTTTCATTGATTATACACAAAAAGGACGGGAAATTTCAGGAAGAAAGAACCTACCCGAGGAAAGCTGATCCAAGGTCTTCAGCTGGATAACTCTTTTATTCAAACCTTTCGTTAGGTTATAGCCTAATTAGTGCAAACTATTATTAGGTTATAACCTAATTATTACAAAAATATTTAAAATAAAAAAACCACCTATTAAAGGTGGTTCTTTGAGCTGGTGATGGGACCTGCCTACCGGCAGGCAGGCTCGAACCCACAACCTTATCATTGAAAATCATAATTTGTTTAAAATAAAAAAACCACCTATAAAAGGTGGTTTCTTCGAGCTGGTGATGGGACTCGAACCCGCAACCTGCTGATTACAAATAATCAGACTTCTTTTGATTATAAGTCAAAATCAAATAGTATTTAATACGTGTACAGTGCCTTGTACAGTAAAGAATGACTGTTGGCTTCCTAACAATTTTAGGAGGCTGCATGTTTATCTTCAAAAGAAAAGATGTTTATTATGTTGAATTCTTTGATGAATCTACTAATAAGAATAAACGCATATCAACCGGCGAACAAACTAAAGCAGGGGCAATTAAATTTGTTTCTGATCTCAGAAGTAATTTAAAAGAAAGAAGTAAAACTACAGGTATTTCATTAAGCGAATTTTTTTCCGAGTATGAAAGTTTTGCAAGGAAATCTTTTACTCCAAATTATTTCAGAAGTATTAACTTATCTTACAGAATGTTAATAGAATTTACCGGCGATATAGACATTAAAAAAATTACCCCCAATATTATTGAAAACTTTCTAAGTCATACATTTAGAAGAGCAAAATATGGGGCTCATCTTTACAATAGAACATTAAAAGCTGCCTTCAATAAAGCGACCTCATGGGGATATATCGATTCTAGTCCCTGCAAAGGAATTAAACCGCCCAAAGTCCACACTAAATTGCCTGTATTTTTAGCTGAAAGTGATTTACAAAAAATCATCCAAAAGATTCAGAATTTAAATTTGGCCAACTTATATTTTGCAGCATTTCATACGGGTTTACGATTGTCAGAATTAATCAATCTTAAATGGAAGCATATTGATTTATCGAAAAGAAAAATTATTGTAGGCAACACATCTGAATTTGTTACTAAAAACAAAAGAGCTCGTGTTGTCCCAATCAATAGTTTATTGCTTTCTAAACTTCAATCAATGAATACGGATTTACACGACGAGTATGTTTTCCCTAACAAAAATGGTTATAAATTTAACCCGGACTATGTAAGTCGTAAATTCAAGTATGCTGCAAGAGATTCTCAGTACTCGGAAGAAATACACTTCCACACTCTGCGCCATAGTTTCGCCAGCAATTTAGTGCAGCAAGGAGTCAGTCTTTATATTGTAAAAGAACTGTTAGGTCACAGTGATATAAACACAACTCAAATTTACTCCCATCTAAATAATGAGTCATTAAGTGATGCTATAGAATTGTTAGTGAAAAAGAAATAATTTTCCAATTGACAACGATATCTTGTTTATATTGCTAACGCAAAAATAATCGTTCCTTGCGTATTGAATGACATCTAATTTTAGATGGGTTAGAGGACAACTTAAAAAAGGAAAAAAATGAAAACTAAAAAATGGAGTAACAATAGTTAACTATGTTAACTCTTGAACTTCAATCCCAATTCAATGGGATGAGTATTGAAGATATCAATACTTTTGAAATATTACTAAAAACACTGAAAAATGATAAGTTAAAATCAAAATATGAGTTAGCCAAATTCTGTGATGAGTATATGAGATATCTTGAGGCTAATGTTTCAGTGAAATACTGCGGATCAGTTAAGCTATCAATAAAACATCTTTTTGAGTATTTCAATCCTGATAAATCAATAGACGAAATTACATCCAGAGAGATTGAATTGTTTATTCTAAAGTTAAGAAAGTCAGCACCTAAAGGGTATAAAGTATACTTCAGAAATCTGAAAGCGGCGTTTAATAAAGCCAAGGACTGGGATTATATTAAATCAAATCCTTTCGACAAGATAAAACTAAGAAAGGAGCAAAAAGAATACCCTACTTTTATTACCAAAGATGAGCTTAACAGAATTTTAATTAGTACCGATAACGATGTCCTGAGAGATATATTTAGTATTGCATTCAATACAGGATGCAGACTAAATGAAATACTTAATCTTAGATGGAGAAACATTGATCTTTTTAAAAACATAATTACAATAGGCGACAGTCATTTTAATACCAAAAGCAAAGCTCAGAGAATTATTCCTTTGTGCAGGGAGCTTGAAGGTAGATTTAGAAATTCTTCACAAAAATCGATGCATGATCCAGATGGTTTTGTTTTTACAAAACCCAATGGGTTTAAATACAACGACGATTATGTTTCTAAATATTTCAAAAAGGTATGCCGTAAAATTGGGTTAGATGAGAAAATTCACTTTCATAGTTTGAGACATTCTTTTGCTAGCTTTCTAGTTCAGCAGGGAATTAATCTCTATACGGTGAAAGAGCTGATGGGACATAGCAGTATAACTACCACAGAGATTTATTCTCACCTAAATACTGAAGTTCTTCACAAAGCAGTGGAGGTGTTTAATGCCGCATGATATTAAAACATGGGACAATATAAGTTTACGCTGCGATTTCTTAAATACAATTCAGACCAAAGAACAAAACGATATAAAACTCACTGAAGAAGAAATAAGAAAGGTTTCCACCTTTGCGTTTCAATTTGGTGAAGCCGGGAAAAAACGTCTTAAGTTAATTGCGATAAAATCAGATTTTGAATTAGACTACGTAGATAATTTATGGTCTGAGAATGAACACCAACTTAATGACGAAACTACAATCTGTAACAAAATGTGTAGTGAAATCCACCGCTGTCAAATTATGAAAATTATTAACGGTTATTCCCCGTTTCAAATACCTACAGAAAGCAGAAAAAAGTATACTGAATCGGAAGCTGTTAATATTATTGAGAAGTACTTTGGTGATGATATAATATATCAACTTAGTACACAGCGGTTTTATGAATATTTCGGCGGCGTCTGGAAAGTATTAGATGAAGAAAAACTCAATATGCGGATTGAAGCCTTACTTTTACTAATCTATCCTGAAAATGAAATTACTAATTTCAGGTTAGATTCAGTCTGCAAGCGGTTAAAGAAGAGATCCCGGCTTTTCTTTGATGATCATTTCAACAACGAAAAGTTCATACTCAATTTTAAGAATGGTTTGTATAATTTACAGACTGGTAAGCTTTCGCCACATGAACGAAGTTACAAAACAAATGTTCAATTTCCGGTTGAATACGTTCCAAATGCTGAATGTAAGTTATTTATTAAAACATTAGACGAAATCTTTGAAAGTCGACAGGATGTAGTAGATTATTTTCTTAAATGGATGCTATATACCTTAATGCCAACATATGAAGTACAGAAAGCTCTCTTTATGTACGGAAAAGGCAGGAATGGTAAATCCTTGTTGATGGATATCTGGAGCGCGTTGATTGGGCAGGATAATGTGTCTAACCAAGAGTTTAATAAACTTGCCGAGGATAAAGATCATTCTGTATTCCAACTCATAGATAAATATGCAAATTTCTCTAGAGAGATATCAACTTTAGAGAAAGACTCACATTTATTTAAGACTTTAACTGGTAAAGATGTAATCTCTGCCAGACAAATTTACGGTAAACCGGTAGATTTTAAAAATAAAGCGAGACTTATTATATCAACTAATCAATTACCGAAATTCAAGTTGATTGATCAGGCAGTATTAAGAAGGATTGATATAATTAACTTTGGGAAACAATTCGATTTGAAAGATGATAAGATTTTAGATAAGAAGCTTATAAATGAACTTCCCGGAATACTAAATTTAGTTCTATCAAAAGCACATGAAATAATTGGGGATGATGGAGCTATAAATTTCACACCCCCACAATCTGTTTCTGAAAACCTAAAGCTATTCAGCAGTCAATCAAGTACTGTTTCTGAATACATCAACGAATGTTGTACGCTTAGTGTAGATGAACATACTGAGTATGCAACAACATTAAAAAATCTATATGATTATTATTGTAGATGGTGTAGATCAGATTTATGCAGCGACCCCAAATCTAATAAGATATTCAAGGAAGAGATCGCACAACTCTTTAACTGTAACACATACACGGTTAATTCTGTTCAATCTATATCCGGGAAAGTATACAAAAAGATTAATTGGGTACTAGGGATTAGCACAAATGATCCTGAAAAAGACTACACTGCTCATGGTGGGAAAATAAGGGAATTATTAGGATTACCTGATTTTATCCCTGCTGAACCAGAGAATGAAAATATTCAATCTTCAAAGTTGACAGGTACATATAATTAATTAAACAAATACCTCTAGCTCATCTGGGGCGGTCCTTTGGGTCCGCCCTTTTAATTCTTCAGTTTAATCTACAGTTTTAGATGAGAAGTTATCATAAAGAGGAGACGTCCAGAAAAGTTATCAAAACGAAAAGACAAGAGACGTTTTTAACTCTGTCGAATCGTTATGAGAAGTTATCGGGACGTTGAGTCGTTATGAGAATTTGTCATATCAATTTCAACTTATTTTTTTACTTTAAAGAAATTAGTATATATAATGCATCATGTTGCATCAACATAATACTATTATTATTATTCTAATGGTGGAAAGGTGGAATGGAATTAGAAACATTTAAAGTAAGTTAGGTTAGTCATATTGGTTATATACAGAAAGCAAATCTATTTCCACTAAGACTATTAGCTCCGCCACTTTAGGGCAGTACCTGCCTAAAGTAGAACTACCTGTTAAGTAAAAACAAGAATGTGCCATCGATTTATATATTACCAATTTACATTATCGATTTAAGAACAACTTCAACAACTATCAGATTCTATCAAAAAATTCTTTAAAGGATAATCCTTGTATTACATAGAGCAATAGAGATACCTTTCCTTGGTAAGGAACTCATTTAAACCTAATATGAGTAGCCAGTATTACATAACGAACATTATCGGACAAGATTTGCAGTCCCTACTTTCACTCCTCAATTCCAATCTCTGTCAGCTATAATGTTGCATTATGTAAACTCGGCACAGTCCAATTAGTATGGAGCTCTAACATGTAATTAAAGTGTTTACTATTAAGAAAGTATGCATTATATTATTTTTATAAATCATTAATGTGGATTGCACATAACAAAAACAAAAGAAAAATGTTATGAATTATATTAACAATAATTTTAGAAATCTCTCATTTGAAAAAGGCAATATCATTAAAGGCAGACGTATAATACATCCGGTTGTTTTCTTGTCACCAGTTGATCAAGACTCCTTTGAAGGAGCAATGCTTACTCATTCTACACAGAAAGAATATTCAGATAATATCTCTTTGCTCGAAGAACATTTTGAAACTCATGACTCAAGTAATAACGAATATTCAGTAAAGTTTAATAACTCATACTTTGTAGGGCAAACATTGCTTAAAAGAAGTGATTTTGGCCCCTTTAGAAAAGTCGGTAAATTAACTGAGACAGACATTGAATTCATAGAAGAAAATCGTCGTGAAGTACCTGCGATATTGTGGGTGAACTATAAATCATAGCATTCATCTTAGAAAAATATTGTTTATTTTATGTTAGTTAAAAATTGTTTTCCTATTTGGATTTTGAACTTATAATATGCCCACAAAATTTTTTACAAACCAGGATAATAATAGTCTTCTTAGAAAATTTGAAGGTGTTTTTTCTAATGTAGAAAGTATAAGAAATTTTGACGCTCTTGTCGGATACTTTCGCGCATCCGGCTATTTTAAAGTTCGGCCATTTCTTAATAAAATTCCTAAAATTAGAATACTTGTTGGAATAAATGTTGATCAGTTAATTAAAAAGTATCACGATCAGGGTCAATTATATCTCGACTCCCCAGATGAAACAAAGGAAACATTTATAGATGAATTAATTAATAATATACAAGACGCAGAATATGATAAAACTACTGAAGATGGTATTCTTCAGTTTATCCGTGACCTGATAGATGATAAGATTGAGTTAAGGGCACACCCCAACAAAAAAATTCATGCAAAAGTTTATATTTTCAGACCTGCTAATTTTAATGAATACTCTCCATGCGAAGTAATAACCGGATCATCAAATTTAACTGATGCCGGGCTTGGAGCAAATCCAGAATCAAATTACGAGTTTAATGTTAGCCTGCGTGATTACGATGATGTAAAATTTGCTTCCGATGAATTTGAAAAACTGTGGGAAGAGTCTGTACCGATTCTTCAAGCCGATGCCACAAGAATTAAAGATAAGACATATCTAAAAGATGATTTCACACCTTTTGAAATATATATAAAAATGCTGATTGAATACTTTGGGAAAAGAGTTGATTACGATCCGTACAATATTGACTTACTATTACCGCCAAAATTCTTTCGTTTAAAATATCAATCCGATGCTGCTAACCAGGGATATGCAATAATGATGAAACATAATGGTTTCATACTTGCTGATGTAGTTGGTCTTGGTAAAACCATTATTGCGTGCATGGTTATTAAAAAGTTTATTTATGAAAACGGAACCCATACAAAAATTTTAGTTGTTGTTCCCCCTGCTATTGAAGATAACTGGCGAAGAACAGTAAAAGATTTTGAACTTGAAAATCATTTCCGTTACGTAACTATTGGGAGCCTTCACAAAATTATTGATACAGAAAATTATACATATCCCAATCCCGAAGAAATTGACTTAGTTGTTGTTGACGAATCTCATAAGTTTAGAAATGATTACACAGAAATGTATCAGCTGCTACAGGAAATTTGTAAGCGTCCAAGATCGAGACCTGCCGAAAACGGAGATACAAAAAAGAAAATAATTCTTATTTCAGCTACACCATTAAACAATAGACCACAAGATATAGAAAATCAATTGTATCTATTCCAGGATAGACGTAATAGCACACTTGAAAATATTAGGAACTTACAAGCTTATTTTAAACCGATAAATGAAAAATACAAACGTTTAGCCGCTGAACGAGTGCTCGATATTCATAAACTAAAAAACTTATTTCAGAAATTACGAAATGATGTTGTAGAACCACTTGTTATAAGAAGGACACGGACTGATATTGAAAATAATAATGAGTATTTGGAAGACTTACAAAACCAGGGAATAATATTCCCGAAAGTAAGCGATCCTATTCCTCTATACTATGAATTAGATAAAAAGCTTAGCCAACTATTTTATGACACAGTTTCTTTAATTACTAGCTTAGATGAAGATGGAAACAAAGTTGAAGGATTAGGTTATTTTAGATACCGCGCAATTGAACATTTAATAAGGGAAGAGGATAAAAAGCTTTACGGTAACGTTGAAGCAATATCTTCAAGGCTTTCAGCTATAATGAGAACGCTCCTTATTAAAAGGCTTGAAAGCAGTTTCTTTGCATTTACACAGTCTTTAAGTCGTTTACAGAAAGCTATAGATAATATGATTCAGATGTTTATTGATGATAGAGTTTTTATAGCTCCCGATCTTGATGTGAATCAGTTGTTGGAAGAAGGATTAAGTTATGAGCAAATTGAAGAAAAGATAAATGATCGGGGTGGAAATAACAGAGAATATCGTGCTGCCGCATTTTCTAATAATTTTATTGAGCTGTTAGAAGCAGATAAAGAAAAAGTTGATGGGTTAGTTAAACGATGGAAAAATGTTAATAAAGATCCGAAGTTATTGGAATTCAAAGAACAAATGGCATCAGTGTTCTTTAAACCAAAAGAAAATAAATCAGGTAAACTTGTAATATTTACAGAGTCCAAAGAGACGGCACAAGAATTATATAAACATCTAACTAAAATAACTAAAAAGAAAGTTCTAATTGTGAGTTCGGAAAATCGGAAAACTCTTGAAAGCACAATTAGGGAAAATTTTGATGCAAATCTTGAAGAAGAAAATTGGAAAAAAGATTTTGATATAATTGTTACAACCGAAGTACTTGCAGAGGGAATAAATTTACACCGTAGTAATACTATTGTTAATTATGATGTGCCATGGAACTCAACCCGTTTAATGCAGAGAATAGGCAGGGTTAACCGTATAGGTTCAAGGGCGGAAAAAATATTTGTTTATAACTATTATCCTTCTGCTCATGGAGATGATCAAATACATTTAGTAAATAATGCATTAAGAAAGTTACAGGCATTTCATTCAGCGTTTGGAGAAGATAATAAGATATTTTCTTTGCTCGAAGAAAAAGGTGAAGGCGCACTTTTTGGCAATAAAATTCAAAAAGAAGAAAGTGAAATTCTTAAATACCTTAACGAACTTAGAGATTTTAGGAAAAAACATCCGCAGAGATTTAATGAAATTTCTAAGATACCTCATAAAGCTAGATGCGGAAGAAGTGTAAGCACGACCTATAGTTTTTCTTTTATTGATGCTGATTCTGGTGAGATTAACTATCCGTTGTGCGATACATCGCTTACTTATTTTAAAAGTGACAATCATCCCGGGATATTTTGTTTGGTTACTAAAGATTCTACTATTATAGAACTTAATTTCTTACAGTCAGTAAATGTTTTTAAAGCAGAAGAAAATGAAAAATCAATTTCATTACATGAGTTACATTATGAACAAACCATAAAGGGTTTTGAATTTTTTAAATCTGAAAAGAATCAAAAGAATGTTCAAAGCGTTTCAAGACGGAATTTAAGCCCAGCCGAGAATAAATCCATTACTAATTTAAATGCGGTTACTAAAATAGCGGCAACTGAACAAAAGAGGATGTCTTTATTGCGTGCAACTGATTTGGTTAAGAAAGGCACATTTAGTTCTAAGGGCCTGCCTAAATTAATAAATGATTTCTTCACGGCCCAAGCTTCATTATTAAGGGAGCCAAATAAATTTATTGATCGGCTATTTGTAGATGTTTTGGATAAATATGATCTGTCGCCAAATGTTGAAAAGGATTCCAAAGGTGATTCTTTCCATGGTATTGTAAATCCTAGGATTGTGTTAACACAAAGTTTTAGTAACGGAGATTCTAACCAGTAAATAATTATAGAAAAGCTTATGCCGACTAACAGAATTCAATTACAAGAAGCGTTACAAAAACCGTATGACAGATTGTTCTTTGCAAAGAATGTATTAAAAGAAATCTTTGGCACTTCATTTACATTAAACTCATCATTAGTTAAACCATCAATTGAAACCAATCAATCTGAATCGGCTGTTATTGGTGCGATTGGCATTTATGGTAAAATATTGCTCGAAGACGGATCCGAGATCACATGTTATGAAATCAATTTAAAACCTAATGTTAAAATAGAATACAGTAAAGTAGCCATTCAGCACTATGTGAGAAAATTGTTGACGGCTGGACAGGCTGCTTTAATAAACTTTGTTTCTCCCACTAATAAAAATGTGTGGCGTCTTACATTTGTTGCTAAGGATAGTGTAATTACCGAAAAAGGGATTGCAGAAAAATCTACCTTCGCTAAAAGATATACTTATTTACTTGGTCCTTCAGAGACATGTAAAACTGCAGCTGAACGGTTCGAGATTTTGAGTGTAGAAACAAAAATAAATTTAGAAACCATTATAAAAGCATTCTCGGTTGAAAAACTTAGCAAAGCATTCTTTGATGAATATACAATACATTATGAAAAATTTATAGATTATCTGAATAAATCTAATTTTAAGAAATCCGTATTTAACGGCGATGAAAAAGCGATAAGAGATTTCACCAAAAAACTCCTTGGAAGGATTGTATTTCTTTATTTTGTGCAGAAGAAGGGCTGGCTTGGCGCGACGGATATAAACTACAAAGACGGTATGCCGGATTTTATGATTCAACTATTTAATAAATCTGGTAGAAACGATTCGTTTTATCCTAATTGGCTTTCAAGATTATTCTTTGACACACTTAATAATAATAGACAAAACGATGTCTTTGAAATGCCTGATGGTGCAAAAGTAAAAGTCCCTTTTCTTAACGGCGGTTTATTTGATAAGGAAGACTACGACTATAAAATTCTTACTTTCAAAGCTAAACTATTTCATAATTCCGATAATGATGAAGACCCAAAATACAGAGGATTTTTTGATTTTCTAAATGCGTATAATTTTACGATTTACGAGGATAGTCCAGATGAAAAAACTATAGCGGTCGATCCCGAAATGCTCGGACATATTTTTGAAAACCTTCTTGAGGACAACAAAGATAAAGGTGCCTATTATACTCCTAAGGAAATTGTTTATTACATGTGTCAAGAAAGTCTTATAGAATATCTCACAACACATTTAAGTAAAGAGTATAAAGTTTATCAGCCTTTGGGTAAAGAACAAACGGAGTTTTTCGGGAATGAAACCAGAGAAGGGCAGTTAAAACTGTTGGAAGAAATTGGTGATAAAACTCTTAACCGTGAAGATGTTAGTAATCTCGTAAAAACAAAAGATATAAGCGGTTTAACAAAGGAACATTTAAAACGTATTGATCAATTATTAGATTCAGTAAAGATTTGTGATCCTGCAATTGGTTCCGGTGCATTCCCTATGGGGCTGTTGCTTGAAATACAATCAATCAAAGAAGCAATAGCTTATGAAACGGGAAAGGAATGGAAGCCGGCGGAAGTAAAAGAACAAATAATACAAAACACTATTTATGGTGTGGATATAGAAAAAGGTGCCGTTGATATTGCAAGATTACGTTTTTGGCTCAGCCTTGTTGTTGATGAAGATAAACCAAAACCTCTACCTAATCTTGACTATAAAATAGTAGTTGGAAACAGCCTTGTTAGCAAATATGGAGAAGAAGTTGTTGAGATTAATTGGGAAAGAAGAGGTAGTTATGGGAAAGCGGAAGAGTATGTTGAAAATGTGAAAACGTTATTAAGAAAAGTCGCTGAAAAACAAAAAGAGTATTTCAAATCTGATAATACTTATAAAAAGGGTATTTCTTCTAAAATAAGAAACCTAAAAATAGAACTTCTTATAAATCAACTTCTTTTAAATAAATGCATTTACCATAATAATAATGCAGAGGTAATTGATTCCGGGTTTGGTCTAACAGCAGCCGAGATTAAAAAGAATACGGAAATACAAATTACTCTTGCAAATTTTGATAAACAGATTAATAAATTAACAAACCTGTTGAAAGATAAAAATCTACCATTTAATCACTTTGACTGGAAACTCGATTTTCCTGAAATTCTAAACCCTTATATTGTTGGTGACAATGCGGGATTTGATATTGTTATAGCGAACCCACCTTACATAAAAGAATATACAAATAGGGAAGCATTTGACGGTTTTAGAGAATCAAAATATTATCAAGGTAAGATGGATATATGGTACGGTTTTGCAAGTATACTACTCGATTATATAAAGCCTGACGGTGTTCAATGTTTTATTGCTCAAAACAATTGGATAACAAGTGCAGGCGCCTCTGGATTTAGACATAAAGTTCATACCGAATGTAAAATTATTCTTTTCACTGATTTTGGTAATTATAAAGTTTTTGAAACGGCCGGCATTCAGACTATGATTTATCTGATTAAAAAGCAGAAACAAATAAAACAGTATCCAATTAAGTATTCTGTCATGCAAGATGAAAAAATTTCGAAATCAAAACTAAATTCATTTCTCGATTTTTATACCAAAAATAATTATTCGTCAAAATATATCTTTAATTTAAATCCATTTGAAATAAAAGAAAGTCCATTTACATTTAATACAACCGACGTTGAAATAGTATTAAACTATATTAAGAAAAAATCGAACTTATATTTATATGAAAATGAAGTTGCACAAGGAATTGTATTCCCGCAAGATTTTGTAAATAAGTCATCAAAAATTAAATTGAATAATCAATTTAATGTAGGAGATGGTATATTTGCTTTAAATAATATTGAGAAAAAGAATCTGAATTTAGATCCAGATGAAAGAAAAATTATTAAACCATATTTTACTTCAGAACAGTTCTCTAATTATTATTCTAATCCGCAAAACCAATTTTGGATAATATATACAGATTCGAAATTTAAAAATCCTCGCAACGTCAAACCCTATCCAAACATTAAAAAACATTTAGATCGTTTTAAGAATGTAATTACTTCAGATAATAAGCCATATGGTTTACATAGAGCACGAGAGGAAAAATTTTTTAAGGGCGAAAAAATAATAGCCAAAAGAAAATGCGCTGATAGACCTTCTTTTTCCTATTCAGATTTTGATTGTTATGTCTCGGCGACGTTTTATATAATCAAATCAAGTAGAATAAATCTTAAATATCTAACTGCACTCATGAACTCAAGACTTATTGAATTCTGGCTAAGGAATAAAGGAAAAATGCAGGGACACAATTTTCAAATCGATAAAGAACCATTACTCGCTATTCCAATCTATAAACCAGAAGATACAACTCAATTTGAAAAAATAGTTGATTACATAATTTTTCTGAAAGCAAATGAAGATCAGTACAAGAATTATACAGACTATTTTGAAATTTTATTAGACGGTATGTTTTATGATTTATATTTAGTTGATTCAGTAGAAAGAAACCATTGTGGAATTTTAAAACATCTCGGAGAAATCCCTGAGATTTCAGTAAAAATGGATAATGATGAAAAACTAAAAATAATTACAAAAGTTTATAACCGCTTTAACAAGGAAGATCACCAAGTAAAAATAAACTTAATAAAAATTCGTGAGCTTCAAGAGATAAAAATTATTGAAGGACAAGTATGAAAAATGAAATAGTTTTAGAGATTGCAAATAAATTCAACAAGGATCCTGAAGAGGTTCAACAAATAGTAACCGAGTTTATAAAATTACTCCATAAAGATTTTTATGAATGCGAAGATGATTTTATAGGTGCCAATTTATTCTATCAGTTGCAAAGAGAAGCTTATTTCCATTTTATGGATTTACTGGAATTATTTGTAAGAGATTATGATAATTGGGAATTTGGGCATGCTGGTGTGTATACTGGAAGACTCGGTTCAAGAGAAGATTGGGAACCATATGAAAAAAGTATGGACACGTGGCAACGACCAAGCTGGGAAGAATAAATGCACTTATATTCAAAATTCAGATTCAATAAAGTCGGACAAGGATTATTTTATACAGGGCATATCCATGTTGATAAAGCCCACTTTTTTATGTGTTATGACTGCGGTACTGAAAGCAATCATAAGTATATAGAGAAAGAGATAGACGATTTTTGTGAGCTAGTTCAAGATTTTAATAGAAACCAGCTAGACTTGTTATTTATTTCACATTTTGATAATGACCATATTTCGCATATATCTAAACTTCTTCAAAAAGTTAAATGCCATACTGTTGTTTTGCCATATATCAAACCAGGCGATAGACTAATCTTATATTTAGAGAATGATTCTGCTGGGAATAATGATGCGTATATGAGTTTTCTAATTGATCCGATTGGATATCTTATTGAATTAGGAGTAAAAAGGATTATACTCGTTGATGATTCGGGGTCAGATAATGATGAATTTATAATAGAAGAGCAGCCGCTGGATCCAGATAACAAAAATATAAATCTGCTTCAGTTGGAAATTAGATTGGACGATTCTGAAGGGTTAAAAACTCTAATTAAAAAACTTGAATCAGTTAGTTTAGAGAGTGATTTAAAAGCAAAAGTGGAAATTTACCATAAGAATCATACCGGAATTTTAAGTATTCGAGGTGTATGGAAATTTATATTGTTCAATGTGAAAATAACGGATGATAAGAAAAATAAGTTAATAAATGAGATTGAATTAAAATTAAATCATGGTAATGAAATAAATAAAATCGCACTTGCTGATATTTTACACCATAAATTTGAAGAGTTAAAAATAATTTATAAAGACAAAATTGGGAAAGGTGAAAAATCTAATAATTCTTCCTTAGTTGTTTATCATGAACCGATCGTATTAGCTGATCCGGATAAAAAGTTAATGCATTTATTGGATAAACGGGATAGATATATTTGCCTCCCGATATGTCTACTATTTAGTGAATATTTAGTTAGACCCAATTTATTAGGTACAACTTTGAATGCGGATATTGATATGAATAAATATTATCATGCATACAAAAAGTATTTCTCTAAGTATTTAAAAAGAAATGGAGTTTATCAAATTCCACATCATGGTTCAAGTAAGAATTGGGAAAGAAAAATAATTAAAGACTTAGATGATATTGTTTGTTATTTAATAAATTATGGTCTTGGTAATAGGCATAAACATCCGTCTAATAATGTTGTTAATGATTTATTGCACAGTCACATTTTAAGACTTAATAATCAATTGGAAGAATTTGATTACACGATAGTGGGCACTATTTAATTAAGGATAAATCTGCTTTTTTTATAGTAGAGTATTAAAATGTATACATTTATTGTAAAATAGATTTTAAAATAGAAAATGCAGCAATGTAGATTTTATAAAATCTAGTGAAAGTTAATACCAATTTATTTTGCTGATTTGTAAAATTTTGAAAATATTAAACCAAATTTTATATTGGAAAAATAGTGTGAGATATATACAAGATCAAAAGACTTTCAATTATTTCATAATTTGCTGATTTTATAAAATAAATAGGATAAGTTATGATCAACAACCACGATCCACGAGAATTTATTAGAGGCTTACAACAAATCCTTATTTCAGATACGAAAAGAATTGGTTTTTTATGTGGTGCTGGCACTTCCATGGCAGCAGAGATGAGAGATAAAAATGGTGAAATTGTTTATAAAAATGAAAAGAAAAGAAATCCCTTTCCCTTGATACCTGGTATTAAAACGATGACGGAAGAAATACTTAAAAAGATTGATGATGCCGAACTGATAAAAGCACTTGAAATAATTAAAGAAGAATTGGAAGATACAGAAAAAGATGAAAATCGAAAGAAAAATGCTTTTATGCTTGAGAATATAATTTCGTCAGTTGATCAGAAATTACGAGTTATTGGTAAAGGAGTTCTTTGTGGAATAAATAAAGAAAAATTGAAAATATTAAGAGAACAAATTCAAAACGAAGTAAAGAACTTTGTCTCGGTGCATAGTAACAAGGATATTAAGTTACTTACTGTAGATTTTTTGCATTCGAAATTTGCTACCTGGATTATTAATGCTTCTCGTAAATATCCAGTAGAAGTTTTTACAACCAATTATGATTACCTATTTGAATTAGGATTTGAATCTCAGAATCTACCATATTTCGATGGATTTGTTGGAAGTTATAATCCTTTTTTTGATCCTGTTAGTGTTGAAAATGATTTATTAATTCCAAATTGGACTAGACTATGGAAATTGCACGGATCACTTGGATGGGGATATGATGAAACTGAAAAAAAAATAATTAGAAGTCGTCAATCTTCAGATGACCGGATAGTAATATACCCGTCACTTCTCAAATATGATGATTCGCGAAAGCAACCTTATGTGAGCTATATCGATCGACTTAGTACATTTTTAAAGAAAGATGATGGAGTTTTATTCATTAGTGGATATTCTTTTGGTGACGAGCATATTAATGAAGCGATTGTCAATTCATTAGCTCAATCTAAATCATCTTCAGTTATTGCTTTTATTTACAATGAGAATATTGTCGAAAATGATTTGCCTATTATTATTGGGAAACGGTCCAAAAAAATGATGATCTGTTCAAACAGAAAGGCTTTAATTGGAGGAGTATTTGGTAATTGGAAATTAAAAAGAGAACCTGCAAAAGAGGATTTTGATTTTATAGATCAGTATTTCGATAGAGACGCACCAATACCAACTAAAGATAAAGGTAAAGATGATGAACAAACTCAAAATACTGGAAATTTAAAACTTACTGATTTTAATAGATTTGTAAATTTTTTGATTTCTTTAACTTATCCAACGATTAATTAGTATGTCAGAAGAGAAATTTCAAACAGTAATTGGTCATGTAAAAAGTGTTAATGGAAGTAGGATCTCTGTTAAACTTTCTGATGAATTTAGATCTTCCATGCCTATTGTTGATGGAGTGGTATATAGAATTGGACAAATTGGAGCATTCGTTAGAATTCCACTTGGGTATGCCCATCTTTATGGAATTATAACTCAAGCAGGAGCTGAAGCAATTCCTGATAAAATTAAAGAGTCTTTCGAATTAAATTTATCCAGTATATCTTCAAGGTGGCTAACAATAGTTTTGGTAGGTGAAAGGATAGGTAATAAATTTGAACGGGGCGTTATTCAATATCCTGCCCCAGATGATGAAGTACACCTAGTGACTTTAAACGATCTTAAAATTATTTATAGCGAAATTAAAAAAGAAAGTTCAATTATTGTTGGTCATATAAGTGCTTCAGAAAGTCTTCCTGCTCATGTTGATTTAGATAAACTTGTTGCAAGGCACTCAGCAATTGTCGGTTCCACCGGAAGTGGCAAATCAAATGCTGTTTCAATTATACTTGAAGCAATTGCTTCAAATCAAAAATACAAATCTTCTCGAATCATATTGATTGACCCACATGGTGAATATAATGAGACGTTAAAAAAATACTGTAAAGTATTCAAGGTTAATTCTGACAAAAAGAAAGGAGAATACGAATTACATATACCATTTTGGGCACTTCCATTCAATGAACTTTTTAATGTTTTCCCAGGTGTGCTTAAAGAAAGTGCTCTTGACCATATTAGATTAGAAATTCAGAAAAGAAAAATTGAAGGTATTAAGAATCTCAAAAAAAAACCAAACGAGCTTTCTGTAACTTCTGATAGTCCAATTCCATTTAGTATAAAAAAATTGTGGTATGATCTTGATGATTTTGAAAAAAGAGTATTTAATAAAATCAAAAATGCTGATAGTCAATATGAATTGCAATTAGTATCTGCTTTGGAAAAAGGAGACGCTCAAAAATTAATTCCTAGTAAACATAATTCTCCTGGCATAGGTGGAGGTAATCCAAATCTAAACAAAGATGCATTTGGAATACTTTCATATTTAAATGGGATGAGAAATAAACTATTAGATGAGAGATATAAATTTTTATTCAACACTGAGAACTACGATCCCGATTTGAAAAACAAAACTACTCTTGATTTGAACGATCTTCTTATTGATTGGTTGAGTCATGATAAACCAATAACAATTCTTGATCTTTCAGGTATTCCATCTGAAATAATGGTTTCTATTTCAGGGACATTAATTAAAATAATATATGATGCTCTGTTTTGGGGTCAAGATTTGGATGTCGGCGGTAGAAAACAGCCACTCCTTATTGCACTAGAAGAAGCTCATAATTACCTTAAATCTGGGGAAAATTCAATAGCCTCAAGAACAGTTCAAGCAATTTCTAAAGAGGGAAGAAAGTATGGTGTTGGATTATTATTAATTTCCCAACGTCCTTCTGAGTTAGATGAAACGGTTTTGAGTCAGCTTGGAACTCTAATTTCTTTACGACTGACAAATTCTAAAGATAGGGGCCATGTAGGAAGTGCAATACAAGACGATCTGAATGATTTAGTAAATTTACTTCCTGGTTTGAGGACAGGGGAAGGCTTGATAATGGGTGAAGCTGTAAAAATCCCGTCAAGAGTAAAGTTTGATAAAATTGCTTTTGCACCGAAGAGTAGTGATCCCCTTGTATCCGAACGTTGGATCTTAGAAAAACCAGAAGATAAATTATATGATGAACTTTTACTTAAATGGAGAAATAGAAAAATTCATTAAATAACAATGAGGCAATAATGGATATCGAAAAAGAATATGTGTCATCATCAAACGTTGAAGCAATTGGGTATGATGAAAACACTCAAACTTTGAGAGTATGGTTCTTAAATGGAACAGTATATGATTATAATGGAGTTGGTACAATGGAGTTTGAAGGCTTAAGAAATGCTCCTTCAATAGGTTCTTATTTGCATAATAATATTAAAGGTCAATATCCATATGAAAAGGTTGGTTAAAAATTGACAAATATTAAAATAAATCAGCAACAAAAAAGACTAGAAATTAAATCTTTCGAATTATCGAATGAAATAGTATTTAATTATTTCAACAAACTTCCAGTTAAAGAGCGTGATGAGAAGTTTCTAAAAGCAATTTATATTGGTGTACTTGCTCTAATGGAAGATCGTATTTCAACTTTCTTAGCTAAAACCACAAATGAACTTGGGACTGAACTAGAAAGTTTGAAATTAATTTTTGATATGAAGAAAGAACTTTTTTACAAAACGACAATTAAAGGTTCTCTTGCGGAAGACGATATTGCTGAATTTCTAAATAACTATTTTGGAGAGAAGAAATTAAAAGATAGAGCTGTTCTTACTGGCAATACAACAGGTAAACTTCCTCGTAATAAGACCGGTGATATAATTTGTGAAATTGATGGAAAGGAAGATCTTAAAATTGTTATAGAATGCAAATTTGATAAAAGCCTTAAACTTGGCGATATTGAAAACAAAGATATCTTTACAAAGAAATCAGATACGGCTTGGAGTCAACTAATAGAAGCCCAAGCCAATCGTGAAGCCAAAATAAGCATGATAGTTTTCGATAGAGCCCTAATCGACAACTCAATTCTAAAGAATTATGAAAATGTCGGCTTCCTTCCAGCAATTGGATTTATTGTAGTAGTTGATTCACAGCGAGGGGATTATTCTAATCTTGCTATTGCATATATGTTGGCAAGAGATATTGTTCTTAACGCCCGTGATGTAGAGCTTGATAAAGAGTTATTGTCATTAATATTAAATAGAATAATTAAAGACATAAATGAGATATTGCTTATTCGTCACCTTGTAGAAACTAATATTGAGAATAATAAGTCAATATTAAAACAACTTGAAAAAAGTATGTTGTTAATGGAATTTAATCAAAAATATCTTACAAAGTTTCTCTCTGATGGAAAATTAACGAAGAAAGACTTACTCGATTTCTACAGCGGCGAAGAAGTGAAAGAAAAATATAAACTTATAGAAACTGAATTAACAAATAATTTTTAGCAATCGGAAAAATTAATGCCAGAGAATCAAGACATAGAATACAAGCAAAGTTGGCAGGAAGATAATCTAAAAACAATTTGTGCATTTGCTAATTCACAAGGGGGAACATTGATTATCGGTAAAGATGATAAAGGTGCTCTTGTTGATGTTGTGGACTATAAGAAATTAATGGATGACATTCCAAACAAGATCAAAAATCATCTCGGTATAACCGTTAAAGCAGTTTTACGAGAAGAAAAGAATATACATTATATTGAAATAGTTGTTCTTCCTTACTCAGTTGCTATTTCACTTCGCTGCAGATATTATATTAGAACCGGCAGTACAACATCAGAATTAACCGGCGCATCTTTAAATGATTTTCTTCTGAAGAAGTCAGGGAAAACTTGGGATGATTTAATAGAAGATAGAGCATCGTTGGATGATATTGATGAGAGCAGCATTACTACTTTTTTAGAAGCTGCAAAGAAAGCTGGACGACTCCCTGATACTAGTGGATTGACTAAAATAGAATTACTTCAGAAACTTCGACTTGCAGATGGCGAAAAATTAAAACGCGCGGCTATAATTTTATTTGGTAAAGACCCTGGAAAGTTTTATCCAAATGTTTCTGTTAAAATTGGACGCTTCGGGAAAGATGATTCCGATCTTAAATACCAAGAAGTTGAAGAAGGCAATCTCATTAAGTTGCTTCAAGAAGTGCTGCAACAACTCAATAGAAAATTCTTTACTAGTCCAATTGAATTTGAGGGGCTTCAACGTATAGAAAAAGGAGAATATCCTGTTGCTGCTGTACGAGAAATGCTGTTGAATGCCCTTGTACATAAAACTTATTTTGGGTCAACAATTCAAATAAGAATGTATGATGATAAGTTTAGTATTTGGAATGAAGGCACACTTCCGGAAGGCTTAACTTTTGAGTCTCTTCGTCGACAGCATCCATCACGCCCCCGTAATCCTATAATTGCAGATGTCTGTTTCAAAGGCGGCTACATTGAATCTTGGGGAAGCGGTACTCTTAGAATAATTAATTCGTGTAAAGAAGCCTCACTCCCTGAACCTGAGATGAAAGAATCAGACGGCGGCATACTCGTAACATTATTCAAGGATAATTTTTCTGAAGAGCAGCTAAAAAAACTTGGATTAAATGAGAGACAGATAATCGCAGTTAGTTATTTAAAACAGAATACTTCTATTAGAAACAGTATGTATCAAGAGATTGCCAATACTTCTGAACGAACAGCTTTGCGCGATCTTGAACAATTGGTCGAATTAAACATTGTTGAAAAACTTGGTGAAAAGAAAGCTGCTGTTTATCGTCTTAAACGTGGCTGATAACCGGCGGTTATTTGGCGGATATGGCGGATAAATGGCGGTTATAAATTGTACTATTTTTATAAATCCCACAGTTTTTTAGCTCCTGCCATTCTCAAAACCTTTAAAACATTAAAATGAATATATTAAAATACTTGTAAAAAATAATGCCTCGTTTTTGAAGTAAATTATTCAATTCTGCCATACCCTGAATTTCTATAGATTCTAATTAAGTAACTAAAAAATAGAAACTTAGTATTAAGAAGTGGACTATTCTTAATTTCTAGGAAAAGGTCATGGGAATTATAATCCTGATAGGAGTCGGTCCTAAAGGACCAGAAAAGAATATATGCTGACACGGCACACTTTAAGTATTCGACGGCATCAATTTCGAACATGAATAAAAAATTTCAAACTAAACAACCATATAATACCATTCATCTAAATAATGAGTTTTTGATAATACATAAGATTTCCGGTAAATCAAAAAAACAGATCATAGTCCAATGAATCTTTAGTTTGACCACCATAATAATATAACATCAGAACAGCAAACCACTTAATTTCTCTTGTTTTCATACGGAATCAAATGAAATTGATAATCCCTGTAAATTACATGGGATATAGCGTATGGCGTGTCCCAAAGTGAGACACTCATTAAACCTTAAAATCGATTCTGACAATTACAACCGTCATTTTAACTAAAATACCTAATTACTTGGTGTTTTTTGGTTGACTTCCCAAAATACCACTACGTTATTGGCGGATGTAATTAAAATTAATTAACGAAGGAGTCAAAGAAAAGTATAGAATATTAAAATTTTAAAGAATTAATTAAATTGTTTCTCATCGGAGAAATTCCCGCCAATCTGACATAATTGTCAAAATAACATTAACGAACCAAATAGGTTCAATACCAATAAGAATATATATAAGGAGATTCACCATGTTAGAACAAAAAACAATATTAAATTCCAAAGCCAAACCATTTTATGAAAACGCAATTCCAGTAGAATTGGTAAAACTATTTCTAGAATTTATTCCAGAAGAAAATCATCAAAAAGTATTAAATCTTTTACCGGTGTATCTTACGGGCGACCCAGTTTTCATGCCTCATGGTTTAATGGCGTACATTTCTTGTACAATAAAGGATCTAATAAGAATGATAAATAGAGCTCATCCTGAAGATTTGGAAATAATAAAATCAGAAAAACAAAACTTCAAAATATTCAGCTGCAATCCTAATAACGAGTTGGACGAAATTGAAGCCTAAATCAAATGAATCGATGCCGGGTATAATGACCGGCGTCTGATTCGTTAATATTCTTAAAACTCATATAACCTCTTTACCTATTACTACAACAATTACAAAACATTCCAAGGAGATATTAATGGAATTATTATCAATTCATCAAGCTTCACAAATTCTAAACAACTCAAGACAATGGGTTTGGTTCTTAATAAAAATGGGCCGCATTAAAGCTCGTCTAATCGGTAAGTCCTTCGTAATCAAGGAAAGTGATCTTAACAAATACATTGAATCTAAAAACAAAGTTAAACGAGAGAATTAGAATGTACCCTGAAGAAAACAACATGCTTACAATATCGGCGGAGGATGATTCAAATTTTCTTGACAACTCTCGTTTATTGAATGGGAGGCTGCTCCCTTCTAAGAAGGCTTATGTTTCAGAATTCTTTAATGATTTGGCTGGTAGAATATATCCGCTTGTCTTTCATGATAATGCAATTATCAAAAGGCAACGGAGGCTTATCGCAATACTAAACATATTAATTAACCTGTTTGCGGCGTTCAATTCAAATCAAGTGCTGGCATATTCTCGTGATACTGGATATTATTCTCAAATTCATAGGCGTTATGGTTTCGAATGGCATACTTATAAAAATTACCTGTCTATAATTGATAGGCTTATAGAGTTGGACTATGTTTCTGGCGTACCTGGTTATTATGATCGTGAATCCGGAGAAGGAAAGCGAGCAAGGATCTGGGTAATTGAAAATCTTTCTCGTGAGTTTGATGAGCTTAAAAATAATTCGGCGGGTGTGGTACATTTGGATTATGTAACCTATCCTAAAACTTATAACCGGGTGGTCACAGTGTGTAATGTTAAAAATGCTCTTCCAGTTAAACCGCATTCGCCCATTATACTTAAGGACTCATCTAAGAACTGGATTAACTACCATCTTACACGAGAGATTCGTGACATCACTAATGTGGTTAATCAATATAATGAGTTTATCTCAGGTGTTGATGTGCTGCTGCCATTAGATGAAGGACAGCTTCCTACTTTCGGAGGCAGCCTCCATTCTGAAGGTGGAAGCTTCTCCACAGACTGCGGAGGTATTCCTTCGACCAATGGAGGGAGTGGTCAGGTAAGATCAGGATTAGGAGAAGTAGATATATGGGGGGAGGTTACTCATACGCAATCATGTAACTTATTGTACTACCAAAAGTTAGACTCCCGACTTTATCGTGTGTTTAATAGAGGAAACTTCAAATATGGAGGGCGTTACTATGATGGAGATTACCAATCCATTAATAAAAATAAACGTGCCCGGATGCTAATTAACGGTGAGCCGGTTATTGAAGTCGACTACTCGTCACTACATATTCGAATGCTCTATCATCTCCTTGGGAAAGATATCTCCCACGATCCTTATGACCTCTTCCCTGCTAACGATCCTTTAAGGACCGCTGTCAAATTATTGATGAATATCGCAATCAATGCGAAATCAGAGAGGCAAGCAATTTATAGCTTTAACAGCAAGTTCAGAGAAATTGATGCTTGTACCGCGAAAGGTGAAAAACTTCAATCAATTAGCTATGCTATGAAGGAAAATAATCTTAACGGCAGAAAATTGTTTAACAAGATATTTGATGCTCATCCAGATATTAGACAATATATATGTTCCGACAAAGGCATTGAACTGCAGAATTTGGACTCTAAGATTGCTACTGATATTCTGACATACTTTACAAAGCAGGGTGTTCCTTGCTTGTGTGTTCATGACAGTTTTATTGTTCCGGCGTCGAAAGAAAATGAGCTTCAATGTGTTATGCAGGAAATGTATTCTAAGTATATGGATGGGTTTAAGTGTCCAACCAAAACTTGAAATTAATTTTAATGCTAAATATTAATAAACCGATTAAAATATAAATCAAATGAACGGACATCCAACCAGGTACCTACCATTGAGAAGAGACTCCTTTTCTCAATTCTGATGCGAGCCCCCCGGGGGTCGAAATAATTAAATAATCATTCCAACAATTCATAGCCGACGACGAGATTTTTGAGGTCTCTTTGTCGGCTTTTCCATTTTAAACAAATCATTGGAGGTAAAATGAAGTGCTATATCAGAACCATTAGCTGGAAATTCTCTGATACAAGCGAGCAATATCCACAGTTAAAGGATAAGAAGATTAAGATCACATCGCCTAATGACCTTTATGAGGCATTCCGTTTTCTATTCGACGGAGAAGTTAAAGAACGTTTTGTCGTATTTTGGCTTAGCAGTTGTAATATCGTCAGTGGATTTGAGGTAATATCAGAAGGACTTTTAAATAGTTCCTTGGTGCATCCACGGGAGGTTTTTAGAGGGGCTATTATCGCAACCTGTGCCAATATAATTTTGGCTCATAATCACCCTTCTGGCAATGTCGATCCATCTATGGAGGATATCAAAATAACAAAGAAGTTAGTCGAAGCAGGAAAAATAATTGATATCTCTGTATTTGATCATATCATTTTCTGTGAAAATCAATACACATCTTTTATTGAAAGAAGGCTTATGTAGAGCATATTAATAATTCAGAAACTTAAGAAGGAGAATAAAATGAAATTTCTAAAAGTTGCATCGTACAGAAAGTTTACCACAAATAATGACTATACTTCTAAATCAAAAGAAATTTTTGATGAAATAACTTGTCCATACTGCTATTCTTATACACATTACATATATGGGATCGAATGTAGATGTGAATCTTGCAGGCAATTATTAAATGACGGAGATATAATTTATGACAACCAATAAAAAGTTAAGCCTGATAGTTGCAAAGCCTTACGATTATCAGCCGATACCGGATTCGGAGGTAGAACGAATTATAGAAATTGTTAGCAACGAATTATTTGAAGTCGCCAACCGATTTGACGGTCCAAGTCAAATTGAAATCTTTATCACCGCAAAAGGAAACGCATAAACAGAGATGATCTAAACATCTAAAATTATTTATGCTTATTTTTACCATCAGATTTAAACAACTAACCATATAACCAGGGAAGCCAATAAGTTTAATTCGATACTGGGGTGTACAGTGTGTACAGTAACTTGTACAGTGAGATTATGTACATAAACAAAAAAACCGCCTTTAGTCAGACGGTTTTCTTTGATTTTGGTTTGTTTTCGAGCTGGTGATGGGACTCGAACCCGCAACCTGCTGATTACAAATCAGCTGCTCTACCAATTGAGCTACACCAGCAAATTCAATAATATAGAGAAATCATAAAATCTAAATAAAACACAAAAACCATTCAAAATCATTTATCCCGCAAGGCGGGACTACCATATCAATTTCAAGTCTGTAAATCTAATATATTTTTTCTTTCCAAGCAATATTTTCTAAAAGTTTTTTAATATTTATTAAATTCTATATAGCCGCGTAATAAAACACATCAAAACACCTCGAGTATTAAAAACGTAGATTTTCCTCCGAAATAATATTATTCTATGAACTTTTATTAATTATTTACGATAATTGAATTGTTATATGTAAGTTCATTTTCAAATTTTTGAAATCGAATAATATTATGAAAATAATAAAATCCAAATTCTTCAGCAGTTATCCTTTAATAATTATTGCCGCATTAATATGGCTTATCATAGTGCTTATTTCTTATAAAAGAAATATTCAGGAAATAGATAATTATGTGTTTAATCTTGCTCTAAATGAAGCCAGAACTAATTTTGAGAGAGATGTAATTTACAGAAGATGGGTAACCCTGGAAGGCGGCGTATATGTGCCTGTAAGCGAATATACACAGCCTAATCCTTACCTTAATGTTCCGAACAGGGATGTTCAGACTACGAACGGACAAAAGCTTACATTAGTAAATCCCGCCTATATGACAAGAATGGTTTATGATCTCGGATTAAAAGATCAAAGAGTAAAAGGACATATAACAAGTCTGAACCCGATACGTCCCGCTAATAAAGCCGATGTTTGGGAATCGAAAGCGTTAAATTTATTTGAGGATGGAATAAAAGAATTTTATGAAATTGATACTGCAAATGGATTAAATACATTCCGTTATATGGCCCCGTTTGTAACCGAAAAAGCATGTCTGAAATGTCATGCCGAACAGGGTTATAAGGAAGGCGATATAAGAGGAGGAATAAGTATTTCGGTTCCTTTTGAAAATTATACGGCTTCCGCCGCAGGGCAGAAAAACGGCGAATTAATTTATCATTTAATTCTGGGACTTGTCGGTTTAACTGTTCTTTTAATTTTTAACAAATACTCCGATGAGTTGAAGACCAAACAAATTTTATATGAGTCCCTTAAAAAAGAGAAAGAATTAAACGAGTTAAAATCCAGATTTATAACAACCGCTTCTCATGAATTCAGAACACCGCTTACAATCATACAATCATATACCGAGCTTATGCTATTGCAGGTACCTGAAAATAATAAAGAGAAATTCAAAAAATATACCTCGGTAATCCTTAACTCGGTAAGTTCAATGACCGGCATGATTGAGGAACTTCTGATGGCAAGCCGGGCAGAAGAAAAAAAGATTACCTTTAATCCGGAGCCGATTGACCTGTTCAAGTTTTTAAATGATTTTTTAGAAAGATCAATTTTGGACAAGAATAAAAATCATAATATAGAACTTAACTACTTGTGCGAAACAAAAATTTTTAATCTTGATCCCAAACATCTTAATACAATCTTTCTTAATCTTATTTCGAACGCACAGAAATATGCTTCCGCTGAAAATAGTATTCGTTTAACCGTTAAATGCGATTCGAAAAACCTTCACTTAACGGTTGAGGACAATGGGATTGGAATTCCGGGGAAGGATATTCCGTTTGTATTTGAGAGATTTCATCGCGCAGCCAACAGCGGCTCAATTCAGGGGACAGGCTTGGGACTTTCAATAGTAAAATATCTAGTTGAACTTCATAACGGCGACGTTTCCGTTGAGTCGGAGCTGAATAAAGGTTCAGTTTTTAAAATTAGAATTCCTCTTGATAGAAACGTCGTATAATCGATTTATAATTGATCCTATTAATCTGAGGGTGTAATTATAAAAAAAATTAATACGGTAATCATATTACGGCGTTAATACTATTACATCATCGCCGAAATAAAAAAATTTTCATTTTGTAAATACCGTTCAAAATAATTATTCTTTCCCGGTATATCCTTGCAGCTTAGTATTTAATACGCGGCTTTTAACTCCGTTTTTCTGTAATAATGCTTTAGTATTTCTTCAAAACTTTTTCCCTCGATCGCTTGAGCCACCGCGCCCGATTGACACATTCCCACTCCGTGTCCCCAGCCGGCGCCTTTAAAATGGAATCCGTTTTCATCTTTATCAACAACAAAGCAGGAACTTCTAAGAGGCGGAGTGAATAATAATCTGATTTTTAATTCGCTGTCCGCGATGATTTCATTTTTCTCAAATATAAATTTTGCTTTTGATATTCTTCCCGAGGCTCCTCTTTCCAAGGGTTCGATATTAATCAGCATTCCGTAATCCTTGTCCGCGAACATTTCAGATATTTGTTCATTTGTAAAATCAACCTGCCACCTGTAATTTTTACTTGACCACGAAGGCACTTCATATCCCCCTTCAGGATTGCAGTAACTATCCGGAATTGAAAGCACCCAATCGCGCACATTACCTTCGTCCCTCAAATCTATTTCTTGACCGTTGTCCCAATCCCTTCCCGAAACTTTATATGATTCTTTTTCAGGTCTGTCGGGCCAAACATATTTAATTTCTTCGGAATGACCGCCGCAATTTGACGAGTAATAAGCGTTGATTACTTCATTGTTTTCCATTAATACAATTGTGCGCGTCTCCTCCACTGCCCTGTCCGAGATTTCGGTTCTTTTTTTATTGCCGCTGAATACCTGGCATTCCACATCGGAAGTTAAATCATGGAACCGTCCACCGTATAAACCCGAGGCTAATGCCGCGAAAGCCTCCGATCTTGCCGCTACTGCCTGGGCTTTAAGTGCTTCCAGAGGGGAGTTTCCCCCAATCTCATAAGGCACAACACCTTTTAAGTAGGTTTCAACCGGCAATGATATTATTACCTCAATATTATTATCTTCAGTAAGGCGCAGTAAAACATCTCCCTCATAATTACGCTGCTCCTTTCCCTCCCACCACCATCCGACACCGTAAGGCACATCAAATATATCAATTGTACCGCTGTTATTTATAGGAGTTAATTTGATAAGTCCGCTATCGGCCGGGGTTAATTCTCCCCCTTCAAATAATATATTATTCTCTTCAGCTTTAAAATCTATAACTGAATTGTTTTCTATAATTGATTTGGAATTCCCGTTATTAATTTCCCAGCTGCCGTTAAATTTTATTTTTACCGGTTCTTTTGTATGAAGAATTTTAACCCGCACAACCGGTTCCAAGGCGTAATTAGTCCCGGATATGAAGAATATTACAAATAATATAAATATTATGAAGTGCCAATGTAGCCTAGGTCTGAAATTATTTTCATTCATCAAATATATCCTTATTTAATCTGCCGGTTAAAAAGACAACAATGATTTATATAAAAAGAAATTACTCCGTTGCCGGGCACTTTACAATACACGAATGGGTAGTAGATGATTTTATAAAATCCGAATTCATTATGTTAAATAGATTGGAAACATCTCACTATATGGGGTTTCTCTTCTCAAACGAAAATATGCGGTTTATTTTCCGTCGATAATTTTTGACGCGGGACTACATTTGATTAATGTTAAAAGAAGCAAAAAAAATACTAAGCGTTTTTTTATTAACACTTAGTATTTGAATAAATTCTATAATTAAAAACAGACTTTTTTAATTAACCTTTAGGAATCGGATGTGCAATTTCTTTCCATTTCTCTTCAAAATTAAAACCCTTAAATGTCGGGCTTTTTTCATTGTGGCATGTTATACATAAATCTTTAATTGAACCATCTTTAGAAAAATCTCTCATTCCCGCCGCGACTGCCGCAGTATGATTTTTCATAACCTTCATTGATTTATATTCGCTTCCGGCTCCGTGGCAGCTTTCACACTGTACACCGTCTTCAATTGAGAATTTTTTATCAACCAGCGCGCCTGCTTGGTATCCGATAGCGTGGCATATTAAACAAGCCTTTTCTTTTTGCGGATCTGCAATTCCTTTTGCAGCGGCAATTTTTTTAGCTTCGGGCGAGGCTAGAACCTTAAAAGCTTGAACATGTTTGCTTTCTTCCCATATTTTTAACTGACTTCCGTCTTTATCTTTTTTATGACACATACCGCAGCTTTTTACACCGGTATAAGAATTCTTATCATTTAAACTGACTTGAGCCTGAGAATAATTAATTGTTAATAAAACAAAAGCAATTGTTAAAGCCGGTACAATAAATAATTTCTTAAACATTTTTTCCTCCGTTCATAAATAGAACCAATGGATCTATGGATGTTTGAGTCTTATGCCTATACCTATGTTCCCGTTAGTGTGATACAGCTCATAGTTCAAACCTAAATTCTTTACTTCTCCTTTAATTATATCGCTAAAAAAGGGAGAAATGAAATGAACTTTATACCTCAGAATTCGGTTTTAATTAAATTATTATATAAATTTATTCCAATATCTTTACTCAATTTATTGTAATTAAACAAAAAGGAATTATACATGTCCGCAAAAACCGGAGTGCTTTTAATACAGTTAGGAACACCCGACAGCCCGGGTGTTGGAGATGTCCGCAAATATCTGTTTGAATTTTTGAATGACCCCAGGGTAATTGATATACCATGGCTGTTAAGGAAAATACTTGTTAATCTAATTATAGTACCATTCCGCGCGCCTAAGTCGGCAAAGATTTATAAACAGCTGTGGACTGAAAACGGATCCCCGTTGCTGATCTATAGCGAAAGTCTGAAAGAAAAACTTCAGAAAAAACTCGGAGATGATTTTGAAATTGAACTTGCGATGCGTTATAAGAATCCGAGTCTGGATGATGTTCTCTCAAGAATGCGGGAAAAGAACTACGGTAAAATAGTAGTCTTCCCTTTATTCCCGCAGTACGCGAGCGCGTCAACAGGTTCCGCTTTGGAAAAGGTAATGGAAATTGTTAAGAAATGGACGGTTATACCCGAAATAAAATTTATAAGCGAATTTCATGACGACGAGTTTTATATAAATACAGTCGCCGCACGAGGGGCTAAATATAATATAAATGATTATGATCATGTATTGTTCAGTTATCACGGACTTCCGACAAGACAATTAAATAACGTGCATTCTAAAAATTATAAATGCGATATGCTGAACTGCGGACCTATAAGCGAAGGAAATAAATACTGCTACCGCGCCCAGTGTTTTTCAACAACAAAACTTATAGCCGATAAATTAAATATCCCGAGCGAAAAATATACTGTAAGTTTTCAATCGAGGCTTGATAAAAAATGGCTTGAGCCTTTCTCAGACAAAATAGTTATTCAGAAAGCGAAAGAAGGGGCTAAGAAACTGCTTGTGTTCAGTCCGGCATTCGTTGCCGATTGTCTTGAAACAACAATTGAAATCGGCGATGAGTATAATATTCTTTTCCGCGAACACGGCGGCGAAAAAGTTCAGCTTGTTGAAAGTTTAAATGATAATGATGACTGGGTAAACGCGGTTGAATCAATTATTAAAAAAAATATATAAATGATTTATTGAAATGAAAATTGTTATATGATTTATTAACAATAATATTGATTTGAAATATCTTACATCATGTATGTGAAAAAAATTGTTTTTTATTTAATTTTGTTAGAAAAATCATTATGCAAATATCGCTGAGACTTAAATATTGGCTGTACATCGGAATTTTAATAACTTATTGTACAACAAATGTATACGCCTTTCAATCAAAACCATTATTGCCGGGATCCAAAACAAAAATTCGAATTGCGTCTGAGCCCGATTATCCTCCTTACTGTTTTGTTGATGCTAACGGTGAACCCCGTGGATTTTCTATTGATCTTATAAAAGAAGCCGCGAAAGCGATAGGTCTTGAGCTCGATATAAAAATTGGGGTCTGGAATATAATTAAACGCGATTTGGCCGAGGGAAAAATTGACGCCTTGCCTTTTGTGGGAAGAACTCCCGAACGGGAAGAATTATACGACTTTACATTTTCTTACCTATCGCTGCACGGAGCGGTATTTGTACGTAATGGAACAACCGGAATAAATTCAATTAACAATTTAAAAAATAAAGCCATTGCTGTAATGAAAGGCGACAACGCCGAAGAATTTATAAGACGCCAAAATGTATCGGAGAAAATATATACAACTAATACATTCGGCGAGGCATTTCATAGATTAGCCGCAGGCGAGTTTGACGCTGTAATTACTCAAAGAATAATGGGCATTAATTTATTGGAGGAAATGAAGCTTAGCGATAACATTATCCCTTTAAATATACAACTTCCTGAATTCCGTCAGGATTTCTGCTTCGCGGTCACCAAAGGAAATAAAGACCTTCTGTTGTTATTAAATGAGGGGTTGTCAATTGTTATTGCAAATAATAAGTATGATGAAATTCATAATAAATGGTTTGGTCCGGCTATAAAAGAGGAACTTTCATTTAATGATATAATGAAAATAATTTTATTTACTTTAATCCCTTTAGTTATAATAATGACAATTTCTTTCGTAGTTTTTCTTAAACGCGAAATTAGAAAACGAACCAGAAGTTTAAAATCTGAAATTGCTGAACATAAAAAAACAGTCGAGCATCTGCACGAGCAGCAGCTAAAACTAAAACAAAGCGAAGAAATATTCCGCAGACTTTTCGAAGAACATACGGCGGTAAAATTATTGATTGACCCGGTTACCCTGGATATAATAGACGCAAACAATGCCGCGTCAAATTTTTACGGCTGGCCGAAAGAAGAACTTAAAAAGATGAAAATCTCACAGATAAATTTATTGCCGCATGATAAAGTAATTTCTGAAATTGAAAAAGTCTCAAATAATAGTAAAGATCATTTTGAATTTCAGCATTTGCTGGCCGACGGGTCCACAAGATATGTTGAAGTATACTCAAGTAATATTACAATCGGTGAAAAAGAATTTATACATTCAATAGTTGTTGACATTACTTCGCGAAAAACCGCTGAAAAATCTATTAGTAAAAATACGGAAAGATTAAACGGGCTTTTGAAAATCTATCAGTATAATTCGAGGAATATACAAGATTTTCTCGACTACTCACTAAACGAAGCCATTAAACTTACTTCAAGTAAAATAGGCTATATATATTTTTACAACGAAGAAAAGAAAGAATTTATACTTAATTCGTGGTCAAAAGAAGTAATGGAAGAGTGTAAAGTAATGGAAATACAGACATGCTACGAACTGGAAAAAACGGGATTATGGGGTGAGGCGGTAAGACAAAGAAAAGAAATTATTGTAAATGATTTCAGTGAAACAAACCATCTAAAAAAAGGTTATCCGGAAGGCCACGTTCATCTTAAAAAATATTTAACTCTCCCGGTTTTTGACGGCGAAGAAATTATAGCGGTTGTTGGTGTTGCCAATAAAGAAAGTGATTATGACAATAGTGATCTTCTGCAGTTAAGACTTATGATGAACGGCGTATGGAGAATAGTTAAACGTAAAGAAGCCGAAGAAAAAATAAAAACACTTATAAAGGCTGTTGAGCAAAATCCTATATCGGTTGTTATTACAAATTCCAATGGAGAAATTGAATTTGTTAATCCTAAATTTACCGAGGTTACAGGTTATTCATACGATGAGGCTGTAAACCAAAATATGCGTATCATAAAATCCGGCGAACAGGACGAAATATTTTACAAAGATTTATGGAATACTATTCTTAATGGAAATAACTGGTCGGGCGTATTTCAAAATAAAAAGAAAAACGGTGAGCTATTCTGGGAATCGGCAATTATCTCGCCGATTAAAAATGAATCCGATGAAGTTACGCATTTTGTTGCCGTAAAAGAGGACATTACATTAAAAGTTGAACAGGAAAACGAATTAAAGAAATATAGGGAACATCTGGAAGCGTTAGTCGAAACCAGAACTGAAGAATTAAAATTAGAAATTAAGAAAAAAGAAGAAGTGGAAAAACAGTTAAGAGTTTCACTAAATAAGGAAAAAGAACTGAATGAATTAAAGAGCCGTTTTATTACAACAGCTTCGCATGAATTCAGAACCCCTTTAACGATAATTCTTACATACGCCGAATTGCTCCAGAAATTCGGCAAAAAATATGATGATGAAAAATACAATAACCTATTTACTCAAATAACCGGCTCGGTCGGCAAAATTACTCATTTGCTGGAAGATGTACTAATTATAAACCGGGCCGATGCAAACAGTATTCGTTTTGAGCCCATGGCGGTTGACTTTAAAAAGTTCTGTTTAAGTTTTTTAGATGATATGAAGAAAAGTTATTCCGGTAAACATAATATTAAATTAGACTATAATTGTTCGGAAAATATGTTTTATCTCGACCTAAAACAAATGTTCTCGATACTTCAAAACCTGATTTCAAATGCATATAAATTTTCTCCGCAGGGCGGCAGTATAAACGTTGATATAAAAAATGATGATAACTATTTATATATTTCGGTAAAAGATGACGGCATTGGAATACCTGAAAAAGATATTCCAAAAATATTTGATAGATTTCACCGCGGCGAAAATATTGAAACAATTGAAGGAACAGGTCTCGGTTTATCAGTTGTAAAAACGTATGTTGAATCTCATAGAGGTAAAATTGAGGTTGAATCTAAAATAGGAATTGGAACAATTGTTAAAATAAAAATTCCAAAAAACTTTCATAAGGCTTAATAACAATATTCTTTTAATTAATTATACCTACAGTATTGTTTAATAAATATAATTTGTTTATTAGAATACCCCGGTAAAAATAGGTTAATAGAATTGCACCTTTAGTAAAAATTGACGGCTTATTTTCATTTATTGATAATCCGATTAATAAAAACTTTGAATCCTGATTACTTAAAACAAGAATTAAAGACCACTGTATTGTATTAGTCAATTATTATTCGTTTATTTAAAAGTCTCAGTTGACCTATTTAATATCTTCAGATTATACGATAATATAATCACATACAAATTAGCTCTGTTTTATTTATAATCAATTATTGCATTAATAATAACGTATAAATAAAGATTTATATATCGGAAGATATAATTATTATGAAAAAAATAATTGATTCGCTTCCTCTTCGTGTATCGCTTCTTTACGCTTTAGTGGCAGGTATATGGATTGTCGTTTCGGATAATTTAATTTCAAACCTAGGTGTTTCTCCGCTGCTTCAGACATATAAAGGCTGGTTCTTTGTATTTGTTACCGCGCTGCTTCTTTATTTTATTCTGAAAAAATTAATCTCGCGGCTTATAATTCAGAATAATGAATTAAA
The DNA here is from genome assembly GCA_018829205.1 of Bacteroidota bacterium. Taxonomy (GTDB): domain Bacteria; phylum Bacteroidota; class Ignavibacteria; order Ignavibacteriales; family Melioribacteraceae; genus JAHJUE01. Next base: position 226,669 of record JAHJUE010000010.1, read on the forward strand.
AGTAATTGAAAAAGAGCTTCAAGAAAAATCATCGATGCTGAATTACATTTTGGATAACGTACCTCAATCCATTTTCTGGAAAGATATTAATTCAACCTACCTTGGCTGCAATGAAGTATTTTCAAAGTTTGCCGGCTTAAATTCGCCGGATGAAATAATCGGGAAAACCGATTTTGACCTTCCCTGGCCGAAAGGCGAAGCCGATAATTATGTAAAAGATGATAAAGAAGTTATTGGTAATAATACTATAAAAAGAAATATTGAAGAACCACTTCAAACAGCCGAAGGCAAAAGACTAATCATTAATACAACTAAAATTCCGCTGCACGATTCAAACGACAATGTAATAGGTGTGCTTGGAGTTTTTGACGATATAACTGATAGAAAACATAAAGAAGAAGCGCTGATTGAAAGTGAAATAAGGTACAGGATGCTTTTCGAAAGTAATCCGCATCCGATGTGGGTTTATGATACCGAAACTTTTAATATACTGGCGGTTAACGACGCGGCTATTGATAAATACGGTTATACAAAGGAGGAGTTCCTAAAATTAACAATTAAGGATATTAGGCCGGAAGATGATATAAATCAATTAATTGATTTTGTGGCTGTAAGGGACGAAAAGAAAATCGATTCGGGTATATGGAAGCATATTTTAAAAAACGGTAAAACAATTCATGTAGAAATTTATTCGCATAAGATAGATTTTGAAAATAAGAAAGCGCGTTTGGTATTAGCCAATGACGTTACAGAAAGAATTGCCGCCGAAGAAGCGCTTAAGAATAGCGAACTGCGCCATAGAAGCACATTGGAGAATATGGATGAAGGATATCAAATTATCGGATTCGACTGGCGGTACATTTATGTTAATGATTCCGTCTGCAGGCAGGCGAAAAAAAGCCGTAAGGAATTAATCGGTTATACGATGCCGGAAGCATTCCCGGGCATTGAAAAAACAAAAATGTTCTCTATGCTCAAAAATTGTATGAAACAAAGAACATCTGCAATTATAGAGAATGAGTTTAAATATTATGACGGATCATCAGGCTGGTTTCAATTAAGTATTCAGCCTGTGCCCGAAGGCATTTTTATACTTTCACTTGATATTACCGAAAGAAAGGAAGCCGAAAATCAAATTCTTAAATTAAATGCCGAGCTTGAACGGCGTGTAAAAGAAAGGACAAAACAGCTCGAGGATATAAATAAAGAACTTGAGGCTTTTACCTATTCAGTCTCACACGATTTACGCTCGCCGTTAAGAGCTATTGACGGTTTCTCTAAAATCCTTTTGGAGGATTATTCTCAACTATTTGACGAAGAGGGAAAAAGACTTCTGTCTGTTATTAGAAACAATACGTCTCAAATGGATCTTCTTATTACCGACCTGCTTTCACTTTCAAGAGTCGCGAAAACTCATTTTAAGATGTCGGTCGTTAATATGAAAGAAATGGCAATTAGTGTATTCGAAGAGATTCTTTCTCATAAGCAAAAAGATAGATTTAAAATAAATATCACTGAGCTTCCTGAAATTTGCGGGGACGATTCTTTGCTTAGGCAGGTATGGTATAATTTAATATCTAATGCCGTTAAGTATTCATCCCCGAAAGAAAATAGTGAAATTGAGGTAAGCTATATCACACAAAAAGACTATATCACGTATTATATTAAAGATAACGGCGTTGGTTTTAATCCCGATTATACGCATAAATTATTCGGAGTTTTTCAAAGGCTGCACAGCGCCTCGGAATTCGAGGGAACCGGAGTCGGTCTCGCAATTGTGGAACGAATAATTAATAGGCATAAAGGAAAAGTATGGGGCGAGGGGAAATTAAACGGCGGCGCTGTTTTTTATTTTTCTTTACCAATTGAGGAAAATTGTAATGAACGGCAGCAGTCAAATTGAAATATTGCTTGTTGAGGACAACCCTAATGATGTCGAACTTACATTAAGAGCATTAAAAAAAAATAATATCGCAAACAATATTGTGGTTGTTCCGGACGGTGAAGAAGCTCTTGAATTTATTTTTGCAAAAGGAAAATATGTAAGCAGGGTTGACGAAAAAGAACCGCGCGTAATTCTTCTTGATTTGAAACTGCCTAAAGTAAGCGGACTTGAAGTACTGGAAATAATTAAAAAAGATCCCGTAAAAAGAAAAATTCCGGTTGTTGTTCTAACATCTTCGAAAGAAGAAAATGATATTATTGAAAGCTATAGACTCGGCGTAAACAGTTATATTGTTAAACCTGTCGATTTCGAAAAATTTGTTGATGCCGTTAGGGAGCTTGGTCTTTACTGGCTTTTATTAAATCAAATACCATAACCAAGTCCTGAAAGGACAAATTATGCTGGGTAAAAAAATATATATATTATTCGCCGAAGATATAAAAACCGATTTCGAACTTGCCGTAAGAACTTTAAGAAAAGGCGGAATAAATTTTGAATCGAAACTCGTTGATTCAAAAGATAAATTTATAAAAGCGATTGAAGAAAACAGACCCGATATAATTATCTCAGATTATTCAATGCCCGAATTCGACGGAATGACGGCGCTTAAAACCGCGAGAGCAATAGATCCTACAATACCTTTTATTATACTTACAGGCTCAATGAATGAAGAAACTGCCGTATCATGTATGAAAGAAGGAGCAAACGATTATGTTATTAAAGAACTTATTTCGAGACTTCCTTATGCTGTAAATGAGACTCTTATTAAGCATAAAATGATTCTTGAAAAAGAAATTGTTGAGAGAGAATTATTTGAAAAAACCGAAGAGCTGAATAATTATTTTACTAATGCTTTAGATTTGTTCTGCATTGCCGGTATTGACGGCACTTTCTTAAGACTTAACAACGCCTGGGAAAAGACTCTCGGTTATAGAATGGATGAATTAATAGGTGAAAATTTTATAAAATTTGTTCATCCCGAAGATATTGAATCGACAAAACGTGTATTGTCAAAACTGGAAAACAAGGAAGAAGTTTCGGATTTTGAAAACCGCTACATCTGCAAGGACGGTAATTATAAATGGATCGAATGGCGTTCAAAATCGAGCGGGGATAAAATTTACGCCGCCGCCAGGGATATTACAGATAGAAAAAATTCCGAACAAGAGATATTTGAACTATCGGAAAGACTTCAGCATTATCTCGCTACCAGCCAAACAATCACTTATGCTTTGCGTATAAATAACAAAAGTGTTCTCCCCTTCTGGATAAGCGAAAACGTAACAAGAATCCTCGGTTATGAAATACAAGAGGTACTGAACGAAACATGGTGGAGCGAGAATCTATATCCGGAGGATAAGAAATCGACAGCCGAAGAGTTTGAAAATTTTAGAACTTCAGGCAATGATACATATATTCGAGAATACCGCTTTTTTACCAAATCAAAAAATATTATATGGATAAGGGATGAACTTAGAATTGTTAAAGACAGAAAAGGCAGACCTTATGAAATAATAGGTACATGGACCGATATATCAAAAAGAAAGGAAGCAGAAGAAGATCTTATAAAAAGCGAAAAAAAATACAGGCAGTTTTTTGAGGAAGATTTATCATCCGTATATTTATCGGACGTGGACGGGAACTTAATTGACTGCAATCCGGCGTTTGTAAGCAGCTTCGGGTTTAAAAGCCGTGAAGAAGCGTTAAGTTCCAATACAATAGAATTGTATGAAAATTCCGATGAACGCAAAAAATTCGTAAATCTGTTAAAAGAAAGAAAAAGAATTATTTATTACGAACAGAAATTATATAAAAAGAATAAAGAAATAATTTATGTGATAGTAAACGCAATAGGAATTTTTAATTCCGATAATATATTAACTAAAATACAAGGTTATCTTTTTGATATTACCGAAATTAAAAATCTGCAGAATGAATTAATAAAAGCAAAAGAGACCGCCGAAAAAGCTAATTATCTTAAGTCCGAATTTCTCGCGCAAATGTCGCATGAAATAAGAACGCCAATTAATGCTATTCTTAACTCCGCTAGTTTAATAAAGGAAGAGTCCGCCCGGTACTCAAACAGTGAAGTGCAGGAGTTTTTCCCTGTAATTGATTCGGCTAGCAAAAGAATTATCAGGACTATCGATTCAATTTTAAATATGTCCGAACTTCAAACCGGCAGTTATAACCCAGAATTTAAAAAACTTAATTTAGTAAGGGATATATTAGATCATCTTTACCTTGAATTCAAATCATTGGCTGTTTCAAAAAAACTGAAATACAATCTTATTATAAATACAAATAACACCGATTTATTCGCGGATTTTTACAGCATTCAGCAGACCTTTTCAAATTTGATCGACAACGCTATTAAGTATACCGATGCCGGATCGGTAGATATAATAGTTTATAGAAATCAGCATAATAAACTTTGTGTCGACGTAAAGGATACCGGGATGGGGATCGCAAAAGAATTTATACCTGAAATATTCGACGCGTTCAGGCAGGAACATCAAGGTTATTCGCGAAAATATGACGGGAACGGACTCGGCTTAGCTTTAGTAAAAAACTACTGTAAAATAAATAATTCCGAAATAAATTTATCAAGCGAAAAAGATTTTGGGACAACGTTTACATTAACATTTGCGTAATAAGTTCATTGTTAAAATTATACTTTTTGAGGGACAGTAAATTTAAAATCACTTCCTTTTCCGGCTTCGCTTTCAACCCATATTCTGCCGCTGTTTCTTTCTACGAATTCTTTGCATAACAATAAACCTAAACCTGTCCCCTGTTCATTAGCCGTACCCGCCGTAGAATGGAATACGGAAGGATTAAAAAGTTTTTTAATTGTATCCGCGTTCATTCCTATGCCGTTGTCAGAAATACATACTTCAATAAAATTCCCGGATACAACTGAAGATATTTTAATGCTGCCGTCTTTATTGGAAAATTTAATCGCGTTGCCTAATAAATTTCTTATTACGGTTTTCAGCATTAATTTATCTGCAAATACCGTGGTACCGCCGTTTACTGTTGAAGATATTTCAACACCTTTATTATTGGCTCCTGAAACTAATAAGGCAATGTTGGCGTCAACTATATCACTTAAATCAATTGTTTGAGGCGCAAATTCGAGCTTGCCCGATTGTGTTTTGCTCCATTGCAGTAAATTATCCAGGATTTCATGGCCGGTCTGCGAGGCTTCATTAATCATTTTTAAATAAGTTATCTTCTCTTCGTCTGTTAAATCAAGATAGTCCTCAATCAGCATTTCCGAGAAATTAATTAAAGTACCGAATGGATTTTTTAAATCATGCCCTATAATTGAAAAAAGTTTATCCTTTGTAGCGTTTAATTCCTCAAGCTGTTTATGAGATTTTCTTGAATAAAGGTACCTGTTAAGGAGTACAACCGCGAAGAGCACAACCAGTACTAACGAAAATATAAAGTAATTTCTTTGAATAATGTTTGAGCTTTTAAGAATCTGGTTTTCGGATTCTTTTCTTTTGAGATCGTATTGAATTTCAAGTTCGGCGATGCCTTGTTTTATTTTTTCATTAACAAGTTTTTCCTTGGTTTCGTTAAAAAGCTCAAGAAAATTATACGCTTCCTTAAAATTATTTTTTCTTTTATATGAATCAGAAAGTCCTTTATAATTTTCGGAAATCATCAAAGTGATTTGTTCTTTTTTTGCGACTTCCAGGCTTTTATAAAAATATTCAACGGCGGAATCTACTTTATCCAGTTCAAGATATATTTTAGCGAGACTGTTGTAGTTATAAACAAGCCCTTCATTAATTCCGGATTTTACAACAATATCCAATGACTTTTTATGATATTCCAAAGCCTCGTCAAGTTCTTTTCTGTTGTAATGAACCAATCCCAGGTTATGATAAGCTTTAGCTATACCGAGCACATAATTTATTTTTTGGGAAAGCTCAAGCGCCTTCTCATAATATTCTTCAGCTTTAAGGTTATCGTTATAAATATCCACATAAACGCCGCCTATTGAGTTAAGAACGAATGAGATTCTCTCTTCGTCATTAATTTCAACGGCAATTGCAAGCGCTTCATTTAAATATTTTAAAGCATTTTGACCGCTTTGCAGATCTACATAAGTATCTCCTATATAACTTAACGTATAGGCTTCCCCTTTTTTATCGTTTATACTTCTATAATAATTAAGGAGAGACATATAACTTTCAAAAGCTTTATCATAGATTCCGCTTATTAAATAAATTTCTGAAATTGAGGAAATTATAGGAGCATAAAAACTGCTTTTTGTTGAATCCTCCAAATTGTTCAAAGCTTCGTCGTAATATTTTAATGCCTCAACAAAATCTTTTTGAACAAAATAAATTTTGCCGAGATTATAATTTGATTTTACAATACCTTCTTTATATCCTATTTTACCGGAAAGATTTAACGCCTCATTTATATAATTTTCCGCTTCATCCGGATTGCTTTCAAAATATTCTTCCGCAATGACTAATAAAAGATCGGTTCTTTCCTTGCCGCTCGCGGTTTTAAGATTATCTTTTAAACTGTCGTTTGGCTCCTGAGAAAAAATAATTCCGGCAGGAAGGTATAAAACCAAAAGTAAAAGTATAAATTTTCTCATAGTTATTTTCTGAAAATTAAAATGAATGAGTGGTCTAAGGGCTCCCTAAAATACTTATAGCTGGACTAATTTTCAATCATATAAATAAAAAAATATTTTAACCTTTCTATACTCGTATCGGATATTATTTAATTGTAAAGCATTGATATTAATCATAACCTTTGTCAATACATCTTAGTACCTTTTCTAAAACGCAGAAAGGTTATATATGAGAACTTTATTAAAATTACTATTCGGACTGATTTTAGTCGGACTGATTGTAATAAGCAGCGCGGCAATATTCGAAACATTTATTACAAGTAAGGAAGTTGAGATAGAAATTACAAAATTAGAAAGAACCTTAAATGAAGAAGGAGAATTAAAGTATTTTATTCATACGAAGGAAGAGGTTTTCAGAAACGAAGATAATTATTATCACGGTAAATCCAACCAGGAATCTTTAATGAAACTTTTGGAAGCAAATAAAAAGTATAAGGTTCAAGTTGTAGGTTATAATCTTGGGTTTGAAATACCATTCTTTATATCAAGCCGCAGAAATATTATTAAAATAATTCGGTAATAAATCGGACCCGCCAAAACCCGCCTTAGTAATTCTTAATTTATTTTAATATTTTTACTGAAATTAAATTACTAACATTGTGAATAACACAGTAAATAAAATCGGGTTAATACTGCTTGTTATAATTTTACTGCCGGCAATTGTATTAACTTCATACCAGTTTTTTTCGATAAGCGAAGACGAGCGGATTATTGAGGAAATTTACGGCAACCAGCTGAATGCTATTCTTTTTTCCGTTAATCAATACTCAGAAGATGTTGTTTCTGAATGGGCGGATCAAATAGATGAAATAATTAGGGATACCGAAAATAATCCATCTCTTTTAAGAACTAGGATTGTCTCGTTTCTTAATTCTCACAATTCGATAAATTTAATTTTTCTGGCTGACAGCCTGAATTCCGGGAATCAGGTTTTCCCCTCTCCATTTATAAAATACAACGAAGAGCGGAACAGTGATTTTATATTTAAGATTCTTGATTCAAGCCGTACAATAGTTTCGCGCCTTTATAATTATAAAAAAGCTGATTACAGAAAACTTGAACCTCTTGTTAACAATATAACCGATAAAGATGTGGTTATAATTTTTCTTACGGAGAATAAAGGCCTAACGAGCATATGCGGAATTATGCTTAACCCGAAACAGTTTTCAGAGCAGGTATTATCTCCTAAAATACAGTCAATAGCCCAAAACGAATTTATTATTTCTATATTAAATGAAAATACCGGTGAAATATTATATCAAAACGCAAATTTTCCCGGTGAGCTTATAAAACACAGAAGACCTTTATGGCTGGTCCCCGAAGGAACAATCGGAATATTCTTAAAAGATTCTTCAATTGAAGAACTTGTAAACAGCAAAAAAAATTCATTCATTATTATTATTTCTTTACTTACCGTAAGCCTTGTCGCCGGTGTATGGTTTGTTTTCGCAAATATTAAAAAGGAACTAAAACTTGCCCAAATAAAATCCGATTTTGTTTCCAATGTTTCGCATGAACTGAGAACGCCTTTGGCGCTTATAAGTATGTTCGCCGAAACGCTTGAAATGGGCAGAGTCAATTCCGACGATAAGAAAAATGAGTATTATAAAATAATTAGCCAGGAAACAAACAGGCTGGGAAGAATTGTAAATACGATATTAAATTTTTCAAAAATGGAAGCGGGTAAACGTAAATTCAATTTTATTGAAACGGATTTAAATTCTATTATCGATAACATCTTGAATACATATAAATTTCACCTTCAGAATAAGGGCTTTACGCTTTCTCTTGATAAGTGTGAAAACCAGAAAGCAATTTACGCCGACGAAGAGGCGGTTTCGGAAGCCTTAATTAATTTGATTGACAACGCGATAAAATACAGCGGAGATAAAAAAGAATTATTTATCAAAACAGGATTCGATAATCAATATTCCTTTATTGAAATTGCCGATAAAGGAATTGGAGTTAAAGAAGAAGACCAGAAGAAAATATTCGACAAATTTTACCGCGTTCATACAGGACTTGTTCATAACGTTAAAGGAACCGGACTAGGCTTAACTCTTGTTAAGCAGATTGCGGAAAACCATAAAGGAAGCATTGAACTAAACAGCAAATTTGGGAAAGGCAGTACATTCAAATTAAAATTCCCAATCTATAACGGCAATACAGAAAAAAATTAAACGGAGTAGTTATGAAAAATATTCTCATTGTTGAAGATGAACCGGGTATGAGAATGGGATTAAAGGATAATCTTGAGTTTGAGGGATTCTCAGTTGATTATGCGGAAGACGGCAGCGCGGGTCTTCAGAAAATCAGAGCCAACAGTTACGACCTTGTACTGCTTGATGTAATGCTGCCTGAAATATCAGGATTCGAGATTTGCAAGACAATTAGAAAAGAAGGAATTAAAACGCCGGTAATTCTGCTAACTGCAAAAGGCGAAGAAATTGATAAGGTATTGGGACTTGAATTGGGAGCGGATGATTATGTAACCAAACCGTTCAGCTTAAGAGAACTGCTGGCCAGAATTAAAGCCGTAATAAGAAGAGGCGAACAAACCGGCAATGATACCTTAAAAGAAGAAATTGTTACTATTGGTAAACTGGATATTAATTTTACAACCTACAACTCAAAAGAAAAAGGCAATGATATTCAAATGTCGTATAAGGAATTTGAAGTGCTTCATTACTTGTGGAAAAGAAAAAACGAAACCGTAAGCAGGGATGATCTTCTTCACGATATTTGGGGACATGATGTTTATATTACAACTAGAACAATTGATAATTTTATTTTGAAACTGCGGCAGAAAATTGAAACCGATTCCAAACACCCTAAAATAATTTTAACCGTGCATGGAATCGGTTATAAAATGATCATATAAAATTAATTTATAAGTTTTCCTATTCTGTCAAATCTTAAAGTAGATAACAGCTTAAAAGGATTTAATATTGAAACATCGGGATCAACAGACCACAAAACAACAATAGGCGAACCGACTATCCTATCCCTTGAAACAAAACCCCAGTAACGGCTGTCAAGGCTATTATCCCTATTATCCCCCATCATAAAATAATAATCTTTTTTAACCGTATAAGTATCGCTTTCATTCCCGTTTATATATATCTTTCCGTTTTTTACAGTTACTGCTTCTTTTTCCAGTTCCCTATTAATAAATGTTTCCCATTCATCTATGTTACTCAAGGTTAAATTTATTATGTGTCCTTCTTTAGGAACGGTAAGTTCTCCGTAATTATCGCTGTTCCAGTTTTTACCTTTCGGAAAAATATAAACTTCCTCGGCTCCTCTTGGTGTTGCCCTGTTTTTAAGATAATTTACATGGGGCGGTATGTTTAATTCTTCACCGTTAATAAAAACAACCCTGTCAACAATTTTAATTTTATCGCCGGGCAGTCCGATACATCTTTTTACATAATGAACAACTTCTTCGTTGTATAATTGATCTCTTTCTCCGGGGTATTCAAATACAAGAATATCAAACCTATCCGGCTCGTCTAAAGAAGGAAAATTTATAAACGGAAGTCTGATATTTGTAAAGGGAATATATCTGGGGGTTGAGCCTCCGTAAATAAATTTATTAACAATTAAAAAATCGCCTGCTAATATTGTATTTTCCATTGAAGGAGTTGGAACCATGGAAGCTTCAACAAAGGAAGATTTTATTATCAGCACAATCAAAATCATAACCGCGAATCCTTTGGTTATATCATATGCTTTTTTTGCCATAATTTTAACGTTACCGTTTTTTATATCCCGCATAAATAATACCTACTTATTTTTAAAATTAAAGATACTGAAAATTGATTTATGACCGAATCTCTTGCTTAATTTTTTCTTTAACGAACGGGTTAATTAAATATGAAATTAGAACAACAAGTAAACAGCCGATTACGTTAAACCAGAGAAACGGAACGTTTGAAAACGCAAATAATAAGATAACCACTATTTCCGCTATTACCGCCGAAATAAATGTTGCGTTGCCGCCTACTTTTTTAATATAAAACGCTACGAGGAAAATACCGAGAATTGTTCCGTATACTAAGGAGCCGAGTATATTTACAGCTTCAATTAATGACCCCAGCCTGTTGGCGAACATCGCGAAAAAAATCGCGTAACCGCCCCAGAATACCGTCGCGAGTTTAGAGACTTTAAGATAATGTGCGTCGGATGCGTCTTTTTTTATTAACCTTTTATAAACGTCAATAACAGTTGTAGAAGCCAATGCGTTAAGTTCGGCCGCGGTTGACGACATTGAAGCCGAAAGAATTGCTGCTAATACCAATCCTACCAAACCTACGGGAAGAAAAGTGACGACAAAATTTAGAAAAATATAATTTGTATCGTTACCGTCCGATTTAGGTTCCGCTTTTTTAATTAAACCGACAGCCGCTTCTCTAATTTCATTTTGTTTTTCTTTTGAAGCGTCAAGAATTTTTTCATATGCCGCAATTTTGTTTTCATCATTATTTTCAATGGCGTTAAGCATAGCGCGCAAACTTTCATTCCTCTCTTTGAACAATTCCTTATGTTCATTTTCAAGAGAGTTATACGCATCGGCATAAACACTTTCTTTTACGGCTTGTTCTTCAACGGGATTAAAATATACGGGAGGAGTAGCAAACTGGTAAAAAGCAAAAACCATAGCTCCGATAAATAAAATAAAAAACTGCATTGGCACCTTTACAATACCGTTCATTATTAAACCAATACGGCTTTGAGAAATTGAACTGCCCGATAAATAACGCTGAACCTGCGACTGATCCGTGCCGAAATAAGAAAGCATTAAAAATGTGCCGCCGATAATACCCGACCAGAAAGTATAACGGTCGCTTAAATTGAATGAGAAATCAATCGCGTTTAGTTTTCCCATTTTACCGGCAACATACGCTGCATCAACAACGGAAATATCTTCAGGCAGCAATTTATAAATCATAAAAAAAGCAGCAGTCATGCCGAACATAATAATTACCATCTGCTGAAGGTGCGTTTTATTAACCGCGCGGGTCCCGCCCGATGCGGTATAAATTACAACCAACGTACCAATTATCAAATTTGTAACATATACATCCCATCCGAGCAGAACAGAGAGAATAATTGAAGGCGCAAATATTGTGAAGCCTGCCGCCAATCCGCGCTGTGTTAAAAACAGAAACGCTCCCAGCGTCCGGTTTTTTAAATCAAACCTTGTTTCAAGATATTCGTATGCGGTGTAAACATTTAATTTGTGATAGATTGGAACTGCGGTAATTGAAAGGATTATCATTGCGATCGGAAGTCCGAGGTAAAATTGTACAAATCGCATACCGTCAACATATGCCTGTCCGGGAGTAGAAAGGAATGTTATTGCGCTGGCCTGCGTTGCCATAATTGAAAGTGCTACTGTATACCAGGGGGTAGATTTACTAGCTAATAAATAATCGTTAACATTTTTACTGCCGCGGGTTTTCCAAACCCCGTAAACAACAACAAATAAAATAAACGAACATAGAATAATCCAGTCAAAATTACTCATTCAAATACCTTTGTAAACCAGTAGAAAGAAAGAGTAACAAAAACCGACTGCAGAAATAGAAATATATAAACGAATTTCCATTGATTATCGCGGGATAAAGCAACGGCTTTCGCTTTGAAGTAATAATATTTCATTCTATCCAAGTTCCCCCCAAGGATTTATAAGAAATAGATTAATTAGAGTATTCTCTTTTAGTTATTTTCCCAAATAATTGTTCCTGATAAAATTTAAAATTATCAGTGACTGTTAAGATTTTTAAGTATATCCTCAATTCTCGGTTTTTGAGAATCGGGCGCTGTTTCGTAAACTTTTTTATAATATTTTACCGCTTCATCTTTATTGCCTGTTTCAGCTAACACTTCGGCCAAACTTTCATAAACACTCCAATCCGAAGGATACCTTTTAATATTTTCCTTAAAAACTTTTACAGCTTCATCCGTTTTATTATTGGCCTTTAAAATATACCCGAGCAGATTTCTATTCTTAAAGTTTTCGTTAATTTCTATCGACTTTTTAATCCATCTTTCCGCTTCATCAAGGTAGGAATTACTCTGCATGCAGTAAAAAGCGGCTTCGTACCATGTTTCCCACTGGTATCCTAGTTCGCCCCGCAGCTGATCTCTGTAATTCTGAATAACAATTTTATCGGCGTTAAATTCAAGTTTGATTGGAATTTTTATTTTTTCCCACCTTAGAAAAAGAACTGCGGATGAACTTGTTATATTTTCAAAATCATATGTAAGTCTTTCAACAAACGGAGCTTCAACGGGTTTAACCGTTACTCTCAAAGCGTCTTCATTTTTATCATATGTAAAACTTCCCCATGAAGTATAATTGCTGCTGAAAATTATTATCCATTTATCTTTTTCGGGGATCATGTGCAGACCGTACTTCCCGGCGGGTAAATCATTCCCCTCAATTTTAACATCGTCGGAGAAAGTAATAATTGTATTTTCATTTGCGCCTGCCCGCCATGGAATTTCCGAACCGTCGGGTTGTTTTTCCAAACCATACGGGACAAGTTTGCCCCATATTTCTCTTCCGTTTACGGAAGGACGGCTGTAATTTACAACTACCTTGCTTATACCCACAAACTGCGTAATTTCAGCTTTGGGACTTACCCTGGGGGTAAGAAGCTGTGCAAAGGAATTAATTGAAAAATATGTTATAAACAGGTTTATTAGTATAAAGGAACGGGATAAATTTAAGTTCATTCTGACTCCAAGCCAACAGAAGTAATTTTATATTAGTTTCTAATTAGTAAACAAAATATTCAAAAAAAAACATAAAGTCAGGATTAATAAAAATACAAAAGATAAGTCTGATTCATATTTTTTCTAATATATAATTATCCTTAAGAAAATTCTATGCCAATATATTTGTAGTTTTTAATAGAAAAATCAGTTCTCATACAAATTTATTCCGTTATAATGGAAATAGATGTTTATATTTTCGAACATTTTTCCGGTTATGACAATTAATGACAAATGTTTACCCTATTATGACTCATTTAATAATTTGTTAATATAATTTTCGATTGAAATTCAGGAAAATTTTATGACTAATTCAATATCTATTAAGCGTTTAATTTTAATATCGGCTTTATTATTATTTCTTTCATCTAATATCAGCGCCGCGGGTGATTGGGATAGGATATTAAATTTAAGAGGTCAATGGAAATTCTCCATAGGCGACGATAAAAAATGGGCCGACATTGGTTATGACGACTCGAACTGGGAAACGGTTCGCGTTCCCTCTTTTTGGGAAGAAGAAGGTTTTTACGGATATAACGGATACGCATGGTACAGAAAAGAGTTTGTATTAGCTGAAATACTAAAAGATGAAAGCGTTTATATTTCACTTGGCTATATTGATGACGTAGATGAAGTATATCTTAACGGAAAATTTATCGGCTCATCCGGTAAATTTCCTCCAGATTTTAAAACCGCTTACAATGCCGACAGGAAATACCCTGTTCCGGCAAAATACTTTAACAAAAATAAAAAAAACGTTTTAGCCGTTAGAGTGTTTGACGCCACTTTAGGCGGCGGTATTAATTCAGGCGATATAGGCATATATGTAAAAAGTTACGAATTCCTAGTTGATAAAAACCTGGAAGGAGAATGGAAATTTTCTACCGGCGACCGCGAGGAATTTAAAGAAAAAGATTTTGACGATTCAAAATGGAATAAAATATTCGTGCCAGGCTACTGGGAAACTCAGGGTTATGATGAATACAACGGAGTCGCGTGGTACAGGAAAACTTTTACAATTAGTAGTTCATTTAATGATGACCAACTGGTTTTGCTTCTTGGAAAAATTGACGATATAGACGAAGCATATTTAAACGGAAATCTAATCGGTCAAACAGGATCATTCAGCAGTGATCCTGAAAATAGTAATTTCAATAATGAATGGCAGGAACTAAGAGGATATTTATTCCCGTCAAATCTTTTGAACAAAAACGGCGTAAATGTAATAGCTGTAAGGGTATACGACAGCTATATAAACGGCGGCATATACGAAGGTCCCATTGGCATTGCTACGCAGAATAACTATCGGAATGCATGGAAAAGGATAAGCAAGAAAAGAAGCTTCTGGGATGTGATTTTTGGAAAATAAAAAATCTTCCCCTTTGTTTGAGAAATATTATTTCATGACATCATTTGACATTTGTTTACTTGCGGATGACAACGGTTACATAATATGCAGGTAAATTTCTTTTGAAGATTTTAATAATATCTCTGAAAGGGAGGGGAAAATGAAAAAGCAAATAACAATCGGAACAACAACTTTTATGGTCTTTACATTATTGTTAACATTATTCTTTGCAAGTAGTGTAAATGCGCAGGAAAGTCAATCTTCGGGAAAAGTAATTATTGAAAAATATCAGTTAAAAACGAACGCCGTTAAAAGTCTGTTAGTAGGAATTAAATCCGAAAACCGCGGACTAAGAAACAGCGCGATATTTTACGCTGGCCAGTATAAACTTGAAGAAGCGTTTGATTATTTAATTGAGGAATTGCAGAAAGAAGAAGATCCCGGCACAAAAATATTAATAGCGCTGAGTTTATATAAAATAGGTGATCCTATTGCTATTGAATATATAAAGGATATGGTTTCAAACGAAAGCAACCCGAAAGTAAAACATATGTTTTCGGCAATATATGATGAGTTCGTAATCAATAGTTCGATAACGACAGTAAATAAATAAGATTAACTCCTTCCAACCATGTTAGTTACTCCTTGGTACTAATGGTTCAAGCAGGCCCGTAACGCGGGCTTGTTTGTTTTTAAACCAAGTTAACTGCGTCACAATTCCAAATAAACTATTTTAAAATAAACACGATTATATGTATATACTACTTGATTTAATTAAGAATGCTGAATAAATTAGCAAATATTTTAATATATTCACTCATTAACATTCGTTAACAATTGATCTTTCATAAATTAAAAGAAGATCTCATTATGAAAAAGAAAATATTACTCTCAATAACTTTACTTTTATTAATTATTTTTTCTGCTGAAAGTTGTAAACTTATAACTGAACCTGATAACGTACCAAATTCTACAGTTGAAGAAGTAATTGTTATTATAAAAGGTCAAGTTTTAGATTCTTTAGCTAACTCACCAGTTTCCAATGCAGTAGTTCAGGCTTTTGATGATACTTCGAGTTTTTCAGCAATAACAGATGCTGATGGAAATTACACATTGGCAGTAACTATTGTTGAATCACAAAAATTTACGCTTAGTGCATTTAAAGAAGGTTATAGTGAGCAGAGTATTATCGTATTAGCTGTGAAAGGAAGGACAATTGATGTACCAGTATTTCTATTAAAAAAACCTACTGACTCCTCACTAAAAACTGTTAATTTTACTGGGCAAGTAATTGACTCTTTATCTGGACAACCTATTTCAAATGCGATAGTTCGAGCCTTGGCTGGAAGTTCTAATTTTGCAGCAATAACAGATAATAATGGGCAATATTTACTTCAAGTTAAAATTTCACAAACACAAGAGTTTTTAGTATTAGCTTTTAAAGAAGGTTACAGTGAAAAAAGTATTACTGTATTTGCAACCGAAGGCAGAAATGTTGAAGTCCCAATTTTTCAATTAAAAAAACCTACTGATTCTTCAGTAAAATCAGTTTTCTTTTCAGGACAGGTTATTGATTCTATTGCGGGTGCTCCAATAACCAATGCTGTTGTAAGGGCCATAGTTGGGACTTCCGATTTCGCTACTGTTACCAATAGCGAGGGGAAATATAATCTTGAAGTTAAAATATCACATAGTCAGGAACTGGTTATAGTAGCTTTTAAAGAAAGTTACAGCTCAAAAAATATTACTGTTTTCGCACTTGAAGGCCGAAATATCGAATTACCAGTTTTTCAATTAAATAAACAAACTCAAACGACCGTAAAGACTATTGTATTTTCTGGTCAAGTTATTGACTCACTATCAGGAGTTCCATTAAATGATGTAGTCTTAAGAGCTATAAGTGATGAATCTGAATTTACTGGAATTACGACAAGCGACGGAAAATTCGTAGTAGAGGTAAATTTCTCTGTTCCAAAACAATTTACAATTAAAACCTTTAAAGAAGGATATATAGAAAAGAGTATTTCTGTTTACGCTGTTGAAGGTAGGAATGTTGAATTACCAATTTTTGAATTGAAAAAGCCCTCAGACTCTGCACTTAAATCTGCTCATTTCCTAGGACAGGTAATTGATTCCATTTCTGGCCTCCCATTAAATGATGCAGTTGTAAGAGCAATTAACGGTAGCAGTGAATTCGCAGTATCAACAAATTCACAAGGACAATACGATATTGAAGTAACCTTTAGTGAACCTAAACAGTTTACCATTATTGCTTTTAAGGAAAATTACATCGAAAAAAGTAATATAGCTTTTGCCCTTGATGGACGAAATGTACAAGTACCAATTTTTAAGTTAGTAAATCCTGAAGATCTACAAAACAGTCTGTCTGGTTTACCGGCTACAATTAATTTATTTGTACAACCTGTTCAAAGTATAGGTGTAAGAGAAAGCGGTGCAGTAGAAGCGGCTGAAATTATTTTTGAAGCTAGAGATTCAAGCGGCGTGCCTTTAGATTTGAACCATAAATCAATGGTACATTTCAAATTAGTTTCCTCCCCCAATGGCGGTGAATTTTTATACCCTGATTCTGCAAAAACAAATAATAATGGACAGGCAAAGGTTACATTAAATAGTGGAACTTCTGCAGGTGTTGCTCAAGTAATAGCCGAAATTTATTTAAACGGTAAGATTATACGTTCTAAGCCAGTTTTAATTACTATTCATGGTGGCTTGCCTGATGCAGTGCATTTTGATATAGCCGTTCAACAATACAACGTTCCTGGACTGCTGATATCTGGATTACAAAATGTAGTAACTGTTATTGTTGGTGATAAATACTCAAATCCTGTTAGACCTGGAACAGCTATATACTTTAGTTCAACAATTGGCGTAATTGAAGGTTCAGCGTTAACAGATAATTTGGGAGTTGCATCTGTAATTTTACTAACAGCAGATCCACGACTTAATGGATTGGGTACTGTAAAAGCAACAACAATAAATGAAAACTCTGAAGTTATAGATGTACAAACAAGCGTCATATTTTCAGGAAATGCAATAATTACAACTGATCCAGCAAATAATAATTTTAATATCCCGAATGGGGGTTCAAAAGCCTTTAATTTTTCAGTTAAAGATTCCAATGGTCGCCCAATCGCTGCAGGTTCAAGCATTACAGTTTCTGCGGAAGGTTCTAATATAAATTTAACTGGAAATATAAATGTCATAATGCCTGATGTAATTTCAGGTTCGACAAATTTTACGTTTTATATCTCTGATAGTAATTTTGAAGAAGATACTCCTTCAATCATAAATATTACTATTAAAGCAATTATAAATGGTGTGTCTTCATCAACAGAATATTTATTATCAGGCACATCTAATTAGTTATTAAGGAATCCTTTAGCTTCAACATTTTCAAATAAGTCCGCAATCTTTTTAATAAGTTTGCGGGCTTTTTCTTTTGTATAATACTTAAACTCTTCTTTGTGGTATACATCGGCTAATGATCTCATTGATCTGCAGATTATATCATCGAGATTATTATTTTCGGTTAGAATTCCCGCCGGCAGAAGCAATATCAAATCAAACGAAGCAATCTCGGCAATACTAAGCAATGTTCTGAAATCAAGAAATTCCATTTCAAAACCTTTTTCTATTTTGCCGCTTTTTTTACGCATCGAAAATTCGTACCGCATTCTTTCGGTAACCAGTAAAACCGCCGCGCTTGTTGATATTTTTATTTCAATCATAATAAATTTTTCTTTTTGTGTTATTATCGAAAATATAAAAGGAATATTTATAAAACAATGTGATTATAAATAAAGTTTCATAAAAATATTTTTATTTGATAGATTTAGTAGAAAACAGTTTTGATTTTGTTAAAGGTTATTGATTAAGATCAAGATAAAGATTGTGATAATGATAAAGATCGTGATAAAGATTTATTAATATATAGTCCAGTATGCTGAAATTCCGCCTGAGACGCTTCTGTAGCTATTATCATCACGTGAAGTACTACCGGCGCCAATATTAGCGCTTAAAGTAACTCTCGAAAATATTTTATATGATGCTTCAATTGAACCGCCTAAAATCAAAAAATCATTATGGGGCACAAAACCTAATTTACCTTTAAGCTTAACTGTAAGCAGCTCATTTTCTTCGAGCTCGGCTTCAGCCCAAATACTGTGGGACTCAAAATTATTCGGCGAATAATAATACGGAGAATCAAATTTCCAATTGGAATAATAATATTCATAACCGCCAAGCAGGTAATCAAACCATCTTTTTCCAATCCTCATGAAAAAATCATTCCCTTCATCTTCATCATCTACGGTAATGTACTGGAAATAACTTTGGAAAAGGACTCCCGATTTATGCCAGTATTCCCCGCCTATTTTATATAAGCGTGCGAATTGCCTTTCGTCAATTAAATACGGCGAGAATAAAATTAATATTGCGTCTGTATTTTGATAATTTGCGCTTATAAAAAAATGATCTTTTACATCGTAACGTACAAATGCATCAATATCTTCAATCTGTTTTTCATTAGGAGCATTAACTACTCCAAGTCCCGCTCCCGCGGAAAAATGTTCGCCGAACCTGAGAAATGCATGTCCTTTAAATGTTGTAAAATTGTTGCTTTCTTTAAAATTTATCGCATTCACAATTTCAGTATTTAAACTTGACCGGCTTGCGCTCATTCTGTTCTGCTGATAAGAAATTCCAAACGACAAATATTGAGTAAAACCTAATTCGAGTCTTCCGCCGAATTGAGTATAGCCGAAACTAATATTATCGGAATAAAAAGAAGAGAAGGGAGCGAAACCAATACTGTTGGGGAACGATTCAACTATGCCTCTTAAGCCGGTAATAGGGAGCCATTCAATACGCTGTTCCAGCTGAAGCACTTGAGTGGTATCAATATTCCATGTAAATAAAGAATCATAAATAACTCTTGCAGAATCATTAGCTCCCAGTTTTGCGTAAGAATCGGCAAGGTACAATCTTGGTTCAAACAATGTAGGGTTATCGTAAACTAGCTGTTTAAATTCGTTAACCGCTCCAATACTGTCATCCATCGCGTAGTAAACTTTTGCTTTCTGTAATGCAGCGTCGTAATTATAACCTTGTCTTAAAACTTCCTCGTAAATAGCTTTTGCTTCTTCAAAATTCTGCGCGCAGAATTGAACGTCGCCGTACTCTTTAAGTATTATCATATTAGGTTCGGCTTTAGAAAGATAATCCTGATAAAAAGGGAGAGCGCCTGCACAATCATCGGCATCCAGCATTATTCTACCTTCTTCAAGAATTTTATAAAGTCTTTCTTCTTCGGCGCGTAATGCCTGGAAGTCCACATTTGACTGAAGTTTAGCTACTTCATCGCTAGTAGGATCCAGTTCATATGCTTTGGTAGCGTATTCCTGAGCGCTTTCATAATTTCTTTCAAGAAGCGATAATGAACCCATTGCAATTACCGCGTCAACGTTGTTCGGTTTTTTTTCGAGCACATTGGTTAAATATTCTCTCGCGATATCAGTGTCAATACTGTTCCATACTGAAACCTGAGCGCGGAACAATTGATAATCGAGATCATCGGGATATTCATTCAAAAGTCCGTCGACAATTTCAATCGCTTTATCAAAATCTCTGAACCACGCTAAATTACGGGCATATTGAAATCTTAAATCTTTATCTTTTTCTTCCGGATGGGTTGTAAAAAAAGTATCGAGCAAAGCAACTGCGTTATCGTATTCTTCAAGATAGCTGTAATATCTTGCCGCCTCCGAAACCGCTTTTTTATTTGATGGATCGGTTTCAATCAAACCCCGGTTATATTCAATTCTATTTCTGTAAGTGGTATCTCTGAAACTTGTTACAAAATCCATTTTAGGATCGAACCTTGGATCTTCATAATGGTCTATACCGATAATTTGAAGCTGATTAAAAGCTTCTTCCATTCTTTCCACATTTATAAGTTCATCAACAAGCTTAAATCTAGTTTCCAAATCCGACGGGTCTTTTCTAAGTAATCTGTAATATCTGTCAATAGGATATTCTCTTTCAAAAGAACGGGGATCGTATTGAGTTACATAAGCTTCTTTTTTAGCCTGATCTAATCCGTCCTGCGCTTCTTTAAAAAACGGTTTAAAACTAAGCGCCGTCTCAAATGCTTTTTGCGCCGTTTTATAATTGCCGAGCCACATTGTAAAATATCCGTATCTGCTCCAAAGACGCCAGTCCTCGGGATATCTTTCAACATATTTTTTAAGGATTATCTCCCCTTTTTTAATATGCTTTGTATAGGTTAATATTACTGTATAACGGATTACTTCATCAGGCGAGGCATTATCGTCGCGCGCTAGATATTTATCATACCATTCTTCGGCAGTAAGCCATTCTTCCATGTGCCTGTAGGATTTTCCTATTTCAAGATAGTTAAAAGGGTTAGCAGGATTAATCGCAATTTCTCTTTCGTGGCCTTCTATTTTTTTCCGGAGCTGAGCATACCATATTTGAATTACTCTAGCGAGGTTTTCCTTGAATTGCTGATTACCCGGTTCTAGTGCAATAGCTCTGCGGAAATCGAGCACCGATCTTTCATACTCCGATCTTTTTTCGGTACATAACGCTCGCAGGTTATATCCTTCCGCTACTCTGGGATTTGCGGATATATATTTATTTAACAGATCAATAGCTTCACCGTATCGACCGGCATTCATATGGGAGATAGCTTCTCTTTTAAGACCTTCTTCCAAAGCAGGCTGCGCTGACAATTTTGGAGCAAAAACTAAAAAAAACAGCAGCGGTAATATTTTAAAGTTTCTACTCATTTGATTTTTCACTATTACCAGAATCTAATTACGTTTTATAATATTGGAAATTTATAATGCTGCTTACCTATTAATTAAAATGATATCCAGATTTTAGATATTTCGGCAGCTATTTGTTCCAATATTTATTTGATTATTTCTTTTCCTTAATAATTAATATTTTTCATATGCTTCCATAAGCGCATCGCTTAAAAGGTCGGCTACTTTTTTTGCGCCCTGGTCATTAAAATGAATATAGTCTCTAAAGGCTAAAGGCGGATTTGAATTCACCCATGTCGGCATTGAATCTTTTCCTCCCATCGCTTCAAACAGGTTCCAGAAGGCAATGTCGGTTTCTTTTGCAATATTAATTTGTGTTTTTAACAGTTTCAGTATTGAAGGATCTGTAACAAAATTACTCCCTCTTTTCATACTTTTATCATGAACGCTTAACATTAAAAAACTTGTATTGGGAAAAGCCTCTTTCAGTTTATTAATAACATTAATCATTTCTCTTTCGTACCATGAATAGTTGCTTCTAACCGATCCGGCGGCATTTAATCCGAATTGAAGTATAATAAGTTTATAATTCAGCAATGAATCGAATTGTTTAAGAACATCAACCGATAAATGTGAAAGGTCGACCCCGGTATTTCCTCTCAAAGGGAAATTATCTACGTAAACTCCGTTTCCGTTTTCAAGAAGGGTTCCGTAAAAATAAGCCTGGTCCTTGTTCGGAATATCAATATGTAATTTTTTAGCGTCTCTGTTAGTCGTTAATACTAATTCTTGAATTTTTTCTCCTCTTTCAAGTCTCGCGCTTTTAGCAGGTTCGTTATCAAAAGAATAGTTTATAGAATAATTTTTTGCATTTGAGTATAATAATCTGGCGGTATTGAAAGATCTTAAATAAGGATATCTTGTAGTTGTTTCATATTGAACCCATACATCATTTGCATCGGGCACAAAGTTTTCACCGCTTATACCCAGAGGAAGTCTATCAGGGTTAGTACCGTACAGCGAGCCTTCTTTCCAATTTTCCGAAAACGTATGTTTTGTTGTCTGGCGGAACTGAATATCTTGTGAAGTCATTGAAACAAATCCGACTCCGTTTCCACCGAATTTTTTCTGCAGATTTTCTCTTAAGTCCGCAGTCACTAAATCACCTTCAATTGCGGAATCTCCGAAATGGGCGACTCTAATTTTTTCAGTTTTAGATTTTTTAACTGCTTCAAAAAAATGTTTCAGCTGGCCTAAATTTCCTACAATTTTTTCCTTGCTTGTTTTAGGTTTGGAATTAGCCGAGCTAAGATATAAGTCAATTTTTTCCGATTCTGTTTCCGCAAAATTTTGTGCCAGATCGCTTAATTTATTCAAAACAGAAAATTCAGCATAGTTATATTTTTTTAGACTATTATTTTCAAGAAGCGCTCCGTCATCAGAACTAGAGTCATCACTTTCATTGTTGAAATAATCTTCGGTATTTTTATATTCTTCATAATAATCATCTTCACTTTCGTCATACTGTTTCAGGTCCGAAATAATATCTACATGTCTAACCTGTACTCCTAATATATTTATGTCGTGCGGCAGCAGAGAAGCAACTAATAAAATCGTTATAGTTAATCCCATAATAAACAGCGGCTGCTTTATCATATTTTTGGCGGGCATACTTATCTCCTAAATTATACACAATAAAAATTTTTATAATCCCAGTTCAGTTAAAACTTCGTCGATTTTTCTTCCCCAAATTTTATAACCACGGGCATTTAAATGTACGCCGTCGTGAGTTAATTCATCTTTAAGAAAACCGCGGAATGACATATCTGCATTCAAATCTATATAAATAATATTATTCCTTTTAGCGTAACTTTTTAACATTCTGTTTAACTTTTCAATTTCCTGATTTCTTTCTTTGTTAACATCTTCGGCTTTCAGTTTTGAATTTGTACGTACAAGATAATCCTTTCCCCAAATTTTCCCGGCATAGATAACCGATTGAAGAATAGGTTTTATCCCTTTTGATCGAAGTCCGCTTATAATTCTAACATAATTTTGATATATTTTTTCAACCGCAGTCCAATTATAGATATCATTTAATCCGCCTTGTACAATGCAGTATTTGGGTTCAAGGTTATACACATATTCCATTCTAGCAAGGAAACCCTCGGTTACATCGCTAGGGATACCGCGCGAAACAATATTTGGGCGTCCCAGTAACTCATTCCAGTTTACGCCGTCTGTGCGCGAATCGCCGAGCATTACGATATCCGCCGGTATTTTTTTATAAATTTCAAACAACTCTATTTTAAGAGGATAAACTGAGTTTTTCATATAAACAGCCGCCGAGTCATATTTCGGCAAACTCTGCTGATCTGAGGCGAATATATTTATATTTAAAAATATTATTAACAATACGAAATATTTGAAACCCGCCATTATTTAACCCTATTTGTTGAGTCATTATAAAAATAATTCTGATTTTAATATATGATATAAACAAAAAATATACCAAGTCCTAATTAGCTAATAATCCATCTATTTTGAATTGATTTGCAAATAGGAGTGCTTTGAAATGATACACTTTCATAAAACCGTTACATTTTTTCCGTAAAAATTAACGAAAACATTAGAACTGGTACTTTACGAATTTTATTTACTGTATAAAATAATGATCAAAAAAATAAAATAATGAATCAATTACATTAATCGTCGGTTTCTTGTTCGTTTTTAGCTTCGTCACCGGCTTCTTTTTTAAGCAATGAAATTTTCGACTGAAGATTTTTTTCAAGTGCAATTAGTTCAGAAATCTTAGCTGTATTTTTTTCTTTTTCAATTTCCACAGCCGCGGTTTCTTTTTTAATAGCCTGTAATTGAGTTTTAGCTTCGGAAATATTTTTATGAACAGTTTCAAGAATTTCGTCGTTTGATTTCATTTCTTCGAGTATGGTTTTCTTTTTATCCTCAAGAAGCGAAAAATTATCCGAAGTTGATTTTAATATTAATTTAAACTCTCTTTCGAGCTCCATTTTTTTAACTTGGATGGATTCGGTTTCCGTTTTTAACTGGTGAAGAGCAATGCGTCTATCATTCTCTTTATCTTTAAGCGAAGCTATCAAATTATTCATTTCGTCCTGTTCATCTTTAAGTCCGGAAACAATCTGCTCAAAAGATGCTCTTTCTTTGTGAAGCACTTTTACAAGTCCGGCGTATTCGGCAATCTGCGTAGATTTTTCAAGCACCTGTTTTTCAATTTCACTAAGCTGTCTATCCTTATCAAGAATTATTTTTTTAAGAGAGCCCAGTTTTTGATTTGCAATATTTACTTCGCCCGTATAACGTTCCAAAGTGCCCGATAATATTTTTTCAAGTTCAAGCTGACTTTCTTCTATTTCATATTTTCTTTTTTCAATTTCGTTTACCCTGACTCTTACAGCTTCAATTTCGCCTGTAAGTTTTTCTTCCTGATCTCTTTTATTCAGAATTTCCTGCTGAATTTCATTTTTTACTCTTTCAAACTTTTTAATTTCATCAAGCAGATCATCGCGTCGCGCGGTATAATTTCCATTTTCCTGAATAAGTTTTTCCAAATCAGACTTGGATGATTCGAGATTCTGCTTAACAGCAGCCAGTTCGCTTTGTTTGTTAATAATTTCACTTATGAAAGATTCTTTTTTATCCGAATACTCGCTGAAAAGTTTATCTTTTTCAGCAAGTTGATTTACAATTAGACTGAGGCTTTGGTCAAGGTTGCTTTTAATTTCCTCATTTAACGAAATTTGTTCGTTAAGTTTTCTAATAATTTCATTCTTCTTTTTTTCATCGGATTTAAACGATTCTATTTTTTCATTAAGTCTTTCTTCGTCGTCTCTTAAAGAAAGAATTTTAAATTCTATTTCTTTATTTTCTTTTAAATACGCTTCATTCTGTTTTTGCAATTCTTTATTTCTGGCTTCTATATCTTTTAATTTAACTTCGGCTTCCGATAATTGATCGAAACTTTCTTTATGTTCTTTTACCTTCAGTTCAAGTTCATCAAGACTTTCATTCAGCTGGTTAATTCTATTTTCTTTTTCCGAAATTTCTTCTGACAGTTTTTCATTTTTAATTGTGTTTTCTATTTTTTTCTTTTCCGCTTTTTCAGTCTCTTCTTCCGTATAATGAATAGCGTTCTGAAGATTATCTTTTATATCCTGCAGTTCGTTTATTTTGTCAGTCAGCTCTTTAAGCTCATTTTTTTTCTGCTCGCTTTCATTAAATATATCGCGGATGCTGTTTTCAATCTGGCTTTGTTCATTTGCAATTTCGCTTAATTCTTTTTTAGCTAAGGCGAGTTTTTTTTCGAGTTCTTCAAAACTGCCTTGTTTTTCCAGCACAGTATGAAGCTTATTTCTAAGATCGTCGTTCTCTTGAATTAACCTATCGGCTTCTTTTTTATTGCCGGATAATATACCCATGAAATATTCTCCCGAATTTTCTTAAATAAGTAGAGTCCAATACTACTTAATTTGCTAAATTGCCGTAATCAATTTTTAATTTAATGAAATTTGTCCATAAATTACACAAATAAGAAGTTAATAAATATAATGAATTTAGAATTTGTCTGAAATGCCGTCATTTAAAAAACATATAAAAGAAACCGTAAAACTGGCAATACCTGTCTCAATCGGACAGCTAGGTCACACGATGATGGGTTTTGTCGATAGTTTAATGGTCGGCAAACTTGGAGCCGCCCCTCTCGCAGCAGCCGCGTTAGTAAACGGATTATTCTTTTTAGTACTGGTTATAGGCATAGGTATGTCAATGGCTATAACCCCGCTTGTAGCAATCGCGAAAGGAAGCAGGAATAATGAAGAATGCGGCGTAGTTCTAAGGCAGGGATTAATTGTTAACTTAAGCGCCGCGGTTGTTTTGTTAGGTTTTATATATTTCGGAAGCGATCTTATTATATATCTTAAGCAGCCTGCGGATGTAGAGATTTTAGCTATATCGTATTTACGGATACTCGGCTTTTCTGTAATTCCATTTATGCTTTTTCAAATTTACAGGCAATTTCTTGAAGGAATATCCGATGTAAATCCTCCGATGTATTTATCAATATCGGCAAACATTGTTAACGCATTTTTAAATTGGGTATTAATTTTCGGTAATTTAGGTTTTGAACCTATGGGGCTTGACGGAGCAGGATACGCAACTACAACTACACGCACAATTATGGCATTAGCGTTAATGTTTTATGTAATTAAGTCAGTTAAATACCGGGAATACGATACGTCTCTAAAGTTTAGAAGTATTAATAAAAAGATGATAAGAAAATTAATTGGGATAGGACTTCCTTCGGGATTACAATATTTTCTTGAAGTCGCAGCTTTTGCGTTCGGCGCAATAATGGTAGGGTGGATCGGAACAGTGCAATTGGCCGCTCATCAAATTGCAATAAATCTGGCTTCGGCAACATATATGGTAATTTTGGGAATATCGGCGGCGGGAACAATCAGGGTAGGCAACGCCGTTGGAGAAAGAGATATAAAAAATACAAGAGCTGCGGGTTTTTCGGCAATTCTTCTTGCGGCCTCAGTTATGTTTGTGTTCGCAATTTTGTTCATTTTATTCAGGAACTATCTTCCTTTAATTTATATTAATGATATCGAAGTAATTAAACTTGCTTCATCATTATTAATTGTGGCTTCACTTTTTCAAATTTTTGACGGAATACAAGCAACAGCATTCGGCATACTTAGGGGTTTAACCGACGTTACAATACCTTTAATTATTGTTTTTGCATCATACTGGCTTTTTGCGATTCCGCTCGGATATTATCTTGCATTTAATCTTAGTCTGGGCGCTGTCGGCGTATGGATCGGGTTTGCAGTAGGATTATTAACCGTAGCGGTATTTCTAACACTTCGTTTTCATTTAAGAAGTAAAAAATCCGTAAGTTTCTAAAAAAAAATCCTAATCTTGCTTTATATAAATTAAGAGAGAATTTTATTTATTGTCTCATTTTTTTATATAATTAAAATTTTATGTCGATTTGGTTTCATGATATAAAGTTTTTAACGAAATAAGATATACAGTTAAACTAACGGCAATAATTAATAGTAATATTTTCACCCAATAAGTTTCTACCGCAAAAAATGCGGAATAACCAATAACAGTGTTAATCATAATTATCGCTATTATCTTGGCGCGGAGAGGCATACCCTTATTCTCCAAATAATCTCTTATATATTTTCCTAAATATTTATTGTTAAGCAGCTGGTTATAAAATTTTTCAGAGCTTCGTGCAAAGCAAGCGGCGGCAATAATTAGAAATATTGTTGTCGGCATTACGGGCAAAAATATTCCTATTATTCCCAAACCGACGAAAATCCATCCGGCGGCAATAAAAATAATTCTAATAAATTTATTTGAAGAATACTTATCGAATTGTTCTGGCATACTTTAAAAATTAAGGCAGATAAAATATCTGCCTGTAAAAAAATGATTTCTTAAATAAGAATAATATTATTCCAATTACATAAGGTTTTCAAGATATTCCCTGTACTGCGAATTCGGCAGGCTTTTAACCAGATTATTAAAAACTTCTTTTGTAATAAATTTTTTATAAAGCGCTATCTCTTCAATGCATGCGACTTTAAGTCCCTGTCTGTCTTCAATTACGCCGAAAAAGTTTGACGCCTGAAGAAGAGCTTCGGGAGTTCCCGTATCAAGCCAGGCAACTCCGCGTCCTATTTTTTCTACGCCAAGTTTTCCTTCCTGCAGGTAAATCTTATTAACATCGGTTATTTCAAGTTCGCCTCTTGCCGATGGTTTTAAGTTTTTGGTAATTTCAATCACTCTGTTGTCGTAAACATATAAACCCGGCACGGCAAAATTGGATTTAGGAATTTTAGGTTTTTCTTCAATTGAAATTGCTTTGCCTTCTTCATTAAATTCAACGATACCGTACCGGTTAGGATCTTTAACCTGGTAAGCGAATATTGTTGCTCCGCCGTTTTTGCTTTTTTCAAGGGCGTTATATAAATAATCCAATTTTCCGTAAAAAATATTATCGCCGAGAATTAATGTAACGTTATCACTTCCTATAAATTTCTCTCCGATTAAAAACGACTCGGCGATTCCGTTCGGGGCTTTCTGAACGGCGTACTCAATATTTATTCCAACCTGCGAACCGTCTTCAAAAAGTTTTTGATAAAGCGGTATGGTTTCATCGTTTGAAATAATTAAAATATCTTTAATCCCCGCCATCATTAATATTGAAAGCGGATAATAAATCAAAGGTTTGTCATAAATCATCGCGAGCTGTTTACTGTAAACTTTTGTAACGGGATATAATCTTGTACCCGCACCGCCGGCTAAAACTATTCCTTTCATTAATTCCTCATAAGTTATTTAATTACTTTAATGAAACCTGATTTAATCAAAACTTCGTCACTGTTATAAACTGCAACTTTATAATTCCCGGGGGCTTTAAATCTATACCTAAAAAACACATCGGGCCAAGAAGGAAGCATAGCATACTTTTTAGATTCAATATACTGTTCGTAATCAAAACTGTTTTCTTTCTGTTTCCAAATATCAACGACAAGCTTATTTGAATTTAGCGGTGTTTTGCTTATTAAATAAACATGAACATTTCCGCCGTCTTTTGACATTGAAACATAAGATTTTTCATTAATAATTCTTCCTGCAATTACTCTTTCACAAAAAACTAATCTGATTCTGTCGTAATAAATGCTGCTTAATTTTTTTGAAGTTGTACCGAAACTTTCTTCTAATTTAAGCGTTAATCTTTCCGAACCAAGAGTGTCCTGATTGGAGTTTATAAAGTATGCCTTGTACCTGCCCAGTTCAACAAATTTAAACGCGTATGAAATCCATGTAGATCCGTATTTAAGTTTTACGGCTTTGCTGTCAAAAGGTTCGTATTTTCCGTTTACTTCCCTGTCAATAAATATGTAAGCATAAGATCCATCTATTGTTTTTCCTTCATTATCAAAAAGAACTTCTAAAGTTTCACCCCACGGTTTTATTGTCCATTCAATCTGCGCGTCTATCGGTTTACCGTCGGTTGTATGGGTCTTGCAGAAATACAACTGCTGAGCTTTAATATTTAGAAATATAAAAAATGAAAACAGTATAATTAGTAAAACTTTTTTCATAACCTCGCAAAAAAATTGAGAATAAAAAATCAATATAAAAAATGAATCTTAAACCTGTAGCATAATTATCTTTTCCAAAACGACGGTGATATAATTACTAAAATTGTAAAAAGTTCAAGTCTGCCCATCAGCATTAAAAAAGAAAGCACCCATTTTCCTAAATCCGGAATATGCGCAAAGTTTGACGACGGTCCAACTGAGCCTATTGCCGGGCCTACATTTCCAAGTGAAGTAGCAACAGCTCCCATTGCCGAAAGAAAATCCATACCGAGAAAAGCCATTATAATTGTACCAAAGACAAAAATCGAAATATAGAAAAGAAAAAATGCGAGTATGTTAGAAATAATTTCGGCCGGAACGGAATTTGAATTAAACCTGACAGGAATTACAGCACGAGGGTGTATTAATCTTCTTAATTCAGAGAAACTGTTTTTAAGCAGTATAAGATGCCTAACAAATTTTATTCCCCCGCCTGTTGAACCGGCGCATCCGCCCGTAAATAACAAAAGAAAAAATAACAGCTGGTAGAAAGAACCCCACAATTCATAATCGGCTGTAATAAATCCTGTAGTAGTAATCATCGACACTATTTGAAAGGAAGCGTCTCTAAATGATTTTTCGGCACTTCCGTAATTGTTCAGGAACAAACCAATTGCCACAAAAACTATGATTACACCTATTACTTTTGAATAGAACTTAAACTCATCATTTTTTGAAGCTACCTTAAAATTGCCGTGCAGCGCGTGATAATGTATAACAAAACTTGTTCCTGCAAGAAACATAAATATCGTTATAACATATTGGATATAAGGAGAATCATAATATGCTATGCTCGCTTGTTTAGTTGAAAACCCGCCGGTAGCCATTGTAGTAAATGAATGATTAATTGAGTCAAAAATGTTCATGCCCCCTAAAAAAAGCAAAATTGCTTCGGCTAGTGTGAATATAACATAGATGCCCCAAAGTCTTTTAGCCGTTTCACTAATACGGGGATGAATTTTATCCTTTGTCGGGCCCGGCACTTCGGCAACAAATAACTGCATACCGCCAATTCCCAGTATAGGAAGAATAGCAAGAGACAATACAATCATTCCCATTCCGCCCAGCCATTGTGTAACGCTTCGCCAGAATAATAAACCGTGAGGCATTAATTCAATGTCATTTAATATTGACGCACCGGTAGTTGTGAAGCCGGACATCGTTTCAAAAAATGCGTCTGTATAACTTGGAATTGATCCGTGAATTACGAAAGGAAGAGCGCCGAAAAGAGAAAGTACAATCCAACCTAATGAAACAACGACATAACCATCCCTGGCTCTTATTTCTTTTTTATGGTTGCGCGTAAAGTATTTTATTAAAATTCCTGTCCCTGAAGTTAAAGCTCCGCAGGCAAGCAGAACAACAATATCATTATCCCCGTAATAAATAGAGAATGGAATACCCAACAGCATAAAAAATCCGTCGAGCACTAATAAAAATCCAAGCACATTAAAAATAATTTTAAGATTAAGCATTATTGAAAAAACTTCTCTATTTTATTAACGGCACCGGGCAAGGTAAATAAAACCACTTTATCGTTAGCAATAACCTGTGTATCGCCCACGGAAATAAACCCTTTTTCACCTCGAATTACTCCGCCTATAATCGCATCTTTTGGGAATTTCAAATCACGTACGGGTTTTTTTGTTATCTGTGAACCAGGTTTTGCAATATATTCAAGCACTTCGGCGTCAATACCCTGTAATGTAGCGATAGAAACAATATTCGATTTTCTAATAAATCTTGATATATTATTTGCTGCTATAAGTTTTTTATTAATTAAAGAATCCAATCCTATTGTTTGCGTAAGAGGTATATAATCAACGTTATCAACAAGCGCAATTGTTTTGCTAACGCCGAGATGCTTAGCCATCAAACAAGTTATAATATTTGTTTCGGCGTCGTTGGTAACCGCAATAAACCCGTCCATATCTACAATGCCTTCCTGCGCAAGTAAATCTATATCCCTTCCGTCACCTTGTATTACCAATGTTTTTTGGAGATAATCCGCAAGATCGGCTGTTTTTTCTCTATCGGACTCAATCAGTTTTATATTTAAGTTATGCTCAAGCTGTTTCGCCGATTTTCTTCCAATTTTACCGCCGCCCAGAATCATAATATCCGAAATTTTGGTTTTATCTTTTCCGGCAAGACGAACAACTTCATCGGTTCCTTCGGGGGTAGTAATCACGAAGATTTGATCATTGTTAAGGAATATATCATCCCCTTTGGGAATTATTGTTCTCATACCCCGGTGGATTGCAACAATTCTAAAATCAAACTGGCTGTATTCACTTGCAATATCTTTTATTGATTTTCTTAAAACGGGAGTATTTAAATCTATCTTTAGGCCAAGCAGAGAAAGTTTCCCGTCTTCGAAATCGATGATATCCGTAGCCGCCGCTCTTTCAATAAGTTTTACTACTTCCTGCGCGGCAAGTTCTTCGGGATAGATCAAATAATCTATTCCCATTTCCTTAAACATTTTCCTGTTTTCTTCTGAAATATATTCGGCGTTTCCTACCCTGGCTATAGTTTGTTTTGCGCCGAGTTTCTTTGCGAGAATTGTTGTATTAATATTAACAGATTCAGACGAAGTAACAGCAACGAGCAGGTCGGTTTTTTGAATACCGGCTGATTTTAACACATCAATAGCTGTTGAGGAACCCGTTATTGTAAGAACATCCGTTGCCGCGTTGCATCTGCTTAACTGTGCGGCATCAACATCAATAACCGTAATATCATGTTCTTCATTTGAGAGCTGTTTGGCAAGGTGAAATCCAACTTCGCCGGCCCCGGCAATAATTATTTTCATTTTCCATCAGATTATTATTAAAGAGTTGTAAATTAAGGGAGAATTAAGAATAATGCTAATTAAATACAGGTTTAAGCTTTAAGAAAAACATGGATTATTATTTAGTCCGAAATTAAATAATATACGATATGCCTGCCATAAGTCTTATATACCGGTTGATGTTTGATACCTGCTGCATTGTAAAATTTATACCAATTTTTATATCCTGATTTATTAGGTAGGAAGTTCCCATACCTAAACCATATCCGGGTAATACATTTGTTTTGTATTCCTTTTCGCTTCTCAAATAACCGATAGATTGATCCCCGCCAAATATGTCTTTATGAATAAAATATTCAACATAATTATAACTTACGGAGAATTTAATATACGGTTTGAAGTTGTTTTGTCCGAATTCAATAATTCCGCCTATTTCTAATGGGATTATAAATTTCTCCCTATTAACATTAACAATTAGGTCTGAATCTCTGAACGGATTAGAGCTGCTTTCACTGTTTTCAAATGAAAAATATCCGGTTGACGCTGTTAAAAATAATTTGCCGGTAATTTTTTTTGAGACAGTTAAAATCGTACCCATCCCGTTTTCCTGGCTTTTTGCAAAACCTCCTGTCAATTCAATATATGTATTATCCTGTGAGTATAGTTCACCGTGCTGAGGGATTAATAAAATTAAAATAAGCAAGAATAAATTCAGGGAAGAATACTTTAAGCAAAACATTTTTTTGATTGAATTCATTGGGTACTTCTCCTTATAATTATTTGGAAAAGTAGAAATCTATCATGCTAATAACTATTTATTTAACATGAATAAAAATGTAAAAATAATTAAAAACATTTTAGGCAATATTTGAGTAGCAATAAGAGCAGCTATCTTTTTTCTTTTTCGAAAAATGAATCCTTAATGCCTTTGTTAATTTTGTAATTGCTGTATTTAATTGTTACTGTGCCGATCATCGGTTCGTCTTTTTTCTTTTTATTATCGGAGCTGCCGTCATTATTTATCTCACCCGAAATAGCTTTTGGAATTTGTATGTCATTCACATTAAACATCAGCATAACAATTGAAGGAAGAAAATTATTGCCGCTATTATCGTAATTTAATTTTATTTCAAAAGTACCGTTCTTTTTTGTAGTGGTTTCCATTTTTCTCACTACACTTAAATTGGAATCAATCCAAAGAGTTGTAAGAATAACTCCGGCAGAATCGTTTGTCGGAATTACTTTAACAATATCAACCTTATGCTTTTGCAGTGTGTCGGCTTTTATATAAATCGCGCTGAAATCCCCGCTTAATAATTTATTCGGCGAGAAATTTATACCTTCCTTAGGAAGCAGGGCAAATCCTTCTGAATCCAATTTAAGTTTATCGGGCTGTTTAAAATATATTTTAGCTTTTGATTCCGGCACACGCAGAAAATTCACGTCAACTGTAATTGTAGCGTCAACTTCGTAATCTTTAATTGTATTAAAATTTTCTTTTACCGCGTCCAGAATTTTATAAGGATCTTTATTTTGCGCTGACAGGGAAAAAGAAATAAATAAAAATATTAATAATTTTTTCATGATTACCTTTATGAAAGAATATCTTTCTTAATAAATAAATAGAGAGTAATAAAATATAAACCCAAAATATGCCCGAGTAAAACAAGTCCGGAAGTCATTACTTTTCCGTAGTCAACGGGATCAGACATAAAAGCGCGCCATTCGTTTATATGATTAATAAATAAATACGGTTTTATATATTCAAGCGATTCAATTGGCAGGGCCGAGATTATCAGAAATATTATAATTACCGCCATTGTAGCTACAATAGGGCCAATCGCATTTTCGACAAGCGATGAGAACAGGAATGAAAGAGCCATAACAGTTGTCATACTTAGCGTGGCGTAACCGTATGCAAATATAAATCTCCATAACACATCATTCTCGGCGAATATATAAATTTTATCTTTAAGTACTAATAATTCTCCTGTTCCGAAAAACAAAACCGATATTCCCAAACTTAAAACAGCGAGCCAAAGGATTAATAAATTTGTATAAATTATTCCGGCAATAAATTTTGAAGTGATTAATTTAAATCTTGAAAGCGGCCGGGTAAGCAGCATTCTATATGTGCCCGCGGTAGCTTCCCCCGCAAGCAGATCCCCGCCTACAAGTACAATTAAAAAAGGGATTTGTATAAATAATGACTGTAAAACTATATTTGCAATCAGGTAGCCGTTTAACAGGTTGCCTACAAACAAGAAGGACTGCTGCAGGTTCTGAGTTGCGAAGTTAATATATTTTTCTCCCTCTAAATAAAGCGCAACCTGAACTATAGGAATTATTATACCGATAGCGATAAAACCAATATAGGTTCTAATTTTTCTGAAAATTTTCTGAAGTTCAAGCCAAACTAACTTTATCATTCGCGGCTCCCTTCGGTAATTTTAAGAAAATAATTTTCAAGGGAACGGGTTGGAACAACGGCATTAACATCAATTTTATTATCGACAAGAAATTTATTAAGCTTAGGTATTTCTTCTTTTGACATTTCAAAAACAATTTCGTTCTTTATTTTATCTTTATATAAATTAATCCAAAACGAAGAATTGATTAATTTAAGCGCCGCATCAATATCATTTACTTCAAATGAAACAGAAAATTTATCGGCTGATAACAACTCTTCAACATAACCTTCAATTTGAGCCGTTCCTTTGTTTATGATTATCATTCTGTTGGCGATTATCTGAACTTCTTTTAAAATATGTGAAGAAAGAAAAATAGTCTTCTGTTTTTCTTTACTAAGATAAAGTATTAAATCGCGGATCTCTTTTATACCCTGGGGATCTAGCCCTGTTGTTGGTTCATCAAGAATTATTAAATCAGGATCATGAAGAAGGGCTTGTGCCAAACCGAGTCTCTGTTTCATCCCGTGGGAAAAAGTTTTAACCTTGCTGTTGAATCTATTTTTAAGTCCTACTAATTCAAGAATTTCCATTAATCTTTTTTTCGATACGTCGGTTCCCGAAATTTTCCCTAGTATTTCCAGATTTTTTATTGCAGTTAGATAAAGATAGAAATCCGGCTTTTCAACAATAGCGCCGATGTTTCTTAATATTTCATTTCTTTCTTTATTTAAATCTTTGCCGAATATTTTAATTGAGCCTTGCGTCGGACTAATTAATGAGAGAAGCATACGTATTGTAGTGCTTTTGCCCGCACCGTTGGGGCCCAAAAAACCGAATACATCACCGCGAAAAACATTAAGTTCAAGATTATTTACGGCAGTTAAATTTTTAAACTTTTTAGTAAGGCCGTGAACTTCAATTATTTTTTCGTTATTCAAAATTTTATTCCCGCCGGGTCAGTTTCTTATGCCGGCCCCTCATTTTATATCGCCGTTGAAAGATAAATCACAAAACGATTAAATTAGAAATAATCCACAGCATCAATTACAGCGTCGTGAAGTACCGGTCTAAATTCAATAATTTTTTTATTATCGCGAGTCGGGTAAACACGATTTGTTAAAAGAATAACAAATAAATCCCGGTTTTTATCCGCCCAAATAGAAGTTCCGGTAAATCCTGTATGACCAAACGAATTTTCGGAAAATTTAGTTCCTGCAGATGAGTATCCTTCCGACTTTGTATCCCAGCCGAATCCGCGACCTGATTTAATATCTTGAATACTTGTCCATTCTTCAACGGTTTCTGATTTAAATATTTGTTTCCCGTTATAATTTCCCTTATTCATTATTGTTTCAATAATTACTGCGGCGTCATGCGCAGTTGAAAACAACCCGGCGTGACCTGCAACCCCGTTCAGCAGGAATGAAGTTTCATCGTGAACTTTTCCTTTGACTAAAATATGGCGCCAGAAACCATCGACTTCGGATGGTACGCAATAATATTGATACTCGGCCGGAGGGTTATACATAATATTACTAAGTTTAAGAGGATCAAATAATTTCTCTTTTAAATAATTATCGATTGATAAACCTGTAATTTTTTCAATTACTTTTTGAAGAGTAATTATTCCTAAATCGCTGTAAACATATTTCTCGCCTGGCTTAGAATTTAATTTACTATTCATTATATCCCTAATAACGCTTTCGCCATCGGAGTAGTATTTGTAGTAAGGTTTAAATGCGTCCAATCCCGAATTATGCAAAAGAAGATTTTTTACTGTTACTTTTTGTTTTCCGTTTACGCCGAATTCAGGCAGGTATGAATTCACGTATTCGTCTAATTTTAATTTACCTTCGTCATATAAAAACATTGCAGCGCAAGTAGTGCCTACAACCTTTGTTAAAGAGGCCATATCAAACATAGATTCTTGCGAAATCTCAACAGCGTCTTTATCATAAGTATATCTTCCGTAAGGTTTATGAAATATTACCTTCCCTCTTTGAGCTACAAGCAGAACACCGCCGGGGAAAACGCTGTCATTAACCGCGTTACTCATTAATGAATCAATATTTTCAAAATTATAATTCGTATCCGCCTTATCTTTCAGAAAATTCAATGTTAATCTTTTTTTCTGTATCCCGCTTTTATATATATATTTTGTATTAGGAATCGATATTGGAAGTCTGCCTGAAATATTAATTCTGCCGAGCAGCGCATCCATAGCCGCTTTTTGTGAAACCTGCACGCTTCCGTACGTACATAAATAGGCCGGTGATTCCGGTACATCAGATAAAAGATATGGATTTCCGAAACTTATAAGTATTGTAGGTTTTTTTAATTTAATTATTCGTTTTATAAAATCAGCGAACAACGAATCCAGCTGAATTTTTCCTTCAAAAGATTTAATGCTTAAGAAAACTGGCAATAAAATTAAATTGGAATTTTTTGCGTCCGCGTAGGCTTTTTCAAAATCCGGTTTTCTACTTTTTAAAATTAGCTTATGAGTTTTAACATAATTAAAATTTTCTTTAACGTATTTATCGAAAGGGATTATATCTTCATCGGAATATGGTGATGTTCTATGAGCTAAAAATAGGCACGCAGTTTTATAATAATTTGAAGGGTCCACAGGAATTATATTATTATCATCTTTAACAAGAGTTACTGATTTTTCCGCAATTTCTTGAGCAAGTCTTCGGTGATCAACATTATTTATAACAATCTGTTTAACCTTAGCTGAATCAACAATTTTTTCCTTATCCAATCCGAGCCATTTTTTGGCCGATAGAATTTTTTTAACGGATGAATTAATTAACTCAATGTTTATATCATTGTTTTCAACCGCTTTTACCAATTCATTAATTGATTCAATTTCATCTTCAGGATATGTAATTATATTGTTACCTGCATTAACCGCCATTTTCATAGCGTCATAAGTGGAATAATTATGAGAAATAGCGTGCATATTCATTGCGTCGGTTACAACCAGCCCCGAAAATCCAAGTTCATTTTTCAAAAGTTCCGTAATAACTTTGTTTGAAAGCGTAGCGGGCAGAGTGTCGGCTTCCGTTAATGAGGGTATCTGCAAATGTCCTACCATAACGGATTTAACGCCTGACTTAATTGCCAGTTTGAAAGGTATTAATTCAGTTTTCTCAAACTCTTCTTTTGATCTATTTATAAAAGGAAGTTCTTTGTGCGAATCGAGATCTGTTGCTCCGTGTCCGGGAAAATGTTTTGCCGAAGAAATCATTTTCCCTTCATGCATTCCTCTTATATAGGCCATTGAATGATAAGCAATCTCAAGCGGGTCTTCCGAATATGCGCGGACATTAATAATAGGGTTTCTGTAATCTGTATTAACATCAACAAGCGGCGCGTAATTTTGATGCACCCCTATTGCTCTTGATTCAATAGCTGTAACCTTTCCGGCAAGGTAAGATAGGTATGTATCACCCGTTGCGCCGAATGCCATATTAAACGGGAATTCGACCGCATCGCTTAAACGCATACCCAATCCGCGCTCATAATCAGCCGAAATCATAAGAGGAATATCGGATAAGTTTTGAAGTTTATTGGTCAAATCAATTTGTTCTTTAATGCTTCCAGAAAAATATACCACACCGCCTATTTTATGTTCACTTACAAGTTTTATTATATCGTCATATTCTTTTGATGCAGTATCCAGACTTCTGCTGGAAACATTTGCAAAAATCATTTGAGCGCATTTTTCTCTGAGAGTAAGTTTTGAAAATGTTGATTCAACCCAAACTGAATCTTCGGCGCTCAATTTAAATATTGAATTAAAAGAGTTCGTACTCCCCTCCATTTTGAAAGAAAAATTCGAAGGCAGAAAAATTATTATTACTACTATAAAAAGGAAAAATATTTTTTTCATTATCTCAGCTATTTTTTTCGGTTGTTTTTCCAAAATCGGAATCTATATTTATAAATTTGGTAATAATAAATGCCGGAATTGTAGCAATTAAAACCCAAACAAAAAAGTTTTGGTAACCCAGCATTTGCTGAATCCACCCGCTAATCATTCCCGGCAGCATCATTCCCAAAGCCATAAACCCTGTTGTAATCGCAAAGTGAGCGGTTTTATGTTTGCCGTCTGAGATTAAAATCATATATAACATATAAGCAGTAAAACCGAAACCGTAACCGAACTGTTCAACGGCAACACAAAAACTAATTACAAACATTGACTCGGGAAGCGCGTATGCCAGGTAAATATAAACAGCATTAGGCAGGTTGATTGCAATTAGCATCCACCAAAGCCAATATTTTAATCCGTGCTTAGCTGCAAGAAACCCGCCTAACAAACCGCCGAATGTTAATGCTAATATACCAACGGTGCCATAAATAAATCCTACCTCTCCGGTTGAAAGTGCAAGTCCGCCCGTTTCTTTTGCGTCAAGCAAAAACGGTGATGCAAGTTTTACAAGCTGCGATTCGCCAAGCCTGTACAAAAGCAAAAAAGCAATTATTATTCCTATATTTTTTTTCTTAAAAAAAAGTATAAATGTATTAAAAAATTCCTTAAACAGCGCTCCATTGTCAGATACAGCGGGTGCATCATCTTTTGGGTATGGAAGAATAAACTTATGATATACCATAAATATTATAAATAGACCCGCTAAAATCATAAACGTAATTGACCATGCAGTAGCAATATTCTGAGGATACAGCTCTTCAAAATAACCGGCTAGTATAACCAGAAGACCTTGACCTGTAATCATTGCAATTCTATAAAATGTGCTTCTTATTCCTACAAAAAAAGCTTGATCATTTTTTGTCAAACCCAGCATATAAAATCCGTCGGCGGCAATATCATGAGTAGCCGAACTGAAAGCCATAAGCCATAAAAAAATAAGAGAGTATTTGAAAAAATTATCGGCAGGAATAGTTAAAGCGACGCCGGCTAATCCAGCGCCAATTACAAGCTGCATTAAAACTATCCAGTATCTTTTTGTTTTTAATATATCCACAACCGGGCTCCACAATGGTTTAATTACCCACGGCAAGTAAAGCCAGCTTGTATAAAGAGCAATTTCGGTGTTGGATATTTCAAGTCTTTTATACATAATTACCGACACAGTCATAACTATTACGTACGGAATACCTTCGGCAAAGTATAAGGATGGAATCCAAAACCAGGGATTACGTAATTCTTTTTTTTCAGAGGTCATTAAAACGTCCCGTTAATAGATTAGTTTTATAGATTTGTTCTGCATTAAATTATTCAGCTGAAATTATACAGCCGATAAATAATTTTTATTAATTATTTTTATCAATTAAATGTTCTTCACATTAAAATAGAGAATTTAATTTCAACAATAAAGAATATGCACAGAAAGATTAAATTATATATAAAATACTTATGTTATAAAATGATGACAATTAATGACATTATTATATGATATTTGACTTGAATTAAAAAATGCTTTGTGGTTAGATTTATTTAGCTAATTATTATTCTTTTGGGAGCTTAAAATGTTATTGAAAAAATTATACTTGAAATCAGTGTTATTATTTTTATTTATTTCTTTTGCTTTTATTTCAAACAGCTGCAGCAGCGATGAAGATAATTCAAATCCGTTATCATCCCGTGAAAGCGGATTTGTGGGCACATGGGTTTTAACAAAAGTATCCGTTACAGATTTAGGCGGCACAACAGTTCTTACTCCTGAACAGGCAAATATGTCAATCACTCTTCAGGTAAACTCGGATAAGACCTTCTCAATGTCAAATACAATTGAAGGCAAAAACGAAAACCGAAGCGGTACATGGAATCTAAACGGTGATATAATTGTACTTACATCAGAGGGAGAACCTGAATATATTCCTTATACCGTTCAGGGAAATAAATTTTCAATTACAATTTATGTGGAAGAGGGTGATATTCTAAATTCAAGGATATTGGAGTTTACAAAACAATAAGGAATTATTTTGGCGGTTAAGGGTGTATTCTTTGATTTATACGGCACATTATATAAATACGGCAACATGAATCAAGCATGGAATGACTGGCTTGACACGTTTTATAAAAATTTTTTATTGTTCGATAAAAATTTAACCAGGGAATCTCTTTCAGCAGCTTGCGGGGGATTCTTCAGTAAGGAAGAACCCCTGGTTTGTAATTCTAATCTAAGTGTTTTTGAAAACAGAATACTGCGGCTTTCGGAAGAATTAAATTATAATATACCGCCGGAGTTTATCAGTAACATCGCCGAAGAAAATTTAGCCGCCTGGCAAAAACATATTTCTATTGATGAACAAGCAATCCCTATTCTTGATATATTAAAGAATAATTACATTCTCGGGTTGATTTCAAATTTTGACCATCCGGAGCATGTAAAAAAAATTATTAATCAAGATAAGATGGATATTTATTTTTCAAGTATTACTATTTCAGGGAAAGTCGGATTTAAAAAACCCGATAAAAGAATTTTTGATACAGCCTTAAACAAAACAAATTTGAAACCGGAAGAAGTATTATTTGTAGGGGACGCAAATGATGATATTGAAGGAGCAAATGCCGCGGGATTAATTCCCGTATTCATAAATAGGGAACTTAAATCAGAAGAAATGCTTGACTATAATCAAATTGAAAAAAAACATAGACATATTAAAAACAAAAAGCTTTTTACAATAACAAATCTTGGACAGCTTGAAGCAATAATAAACGAAATAAATGAAGTCTAAGGGAAAATTTACCGGAATTATTCAGCCGGTAATCTTTTTTTGCTGAAAAAAAGATTATATAATTTCAAATGAATTTTGTAAATTACCCCCCAATGAAACAGAAAATTAGTACATACATGCCTATTTAGTAGAAAAAGGGTTCGCTGAAGTCCCTTTTCATACTCTATTAGTTCTGCTACCCAAATATTTCAATCAATTATTAAGACTTTAAAACAGGATTTAAAAGATGTCCAATATTTCCGAAATAAATAAAAGAAAAACATTTGCAATTATAAGCCACCCCGATGCGGGAAAAACTACCTTAACAGAAAAGCTGCTTTTATACAGCGGCGCAATTCAAATTGCCGGCGCCGTTAAATCAAACAAAATAAAAAAGACAGCGGCTTCGGATTTTCTGGAAATTGAAAAACAAAGGGGAATTTCCGTAGCTACTTCTGTACTTTCCTTCAGTTATAAAGATCATAAAGTTAACTTGCTCGATACTCCCGGCCACAAAGATTTTGCTGAAGATACCTACAGAACATTAACCGCTGTTGACAGCGTAATTCTTGTAATCGACTGCGTTAAAGGAGTTGAAGAACAGACCGAAAAATTGATGCAGGTCTGCAGAATGAGAAATACACCGGTTATAATATTTATTAATAAGCTGGATAGAGAAGGTAAAAATCCTATTGAACTTCTTGATGAATTGGAATCAAAACTTTCAATAAGAGTAAGGCCGTTAACATATCCGCTTGGAATGGGATATCAGTTTAGGGGTGTATACAATATTTATAAAAATTCTTTTGCGTTTTACAAACCAAACAAATCCAAAGTAGAAGAGGACATAAGTATATTTAACGGATTGAATGATAAAGGCTTGGATGAAAAGTTCGGCGGCGACGCACAAAAGCTTAGACACGATGTTGAATTGATTGACGGTATCTATGAGAAATTTTCCACTGAAGAATACTTAAAGGGCAATCTGGCTCCCGTATTTTTCGGCAGCGCGGTAAATAATTTCGGTATTAGAGAACTGCTTGATACCTTTATAGAAATTGCCCCCGGACCTATTGAAAGAGAAGCTACAAATGGAACCGTAAAACCGGCCGATAAGAACTTCAGCGGTTTTGTATTTAAAATTCATTCGAACCTGGATCCGAAACATAGAGACAGAATTGCATTTTTAAGAGTCTGTTCGGGAAAGTTCGAAAGAAATAAATTTTATCATCACGTAAGATTAGACAGGCAGCTCAAATTTGCGAACCCAGCATCGTTTATGGCGCAAAGCAAATCACTGCTTGAAGAAGCATTCCCCGGCGATGTTATTGGATTATACGACTCAGGCATATTTAATATAGGCGATACTTTAACCGAAGGTGAAAGCTTTATGTTCAAAGGCATTCCGCGTTTCTCACCTGAAGTGTTCAGAATTGTCAGAAACACCGATCCGTTCAAATCGAAACAGCTTGAAAAAGGAATTCAATATTTAACGGACGAGGGACTTGCTCAGTTATTCGTACAAAATTTTGGGAATAAAAAAGTAGTCGGCGTTGTCGGAGAACTTCAATTTGACGTTTTAAAGTACAGACTGCTGCATGAATACGGCGCCAGTGTTGAGTTTTCACCAATGGCTTCTTACAAAGCGTTTTGGCTAAAGTACAATAATAAAAGTGATATTG
Source organism: Bacteroidota bacterium (assembly GCA_018829205.1). Classification (GTDB taxonomy): domain Bacteria; phylum Bacteroidota; class Ignavibacteria; order Ignavibacteriales; family Melioribacteraceae; genus JAHJUE01. The sequence goes on from JAHJUE010000010.1 coordinate 270,001, forward strand.
ATGAACTGACGAAACTTCGCTTTAATTCTCTTTATAACGATAAAAATGATAATCTTGTTTTTATTGCTGAATCTGAATTTTCATTAAAAATGGCAATGGAAAAAAATCCGAAAGTAAAATTCCTTTCCTCAATTGAACATAATGATCAAACATTATTAATGGAAAATGTAGCTTAAGGAGAAATGATTCTTCATTTAGTAATTTTCTGAATCATTTGTTCGGGGTAAAAATAGCAGATGCACAAATATTAATTTCATTTACAACCTCATGCCTTTAAATCCAATTTTTCAAATTACAAAATGAAATCGCACAACAAATTTTTGTATAAAAAATCAAAAATCCGCTAAAGACAAAAGCTCGAATTTAAATTCTACTTGCTTATCTTTTAATAGCCCTCTATTTTTGGATATCACGATGCTGTTAACTAAACTAAAAATAAATCACAAGGTTGAATTATGAGTCTTAGTCAAATTGCTCGAAGTATTAAATCCTCACCCACGCTCGCATTAAATGAAAAGGCCGCAATCTTAAGAGAAAAAGGTGACCCTGTAATTCACTTGGGCGGCGGTGAACCAAAAAGTAAAGCACCTATGGACGCAATATTGGCGGCCTCGGCACACTTAAATACAGGTGAAGTACGTTATGCGCCGGCAGACGGAATACCAGCGTTAAAGCAGGCAATAATCCGTTACACTGAAGAATACTACAACAGAAAAGTTTCTCCGAAAAATGTAATTGCATCCGGAGGGGCAAAGCAAGCTTTAATGGTTGCTCTTCAGGCAATTGTTAATCCGCAGGAAGAAGTATTATACCCTTCCCCGTTCTGGGTAAGCTACCCCGAAATGATTAAGCTTTGTCAGGGAATTCCCGTATGCGCTCCTGCCGAAGACGGTTCATTCTATCCAACAATAGAAGATATTGAACAAAGAGTAAGTTCTTATACAAAAGCAATTATTATTAACAGTCCCAATAACCCAAGCGGCGCAATGTATTCTGAAGAGTTTATCGCTAATATTGTTGAATATTGTGAAAAGAAAGATATCTATTTAATTATGGATGATATTTATCACCGCCTAATATTTGACGGTAAAAAACCTATTAACTGTTTTGACTACGCAAAGGACAAATCGGAAAATTCCAAAATAATTGTAATTAACGGTGTTTCAAAACAGTATGCTATGACGGGATTTAGAATAGGCTGGGCGGTTGGAAATAAAAAAGTTATTGAAGCTATGACAAACATTCAGGGGCATCAAACCTCAGGTCCTTCGGTATTATTGCAGAAAGCAGCCGTCGGCGCATTAAACGGAATTCAATCAAGTGTTGAAAGTTTGAGAGTGACTCTTGAAAACAATAGAAATATTTTAATGGACAGGTTAAACGCTTTTGAAGGAGTTAAGACTTATAAACCCGACGGAACATTTTATACATTCGCGGATTTCAGCCATTATGAAAAAAGCTCAATGAAGCTTTCAAATTTATTAATCGATAAAGTTCAGGTTCTTACCGTTCCGGGAGTTGAGTTCGGTATGGAAGGATTTTTAAGAATCAGTTTCTGCGGTACAATAAAAGATATTACAGAAGGAATTGACAGAATGAAATGGGCGCTTGATTTAAACTCACCAAATGAACTTTATATTGGCGATAGAAAATTAGTGAGGGATTGGGCATGAGTAAATACCTAGAATTCAGCACACCCGCAAGCAAGGAAGCAATGGAATTGGCTTCCGATTTCAGACTGAAAAATCAAGGTCTTGAATATCTCGATAGAGTTTACTGGAATCTTTCCGATTCGGCTTTATACGAAGAAGCAATATTTAGAAACGAAGGAAAACTGGCAAACCAGGGCCCTCTTGTAGTTAATACGGGCAAACATACCGCACGTGCAGCAGCGGATAAATTTGTAGTAAAAGAACAATCAACAGAATCTAAAATCTGGTGGGGCGAATATAATCGTCCTTTTACTACTGAAAAGTTTAATGCATTGATGTCACGAGTTCATGCCTATTGCCAGGGTGAAGAGTTGTTTGTTCAGGATTGTTTCGCAGGCGCGGATCCCGAATATAAAATGCCTGTAAGAATTATAACCCAGCATGCATGGCATTCATTATTCGCGAGAAATATGTTTATAACCGTCGATGACAGAGAAACATTAAAAAACTTTATGCCGGAATTTACTGTTATTTGTCTGCCCGGATTTAAACTTGATCCTAAAGTCGACGGAACTAGAAGCGAGACTGGAATAATTATAAACTTCGACGAAAGAACCGCGGTTATTGCAAATACTCTTTACGGCGGTGAAATAAAAAAATCAATCTTTACAGTGCTTAACTTCTTATTAACATTCGATGATGTGCTTCCTATGCATTGTTCGGCCAACGTTGGAGACAAAGGAGACGCGGCTTTATTTTTTGGTTTAAGCGGAACGGGTAAAACAACTTTATCAGCGGATCCAAGCAGAAAATTAATTGGCGATGATGAACATGGATGGAGCAGCAACGGCGTATTTAATTTTGAAGGAGGATGTTATGCAAAAGTAATTCGTCTTTCTGCAGAATCTGAACCGGAAATTTACAAATGCACTAGATCTTTCGGAACAATATTAGAAAACGTTGTATTCGATCCGATTACAAGAAGAATAGATTTAAACGATGATACACTTACTGAAAATACGCGCGCTTCATATCCAATTGAATTTATTCCTAATACAGTACCAAATGGTTATGTTCATTCACATCCAAAAAATATTATTTTCTTAACCTGCGACGCTTCGGGTGTTTTGCCCCCGATCGCAAAACTTAGTCCCGAACAGGCCCAGTACCATTTTATAAGCGGATACACCTCTAAAATAGCGGGTACGGAAATAGGTTTAGGAATTGAGCCGCAGATTACATTCAGCGCGTGTTTCGGAGCTCCCTTTATGGTTCGTCATCCTTTCGATTACGCTGAAATGCTGAAACAGAGAATGATAAAAAATAAATCGAATGTTTGGCTTGTTAATACCGGATGGGTAGGCGGAAGATTCGGCGTGGGCAAACGTATTAGCATACGCCACACAAGAAATCTGTTAAACGCTGCTCTCGAAGGCAAACTCGATAAAGTAAAATTCAGAAAAGATAAACTTTTCGGTTTCAAGGTTCCTTTAACTTGTCCCGATGTTCCCGAAGAAGTATTAGAGCCTTCAAACTCCTGGGGTGATAAAAAAGAATACTGGCAAAAGTACGATGCTTTAGCTGCTCGTTTTATAGAAAATTTCAAACTGTTTGAAAAAGGCGTTACTGATGAAGTTAAAAACGCCGGACCAAAACGAATTAAATAGGACATTTCGGCTAATTAAAAGGGGCTTTTGACAGCCCCTTTTTTTTATTCAACAAAACTTCATGTTTATTCACCATTCATTTAATAAATGTACATTTTTTAATTATTCTTTTGCTTTTTTTTGTTGAAGCAGTATATTGCATGCAATTTTATAAATGCATTAGCAAAGGAGTTATTTGTGTTCGTTTCCGAAAGAATTGAGAAAATAGGTGTGTCGCCTACAATGAAAGTTGCGGCAAAAGCCAAAGAGATGAAAGCCGAAGGATTACCAATTATAGATTTAAGTGTTGGAGAACCTGATTTTCCTACTCCTCAAAATATTAAAGACGCGGCAAAACGCGCAATTGATGACAACCAGACAGGATATACAATTAATTCAGGAACAGTTCAGTTAAGAAAAGCTATCTCGGAAAAATTTAAGAAAGAAAATAATCTTGAATACGGAATTGACCAGATTATAGTATCGAGCGGCGCAAAACAAAGTTTATATAATGTTATCCAGACAATAATTAATAAAGATGATGAAGTAATTATTCCCGCGCCTTACTGGGTTTCATACCCCGAAATGGTTTCGGTTGCCGAAGGCAAATCTGTTGTAATTAACACAACGGAAGAAAACAGGTTTCTCGTAACACCAGAACAATTAAAAGCGGCGATAACTCCAAAGACAAAAGCATTTATTTTATGCAATCCCTCAAACCCAACAGGCAATGCTTATACAAAAGCAGAGCTTGAGGCTATTGCCGAAATTGCGCTGGAAAATAATTTTTACATTATCTCTGACGAGATATATGAAAAAATGATTTATGATGATTTCAAATTCGTCAGCTTTCCTTCACTAAACAGTGAATTACTTAAAAAAACAATTCTTGTTAACGGCATCTCAAAAGCATATTCGATGACAGGTTGGAGAATAGGATATACCGCCGGACCGAAAAATGTTATTGACGGTATGAACAAACTTCAAAGTCACAGTACTTCAAACGCATGCTCAATTTCGCAGGCAGCGGCTATTGAAGCTTTATTGGGTTCGCAGGATGAAGTTGAGAGAATGAGAGTGGAATTTGAGAAAAGAAGAAATTATTTGCATAAAGAACTTTCATCAATACCGGAATTTTCATGTGTGCTACCCGAAGGAGCTTTTTATCTATTCCCAAATGTTGAAAAAGTATTTCATCATTCAACCGAAATTTTAAAAGTTGAAAGTTCGTTCGACTTTGCGATGTTCCTTCTTTACGAAGCTAAAATTGCCGTAGTTCCCGGAAGCGCTTTCGGCGCGGAAGGATTTTTAAGATTGTCGTACGCAACTTCGATGGAAAACTTGGTGGAAGCAGTAGAAAGAATTAAAACCGCCGTAGCAAAACTAAGAACATAGTTTACCTAAACAGTTAAATATGATTCGATAGTTTTATATATTTTTTCGGTAGGCATTTTTTCACCAGTCCAAAGTTCAAAGGATTTTGCGCCCTGTTCAACGAACATTTTTAACCCGTTTAAAGTAATTGCTCCTTTAGATTTAGCTATCTGCAGCATTTTAGTATTAACCGGGTTGTAAACAACATCAAAAACTATTTGTCCTTTAGTAAACGAATCTTCAATTGTTGTAACCGAATCGTCAATTTCGGGATACATACCGACCGCTGTAGTATTAATAATTAGTTTGGAATCTTTAAATATATTTGTTAGATCCGGCGGGAACAGATCATGCGGTTTCATTTTTTCATAAAGCATTTTGGCCGTAAAATATTCTTTTAATGATTCTGCTTTCTGCACTGTTCTATTAATAATATGAATCTGTTTTACCTTAAAATGCCGGATCAAGGAATAAATTACGCTTCGCGCGGCGCCACCGGCTCCAATTACGCAAACTTCGGTATCAATCAAATCTTCTTTATAAGGATTAAGAGTTTCAATTATTCCGTAAACGTCTGTATTATAACCGTGAAGCGAGCCGTTTTCATTCACAATAGTATTTACTGCCCCAATTACACTGGCTTCTTCCGAAATATCGTTTAAGAATTGTCCAATTTTTTCCTTATGCGGAAGCGTAACATTAAATCCTTTAATGCCTAATGCAACCATGCCTTTTAAGGCGGCTTTTAAATTAGATGAAGGTACGTCGAACGGAAGGTACACATAATCCAAGCCCAGCAAATCAAAAGAAATGTTGTGCATCAGCGGCGAAAAAGAATGCTTAATAGGATGTCCTATTACGCCAATAATACCGGTATTATGATTAAATTTATTTTCAGAATTCATAAATACAATTGGGGGAATTAAGATTGATTTTCCTCAAGTAGCTTTTTGAACAATCGGGAAGTTTTTATCTCCGGGTAATCTCTTTCAAAATCATTTTTTATTTCAGGGTTTATTGAAAACGCCGCCCTCAAACAATTAATTGCTTCTTGAGTTCTATTTAAGAAAAAGAAAGCTTTTGCTTTGCCGTAATAGGCCGTTGCATTGCTTGGCATTAAATTTACACATTTGTCGTAGCAGTTAATAGCTTCGGTCCATTTACCCAGTTCAATATACGTATCGGCTAATTTTTTCCAATAATCATAACTAAAATGGTCGCTACCTGATTTATTAATTATATCGATTATATTCTCATTTAACTTATCTGCAGATTCCTGCATGTTATCGGACAAATTAAATGAAGAAGTTAATTCAGAAATTATTTTTACGGCAATATTAAAATCTCTTTGAGCAGATTTAAATTTTCCGATAAGATGATTACAGTATCCTCTTGCAAGGTAAGCCTCAAAATATTCGCTTTCAAGTTTAATGGCTTTACTATAATTCTTAACGGCTTTTTCGGGTTCCTGAAGATCCTCGTAAACCTGGCCTAAATTAAAAAATATTTCTTCATCAAAAGGATCAATTTGGGCCGCTTTGTTAAAAGCCGCGAGAGAATCATTTAGTCTGTTTAATTTAGCATAAGTAACGCCGCAGTTAAACCATGCGCTTGAAAAATCATCCTTTAATGCGATAGAAAGCTCAAAGGTATTTAATGCTTTTTCGAAATTGCCCTGCTTTAGATAAACAATTCCTTTATTGTAATATCCCGTTGCGCTGTAAGGTTCGATATCCAAAAATTTTGAGTAATATTTTAATGCTTCCTCAAACATATCGATATTTTCATAACAATAACCTAATTCATACCAAGCTTCGGAATAAAGATCGTCCAGTTCAACGGCACTGTGAAAATATTTAATTGCTTCATGAAACTCTTCCTGCCTTTCGTTAATTACTCCAAGGCTGAAATACGCTTCCTCGTTTGAAGGTTCAAGTATAATTGCATGTTTTAAAGACTCAACCGCTTCTTCAAACATTCCTAAATTATCTTCGGCAATGGATTTGTTTATAATTGTGTCAACATCACCCGGATTAAGAGACAATGCTTTGTTAAAAGCTATGTACGCTTCATCAAATTCGAAAATATTGTTCAGAAGAATTCCTTTATACTGCCAAAATTCAGAATTATAAGGTGTGAATTCAAGAACAGATTCAACAAGGAATAAACCTTCCTCGGGGAAATCGTACTCAAGACAAAGCTGAATTGTTTCGTCAATAAAATCTATATTAAAAAATGTTTGTCCTGATTCAACTATTTCATTGCAAGCATCAATTTTCTTTTTTATCTCTTCTTCATTCAAATACGAGTCGCCGTTATTATCAAAATAATCTTCGGAAAAACTCATTAATACCCCTCGTAAATTTGAATGAAAATGTATTACTATAGTAATGAAAAATCAAGTTGATTTTAAGTAATAATTTTTATTGTAAATTTTGTTTCGTTTTTTAATTACTTTCAACGAAATTATTTTCAGAATAATTGTAATACCCGTCGCTAGTTTTCAGATTATAAATGATTAATTCCGAATGAAATTTTTCCTTATAGCTTTCTTTTATAATTTCAATAGCATTTTCTTTTTTTGATTTTTCTATAATCGCTACACTTAATAGTTTAGGTGAACAACTTATAAGTTTACATCCCTTTACACCTTCAATCTTTTTTGCCTGTTCAACTATAAAATCAAGTTCATCTGAACTTATTTCATAATCGGCTGCAAGTCCGTAATGCGACTCAAAAAGTAATCTGGCAAAATTTTCAAATTCACCCGCACTTAAATACTGCAGCGCTTTTTCGACTCTTATTTTTTCAGATACATTATAGAAACATCTGCTGTAAATTCGTTTTGGAAGCATATGTACATGCTTTTCAAGAAAATCTATATTTACGTCTCTTAAATTCCGAATTCCCCATATATACAGCCGTAAACCTTTAACTCCAACTTCGCATTCTTCTATTCTTTCTTTACAAAGAACGTTTTTCAAATTTTCAATACCCGTATCAATGATAATTAATTCAAATTTTTCATCGTCAAAATTATATTCATCAATTTTATTGGCTCTAAAATCATAGTTAATAATTTTTCCCGTATTGCTTTTTAATGATGCTGTGATAAGCGCCTTATTAGCAATTTTGCCTATAAAATTCCTTTCTGCCCTGAATATCAAATCAATAATTTCGTTTTCATCAATATTTAATTTGAATAACCTGTTCATCGCATTTAAGAACGCGCAGTTAAACGCGGATGTTGAGCCTAATCCTAATCCGCCAGGAATATTTGATGCGGTGGAACAGACAAATCCGTTAGGCAGATTATAATTTTCTTTAAGGAATTGAACGAGCTGAAGTATTCTGTTAAACGGGAATTTTAAATTGTCGAAATGATCCGTCATATGATCAATTACTACAGGATGATCTGATGAATCTGTAAGCACATAAATTTTTTCATCTTTTGAGAATCCAAGTACGATACAAAAATAACGATCGACTGAACATGTTAAAATATTACCGTCGTTGTAATGTGTATGGTCGCCAAGCAGAATAACACTGGCCGGAGCAATTGTTGTTACTTTTGTATTATCATTTCCAAAAGTTTTTGAAAATCTTTCTTCGGCAAGAGCCGATAATTTTTCGGGTGTGTCTTTTAATGTTTCCATTTTATATCAAACGTTTATGAGTATTCAAATAAAAGTCGGTGTGTTTACGAAGTAGAAAATCGGAGCTTATTTTTAATCTATAAAACAACATATCAAAACCTAAAGTGCATAATTTACTTTGTAAATTTAAGAAATTAAGAACTTATTGTCCATTTAAAATATAGCATGCTAAAGTTTGAAAAAACAGGCATTATTGTGTATTTTCAATCGATTTTAATTTAATTATATGAATTCTATAAAAACATTTATTCGATTTACAGACAAACTAAACAATAAACTCGGCGCCGCCGTTTCCTGGTTAACAGGAATTCTGGTGCTGATTGTTAGTATTGATGTGTTTTTGAGATATTTTCTTGAATCTAGTTTTGCCGCACTTCAGGAACTTGAGTGGCATTTATTCTCAATTATTTTTCTTTTAGGAGCCGCCTATACATTACAAACGGATAACCATGTAAGGGTCGATTTATTCTATTCTAAATTTTCGCTTAAAAATAAAGCGATCATAAATTTAATTGGGTCAATAGTTTTCTTTATCCCCTTTTGTCTGCTTGTAATTTATTCATCCAAAAATTTTGTTCTGCAATCTTTTAAAATTGGTGAAACTTCACCTGATCCGGGGGGACTGCCAGCTTTATATATTTTAAAATCAATTCTACCGCTCTCTTTTATTTTTCTTCTGCTGCAGGCTTTGGTTTTGTTCTTTAAATCACTTTTAACAATAAAAGAAAACAAGGATAATTGATATTTAATATATGGAAGCCTTACCCCTAATATTTTTCGTAACAGTATTATTATTACTGATGGCAGGCTTCCCTGTAGCATTTACATTAGGAGGAGCGTCATTAATTTTCGGTCTTTTCACTTTCGGATTTGATTTTTTCAATTTACTCCCTTTAAGAATTTGGGGAGTGATGACAAATTATATTTTAATCGCAGTTCCACTTTTTATTTTTATGGGCGTGATGTTTGAAAAATCAGGCCTGGCCGAAGATCTGCTTGAAACAATGGCTTTATTATTCGGCAAACTGCGCGGAGGGTTAGCAATTTCCGTATTAATCGTCGGAGCTATGCTTGCCGCGGCAACAGGAATAGTTGGTGCAACCGTTGTTACAATGGGCGTATTAAGCTTGCCTGTTATGCTTAAAAAGGGTTATGACCCTAAAATCGCAACTGGAATAATTACCGCATCGGGAACACTTGGACAAATTATTCCGCCAAGTATTATCCTTGTTCTGCTCGGAAGCGTATTAAATATTTCCGTTGGCAATTTGTTTGTTGCCGCAATATTGCCCGGTTTTTTACTTGTATTTTTATATCTGCTCTGGATTATTTTAGTTGCCTTTTTTAAACCTAAAGCAGCGCCGGCAATGCCTCAGGCGGATTTGGATTTATTTGTAGGGAAGAAAAAATTAATAAAAATTATTTCAGCATTTGTGGTTCCATTCTTTTTAATTCTTTCGGTACTCGGTTCTATTTTTGCCGGCATAGCATCCCCCACAGAAGCTGCCGCTTTAGGAGCGTTGGGAGCGACTATTCTAACATTAATTAGGAGAAGATTTACACTTGCTACTTTAAAAGAAGTAATGACAAAAACAATGACTTTAACAAGTATGGCTTTTATGATCCTGGTCGGAGCTTCAGCATTCGGACTTGTATTCAGAGGCATGAACGGCGATACTTATTTAACGAATTTAATAACAGGCTCAAATCTCGAATCACATCATTTTTTAATAATAGTTATGGTACTAATTTTTGTCGCGGGATTTTTTATAGATTTTATTGAGATAATTTTTATAATAGTACCTGTTGTGGCTCCAATTTTTGTGCATTTAAATATTGATCTTTTATGGGTCGGAATTTTAATTGCCGTAAATCTGCAGACATCATTCTTAACGCCGCCTTTCGGGTTTTCTTTATTTTACTTAAAAGGAGTTGCGCCTGAAGGGATAACAACAGCGCATATTTATAAAGGAATAATTCCTTACGTAGTCATTCAAATTATTGGATTGGTTTTAATAATACTATTTCCTGAAATTGTGCTCTGGCTTCCGGCCGTTATCGGTAACTGATGAAATTATAACTGCATGATTTTAGATTCGAAATTATCCAATCTCTAATTCATGAACTTTCATATAAATAAATTTTGTACTTAACTACATATAATTGTTTTCCGCTGTGTATGTCCAAACAGAGGAAATTTTCTGAAACTTTTTATATGAATCATATACCTTTTTACTCATAGGATCGGAATCCGTCATTTCCTGCAATACTTCCTCGGTATATTTTTTTAGAACCGCCAATACATCATCCGGAAATTTTCTGAAATCAACCTTCTCCTCATTTTTTAATTTATTGTAATATTCGGCATTTTTTTGTTCAAAAGTTGAGAACATACTTAAGCAATGCGATGTGGCAACTGTTTCAATAATTTTCTTTAAATCATCCGGAAGTCCGTTAAACGAGTTTTTATTAACTAATAATTCAACAAATGAAGCGGGTTCCTGCCAGCCGGGATAATAATAGTATTTTGCGATTTTATGAAAACCCATTAAATAGTCATGATAAGGTCCCACCCATTCGGCAGCGTCAATTACTCCTCTTTCAAGGTTTGTGTATATTTCCGCACCGGCAGATAAAACCGAAGAGCCGCCTGCTTTATTCATTACTTTTCCGCCTATTCCAGGAATTCTCATTTTTAATCCATTTAAATCGGCAACAGAATTAATTTGTTTGTTAAACCAACCTCCCATTTGCGCTCCGGTTCCTCCGGCAGGAAATGGTATCAAATTAAAAGGATCATAAATTTCTTTCCAAAGATCAATTCCTCCACCGTTAAAAAACCATGAGTAAGCCTGCTGTGAATTCATGCCGAACGGAATCGCGGTAAAAAATTGAGCCGCCGGAACTTTGCCCGCCCAGTAATAGGACGCACTGTGGCACATATCAGCTACCCCTTGACTTGCAGCATCAAACGATTCAAGAGCTGGAACAAGCTCACCGCCGCCGAATACCTTAATTTTTAATCTTCCCGATGACATAACTTCAATTTCTTTTGCCATCTTGTCCGCGCTTTCTCCCAATATTGGATAATGAGGCGGCCATGCGGTTACCATTTTCCATTCAAATTTTTCGTTCGAAATTTTATCCGGTTCGGCATATTTTTTTTCATCCGAACAAGCACTGATTAAAGCGCTGCTGCCTAAAGCGGCAACTGCCGATTTTTTAAGAAATTCTCTTCTTCTTAAATTTTTCACAATATTCTCCGAAAAGTAATTTATCTTGTAATAAAAAATAAATATAAAAATTTATTAGCAATTAAATTTTGCAGTGTGTAAATATTTTTTGTTGAAATTTAATATCTATTTTTTTTATAATTGTTTATCCTCTATATCCGCTAATCAATAAATTTATATTAATAAAATTGGAGTAATTATGAAAAGTATTTTAAATATATTTTTTCTTTTATTGAGTCTTTCCCTGATTAATTCACCTATAATTGCTCAGGAAGAAATGCCTGAAATGACCCCCGAACAGAAGGTATGGATTGATTATATGACTCCCGGCTGGGCTCATAATATGATGGCAAAGAGTGTTGGAGAATGGAAAACAGAAACATCTTTCTGGCAATCTCCTGGAGCCGAACCTGTAAAAAGCGAAGGCTCCGTTAATAATAAAATGATTCTGGGAGGAAGATATTTACATTCCGAGCATTCTGGTAACGCATGGGGAATGGAAATGAACGGAATAAGCACAACAGCATTTGACAATACTACGGAAGAATTTCTTAATACCTGGATTGATAATTTGGGAACCGGTCTAGCGTTTTCAAAAGGAAAATATGATAAAGAAAACAATACGGTTAATTTTTTAGGGAAAATGGTTGACCCTATGGCGGGCAAGGAAGTAGAGTTTAAACAAGTTCTGAAATTTATCGATGATAATACTCAAATGTTTGAAATGTATTTATTCGATGATGGGAAAGAATTCAAAATGATTGAAATGAAATCAACGAAAAAATAGTAATTAAAGCCCGCTTTTGAGGCGGGTTTTTTTTTGGCTTCTATTAATGATCATAATTTAAGATATTGTGTACACTAATAATATTTTTAATAAAAGGAAAAAGTTTGAATAAGAACTCGGCAAAAATAGCAGTAATCGATTTATACAATAACGAGCCAAATGAAGGCATGAGGTGTATTCAGGATATAATTAAAGAATCTGACCGAAAATACAATTCTGTTCCGGTTGGATATAAAATTTTTGAGACACGCTATAAAGATGAAATTCCCGATGAAAATTTTGACATTTATATTTCTTCGGGGGGACCGGGTGATCCTTTTGACGGAGAAGGCTCGGTTTGGGAAAAAAAATATTTTAATTTGATTGATAAAATTTTGGCTCACAATCAAAATAACAATGCAAATAAAAAATATATCTTTTTTATATGCCATTCATTCCAGATTATGGCAAGGTATTTTAAATTTGCAGAAGTTTCGGAAAGAAACTCTTATTCGTTCGGAATTTTTCCGATTCATAAGACCGAAGAAGGAAAAAACGAAACATTGTTCGAAAATCTTTCCGACCCTTTTTATGCTGCCGATTTCAGAGGATACCAGGTAACACATCCCGATGAAAAAATAATTAATGATCTCGGCGCCAAAGTTTTAGCTATGGAAAAAATCCGTCCTTATGTAGATTATGAAAGAGCAATTATGTCGGTTAGAATTTCTGATCAGATTTTTGGAACTCAATTTCACCCTGAAGCCGATAGGGCAAGTATGCATCATCACTTTAAGAAACCCGAACGAAAAGAACAAATTGTAAGCAAATACGGCGAAAGCAAATATATTGAAATGCTTGAACTGCTTGAAAGAGATGACACTATTTCGTTAACACGTGAAAACGTGCTGCCGTTATTTATAAAAAACGCGGTGAAAGAGCTTTACGGCGAATTGATTCTATCTGATTAATCAGGATTACTCTTTTGATTTTGGAAGCGAGAATATAAAGGTTGTGCCTTTTCCCAGTTCACTTTTTACATTTATCACTCCGCCGTTTTGTTCTACTAATTCCTTACATAGAACCAATCCTAATCCGGAGCCTTTTTCATTTGCGGTGCCTAAAGTTGTGTGATGCGTATCTATTCTGAAAAGTTTTAATAAGTCTTTGTTGTTCATGCCTATACCGCTGTCTTCAACCTTGGTATATATATAATCATCGTCAAACTCGTATGAAATTCTAACATTACCGTCGGCATTACTGAATTTAATCGCATTACTGATTAGATTTTGAACAAGTGAAAAAACCATATTATAGTCGCCGACTACAAAAAGTTCTTTCTTCATCTCATTTATAAGTTTAATACTTTTTTGAGCGGCGTTATTGCCTAGCAGGTTTACCGCTTCAATAACAACTGTATACATATCAAACTTTACGGGGTAAAATTCAAGTCCGCCTGTCTGCAGTTTTGACCATTGCAACAGATTTTCTAAAAGTTTAAATACATTACGTGCCGATTCGTTGATCTTTATTACAAAATTTTTAATTTCATCCTTACTGAAATCCTCAATGTCTTCTAATAGAAAATCAGACAAACCAATTAATGAAGTAAACGGGCTTCTTAAATCGTGAGCGATTATTGAAAAAAGTTTATCCTTTGAGGCATTTAGTTTTTTAAGTTCTATTTCAGATTCATACAATCTTTTATTTGCTTCGGCAATATCACGGATATATTGCTTAAATTTATCTTCCTGTCTTTTTGTTTCCGTAATGTCTCTTAAAATTCCGTTGTAACTCTTAATATTGCCGCTACTGTCTTTAACAACGGAAGCAGTTTCAAGTACAGTTAAAATCTCTCCTTTTCTATTTTTAATTTCAATTTCATAATTAGTAACCGAACCTTCCCGTTCCAGAACAAGCTTAAATTTTTCTCTATCGCCGGGATTCAGATAAAAAGAGGCGGCATTAATATCATCAGAAATTTTACTTTTATCTTTTATTCCGAATAACTCCATTGCAGAAGGATTCAAATCGATAAACTTACCATCGGGTGTACTTTCATAAACAGCATCTTTTAATTCCCAAAACAAGTTATGATACTTATCTTCGGCTTCTTTTAGTACCTGCCTGGCAATAATTTTTTCAGTTAAATCTTCCGCAATTCCTACTAAGGCAATAGGATTGTTATGATCATCTTTTACAATGCTTGTTCTTAAATGGATTAGAAAAACCGTTCCGTCTTTTTTCTTATTATATATTTCACCCTGCCAGCCGCCGTCAATGGTTTTTTTATTTATTGAACTATTGGCTGAATCATTAAGATTTTCAGACCGGACAAGATATATTGACTTTCCTATTAGTTCTTCTTCGCTGTAGCCGTAGGTTTCTATGAAAGCTTTGTTGACATAAATAATTATATCGTTCATATCAGTAATGCTGATGCATTCATGAATACTATTTATGGTATTATGAAGAAGTTTCTGATGAATATTTAAACTTTCTCCGATAAGCTCTTTCTGAGTTAAAGCATACAATACGTTTTCTTCTTTATTTCCCATTAGCATTAAGCGTTGTTCAATTAATAATATGAAATTAAAATAGTTCCTTAATTACTTATTCTCAAGATTTTTTTATCTTTACAAGCAATAATAATTAAGTGAAGATTATTTCTTGAAACGAACATTCGGGTAAATTAATTTGTCGGACATTCAATCCTTAATTCTGCTGTTTCTTGTAGGTGCAGTAAGCGGTTTTATAAACGTAAATGCCGGGGGCGGTTCATCATTAACATTACCAACATTAATTTTTCTTGGACTCGACAGCGCTTTGGCAAACGGCACAAACCGCATATCAATTCTTATTCAAAGTTTCACTGCAGTATCATCTTTTAAGAAAGAAAAATATTCCGATTTTACGCTTAGTTTAAAAATAGCGTGGCTGACATTGCCCGGTTCAATTGTAGGTTCGCTGCTTGTTATTAATTTGAGCGATGAAGTATTTGAAAAGGTGCTGGGCGCGGTAATGATAGGAATAGTTCTTTCAATGGTTATCCCTAGAAAAAAAGTTTTAGAAATTGAAAACAACAGTAATGTTACATGGCCTGTTTATTTAGCGATGTTCTTTATCGGTTTTTACGGCGGGTTTATTCAAGTTGGGGTGGGGTTTATTTTAATGGCCGTACTTCAATATTTAATGAAACTGAATTTGGTATTAGTAAATATGCATAAGGTATTTATTGTAATGATATTTACGGTGCCGGCTACAATAGTTTTTATTGCCACCGGAAATATAGATTGGCCTATGGCATTGGTTCTGGCGGCGGGAAATTCATTAGGCGCCTGGTGGGCCGCTAAATTCGCTGTTAAAAAAGGGGAAAAACTGATAAGAGTTGTATTAATTACGGCTATTTTAATAATGTCGTTAAAACTCTTTGAAATATTCTAATACTTATTTGAGGCCTTTAATAATCTATCCATTATTGCTTTGCCAAGTCCTTTTTCTTCAATTGGTTCTGCGGCAATTATATCGATATTACTGTTTTCCAGTTCATGCAGGTTTGAGAACAAATTAGCGGCGGCTTCACGCATATCTCCTTTTTCGGATAAAAACCTGACAGTATCAAATTCCATTTGATATTTGTTTTCTTTAAATAAAAGGGCGCCTACTCTTTTCCCCTTAAGTTTATTGTCCGCATCATCGTTTAAAAATATTAAAGGGATTTTGGGTGCGTAATGAAAAAGCAGCTGCCCCGGTGAATTAGGATTTTTATTTGTAATTGTTAATAGCGATACCTTGCCCACAACATCCTCAATGTCTTCAATAGGTAAACCGCCCGGACGTAAAAGTATAATTTCATTTTCTTTAATTTCAAGAATAGTAGATTCGACTCCCACCTTGCATGATCCGCCGTCGAGAATAATATCAACCCCGGCGTTTAACTGTTTAGCTACATGTGCCGCACTGGTGGGACTTAATTCACCGAATTTATTTGCACTCGGCGCAGCAATAGGTGCCGCGGTTTTTGAAATTAATGAAAGCGCGACCGGGTGGTCCGGCATCCTCACCGCGACTGTATTATGACCTGCCGTTACTATATCGGGAACAATATCTTTTTTGGGAAGCACCAATGTTAAAGGTCCAGGCCAAAATTCAGAAATTAAAAGTTCCAGTTTAGTATTTCTTAAATAACAAATTGATTCAAGCTGGTTTATATTTGCGACATGCAGTATCAGAGGATTAAAAGCAGGACGGTTTTTTACTTCAAAAATTTTAGATACAGCTATTGGATTTAAACCGTCGGCGCCCAAACCGTATACTGTTTCAGTGGGAAACGCTACTAATCCTCCGGCAATTATCATTTCGGCAGCATCTGAAATATTTCGTGTCGTTGCATCTAAAAGCTTCATGGTAAAACCAATAATTTTATACTTCAAAAATAGAAATATTATTAACAACCTACGTTATTTTATTTTTATCTTTAAATTCATTTTTATTACGGTATAATGGACAATAATAATTCCAATATTTTCAAAGAAGAACTGCAAAAAGAAATACTGCAGAGCGAAAAGACAAGGGCCGAATTACTTGCAATAGCTTCTATATTGCTGGCATTTTCTCTAACAATTATTACAATTTTCTATTACGATGATTTTCTTCTAATATTTAAACAAAAAGCTATAGCTATTTATATTGTAATCGGACTTCTTTTTTTACTCTCCTTCCGTGAAATCAACATAAGTAATTTTTTAAAGAAACGTATAAAAAACGAAAAACCTATTAAATCAATTTATAGGTTTGTTAATGTTTTTTTTGAAACCAGCATTCCAACCGTAATGATGCTTGTAGTGGGAATTGTGCAAGAATCAAATATTATTATTCTTACTCCGGCTCCGTATGCTTATTTCATTTTTATAATTCTCAGTATTTTAAGCCTCGATTTCAGATTATCTTTATTTACAGGCATTACCGCCGCGGTTGAATATATTATTCTTGTATTTTATCTGCTGAATAAATTTAATCTCCCCTTTGAAAGTTATATTTTTTCCGAACTGTTCTTTTACATTGGGAAAAGTATTATTATGATTGTATCCGGAGGACTGGCCGGTTTTGCCGCAAATCAGCTTAGAAAAAGAATTTATAACTCATACATAATTTCAAATGAAAAAAATAAAATAGTAAGCATGTTCGGGCAGCAGGTTTCAAAAGAAATTGTCGAAGTGCTTTTAGCAGAAAAGGATACTACCGAAAGCAAAAGGAAATTTGTATGTATTATGTTTCTGGATATACGCGGATTTACACCTTTTTCAGAAAAGAAAGAACCTGAAGAAATTATAAAATACCAGAATGATGTATTCGGTTTTATGATTGATATAATTACAAAAAATAACGGAATAATTAATCAGTTTCTCGGAGACGGATATATGGCAACTTTCGGCGCTCCGGTAACTACTGGCAGGGATTGCCAAAACGCAGTTAACTCCGCTCTTGAAATTATTAATTCATTAAATCGAAAAAGCGATAACGGTGAAATTCCAAAAACCCGCATTGGAATTGGACTGCACGCCGGAAATGTTGTAGCCGGTAATGTAGGCACGTCAATCAGAAAACAATATTCAATAACAGGCAATACTGTTATACTCGCCTCACGTATAGAACAATTAAATAAAGAACATAACTCACAATTATTAATTTCGGAAGAAGTTCTAAATGAAATTGATAAATCAAATATAAATTTTGAATTTATCGGTCCGGTTCAGGTAAAAGGAAAAGAAGAACCAATTAATATTTATAAACTTGCATAGGTAATTATGGAAGAATTAAAATCGTTTTGTGGAATGCTGGCAGTTGAAAGCGGAAAGATTATCAGTAGCTATTTCAGGTCGGAAATTAATATTGAAAGAAAAAAAGATAGTTCTCCAGTTACAATCGCGGATAAAAAAGCGGAAGAGTTGATGCGGGAATTAATAATGAAACATTTTCCAGATCACGGAATTATTGGCGAGGAATTCGGAACACATAATGAAAACGCGGAATACAAATGGATTCTTGACCCGATTGACGGAACAAAAAGTTTTATTACGGGAGCATTAACATTCGGCACGCTGATTGCCCTAACAAAAAATAATAAACCCGTACTAGGTGTAATAAATCAGCCGGTATTAAATGAATTTTTAATCGGCGATAATATAATTGCGGAGCTAAACGACATAAAGGTAAATGTAAGGGACTGCGGCAATTTACATGAAGCAACTCTTCTGGCAACCGATCATTACATGATTGGTGAATTTCAAAATTTTTCAAAATTTGAAGAACTTGCGAAAAAAGTAAGATTGTACAGAAACTGGGGCGATTGTTACGGTTATTATCTTTTGGCTACAGGATACGCGGACATAATGCTGGATCCAATAATGAATAGCTGGGATTTAACTGCATTAATTCCAATAATTAAGGGAGCCGGCGGAGAAATAACAGATTGGCAGGGAAACAACGCCGAAACAGGCACTAGTATTATCGCTTCAAATAAAAATCTTCATAAAGAAGTAGTTAAATTATTAAACTAAAAAAAATCTGACAAAAAAATTCTCTTCAAATAAAAGTATTTAAAATAAAAAACCCGGCATAAAAGCCGGGTTTTACAAAATCTTAAATAATAATTTTATTCAATTATTGCATCAACGGCGCAGACTTCAACGCATGATTTACATTCATTGCATAATTCAGGAACAATAAACGAGTAATCATCCGACAAAGGTTCCTTGCTTTCGCCGTTTATTTCATAAGATTCGCCAGCATTGTATATTGCATCGTTTTCGCATTCATCAACACAAGCTGAACAATTGATGCATTCATCTGTAATTTTCATTTCTAAAAACTCCTAACATTTATTAAAAAGTTGACGAAACAAAAATAAAATCTTTTAAATAAATAAACAAGAGTTTATCATCCTAAAATCATAAAAAGGGATATAAGAAATAAAAACCCCAGAATTATTCTATTATATATCTCGGCTGAAATTTTGTAAAAATAAAAATTTCCTACCAAAATACCGGCAATAATAAAGGGTAAATGTGCCAAAAAATTCAAAAAAACGGCTTTTGTGGTTACTCCCGTTACCGCGTGCGTAATAACTACCATTAGTGAGGTAAATATAAAAAATCCGGTAATTGAGGCTTTTTGCTTATTTTTATCAAATCCATGTAGATAAAAATAAATTAAAACCGGCGGGCCGTTTGTATTTAGTGAACCTCCCAGCAGACCCGAAAATAGTCCGAAAACGTATCCCCATAATTTGTGAAGCCCTACCTGCTTTATAATTTTACTTACCGAAAGAAAAACAAACAAAAGAATCACAATTCCCAATACCGTTTCAAGAAATCCCGGATTTGAAATAGTTAAAATATAAGCTCCGATAGGAATTCCAATTACAGCGCCAATAATTAAATTTTTTATTTCAAAAAAATTGATATGCTGCTTTAATTTAATTACAAGGTAAATATTTATTACAAGTCCGCATAAAGCCGCAAGAGGTACCGCTTCATTTATATTCATAATAAATGTCAGCATACTTAACGAAACCATCGCAAATCCGAAACCGGTCATCCCCTGGGTAAATGCCGCAAAAAAAAGTATTAATCCGGTAAGTAAAAATTCTGCAGTCAATATTTATTCTATTTATTTTAGTAAATTCAAAATTATATTGAAAAAGTAATTAATAAATGGTTAAAAAAGAAATTATACCTATTGACACTTTGCTTTTAAATAAAGCATGCGAAATAATATTAAAAAATTACGGACTCGATTTTTCAGGTGACAAGTCCAAAGATTTAATAAGCGCGTTAATAAACTCGTCAAAAGAATCCGGAAGTAAAAACCACGAACATTTTACTAAATTATTAATTGACAATAACCTATCCGAAGATGAACTTGATATACTTTTAAAATACCTAACCGTTGGTGAAACATATTTTTTTAGGGATGAAAAACTTTTTAGCGCGCTTCAATCTAAAACCGCAAAAGATTTCTTTCAAAAGAAAAGTTATATAAATATTTGGAGCGCCGGATGCGCCAGCGGTGAAGAACCGTATTCAATAGCCATTTTAATCGATAAACTTTACGGGAATAATTCGGATACAAAGTTTAATATTTTTGCAAGCGATATAAATAAACATTCAATTGAAAAAGCTAAAAAAGGGTTATATAGGGATTGGTCATTCCGCTCTACACCTCAATGGGTAACTGCTGATTATTTCTCCGAAAGGAAAAACGGTTTTTATGAAATTAGCGATTCAATTAAAAACAAAGTTGAATTCGCTTTGCTAAATCTTTCAAAAATTGAGGAAATAAAAAATAATTCTGTTCGTTACGATGTGATAATCTGCAGAAACGTTTTAATTTATTTCAGTAAACCGGTTGCAAAAAATTTACTGGATACATTTTATCAAAAACTTAATAACGAAGGCATATATATTACAACGGCTTCCGAAAGCATAAACGTAAACAAAAATCTTTTTTCCAAATTTATTGAGGGAAATAATTCAATATTTATCAAAAAGAAATTCCCATTAGAAACATCAAACAAAATTGCACCGCCAAGCATAAAAAGTAAAAAAACAGAATCGCCTGTTAAAAAAAATATATCCGTTAAATTAGAATCAAAAAAAACAGTGATAAAAGAGGAATTAAATCTTTCACAACTTTATAAAAAGGCGTTAACCGAATACGGGAAAAATAATTTTGCAGATTCTCTCATTTTATTTGATAATGTTGAAAGAGAAATAAATAACGGAAAAGCAAATCTGGAGGACGCAGCCGAATTATATTTTTATTTAGTTATAAATAATATAAAATTAGGAAATCACGCAAAAGCTCTAAAACTTAACGAAACATATCTTGTAAAATATAATCTCGATTACAGACTTCATTATCTTCATGGAATATTATTACAGGAAGAAGGAGAATTTAACAAAGCCGAAGAAGCGCTCAATAAGTCTATATATTTAAACAACAAATTTCCTTTATCCTTTTTCAAACTGGCTAATCTTCAATTAAGCGCCGGAAAAAATTCTTATAAAAGAAATTTTGAAAAATCTGTTAAACTGCTTCTTGATTTGCAGAATGACGAAATAATTAAATATTCCGACGGAATTACAGCCGGAAATTTAATCAAACAAATTACCCTGCATTTGGATTAATCATTTATTCCCCGTTTTGTAAAACAGGCGACTAAAATAATACTTGATATCCAAGAATTAATTATTTAAAATTTACACGCTATTAACCGGATTTAACAATGGACATAAAAAACAATTCAACAAATAGATTAACAATTTCGTTAGATAATAAATTTGACGGAGTAAAATGTAAATTTTCGGAGTTTCCTTTTAAGTCAGTGCTTTCTCTGGATCCTCTTATTGAACTATGGAAAAACGCGGCAGGCGACACCGGAAAAATAAAATCATCCATTGCCCGCCCAGTTCTAGACAGATTAAAAAATATACCCGAATTAATCGGTCCATTAAATGATATTTCTCTATTAAAGAAACATGAGGATATTGTTGACGTTCTTATGTCCGTAATTTATCCTGCGGCACAATGGAATAAATTGATTCAGGCGTCAATCGCTCCATTTAAATGGAAGGCAATGTATTCAACCCCGCTATTCGATAAAATATTCGGAGTGAGCGAGGAAAAAATAAATAAACTTCAGAATGAAAATAAACATATGCTAGTCGGAAAAACTATTAACGCATATGTAAATATTTTAAAGGAAGTTTACGGCAGAAAAATAAAATTCGGCAGCCCTTTTATTTACGGTACCGATGATAAGAATACAGGATTAACAAGATATTTCCAGTTAAACTTTGATTCAACATTTGTAAAAATAAAAGTAAACGGGGAAAAACCGGAATTAAATGAGAATCAAATTAAAGAACTATTAAAAGATATTACCAATTTAGAAATGTGGACAAAATATCTTCCCCCCGAAAAATTTGAATTCCACGGATTTGTAAATCTTTACGCGGTTAATATTACCGATCAGGAAGTCCTTTCACAATTAAAACATGATTTGCTCGAAAAAGAATCAATTATTTCGATGGAAAGATTCAGAACGCTTCAAAGTAAACTGCGCGATTTGTTCAGACTTCCGGATTTAAAACTCGGACTTGCCGCTTTGCCAAAAGAGTGGAATCAATTGGTTCAATACGGAAGAAAAATTGGCGATAGTTTTATTTTTAATTTCAGCGAAATTGTTTCCTGCCGTGATTTTGATAATTCAATTTATGAACAGGTTATGAAAAAAGGGAAACCTGTAATTATTGAAAATATTGAACAATGCAGCGACAAAACAAAAATTGAAAATGAATTATTAAAACAAGGGATAAAAAGCGTTGCGGTTGCGCCTTTATATTATCAGAATGAATTAATCGGAGTACTTGAACTTGGAAGCCCCAAACCGAATGATTTAAATTCTTTAAACGCTATTAAACTTAACGGAATCTTACCGCTATTCTCCACTGCCGTAAGAAGAAGCGTTGAAGAATTGGACAGCAACATTCAAGCGATAATAAAAGAGGAATGCACGGCAATTCATCCTTCAGTTGAATGGAGATTTAAACTAGCAGCATTTAATTTGATTCTTAAAAGAGAAGAAGAAAAATCGGCCGAAATGGAAACTATCATTTTTAACGATGTTTACCCGCTATACGGTCTGTCAGATATTAGAAATTCTTCAACAATAAGAAACGAATCGATACAATCGGATTTGGTAGAACATTTAACAATGGCAAAAGATGTTGTTAATTCTGCGATGAATATTAAATCGCTTCCTTATCTTGACGCGCTGAGTTTCAGAATTAACAAACATATTACCGGGATTAAAAACGGATTAAGTTCCGGTGATGAGTTAAGTATAATTGAATTTCTTCAAAGAGAAGTTGAATCTACTTTCAGCAACCTTGAAAATATCAATCCTTCTTTGAAAGAATTAGTTGCAAATTACCATGCGGCACTGGATCCTCATCTTAACTCATTTTATAAAAAGAGAAAAGATTTTGAAGAAAGTGTAGCAATTATAAATGAAGTTATTGCCGGGCATCTTGATGAAGCCGAATTAAAATCTCAGGAAATGTTCCCCCATTATTTTGAAAAATATAAAACGGACGGAGTTGAACACGGAATTTATATTGGACAAACTCTTGTCGAGAATAAAAAGTTCGACGAACTTTATCTTAAAAATTTGCGGTTATGGCAAATTATAGTTATGAGCGATATTGTAAGAAAAACTAATGAGATTAAACCGTTTCTGAAAATACCTCTTGAAACCGCGCATCTTATACTTATTCAAAATGCGCCTTTGTCTATTAGATTCAGATTAGATGAGAAAAAATTTGACGTCGACGGCACATATAATATCCGTTACGAAATTATGAAAAAAAGAATCGACAAAGCCGTTATTAACGGTACCAAGGAAAGGTTAACTCAGCCCGGCAAAATTGCGATGGTTTACTCTCATTCCCGCGAGGCGGCGGAGTATAAAAAATACATTGAATATCTGCAGGCAAAAGGTTATCTAGAAAATAAGTTTGAGGAACTTGAATTAGAATCACTGCAGGGCGTTCAGGGACTTAAAGCTTTGAGGGTTACGGTAAATCTAAATTATAAAAATGAAAAAACATTAATTAATTATAAAGATGCATCGGAAATAATAATGAAATTGGAAAGCCAGGCACAGAAATAAATTGAATGTTCTAATAATAACTTCGTTTTAATTTTACTTCTAAAATTCCGGGGGGAATCATTGGAAAATAACCAGCCTAAATATAGTTTGATTGAAGCATGTTTAAATGAAGCTGGAAATCAATCAAGTTTGTCAATAAATAATTTTACCGAAAATATTTATAGCTCAGGAAATATTGTCTGTTATCACCCAAAAAGGAAATACTGTTTAATGGGAATAACATTCGGAATTGAAATATTCTGTAAAAGTGAATTAATAAAAAAAAATTTCGGGGTTAATTCCCACACTTTACTTTAATTTATTTTTTTACGGCATCATTATTCCGAATTTTTATAGGAACTTTTTATTATTGTTTTATGTTCGGCTAAAAGTAAATATAAAGGATATTGAATGACTAAAAGTACCGGCTTATGTAAAAATGCACGTTGCCTGAATGAAAAAAATTTTGAGCTGTCGGAAAGTGAAATAAAAAGTTTTGCAAAAGAAACAAACTTAGATGAGTACGTTATTTGCCAGCATGAGAAAAGAATGTTTTGCGAATATGGAGTTCCTTTTGCCGACATTGTAATGTGCCGATGCAAACAAATTGTTGATATTGTAAATGAAAATAATAAATAAATTACTGGTAGATCAATAAGAAAATAATAGGAAGCAAAATTCCGGCAATAACAAACCACTTCCCTCTTTTCATTAAGCCTGAGTTTCCCGGAGCAATAAATAAACCGGTTATACCTAATATTATTAATGATAAAGCGAACAAATCGGCAACGTATGTCCATAATTTTTTAGGAACATTTAAATGAAGAGAATTCATTTCTTTAATTCCGGTACGGTTTTTCACTTCTTCAATTTGAACTTCGGAATCTTTAAAATTTACTGTTAATGATTTTCCTTTTAAAAATATCTGCAGAATATTTTGTGACGGCTGAAATGAACTTAATACCGAGTCTTTAATAGCTAATTGGTCTAAAATACTTAAAATTATTAACTCCCTGTCATTTAAGGTTTCAGGTAAAATAATATTTTTTTCAGTTTTGTTAATTATATAATTCGGATTCCATTCATCAAAATGATTTACGGCAATACCGGAAACAGAATAAATTATTACCAAACCAAAACATATATAACCGAGATCCCTGTGAATAACTTTAAATATTTTTCTCCAATTCATATTTTCCCTTTAATCAAAAACAATAAAAAAGCCTTTATTCAAATTGAACAAAGGCTCTTAACTTTTCACTTTAAAAACTTTGTAAACTTTCTACTTAATTACAGCGCCGAGACCTTTAATTTGATATATGGTTTTTACTTCTTTTTTCTGTTCGCCGGTTTCGCATGATTCTCCTTCTTTATGATCGCATTTGTGCTCGGTTTCAACATTAATTGAATATACTTCTCCTTCAACTAAAGCTTTTTGCCCTTTTGCCTCCATCGGGAATATAATTTCACCGTCATTAACTTTTATTCTTATCGATTCAAATTCTTTGTCGCTGCTAAGTTCCATCCAGCATCCTCTCTTCGCGCAAACATTAATAATCGTACCTTCAACCAAAACTGTTTTACCCAAATACTCAGCCGGATTATTAATTATTTCCGAAATTTTGGTAGTTTCTTTTAACTCTATTTCTTTTCCGTATTTTGTGCCTTCATCAGCTTTAAGCATAACAGTAATAAATAGAATGCCAATGAACAATTTAAATAACGACTTCATGATTTCTCCATAAATTAAAAATTAATGAATATAAAATAGTTTTATACCTTTATATTATCAACAAAATATATAATTTGCTTTAATGATTCTCAGATCAGAAATATATTAAATCATTTTTATTTTTATATTCAGTTCTAAATAATTACAGTGATAAAATGAATAGAAAAAAATTTTTAGGAAGTTTGACTTTATTGTCGGTTCTTCCTTCTGCCGCCTTGACAAAAAGCAAGGATATTCCCGGCCAATTCTCTGAATCCGTGAAAACAATTAAACCGAAACGATTAAAAGAAGGCGATACGTTAGGCATAATTTGCCCGGGAAGTTTTATTACCGAAGAAGAATTAAACGATACGATAGAAAATATTTCTAAACTAGGATTTAAAGCTAAATATTCAAATAACGTGCTTGCAAAAAAAGGATATCTTGCTGGCGAAGATAAATTAAGAACCGATGATCTAAATAACATGTTTGAGGATGATGAGGTAAACGGAATTATATGCGCGCGAGGCGGTTATGGATGCGCTAGAATTTTACCATATATTGATTATAGTATAATTAAAAATAATCCGAAAGTTATTTTCGGCTACAGCGATATTACAGCTTTGCTTATTGCAATTTATAAAAAAACAGGATTAGTATGCTTCCACGGACCGGTAGGAATTTCTACGTTCAATGAATTTTCGACAAAGTATTTTAGAAATGTTTTGATGGAAACGCCGAATGAACTTGAACTGATTTCCGAGATTCTTGAAGAAAAATCCGATGACCTGGCCTATGCTATTGATATAATTTCGGAAGGATCGGCAGAAGGATTATTAACCGGCGGAAATCTTTCCATTGTTGCTTCATTAATGGGTACACCTTATGAAATTGATTTGGCAGGTAAAATTTTGTTCTTGGAAGAAGTCGGGGAAGAACCTTACAGAATTGACAGAATGCTTACACAAATACTAATGTCGGGAAATATCGATAAACTTAAAGGTATTGCCCTGGGCGTATTCAGCGATTGTGAGTCCGACGAGACAAATCCAGGGTTTGATGAATCATTTACATTAAAAGAAGTTCTGTTAGATAGACTTGCAAAACTCGGAATTCCTGTTATTTATGGTTTATCTTTCGGACACGTAAGTAATAAGTTTACATTGCCGTTGGGTGTAAATGCAAAATTGGATACGGATACAAAATCTTTATTTCTTTTAGAGTCATCGGTGCAATAAATAATTTTATTAATTAATTCTGATTATAATGTACGCACAAGTAGTTTTTCCTCTTCCGTTTCGTAATGAGTTCACTTATTCAATTCCTAAAGAATTTGAAGCGGTTGTGAAAACCGGCGTGCGAGTAGTTGTTCCTTTCGGCAAAAGAGTATTAACCGGATTTGTTGTAAACATTTCCGGGAAAACAGATATTACCGAAACAATAAAACCTATCCGCGATGTTCTTGACGAGAAACCAATCTTTGATAAGGAATCACTTAAATTTTATGAATGGATTTCTGATTATTATATAAGCTCTTTGGGAGAAGCGCTTAAAAACTGCGTACCGTACGGACTTGATATAGAATCAAAAAAGAAAATTGTTGGTGATAAAGAATCTGTTCAGCAAGTACTCGCCAAGGAAAAAAACTCTAAATCAATAAAAGTAAAAATTCTAAATCTGTTTCTTGAAAAAGATATTTATACTATTTCACAAATTCAAAAACTTCTCAAAAAGAAAAATATTTATTATGCTTTATCGTCCCTCGAAAAACTTGGCGCACTTTCAATTATTAATGAAATTGAAGATGCTAAAGTAGGTATTAAAAAAGCAAAATTTATAAAACTTGCCGTCAGCGCCGATGAAGTTTATGAGTTTATTCCTGAAATTGAATCTAAAGCGCCTAAGCAAGTTGTAATACTTTTGGAACTCCTTTCTAAAAAAGGAAAAGAAATACTTCAAAGCGAATTGCTGAAAAAAACCAATTCAAATGCAGGAGCAGTTACAAGCTTAGTAAAAAAAGGATTAATTCAGGTTATTGAAAATGAAGTTGAACGTATATATGAGGATTCTTATCAGGAAGATTCTAAAAATATTAAACTTACTTCCGATCAGCAGAAAATTGTAGATGATATAAATTCGGAAATAGAAAAAGAAAATTTTAAGCCTTATCTGCTCCACGGAGTAACAGGAAGCGGAAAAACACAGGTATATATTGAGCTGGCGACAAAAGCACTCGAAAAGAAAAAAACAGTTTTAATTCTTGTCCCTGAAATTTCATTAACACCGCAGATAATGTCACGGTTTTACAATACATTCGGAAAAATTGTCACAGTCATTCATAGCCGTATGTCGCCCGGAGAAAAATACGATTCATGGCGGGGTGTAATCGCGGGAAAATATAAAGTTGTAATTGGTCCGCGTTCAGCATTATTTGCGCCGCTTAGAAATTTAGGCCTAATTGTTGTCGATGAGGAACATGATTCAAGCTATAAACAATTTGAAATATCACCTAAATACCACGCGCGTGACTGCGCAATCATAAAAGCTAATTTCTCCAATTGTCCCGTCCTGCTTGGCTCGGCCACACCATCAATTGAAAGTACCTATAATGCAGCAACCGGTAAGTTTAATCTGCTTAGATTAAATGAAAGAGTTGATAACGCTAAAATGCCGAAAATAAAACTTGTTGATATTACTATTGAAAAGAAAAAAAAACAAATAGAAAACAGTTTTTCAAAAACTTTAATAAGCGCAATTGCAGAAAGAATTAATAAAAAAGAAGGCGTAATTATTCTTCAGAATAGGCGAGGATTTTCGACGCAAATTTATTGCAACGATTGCGGTACGATATTAATGTGTCCGGATTGTTCGGTTCCGATGGTCCATCATATTGATAAAAATATTGTGCAATGCCATTACTGCGGAATTATTGAAAGAGTTCCTAAGGCATGCACAACATGCGGATCAATAAATTTAAAATTCTTCGGAACCGGAACTCAAAAAGTTGAAGATGAACTTGAATTCTATTTCCCGGATATTAAGATAGAACGCGTTGATTCTGATTCAGTTTCAAAAAAAGGAAAACTTGGAATTATATTAAATAGTTTTCGTAAAGGTGAAATTGATGTATTGGTAGGAACACAAATGGTTTCAAAAGGACTCGATTTTTCAAACGTTACATTAGTAGGAGTTATATCGGCTGAAACCACATTATGGCTTCCCGATTTCCGCGCCGATGAAAGGACATTTCAATTATTGACACAGGTTTCAGGCCGAGCAGGAAGAAGTAAAACCGAGGGGGAAGTAATTATTCAAACTCATGATCAAAAACATTTCGTGCTTCAAAAAGTTTTAATGAACGACTACAATGGTTTTTATGAAAAAGAAATATTACTTCGAGAAAAAGGAGGATATCCTCCATTTACGCGTTTAGCTTTAATAGAATTAAAAGACGAACATGAATCAAAAGCTCAAAATGCAGCAAAAGATTTTTATTTATTTCTTAAAAAATATAATCAAGCACTTGAAATTATTACTCCGAGTCCGGCAGTAATAGCAAAGATAAAAAACCAGTACCGTTTTCATATATTAATTAAAAGCGCAAGAAAAACAGATATTTCCGGAAAGAGGCTTCGCTCTGCAGTATTAAATGCTTTTATTAAATTTAATCAACGTTCAAGATTTAAAGATGTAAAAGTAATAATCGATATTGATCCTCAGAATGTAATTTAAAATAAATAACCTTGAAGGTCGCTTGTTAGACCTTCAAGTTTGCCTATCTACTTACTGCATAAAAAACCTGAAAAAAGGAACAGCTTTAGCAACAAAAAAGAAAACAAATCCAAAACCAATCCACAACCCGAATATCAAAATATAATATTTAGCGGTATTTTCGGATTTAAACATTTTAGCCAAACCAATACTTACCGCCGCATAAAACCATATTGAAAAAATATCAAGTTTAGATAACAGAAAACCTGTAACGGTTGAAGTGTCTGAATCTATAAAGGATGCTACGCTTGTACCCTGAAAAAACTTATTCATACTAAGCGCTAAAATTACCATAACAATAACTTGAATAATCGAAATATAATATGGAAGTCCAAAGGCTACCATTGTCCCAGCGTAATTTCCTTCTCCCTTTAATACAAATTTTGCCGCAAGCCAATAAACAAGCGATATTATAAAAAATGAACCGAAAATAAAAATTACCATTCCAATAACCTGAAAGATTCTGCCGGCAGCCATGTTTTGGTCCATGTTTTCACGGATTGTATCCAGCTGCGCACCTGCCTGCTCCTTTGTCATTTTTCCATCATCAACGGCTTGCTGCAGACTCTCTTCAATTTTGGACATCTGTTTTTCAATCACGGAGTTTTTAATGTAGGGATTGCTCATCATTATAAAATTTGAAACGGACGCTATAATTATTAACAGGAAAACAGGCAAAAACCAGTCCAAATGTTTTGGATCAGATTTCGCCATTTTTGAAAAGGTAGCAGACGGCTCGGTGAACACTCCAACCAATTTATCGGTATGGGATAATTCAAATTCTTCCTCGCTGTCAATATCAGGGTTCAGATTATCGTTAATGTTGTTTTCTTCCATTTTTTGCTCCTATTTTGTTGGTTGTTAATAGGATGATGATGTGATTAGTTAAAATAAGTAAAATTTTAATTGATGGAAATTTCTTTTTCTCTGCTTGCCTATCTTTTTTCAAAGCCCTAAGTTTATTTATTAAAAATTGGAGAAGAAGTGAAAACCATTATTGAACCTTTCAAAATTAAATCAGTTGAACCGATAAGATTTACAACAAAGGAAGAAAGAGTAAAAATTTTAGAAAATGCGGGCTATAATCCGTTTTTAATTCACGCCGACGAAGTTTTAATTGATTTGCTTACGGACAGCGGTACATCTGCAATGAGCGCTAAACAATGGGCCGGTATTATGGACGGCGATGAATCTTACGCCGGGTCAAGGAGTTTTTATAGATTTGAATCGGTTGTTAAAGATATTACCGGCGATAAATTTATAATCCCCACTCACCAGGGTAGAGCAGCCGAGAAAATATTGTTTTCAATAATCGGCGGACAAGGCAAATTCATTCCTAACAATACTCACTTTGATACAACAAGAGCTAATATAGAATTTTCCGGAGCCGAAGCAGTTGATTTAATTTGTGAAGTAGGAAAACACCCTGAACAACGGGCCGATTTTAAAGGAAATATGGATGTCGAAAAACTTGAAATATTTATAAAAGAAACAGGCGCAGAAAATATCCCTGTAGTTATGATTACTATTACAAATAACTCCGGAGGCGGACAACCGGTTTCTATGCAGAACATTAAGGATGTTAAAGAAGTATGTAAAAAGTATAACCTTCCTTTATTTATTGACGCATGCCGTTTTGCAGAAAACGCATATTTTATAAAGAAAAGAGAAAAAGGCTACGAAAATAAATCTATAAAAGAAATATGCCAGGAAATATTTTCATATGCCGACGGTGCAACTATGAGCGCGAAAAAAGACGGTCTTGTCAATATCGGCGGTTTCCTTTCGCTTAATGATGATGAACTCGCAATTAAATGCAGAAACTTACTTATAGTTACCGAGGGATTCCCAACTTACGGCGGATTAGCTGGCCGCGATCTTGAAGCCGTTGCTCAGGGTTTGGAAGAAGTTATGGAAGAAAGTTATCTTCAATACAGAATTAGAAGTACCGAATACCTGGGAGATAAAATTACAGCAGCAAATGTACCTATTATTGAACCGCCCGGAGGTCATGCTATTTATATTGACGCAAAAAGATTTTTGCCGAACGTTCCCCCTAATCAGTATCCCGGTCAGTCAATTGCCTGCGAGCTATATATTGAAGGCGGAATACGCGGCGTTGAAATCGGAAGCGTAATGTTCGGTAAATATGATAAGAAAACCGGCGCGCTAATTTCTCCGTCAATGGAACTTGTTCGTCTCGCGATTCCGCGCAGAGTTTATACTCAAAGCCATATTGATTATGTTGCCGAAGTTATAATCGAGGTTTATAAAAACAGAGATAAACTTAAAGGTTACGAAATAACTTATGAAGCGCCGATGCTTAGACATTTTACGGCGAAATTTAAACCGGTTAATTAATTAAATGTAGTGGCCGTAAGTTTTACGGCCACTACGGAAAAAATATGAAAATAGAAAAACTTTACACATTCAAAAACGGCAGACAAATCTGGCGTCTGCTGCTTACTACGTCTGATAAATTGTTGGTCGAAACAAGAGATACGGAAAATAAAGAAGTTTTTTTTTCATGCCTCGACGCGTTTACAGGTAAACCAGTTTTCGAAAACCTGCAGCTTGAAGAAAAATTCTGGATCGGAATTGAAACGACTTATAAAGACGTTATCTTTTTTCATAAATTCGCCAAACCCGATATGCCCGGACATAAAGAAATTATTGCCTTTGATTTAACAACGCAAAAAATAATTTGGCAAACCGACGATTATGCATTCTTATTTATTTACGATAACTATGTTTACTCCTTTAAACAATTGTTCGAAGGACAAAAGTTTTTCGCGCTCGATTATAAAACGGGAGAACTAATTGAGGAATTAGGAAGTGATTATGAAAAAATTGACATCTTAAGCGGCAGATCGGAAAGTGAAAACCATTACGACGATTATCTTTTTCCGATGAAATTTAATAACGAATATATAGAAGATAAAAGAATTACAGAAATTATTGATGAAAAAACAAAAACATCCGATATAGTTGGAGATATAGAATACAATGTTTATGAAGATATCTTGTTGTTAAATTTCTTCACTAAAGCTGAAAACGGAAATTTGATTAATAAATTTTTCGCAGTTGATATTGAATCTAATTCTGAATTGTTTAATATTGTTTTGAACTCGGAAGCAAACGCTTTTGTGCCCGATTCGTTTTTTATGTATAAAAATTTATTGTTTTTGTTAAAGGGAAAGAATGAGGTTTTAGTAAGCAGTATCGTTTAGATATATATAGGTTGTGAAATGGAGTTAACCGATCAGGAAAAGAAAATTTTATTAAACGCGGCGCGTGAATCAATCCGTTCAATTTTCTCAAATGAAAATCTTCCTTTAACAGATTATCAAAAGTACCCTTCTTTATTTTCGCATAAAGGCGCGTTTGTTACAATATTTAAAAATCACCTCCTTCGTGGATGCATAGGTTATATAATTTCTAATCAGCCTTTATTTGAAACGGTTTGTGAAGCCGCAATTCAAGCCGCGACCGAAGATCCTCGTTTTCCGTCTCTGACAGAAAATGAGTTCGAAAATATTGCTATTGAAATTTCCATTCTATCCGAACCGTTCGAGCTTAATTCTTATGATGAAATTGAAATTGGAAAGCATGGATTAATTTTAGAGGAAATGGGAAGACGCGCTCTGCTTCTGCCGCAAGTTCCTATTGAACATAATTTTAATAAAGAACAATTCCTTTCGGCATTATGTCAAAAAGGAGGATTCAAATCAGATCTTTGGAAAGAAAAATTATTAAATTTAAAAATGTTCACCGCTTCGGTTTTTTCGGAAGAAGAACTGGATAATAAAAATGAATAAAATTAGAAAACCGGCGGTTGCCGGATCGTTTTACCCCGCCGAAAAAAATAAATTGATCGATCAAATTAAACTTCTTCTCGACATTACAAAAACCAATGAAGTATATGAAAATATTTCGGGACTTGTAGCGCCGCACGCAGGATATTTGTATTCCGGCAAAACAGCAGCTTATGCGTTTAATACAATCGCCAATAAAAATTATGAAACCGTAATTATAATTTCTCCAAGTCACAGAGAATATTTTCCCGGTATCTCAATTTATGACGGCGACGCTTATGAAACTCCTTTAGGCATTACTGAAATTAATAAATCAGTAAAGGAAAAAATAATTTCCGAAAGCAAAAATATTTTTGAAGGAATTCAAGGACATAGGAATGAACACGCAATTGAAGTAGAAATACCTTTCCTGCAAGCAGTTTTAAAAGATTTTACAATCATCCCGGTGGTAATGGGAGATCAAAGTAAAATTTATGTAGATGAACTTTCTCAAAAACTCGCCGAAGTAATTGATGATAAAACATTAATTGTTGCCAGTTCCGATCTTTCGCATTTTTACTCGCGTAAAGAAGCACAGAAATTAGATTTAAACGTCAAAAAAAGGATTGATGATTTTGATTTCAACGGTTTACAGAATGATCTTGAATTAAAAAACAGTGAAGCCTGCGGCGGCGGATGTATTGTTTCACTGATGAAATCCGCAGAATTAAAAAATATTAAGAAGTCAAAAGTACTTTCTTATTCAGATTCCGGAGATGTAACAAGAGACACCTCTGAAGTTGTTGGGTATCTTTCAGCGGTAATATATAATTAAATTAATATGCCAAAACCCGTAAATAATCAATATGACATTTCAAAACTACATGAAAGACAACAATTCGCTAATAATTATTCGGAAATTAAAGAAATTATTATTCCTCCTCTGAAAAAATTAAAAAAAGCCTTATATTTGTGCCTTTAACAAAGTCATGCTTTGCCCCTGTCTAACGGCAGGCAGGTCCGCTCATGCTTCGACTTCGCTCAGCATGACAATGTGAAATTTTGCAATTTGTAATCTTGTAATCTTGTAATCTGAAATTATAAAGAGAGGTTTACCATCGCACAGAAGAATAACAAAAACGACATTGTTGAAAAGGTAGTTTCGCTTGCAAAGCGGAAAGGATTCGTATTTCAATCGAGTGAAATTTACGGCGGTTTAAACGGCTGCTGGGATTACGGTCCTTTAGGCGTAGAGCTGCTTAGAAATATAAAGGAAGAATGGTGGAAGTTTATGACCTACCGCGAAGATGTGGAGGGTTTGGATGCGTCTATTCTTATGCATCGCAGAGTTTGGGAAGCGTCGGGTCACGTCGATAACTTCTCTGATCCGATGATTGACTGTAAACAATGTAAATCACGTTTTAGGGTTGATACTCTCGGCGACGCGATTAACGAAAAGAAAAAAGAAAAATTTGTAAAAGCACTTGAAGAAAAAATTGATGGCGCTGATAAAAAATCCGCGCTTGAAAATATTTATCAAATTCACGCGGAGCTTGAACCTAGATTTGAAGCTATATTGGAAAGTGATGTGCTAAGTAAAGATTTATTGATTGAAATTAATTGCCCGAATTGCGGAACAGCGGGACAATTCACGGAACCCCGCAGTTTTAATCTTATGTTTAAAACATTTGTTGGTCCGGTTGAAAGCACCGATAATGTAGTTTTCCTGCGCCCGGAAACAGCGCAGGGAATTTTTGTTAATTTCTTAAACGTTCAGGGAGCCAGCAGGCAAAAGCTGCCATTCGGTATTGCTCAAATAGGTAAGGCATTCCGTAATGAAATTAATACGAAAAATTTTCTTTTCCGTACACGCGAATTTGAACAGATGGAAATGCAGTATTTCGTTCAGCCCGAAGACGATAAAAAACATTATGATGAATGGAAAGAAAGACGTATAAACTGGTTTAAAGAATTAGGCATGACTCCCGATAAGCTGCGTTTTCACGATCACCCGGCGGATAAGCTTGCCCATTACGCTAAAGAAGCTACCGACATTGAATATGAATTCCCTTTCGGCTGGGGCGAAATTGAGGGCATACATAACAGAACTAATTTTGATTTAAGCAGACATGAAGAATTTTCGGGCAAATCACTTAAGTATTTCGATGAGGAAAAGAAAGAAAAATATCTTCCTTTTATAATTGAAACAAGCGCGGGTGCAAGCCGTTCGTTTATGGCATTTTTTGTCGACGCTTATAATGAAGAAGAAGTAAATGGCGAAACAAGGGTTGTATTAAAATTCCATCCTAAACTCGCGCCGATAAAAGCAGCCATATTCCCTCTTGTAAATAAAGACGGAATGCCGGAAATAGCGCGCAAAATTGAAACTGATCTTCGTCCGTATTTAAAAGTATTTTATGACGACAAAGGCGCTGTCGGCAGACGTTACCGCAGACAGGATGAAAACGGAACACCCTTCTGTATTACAGTTGACACACAAACACTTGAAGATAATACGGTAACTGTCCGTGAAAGAGATTCAATGTTGCAGGAAAGAATCTCAATCGATAAACTGCTAATTCATCTCCTCCAAAAATTAAAATAATTTAAAATAAAAACCCGGTAATAGATACCGGGTTTTACCCCTTGATAAGAGTACCAGATCCTCTTATTTTAATCTTAATGCTTTTATCCCGTATTAAGAAATAATAGTTTTATAATAAATTTTATTTCATCAAAGGATGTAGTTCCAATTTCATCCTTTGGATCGATTTAAATAAACAAACTATCACGGTACTTTAATAAAGTATATCGTAGAAATTTATATAAGGATTAATTTATGAAGACAAGGATTTGTTTTATATCCGCTGTTTTAATCATCCTGCTTTCAAAACCTTTGTTTGCCGGCTTTAATGCTCAAAAGTTAAACTCATATCAATCATGGTGGATAACCGAAATTCAAAAATTTGAAAGTAAAACAGAGGTATACGGCCTGTTATATCAAAGCAGCATTAATGTAAAATTGAAACTAGGAAAAGATTCGTGGTGGGAATACAATACTCAAAAATATATTTGTCAAAATCCCCCTGCCGGGAAGTATGA
This sequence comes from Bacteroidota bacterium, assembly GCA_018829205.1. Classification (GTDB taxonomy): domain Bacteria; phylum Bacteroidota; class Ignavibacteria; order Ignavibacteriales; family Melioribacteraceae; genus JAHJUE01. The sequence continues at coordinate 306,422 of JAHJUE010000010.1, forward strand.
ATTCAGATGGAATTTTAACCTTCCTAAAAATGCGTATGTGAAAGATCTGCTCTATTGGGATAAGGAAAAAGACACATTTGTAAGCGCCTCGGTTATTGATTTAACTACTGCCGAGAATAACTACTACGCAAATAGGGAGGATTCGGCCTCCGTACTTCTTAGGCAATATATGAGAAGAGATTATAACGGCAATTATAATCTAGAATACGAACTAAAAATATCTCCCGTTAACTGGGACGAAACAGTTGAGTTTATAATTAAATACGTTTCCCCCTGTGAAATGTATTACGATAAAAGAGTCGTAAACGATTATTCGTATCAGTTCTATTCCGAAAATTATAATTATTACACTCAATGCAACAATACTGTTCCAGAAAAAATATTAACCATAGATTATAACAATCCTGATGCAGCCCCGCAAAATTTTCAAACCAACGGAATTCAATGGGACAATGGACAATCCTGGACAAAAAACGGAGATTATTGGCAAGCTGCAATCTCCAAAAATTATAATCAATTTAGTTTATCATTAGCAGCTGAAAACGCGGACGGAAAATTTTTAAGAACATATCCCGCGGGAAACAGTAATTTTTATCAGCTGTCAGCGCTTCCTCAAATAAAAGATGAAATACGATATCCACGAAAAATAGTTTTGGCTTTCGATTTAATTCAGAATTATTTCAATTCCTATTCAAGAGAAAACTTTATTAAAATGATTAATGAGGCTTTGCTGATCTCTACAACTGAAAAAGACTCATTGCTTTTTGTAACAAGCGACTTTGACGTAAAGTGGCTTAATAATAATTTTGAGCAAAGAACAGAAAATCTATTAAATATACATTTAAACACTGTTGTACAGACTGTACCCAAACTAAATACCCTACCTTATATGCTGAAAGATATTGTTAAATTCTTAAACTTAAAAAATGAAGATGCCGAAGTATGGATTATATCGGATGATAACAAAACCGGTGTAAGAGCCGAGACGGTAATGGAACTATTAAATCAAACTTATTTCAGCGCGGATAATAAGATTAAATTTAATATTATTGACGTAAGCAACTCATACAACAGTTATTATATACAAAATAAAAATTACCGCGGCAATGAATACTTGTATGAAAATTTATCCAGGATATCGGGCGGTAATTTTGGTAGTACTTATAATACTTATTATAAATTATATATTGATAAAGTACTAGACTGCTTTGCTCCTACGGTAAGCACAGTTGAAATTGATCCTGTGCCTGAGGCTGGAATTTCTTATTCACGATTTGATTTAAATAAAGGACGCAACAGTTTTAACATCACATCACGTTATTTCGAAATCGGCATGTTCGATGGTTCGGCCCCGTTTACCGTAAATTATTTCGGGAATTATCTCAGCGGCAGCTACTTCAATAATATTAATATTGTTGAAGACAATACAAACATATCCGAGGATATTCTTGAAAACACTTTGTTGTATTGGTACGGGAATTATATTCTTAACGAACTCTTTCTTCAGCCGCAAAGTTATTCTACTATAAAATATATTGAAAACCTTGCTGTTATAAATCATTTAATGACACCATACAGCGGATTTATTATACCCGGACCTACAGGCTCAGCTGGTTTTAAAAGATTAGAAATTGAGGATGTTACTGATGTTAAAGAGGTTCCCCCAATTAATGAAAAAGAACTTCCTGTAAATATTGGTCTTACGGCTTATCCTAATCCTTTTAATCCGCAGACTAGCATAATCATTAATTTAACAACAGCTGCGGCAACCGGATCAAAAACATTGGCAATTTATAATGTGCTCGGACAAAAAATAAGAAGTTTTGATTTATCCGGGTATAATAATTTATCTCAAATAAAAGTTGATTGGAACGGACTTAACGATTATGGTTCACAAGTATCATCCGGCACCTACATTGCGGTATTAAAAACTAATGAATCCATTACATCGTTAAAACTTCTTCTAATTCGTTAATTATAAATTTTATTTGACAGGGAAAAAAATGAAAAATTTATTGTTTATAATATTGTTGATTACAGTTGTTTCAATAAACGCTACGGAATTTTCGGTTTATGAAGCCAATTACCCAAACGTAAAAGATTATAATGTAAATATTGATGAAGCAACAATTGTAATAAAGCCTGCCGGTAATTATGTTGAGTTTAATCTTTACATGACCGTATCATATGATTTTCAAAGCTGGTTTTTTAAAAATTATAACGAGCTTGAGTTTAACTGGCAGTTTAATCTTCCCGAAGAAGCTGTTGTGCATGAATTCTGGTACTGGGAAGGTGATTCAATAATTGCCGCCGAAGTTTTAGATAAATGGACCGCTGAATTATTATTCAGCGACGTTAGCACACCTTTCAGAAACCCGGGTTTATTAACACAAGGAAACGCAAACAGCGACGGCCAGGTACAGCATCAATTAAAATTATTCCCTATTAAAAGAAATGAAAAAAGAAGATTTAAAATTCAATATTTACTGCCGGGGAGACCAACGGGAAATAATTTGCGCGTATGGCTGCCGATGTCACAATTAATTTCTGAGAAAACACCGGGAATTGATAAATTAAAAATTCTTTATCTGTACGGCGACACAAAATATGAACCGGGAATTATCGGCACAGAAATATTATCATCAAAAGACAACCATGATTTAAATAGATGGGATATTGAGATTCCAATTGAGTATGATCAGTTTGTCGAATTGGAACTTCCTTCGCCGATAAAAGATGAAGTATTTTTTACCACGTTCGAAAGAAACGGTGAAAATTTTTATCACCTTGCGGTTTATCCCCCCGAGGTACCTCGGGTTGCCAACCCTCGTAACGTATTATTTGTAATTGACTACAATAGATTTAATACAAAGGATTTGGACGGTGATTTTCTGCTTTCATATCTGAAAGAATCAGTTCAGCAGGCCTTCTCCGAATACGACTCAATTAATGTTATTGCCGCTTACGATAATATAGTGTACGGCTCATCAAATTGGATTTCCGCAACTAAGGAAGGTGTTGATGAATTGTTCACAAATGTTATGATGAGGTCGTTGCCGAGCTACAATAATCTTCTTCCCCTAATTACCGAAGCAACAAATTTTATTAATACGCAAAATGATTCTTGCGAAGTTTTATTCATAACAAATACAAATACGATTAATTTAGGCGAAGAAGATAAGAATCAACTCGCGGATCAAATAATATCAAAATTCAAACCGGGTACAAAAATTAATTTTTTTGATTTGGATAATAAATCTTACTTAAGATACAACAACGGATATTATGAAACACAAATGCAGTCGTTTTACGGAAGAATTGCTCATCCATCTTCAGGAAATTTATTTTTCCTAAGATATAATTCATTAAAAGAAATGCTTTATTCATTTTTATACGATGAAATTAGCCACTTTGAAAGTGTTGAAGTCCAGATGAGATTTCAGCAGGGTTACGCGCACAGCAAACATTTTATTGCTTTGCATGAAGGTTATTATCCGATGCACACACCAATAATGCAGATTGGGAAATTCCAGGGGGAACTGCCGGTTGATATTACTGTATTCGGAAAGTATAAATTAAATAATGCCAAATATACATCCACATTAACCGAAGCAAATGTTGTTGCGGGGAACAATCAAATAGCAACTGCATGGTACGGCGCGCATCTTAAAACATTATTAAGACTCCCTTACAGTCCGCTTACCGTTGCCGATATTATTGATCTAAGCTTGGAACAGAAAATCTTAACTCCGTATTCCGGCTTCTTGGTTTTCCAGCCTGATGAAAATCACGGTTATTGCGACGACTGCGACGATAATAGCGGAGGTTTACCAACTTCTATTGAAGAAGAAGATTCCACATTAATTTTTGATGTAACCGCATTTCCAAATCCGTTTAATCCTTCAACTACAATAAACTATATTCTGCCCGAAGCAGGGTTTGTAGCGATAAAGGTTTTTAATATACTCGGAGAAACTGTCGCTGAACTTGTTAATGAAAATCAAATAATGGGAAAATATTCGGCCGTATTTAACGGAAGCGGTCTTTCTTCAGGAATTTATATTTTAACGATTACATTCGAAGGTAATACTAAAAGTTATTTTAAAACAAAAAAATTGCTCTTAGTCAAATAAACTATTAGCGAAATGCAAACTGAAGATTTTAAAATAAGAACCCGGTCTTTTTATGACTCGGGTTCTTTTTACTTCGCAAATATCTAATTTTAAATCCATTGTCAAATAACTAATATTTTTTAATATTCATTCATGAAAAAATACATTTTAATTTTATTTCTTTCGGGATTATTTCAAGCCGTATTTGGCCAGGCAAATAAATTTGATTCCCTTGTAACAAAAGGGATTAATGAAATTTATAATCTTCAATTTGAAGACGCCGAAAAAACTTTTTCAATTGTTAGAAATAATTATCCTAAACATCCCTCCGGTATTTTTTTCGACGCCATGATTGATTGGTGGAGGATAATGATTGATTTTAACAATGTTGAATACGATGATAACTTTATCCAAAAACTCGAAAATGTAATTGATAAATGTGACAACATTTTAGATGATCATCCAAATAATGTTGATGCCATTTTCTTCAAAGGCGGCGCGCTTGGATTCAGAGCCCGCCTTTATGCCGTGCGCGAAAGCTGGATTGACGCGGCTATGGACGGTAAAGACGCACTTCCCCTGGTTTATGAAGCATATGAAATTGATCCTTCTAATAAAGATGTTCAGCTTGGCTTCGGTATTTATAACTATTATGCGCAGGTAATTCCGGAGCAGTACCCGTGGGTAGGACCGTTTTTAATTTTTTTCCCGAGCGGCGATAAAGCAAAAGGAATACAGCAGTTAATTACTACCGCTGAAGAAGGACGGTACGCAAAAATCGAAGCCCAGTATTTTTTAATGACGCTTTATTATTCATTTGAAAATAAAATGAACGAAGCGTTAATATATGCTCAAAGGTTAAGACGGCAGTTTCCCGACAACCCGGTTTTTGATAAGTATTACGGACGTATACTTGTAAAATCAGGGAACCTAACAAAAGCCGGCGAAATTTTTAAAGCGATCTTAAAGAAAAGCAAAAATGGTAAAAGAGGGTACTCAAGTTATTACGCCCGAGAAGCTCATTATTATATTGGACTGGATCATTTTCAGAAAAATAATCTGGATTCTTCATTGGTTGAGTTTGAAATCTGCGAAAATATTTCACGAAAAATTGACGAAGAAAAAGAAACAGGGTTTTTGGCTAACTCACTGCTTTATCAGGGTATGATTTACGATTTAAAAAACCAAAAAGAAAAATCTAAAGCTAAATATGAAAAAGTTTTAACTGTTGATGACTATAAAGATTCACACAAAAAATCTAAAGAGTTTTTGAGAAAACCTTATAAAAAATAATTTCTATAAATCAGTTGAAATACCGATCCTATGTATTCCGCCTATTAAACCTAATGATGAAAAAGCATAATCAACTTTGTAATCGCTGATTAATATACCTACGCCGATATTAAATCCCGCAAGCCCTGCGGAAGCATCTAATTTTAAGTCCTTCCTTTTCTGATTGTCGTACCCGAATCTGAATTGAACCGCTTTACTGAAACGGAATTCACCGCCGAATGTAAACTGTGAAAAGCGGTCGGATATTTTATCATATTTTTCATTCAGTTTATTAAATGAACCGTAAAATTTGAAAGGGATATAAGCTAATTTTTTTGAGAATCCTATTCTAACATCAATAGGCAGGTTTTCATTCTTTTCAAAATAAGAAGAAAGCTGAGAACCCAGATTTAATGCGGAAAACCCAATTGTCCATCCGTCTTCGGGAAATAAATATTGAAGCCCTAAATCAACCGCTAATCCGGCCGACGATTGTGAGGCAAGACTTGAATAAATAAATTTTACGTTTGCACCGTAATTAAAATTTTCATCAATTTGATTGGCGTACCCTATTAGAAATGCAAAATCACCAGCGCCGAATTCCCCTGTTTTATTTCCGAATTGATCCGCCTCTGTAAAATTACCGTAATTTATGTACTGAACTCCGGCGGCAAATCTTCCTAAATCGGCGACTTCCTGTGAATATGAAACACTTGCCGAATTGATATCAAGTAAATGACTTACAAATGAAAATGATGCGGGTTTGTTTTCCAGCGAATACAACCCGGCGGGATTGTAGAATATTACATTCGGATCATCATTGTTGGCAACAAAACTTCCGGCTAATGCGGCAGCTCTGGGACTTGCGTCCAATTTCAGGAATTCGTACGTAGATTGCGCATTAATCGTAACCGTAAAAATGATAATTAATATATAAAAACAACTTTTGAACATAATATCCTCAATTTTGACAATCGATATTAAAAATTATGGAATATAAAGGCAAGCCAATAATCCCTGTAGAAAATTATTATAAACAAATTACAAATATATCCGGAATTTTTGATCTCTTAAATATTTTTTTTATAGATTTTAGTCCCGGGTTTCTAATTTAAAAATAGCCTCGATATTTCCGGAACTAAGGGGAATAATTAAGTGTTAGATACGTCAAATAAAGAAAAAAGGAATAATTTATGAACGGATTTAAAACAGTATTGTTAATGACAATGATGATGTTGTTGTTTTTGTTTGTCGGCAACTTATTGGGAGGTGAACAGGGCTTAATTATAGCATTTATAATATCATTAGCTCTGAATTTCGGTTCATATTGGTTTTCCGATAAGATTGTTTTAAAAATGTACCGAGCCGTTGAAGTAACTGAACAGGATTACCCACAGCTGCATTCAATTGTTGAAGATCTTTCTCAAAAAGCGCTTATTCCGAAACCAAGGGTATATTTAATGGAGAACCCGACGCCGAACGCCTTTGCTACCGGAAGAAATCCTGATAACGGCGCAGTTGCCGTTACTACCGGATTAATGAAAATATTGAATAAAGACGAGCTGGAAGGAGTTATCGCTCACGAACTTGCTCATATTAAAAACCGTGACATTTTAATAAGTACAATTGCCGCAACTCTTGTAGGTACAATAACATTTATTGCGAGAATGGCCGGATGGGCCGCATTATTTGGCGGCGGTTCAAAAGACCGTGACGACAGCAGCGGAATCTCGGATTTAGTATTAATGATACTTGCTCCTGTAATAGCTCTTTTAATTCAAATGGCTATTTCAAGAAGCAGGGAGTTTATGGCCGACGCGGGCGGAGCAGCAATAAGTGGAAAACCAATGGGACTTGCCAGCGCCTTAAATAAATTAACAAAAGCAGGCGAGGTAATTCCTATGCGCAATGCAGGTACATCATCGGCGCATATGTTTATCGTAAACCCGCTTTCAGGTAAATCTTTAATGAAATTGTTCTCAACTCATCCTCCAATGGAGGAAAGAATTTTACGGCTTAAAGAAATTGAAGCCGGCAGAAGATAAATTTACGGCGCAGATTTAATAATCTGCGCTTTTTTTTTAATTGACATTTGCATTCAGAATTTCAAATTTAAACATCAATCAAATAAAAATTAGACCTCCGGTAAAAGTGACTAAAAAATTACATCTCTTATCTCTTAAAATTTTATTTTTATTAGTATTTACGGCCTCATTTTCATTTGCGCAATCGTTAACAAACCTTGAGCAAATTTTTGGATTAATTGATAAATCAGGCAAAGAAATAGCTTTATCACTTAATTCTCAATCTAAAAATATCGGTTTGAAATATAATTGCCCCGCAGAGTATAAAATATTGGAACAAAGGATCGAATTCGCTTTTTCAAGAAGCAGTATAAATTTTAATAAAGAAAATTCTGTCGATTATTCTATTTTAAATTATAACCTTGATATAGCCGGAATAAACTATAAACGCGTATTCAAGGACGGATGGTTCGGCAATTTGCTTGTAGAACGGGAATCGTTTATTCGCGGTACATACGTTCTTGAAAATAAAGGGGTCTTTTTATTATCTGAAAAATTTGATTATTCGGTAACAGACACTATCAAAAAAGATGATATAAGCAGTCTCGAAAATCTTTCTCTCCCCTTTACAAAGGACGAAATTCCGCCGGAACCTTTCTTTTCCGGGCTTCTTGAACCAATTATAGCTGTCGGAACCGCTGTTGTAACTGTAATATTGTTCTTTACTGTTCGCAGTAAGTAATAATAGATTGGTATTTGAGGTCACTTTAATTTTCTTTATTTTTATGGTCTTGTTTTGATAAAATTGCGGAGTAGGTTTTATACATGAAAAGTTTTTTTGTTTCTCTATTATTAGTTGCGGTAATTGCCGGATGTTCCAGCAGTGTAGATACGGCGAGATTAGATTCTCAAGGGCATTTTGATTACGCGTTTTCTCTTTATGAAGATGAAGATTATTTATACGCCGTTAACGAATTACGCTCTATACTTTTACAGTACCCTGGCAGCGCGGTAAACGACGACGCGCAATACTACCTTGGCATGTCATATTTCAAACGCGAAGAGTTTTTATTAGGCGCTTATGAATTCAGTAAATTGATAAGGGATATTCCCGCAAGTCCGTTTGTCCCGGAAGCCCAATATATGCTTGCGGAATCTTATTATCAGCTTTCACCTCCATATCCGCTGGATCAGTCCTATACAAAAAAAGCCGTTGAAGAATTCCAGGCGTTTATTGATTTCTTTCCGGCAAACCCCAGGGTAGAAGAATGTGAAAGAAAAATAGAAGAATTAAATGAAAGACAAGCGGAGAAAGAATATAACGCTGGTTTTATTTATGAGAAGATGGAATATTATAATGCGGCAATGAAATACTACCAGTTTGTTGTTGATACTTATCACGACACAAAATTTGCACCCATATCTTTATTCAGAAAAATTCAAATTGAAATTCAGAAAGATATGAATTACGAAGTTTTAAAAGATATATCATTGTTTCTTGAAAAGTACCCTGAAGATCAAAATGCGAGCAAGGTAAAAGAGCTGCAAACTGAATTAACAGCGGAAGGATAATGAACGGCAGCCAGGTTATTAAAAAATCTGTTAAAGAATCTGTTGTTACTATGACGGAACTTGTTCTGCCGCACCATACAAATCAACTCGGCAATTTGCTGGGCGGTCAGCTTATGCACTGGATTGATATCTGCGCGGCTCTTGCTTCATCAAAGCATTCGCAGAGGGTTTGCGTTACCGCCTCGGTTGACAATATTGAATTCCATCATCCAATTAAGTTAGGAAGTGTTGTTACATTAATTGCATCGGTTAACAGGGTGTTTAATACTTCTATGGAAGTAGGAGTAAAAGTAATTACCGAAAATTACATTGAAGGAAAAAAAGTACACACTAATTCGGCTTATTTAACCTTTGTAGCAGTAGATAAAGACGTTAAGCCGGTAAAATCATTTGAAATTATACCCGAATCCGATGAAGAAAAAAGAAGATATAAAGAAGCGCTCGAACGGAGAGAAACCCGCCTTAATTCACGCTGAGTTATTTTTTATTCTGTTTTTTATTTTTTTATTCCATTCAAATACTCATTCTCAAATTAATATAAACGGATTCGGTAAAACATCATTATATAGTAGTCTGCCCGGATATTCTAATATTCTTCAATTAAATTTTAACGGCGATGATTACTCAGATATTATGTTGTTTGATCCCGCGCAGAAAAGATTTGTAATTCATAAAGGTCAAAAAGAGAATACTTTTTCAAAAGCTATTGATAAATTTTTCTTTTATTCAATTGACAATATCAAGCTGCTCCAAAACAGAACAAATGAACAGAACCTATTTTTATTTGTTTCAAGAAAGGAAAGAAAGGCGGGACTTTCATCATTTACTCAATACGGTACACTTCAGCTGCTTAATCTGAAAAATTTCGATTCCTACCCTTCCAACATTTCAGTTGCCGATTATGATCTTAACGGCGCAAAAGACGCGCTGATTTCAGGAGAGTCTTTTAACGGCTTAACTATTTTAACCGTCGACAAACTTATTCTTAAAGAAAAAAAAATTATAACCAAGAAAAACTTTTCCGGAGCCGAATTTATTGATCTGAATTTTGACGGATTCCCTGATATAGCAGCTATTGATCTTGTCGATAACTCAATAAAGTTATACATTAATAACAGGGAGGAAAAGTTTGTTGAATCAAATACAATAAAATATCTTCAACCGATTTCCAATCTGAAAATTTGCAATATCAATAACGATGATTTTAACGATATTGCATTTATTAAAAATAATGAAATAGAAATACTGCTGGGCGATTCGGTTTCTTCATTTGAAAATAAATTGTCTTTTGAGTTCTCCTATTTCCCTTTGCAATATGAGATTAACGATTTAAACAGCGACGAAATTCAGGATTTAATTTTAATCAATTCCCGGAAAGACAGAGTAGAAATATTTTTCATGGATAATAAATCAACATTACCGAAACCTGAAATATATTTTAATAATAAAAAAATTGCTTCGGTTAAGATTCTTCAAAGAGGAAATGCGAAAAGACTTGCGGCAGTATCATTATCGGGAGAATTATTTATTACTGGGAAAATTAATCGTACTAATAATGCTTTTAATTTTGCGGCAGGATCAAGTCCAAAACTATTTACCCAGTCAAATAAAACACATTTTATTATTTACGGTAATAAGGATGAATTTCCTTCACTTAATATATTAACCGGTAATTCACTGCAGCGTTTTCAGAAATTGACTTCGATTCCGCTTATGTACAATTATATTAATTTTGTAGCCGAAGATAAGGGCTTCGGGAATTACAATTTTTATTTATACAATAATAAATCGTTAGAAGTAGTCTCTTTCAGTGAATTTGATTATTCCATAGAAAAGAAAAGTTTTGTGCCTTTTGCCCCGCCGATAGATATTAGAATTGTTGACGATAGCCAGATCGAGTCAAAATATGCGCATATATTATTTAACAGAAACGGCGTAATTGGCCTGGAAAACATAGAGATTGAAGCCCGGCAAATAATAAGTCAGGGTATTGATATTATTGACTCAAACGTAGTCAACGCAATAATTTCAAACGGCGATTACGAAGAGATACATTACTGGAAGCATGAAGACAGTATTCTTACCTTTAATTCCGTTAGACAGTATGAAGATATAAGAATTAGTTTTACATCCGAAGAATTTTATGTTTCGCCTAACATAAAACCTGAGATAAACTTTTCGTTTATAGGTTCTGAAAATAAGAACTTAATTTCCCAGGTTAACTATAACGATAGAACATATTTCTATTATTACAACGGTAAAAAGTTTGTCCTCTTATATTCAGGAAATCAGCGGAAGACATATAATTTTAATATGCCTGAAATGCTCGCTTCGGTTAAAACTCAAAAACTGAACCAGTATATTCTATACGATAAATTATCCGAATCGTTCAAAAAAGTAGAATTTAATTTAAAGGATAAAAAAATAAGTATAACTAATTACATTGAAACAAAAGGCGTTAATGGCTATTTTGTTTCAACTTTTTTTGAAAACAATCTTTATTTGTTTTATTCCGAAACAGTTAATAATCTTATAACAATTAGAAAAATTGAATGAAACAATTTGCGGTTATATTAATTCTCGTTTTTAATACCTTAAGTTTATTTGCTCAAAATCTTGATTCGCTTTATAATGAATTTATTAGTTCAAGAAATTTTACCGAAGTTGCGCCGCTGCCTTCTGAAATACCGGGCGATAATATAAATGGTACGTTAAACAATAAATGCGGATTTAACTTAAACGGAATAATAAGACGGCACTTTAATAGTTTTTCTTCAGATCAGCAGAATATTTTAAGCAAGATTTTATCCCGCCCTTCACTTGATACAAGTATTGTAAGTCAGTCAGGGAAATTCAGAATCCACTTCGATAAATCAGGAAGTTCAAAACCCAGGTACGCAGGAATAAATATACCGCCCGGAGGCGATTCTCTTAAAATTACTATTGACAGCGTTGCCGCAGTATTTGACTATGTTTATAACTATGAAGTTAATGTATTGGGATACCCGCCCGCGCCTGTTGATAACGGAATCGGAGGTGATGATTTATATGATGTTTATATTATAAATTTAGGCGGAAGTTTTTACGGAGAAACTGTTTTTGAGAATGAACTTGGCGGTGATAAATACTCCACATTTTTAAGAGTCGACAACGATTTTATAAATTATTATACGAAAGGCTTTGATGCGTTAAAGGTTACCGCCGCTCATGAATACCATCACGCAATACAGGTAGGTAATTATCTTTTTAGAGACGCCGATACATATTATTATGAACTTTGTTCAACGGCTATGGAAGAATTTCTTTACGATGAAATTAATGATTATTACGCGTATATGAATGGTTACTTCAATAACCCGGCGCGGGCTTTTAATTCAGGTTCGGGTTACGATTTCGCGATTTGGAATTTGTTTTTACAAAAACGTCTTGGTTTTGATGTATTAAAAAGAACCTGGGAAATAATGGCGGAAAATATTCAGGCAATAAACGCGGTATCAAGCGCAATTTTTGAATTTAATTCTACATTTAAAGATGAAATGAATCTTTTCGGTCAGCATATATATTTTACCAAATACCGATCCGAAAATAGTACTATTTTCGACGAGGCGGAAAATTACCCGCTTCTGCAGTTATCAAAACCTTATACCGATAGCAGAACCGTTACGGTTAATTCAAATCAGGCTGCTAATAATTATTTGTCATTCGCTATTTCAAACGGAATGACAACAGATACTATTGTAACGGTTATTACTAATTCGGATCCAATAAATAAAATAACTTTTGATTATACTTTTTTAACCGCTTCGGAAAGCGGTGCGTTTAAAATTATTAATAACTACTTTTATAAATTCAGCAGCGATAATCCCGGAATGCTAAAACAATCAAATATTTTTAATAACGATTTTATAATAAACGATATCGAAAAAAGCGAAATAGAATTCCCGTTCCCGCAGCCTTTCAGCTATGCGAACAATAACAATATCTATATTCCCGTTGCTCAAAGCATAACCGGAGAAGCGACTTTAAATGTATACAGCATTTCAATGAATCTGGTTTATAGCGGATCATTATATATTCTATCTGGTAATAAAATAAAAATAAAATGGAACGGACTCGATAAAAACAATGAAAAACTCCCTACGGGTGTTTATATTTATGTCACTAAATCGGACGACACAATAAAAAAAGGGAAAATTGTAATATATAATGAATAAATTCTCTCTCACGCTTAAAGACGTTACTAAAATTTTCGGACGAAGATTAATATTTGATAAAATAAATTATTCTTTTGAAAGCGGAAAAGTTTATGGACTTGCGGGTCCGAACGGCTCCGGAAAATCAACATTATCAAAAATTATTTCCGGATTGCTTGAACCCACGCATGGAAAGGTTATTCATGAATCGGACGGCAGCATAATTATTCCGGAAAAACTGCACGACTATCTCGGTTTTGTTTCCCCTTACTTAGTTTTATACGATGAATTTACCGCTGAAGAAAATCTTTTCCATTTTTCAAAAATAAGAGGGACACAATACGATTCGGAAAAAGCAAAATCGATGCTGGAAGAATTTAATATTTATAACAGAAGAACGGATTTACTGAAAGCTTATTCTTCGGGAATGAAACAGAGAATGAAATTTATATTCGCTCTTCTTCATTCGCCCCGGCTTCTTCTTCTGGATGAACCGACTTCAAATCTTGATAATCCCGGCAAAGAAAAAGTGTATGAAATTATAAATAGAGAAGCCGAAAATAACCTTGTGATTATTGCCTCTAATGAGGACAGCGATTTAGCATTATGCAAAGAAATTGTAAACATAGAAGATTTTAAAAACAACGGAAACATAAAGTGAAAGCATTCGCGTTATTTAAAAAAGACTGGCTCTCGGAACTCCGCACTCGTTACGCTATTAACGCTCTTGCTATGTTTATACTTGTTACAATAAGCGTAATACTATTTTCAATTGGACAGGAAAAAATAACCGAATATTTGACCGGCGGACTTTTATGGGTGGTAATATTTTTTTCCGCTATGTCGGGATTATCCCGCGCATTTGTTTCCGAAGAAGAACGAGGCACAACTTTAACGCTCCAGCTTATCGCATCGCCGGCAACCATATTTTCCGGTAAATTACTTTTTAACGTGATTCTTGTTTTTTTAATGAACATAGCAATTACTTTTTTGTTTTCGGTTTTGTTTGAATCATTTGTTATTAATAACGCTCTTTTGTTTTTGATTTCTTTTATTTTCGGAAATATCGGAATAGCAATATCTTCTACTATTATAGCCGCTATCATTTCTAAAGCTGGATCCAAAGGCACGCTTTACCCGGTGCTCTCCTTCCCTATTCTGCTTCCATTAATTTTAACCTTGCTTGAACTTACAAAATTCGCGATTGACGGTGATTTGCTCGAAGATTCTCTCGTTGAAATTTTCGTGCTGGTTTGTTATGATGTAATAATGCTCACCGCATCTTACCTTCTTTTTGATTTTATTTGGAAGGAATAAGTTAGAATTCAGAAGCCAGTAGTCAGTAGAAAAAAAATCTTAAAAGATGTGTGGTCGTATTATAAAAATAATAGTTTGAATTATTTTCAAATAAAGTTTAAGTTTATAGCGGCGGTTATCTCATTATAAGGAAAAATTATTATGAGATCTCTTTTGGTAATATTATTATTTTCTTCTCAAACTTTCTCTCAAACATTATTGCATTCCGAGGAATTTCAAAATCAAAATTCAATTAATAATGATTCCGTAAAAACCTCGAATAATATTTTTCATAATAATTCGGAAAGTAAACTCGAAGGAACTTTCACCCTTAACCAAAACTATCCTAACCCTTTTAACCCGAGCACAACAATTTCTTATGAAATAAAGGAAACGTCTTATATTGAATTAAGCGTTTATGACGCCCTAGGCAGGTTTGTAAAAATGGTGGACGATGGAATTAAAATCCCGGGAAATTATAAAGTTAAATTCGAGCCTGAAAATTTATCAACGGGAATTTATTTTTATCAATTAATTTCAGGCGAATATAGAACACAAAATAAAATGTTACTGCTAAAGTAAATTCTAAATGTCAATTATCATTACCTGCCGCAATCTAAAATTATATTTTACCATTCAATACTTACGCCAATCGAAGGAAGAAGTCCGATCGAACTTTCATCGTCAACTTTATTTTCGCGCTTATTCCACCTGATTGAAGTTTGATTTTTCCTGTTGTAAATATTTTGAACATCTATATATGTAATTAAACTCCAGCCTTCAAAATTCCATCTGCGGTCAACACGTAAATCAAGGGTATGATACGCTTCAAATCTTTCCGAATTATATTTTGATACCGATTGTGTTCCGTCGGAATTAAACGGAGTATAAGGAGCGCCCGTTGCGAATCTGAATTTAAATGACGCTTCCCATTTTTCATTAAAAATATATCCGCCGCTTAAATTCGCGATAACTTTCTGGTAGTATGTTCCTGAACGGCTGACCCCGTCCAATGAAGTAAAATTTGTTCTGCTTAATGTTAAACTGACTAATCCGTATAAAGGTACGGCGGATGATTTTTTTTGAAGCGACAGCTCAACGCCTTTGGCCGTTCCGGAACCGCCGCTAATTAAAGGCTCCAATCCGAATGATGCGAAGTTATCGTCTGAACCGGCAAAACCGGCTCCGGTATTGGCTAAAACCAAATATGTCCTTAATTTACTCGCCGGGTAATTATTATAATCTTTATAAAATGCTTCCGCTTTAAAACGTAAATCATCATTTATCATCTGTTCAACACCTAATACAAATTGATTTACCTTCACCATTTTTAATTCATTATTCTTTTCGATTGCCGCAAGCCATACGTACGACGGACTTTGGTGATAAATTCCTGTACTGAAATTTATATTAGTTGTATGTGTAAGCTGATAGGAAAGAGAAAACCTGGGGCTAAAATTAAACCCTTCGTCAATAGCGTTAAAATAGTCTCCTCTAATTCCCGCGCTTAATCTTAGTCTGTGAAAAAACACATCCGAATACTGTGCGTAAAAATCATATTTATAAAATGTTTTTTTATCGTTAAATGAATTCACTAATAATGTATCACCGAAAGTAGTTTCATAAAACGGGAGCAGAATATCAGCTTCAAACTCAATTAACTTTGCGGACGCTCCAATATTTAGTTCGGCTGTAGAATAAAGTTTGTATACCAAATCAGCCTTCAAAGAATTTTCCGCTTCAATAGATTTATTTGTAAAAAACGGCTGAAGTAATGTGTCCTTCTGAAATGAATTATAATCTACAAAGTTTCTTGCTAAACTGATTGTATAAAATCCCTTATCAAATAAATGCCGGTATGAAAGTCCGGCGACATATTGATTTTGATTGGTACCTAAAATTCTGGAATTATCGTAAATGTCTTCAGCTGTTTCATTATTGAATTTAACACGGTCGAATGCTCCAATAAACAAAAATGACAGTTTGTTTTTCGCGTTAAGGTTATAATCAAATTTTGCTAGACCGTCCCAATATTCTGGTACAAAATTAAATCCTGCCGCATCAAAAATAAAATCGAGATAACTTCTTCGCGCCGAAATAATAAAACTTCCTTTTTCTCCAATCGGGCCTTCAAGGTTTAATCCGAACTGCGAGGCGGAAATTGTTCCTTTGCCGCCGAATCTATCATTTCGGCCGTCTCGTAAATCTATAGTTAAAACCGATGAAAGTTTATCACCGTAAATTGCAGAAAATCCTCCTGTTGAAAACGAAGTTGATTTTACAAAATCAAGATTAACATAACTGAGTGGTCCGCCCGTAGCTCCCTGCGACCCAAAATGATTGATGTTAGGTATAACTAATCCGTCAACAAGAAATAAATTTTCGGAAGGCGCACCTCCGCGCACTACTAAATCATTTCTGCCTGCCGATGCCTGTCCGACCCCCGGTACAATTGATAAAGCCCGTATAACATCTTCGAAGCCGCCCGGCGCTCTTCTGATTTCTTCGTAATTAAATTTTGCAATGCTGCTTATTTCGGAAGGATCCAGTTCAAAATAATCTGAAGTAACCGTAATACCGTCCAGTTCGATTGAAGATTCTACAAGCTCGAATTCAAGATATATTTCTTTGGCTGAAGTAACTACGATATCGGTTACAACAACCGGATTATATCCTACAAAAGAAGCTCTAATTCTGTAGGTACCAAAAGCCAGGTTTTCAATTCTAAATTTCCCGTCAATTGCTGTTGCCGCGCCCAAATCTGTATCTATAACCGAAATATTAACTCCCGGTAGCGGTTCGCGGGTTAATTTGTCAATTACCTTTCCTGTTACAATTCCTTTTTCCTGTCCCGTTAAAACGGATAACGAGATAATAAATAATAGAAGAAACGATTTCATTTTTATTCCGTATTTTTTAATTGTTAACACAAACAGTTCAAAATAAGTTCTATTTAATATAAATTTATTACTATAAAATATAATCCTTAAAGTGTTGAATTAATAATGATTTTGCTATATTGGACTAATATTATTATTCAATTCTGCAAATGAAGAAATCCAAGCCGGACAAAAATACTTTGAGAGAATTAGTTAAAGATGAAGAATCATTTAATCGGCTTATGGAGTTGCTGGATAAAGAAAACGGCAATTCTTTTGAATGCTTAAATGATTTTTTCAGCATTTCGGAAGATTTTTTCACACGCATAAGTGATAATAAAAACAGAACAGTTCAGCTTTCCGACTCGGTTAAATTTGTAACCGGCTATACATCCGATGAGCTGCTTAAAAAACCGGGAAATGTAACCTCACTTGTATTAGAAGAGGATCTTCCTTCGGTAAAAAAAATGCTGACCCGAATTGAAACTGAAAATAATTTTATTTCGGGCAATAATATTTACCGTCTAAGAAAAAAAGACAATAATGTTATTTGGATAAAAGAGACTATTTCGGTTGAAAGAGATTCAAAAAGTTCTCCCGCTAAAACTTTTTGTCTGTTTTCGGAAATTACCGAATTAAAAAAATCGGAAATTGATTTTGAGGCTTCAAAAGAAAAATTGATAGAAGTGAATAAAATGAAGGACAGGTTTCTTTCGATTGTTTCTCACGATTTACGAGCTCCTTTTACGAGCCTTCTCGGCTTTTCGGAAATATTAATTAATGAACCGAACCTGCCTTTTGATGAAAGAATAGAATATCTGAAATATATCTATGACGCTTCGAAAACACAGCTGCAATTGATTAATCACTTGCTCGACTGGTCAAAGCTGCAGACCGGGAAAATAACAATTGAACCAAAACGCATTAACGCCAGAGAATTAATATCAAACTGCATATCGGTATTAACCGGCGCGGCAATAAGAAAAGACATTGAGATTAAATCAGACATCCCCCATGACGTATTTATATTTGCCGACGAAAGACTGCTATCGCAGGCTGTTACAAATCTTATTAATAATTCTATAAAATTTACTGGATTGGGGAAAAAGATTTACGTAAGCGTTAATACATTTAAAGAAGGAATGAATGAAATTGTTGTACGCGACGAAGGCGTGGGAATTTCAGACGAGAATCAGGATAAACTTTTCCGAATTGATAAAAAGTTTTCGCTTGAAGGAACTAGCGGCGAAAAAGGAAGTGGGCTTGGACTTGCGCTTGTAAAAGAGATAATTGAAAAACACGGCGGCGATATTTGGTTTTATTCTAAATTAGGCGAAGGAAGCGAATTTCATATTACGGTTCCGGAAGCAAAAAATATTGTGGTGCTGGTTGAAGATGACGTAACTTTGCGTCAATTGTATAAAAAAATGATTTCGAACCTGATTTCGAACTTTAAAGTTATTGAAGCTGAAAACGGTTACGAAGCTATGGGTATTATTCTTAACCAATCGCCTTCACTTGTAATAACCGACCACGATATGCCACTTATGAACGGAATACAGCTTGTTGAAGCAATGCGTAAAAAAGATTCGAATAGAAATGTTCCGGTAATTGTAATTTCGGCTAAACTTAATGATGATATAATAAAAAAATACAGCGAACTAAATGTTGATAAAATTATCCCCAAACCCTTTAAGCAAGCCGAACTAATTAAATGTATTAAAGAAAGCGTTATTTAATTATACCTAATTCAATAAAATATTTGAATTACTTTAGATCTTGGAACAATCACCGAAATGGAAAATTCAAACAAACATTGGCATCCTTTATACACAAAACCTCGTCAGGAATTTAAAGCCGAACAGCAGATCGCATTGCTGGGAATTGAATATTACCTGCCGACAGTAACCCGGCTTAAGCAATGGAGCGATAGAAAAAAAAAGGTTACCGAACCTTTATTTAACGGATATATTTTCGTTTACGGCGAAGAAAAAGACAGATTGTACGCATTGCAGCAGAATGCAATTGTCCGGTCTTTAACATTTAACGGAAAACCCGCCTACGTACAGAACTGGGAAATTGAAAACCTGAAAAAAATGCTCGCCGAAAAAAGAGAAGTTACTATTAAAAACACATTAATTGCGGGAACAAAGGTTAGAGTGGTTGACGGACCATTTAAGGATGTTGAAGGAATTGTTTCTTATACCCCTAATAATGAGCGTGAACTTGCCGTTGTTATCGATCTTTTAAAAAGATCCGTAGTGGTTTATCTCCCCCCGGAATGCGTCGTAAAAAAAATAGATTAATATTTTTGTGTGGCTTCGTAATATTTTTAGTAAATTTATATAAATTTTTTCACTCTCACTTTTTAAATAATTCTTATGATAACACAATCGGAATTAAAACAGCTTAAAACAGGCGATGAAATAAATCATTTTTTTATTATCACAAAGTTTGAAATTAAACTCACCAAAACTAATAAAGAATATCTGAATTTAGAGTTAAGGGATAAATCGGCTTCTGTTCCCGCAAAAGTATGGGATAATATTGATAATATTAAAAATAAAATTACTGAAGGCGATATTGTAAAAATCGCCGGATTAATGGAGGAGTTTAATAATCAGCCGCAAATAAAAATTACAAGTATTCGCCCCGTTAAAGATGATGAAAATATAAGTCATTCCGATTTTTTACCCAAATCAAAACGTATTTTGGATGAAATGTTAAATGAGTTTGAAAGCCGGATTGAAAAGATTAACAATCCATTCCTTATTCAACTAACAAAAAATATATTTAATCAAAACAATTTTTCTAAATATACAAAAGCTCCGGCAGGAAAGGCATGGCATCATTCATATGTTCACGGACTTTTGGAACATACGCTTGAGATAATTAAAATATGCGATTTGATGTGCGACGTACATCCGGAATTAAACAGGGATTTATTAATTTGCGGCGCTATGCTTCATGATTTCGGGAAAACGGAAGAACTTCAATTCGATAAAAATTTCGATTATACCGATAAAGGCAAACTGCTTGGTCATATTGTAATTGCGGCAATGGAAATTGAAAAAGAGATTATGAAAATTTCGGATTTCCCTTCTGATCTAAGGAATCAATTGATTCACCTTGTTTTAAGCCACCAGGGAAAATATGAATACGCTTCACCTGTTGAACCAAAAACACTTGAAGCAATTGTGCTTTATCATGCGGACGAATTAAGCGCTAAAACAAACGCTTATAAATCAGCAATTCAAAATGACGAGAATACAGGAAACAACTGGACACGTTATCTCCCTCTTGCAAATACTTCCCTTTATATACCCCCTAATGACGCACAAGAGGATAAGCCCAAAGAAACTTTATTTGACTAACTATAAGGAAGGAAAATGAAAAATCTAAAACAATTTATTTTATTTATTCCTGCTCTGTTAATTCTGTTTTCAGTTTCAAATTATTCTCAATCATTGCAGGAATTAATTGATTTGGGAGATAACCATTACAAACTGTTTAACAATGAAAAAGCGCTCGAAGTTTATAAAAAAGCCGATAAAATGTATCCCGCTACCTGGGAAATAATTTGGAGAATGAGCCGCGCTTATGTGGATATAGGCGAACATATGCCAAACAGTACCGGCAAACAGGAAGACGAACAAATTAAAATATATGAGGTAGCGTTGGCATGGGCCGATTCTTCAGTAAAACTGGAACCGAAAAAATCCTTAAGTTATTTGCGCCGTGCAATCGCAAACGGCAGAATAGCATTGTTTAAAGGCGTTTTTTCTGTAGCGGGAGTCGTTAATAAAGTGCGCGATGATTTATATATGTCGCTTAAATTAAATAACGGCGGCACTGAAATACAAGCCATTACAAATTATGTTCTTGCAAGAACTCACGGAAAAGTAAGCGCTAAATGGTCGGTTGCCCGCGCAGCTTTAGGTTTAGGCTGGGCAGATCTCGATTCAGCCTGGATTTACTACGACAAGGCCTTTAAACTTGATGATAATATGATGATGATGTATGTTGATCACGCCAAATTATTAATGGATGATGATCAATTCGAAAAAGCAAAAACTCAGCTGGACAAAGCGCTTAAATGTCCAGTAAGAGATGAAGATGATAAAATGAGAATAGAAGAAGTAAAAGAATTAATGAAAAAAGTAAATGAGGAACTTGATTGATTTTCCCCGATAAATTCCTTGAAAAAATTAAAGAGGCTAAATCAATTATATTCTTTACCGGGGCCGGGATTTCCGCCGAAAGCGGAATTTCAACCTTTAGAGGGAAAGACGGAATCTGGAATAAATTAAAACCGGAAGAACTCGCTAACTTCGACGCTTTCCTCAGAAATCCCGACATGGTATGGGAATGGTATCAGTATAGAAGAAAAATAGTAAACGAAGCTTTGCCCAATGCCGGGCATATTGCAATAAAAGAATTTGAAAAATATTTTGACACTAAAGTAGTAACGCAGAATGTTGACAACCTGCACGGCAGAGCAGGTAGTAAAACTATTTATGAACTCCACGGAAACATCGAACGGAATTACTGCATAAACTGTAATTCATTTTTTAATCTTGATGAAATTGAATTAACCGGCGAAGTGCCTAAGTGTGATAAATGCGGAGGTCTTATCCGTCCCGATGTTGTATGGTTCGGCGAAATGCTGCCGCAGGAAACCTTTATGAATGCTGAAATTTCGGCGCAGCGCTGCGATATTTGTTTTGTTGTTGGAACATCTGCGGTTGTTTATCCGGCCGCTTATATTCCTCATACTGCCAAAAGCGCTGGGGCATATCTTGTAGAAATAAATATAGAAAAAACAGATTTCAGCAGTTTCGCTGATCTTTCATTAACCGGTACGGCGGGAGAAATACTTCCAAAGGTACTGGAGGAAGTGAAGAAGATATTTATTTAATTTTAAAAATGCCTGTTAATCCAAATCAACCTCATCCTCAGCATAAGTATTCTCGGTTTCATAAACCATAACTTTTACGCGGTGAATGTTTTTCGGCATATCCGCGGTTTTAATTTTTTGCAAAAAATATCCGCAGATATTTTCGGCGGTGGTTTCAAAATCTACAATAACTTTTTGAGAATTTAATTTTTCCAATACTTCTAGAAGTTCTTTGTCGTCTTTGTTTACAAGAAATGAATGATCAAGTTCGTCAACAATCGGCCCGATAACTTTTTTCATATCGTAATAATCCATTACCATTCCGTAACCTTCAATATCCCCTTCAACCTCAACCATTAACTTATAGGAATGTCCGTGAAGATTTTTACATTTACCGTTGTGAAATCTCAAACGGTGTCCCATTTCCCATCTGAATTCTTTTGCTATTTTCATTATACGCCTCTCTCTTCGGGTTTCCATATAAATTTATGCGCCTGCAGCTGAAATCTGACATTTATATTATCCGCTAAAATCCATTCAACCAACGCAACAGGTTCAAGTTCGCCGAATACAACGGAAAACAGAACTTCGCATTTTTTGTTAATATCATATTTTGCGACAATATCGCGGGACCATTCGTAATCTTCCCGGGTACCAATCACAAACTTAACTTCGTCAATCGGTTTTAAGAAATTTATATTTTCATATAAATTCTTTTTTTTCATTTTGCTTGAAGGGCATTTTAAGTCGAGAATAATCATTACTCTTTTATCCACGTTCTCAATAGGCAGACTTCCGCCGGTTTCCAGCATTACCTCAAAACCTTCATCGCAAAGTCTTTTCATTAATTCGAGCGACTCATTCTGCACAAGCGGCTCTCCGCCTGTAATTTCAACCAAATTACATTTGTATTTTTTAACTTCTTCAATCACACTATCAATCGAAGAGTCAAAACCTTCATAAAAAGCGTATTCCGTGTCGCAGTAGCTGCAGCGCAGGTTGCAATAAGTTAATCTCACAAATACACAGGGCAGACCGGCTTTTGTGCTTTCACCTTGCACGGAAAAATAAATTTCGTTGATTTTAAGCATTTTTTTAGCTTTCTGCGGTTTTTCCGCTAAATTACGGATTGTAAAAATAAGAATATATTCACTCTAATTAAAGCAAATTTTAAATAGTAAATTGACATAAACGGTTTTTAACACTATATTTGAAGTTCTGTAAAAAACAAATTAGGATAAAAAATGGCTCATCACAAATCGGCTAAGAAAAGAATTAAAGTTAGCGAGACAAGAAGATTAAGAAATAAAGCTGATCTTTCTAGAATCAACACATTAATGAAAAAAGTACATGGTTCGGAAAAGAAAGCTGACGCTGAAACTTTGCTGAAAGAAGCTGTTTCTTTTATAGATAAATCCGTTAGCAAGGGAAGACTTCACAAGAATACAGCATCTAGAAGAAAATCTCAATTGACAAGATACGTAAATAGTTTAAAAGACTAATTTTTTGTAAAATTTGATTTTAAAGCAGTGCCGGTTTATTCGGCATTGCTTTTTTATTTTAAATCGGTAATTAAATCCGCTCCCTCCGACGTAGGAATATAAAATCTTATTTTCATCCTATCTTTTTTATTTTTTGACGTATTTATAATTTTCTTCCGCTTTAACACTGAATGTTCAATTAAAATATTGTCGTCAAGTTCAGACCCGTAAATATAGCTTGTACCTTTAATTACAACATTTTTGCCTATTATCACTTTATGCTCATCACTTCCTGTTATATCAACAATTGATTCAATCCTTGTTGCTTCTCCTAATTTAATATTCCCTTTTAATGTATTATTCCAGAATATTTCAACGTTATCGCCGATTTCAATTTTTTGATCCGGGAAACAAGTTAAACTAGCATTTTCATGGATTGTAACATTATGCCCGAAAATAATATTCCCCTCAACTTTAACATTTTTCTTAAATGTAGTATTATAATTAAGTTTTACTCCCTTGCCGATATAAACTCCGCGCCCTATCTTTATATCAAGAGGAATACCTTTTTTATCTGCTTTTAAAATTTCTTCAACAATTGTTTCATCAATGAAAAAATCCCGCGGATCTTCTATTTCTACAATGTTTTTTAGTTTTTCATATATAATTTTCTGCGCAATAAATTCCATTTGACTTAATACATATTTGTCATTAAAACCCATTATTACATGCTGTTCATTGGGGTATACGGCGCTTACATTCAAACCGTTCATGTTAAAGATTGATATTAAATCCGTAATATAGATTTCATTTTGTGCGTTATTGCTTTTAATTTTATTTATCAGTCGGGATAAATAATTGTATTTAAACGCGTAAACCCCGGAATTAAATTCGTTGTTTTCAATTAATTCTTTTTTAGTATAACTGTATTTCCTCTTATTAAAAATCATTGAATGCATTTCATTATCTTTCATCGATAAAATATCTTTATGCTCAATAATTTCAATAACCTTATTATAATCTTTTCCCGAAGGCCGGCCGTTATCGTCAAATTCTTTAACCCTTACTATTCTGCCGTAATTGTTATCCTCCGGTTTACCTTCAAATATTCCCGTTAAAACCATCATATCGGATTTCGATTTTTTAAACTCATCCTTGAACATTTTAACAGTTTTTCCGTCAATCAGACCCATATCGCCGGGGAATACATAAACCGTTCCTTTGTAATTTTTCTTAATTAATTCCAATCCTATTTTTACCGCATGTCCTGTTCCGTTTTGCTGAGCCTGATGAGCGAACAACGTATTCTTTTTAACTCCTATTACCTTTACCACATCTTTCGCTTTAATACCTACGACCATTATTCTGTTTACTTTTTTTAATCCGGCTCCGCATGCATTGTAAACTCTTTCGACGGTAGGCACATTCCATATTGTATGAAGCATTTTAGATGTATTGGATTTAATTCTTTTACCGTGACCGGCAGCCAGAATAACAGCAGTTTCATTTACAGAATAATCAAATGAAGATGAATATTGTTTCAATAATTTCGAGATGTCATTTTTATTTTCGCTCTTCTGCATTAATTCCTCGGAGAAAATATGTTTAAGTTATGATTCAAATTTAACAATAAATAAGGTTATATTTTGAATTTTTTGAATTTCCGTTTGTTATATAACTTATATTCCATTTATAATAAAAATAAATTAACTTTATTCCATTACTATCCGATAATAAAGGAAATAAATATGAAAAAAGCACATTGGTTATTTACAGCGGCTGTTGTTTTTTATTCTTTAAGTAATTGCTTAACCGCACAGGACAAAGGTTTGGGACTGGGCATTATAGTCGGTGAACCGACGGGAATTGCCGGAAAATACTGGGTAAGTAAATTAAACGCGTTCGATTTCGGCATTGCCTATTCATTCGCGGGTAGCGATAATTCTTTTTCTTTACATGCCGATTATTTATATCATTTATATGACGCGATTGATTCAGAATATATACTGCCGCTTTATTACGGATTCGGGGCAAGACTAAGAACAAATGAGAATTCAAAAGTAGGGCTTGGCGCGAGAGGAGTTATAGGGATCGCATTATTTTCGGAAAAATATCCGCTGGATTTCTTTTTTGAAATTGCGCCCGTATTCCAATTGATACCGGAAACTGAATTAAATTTTGATATAGGAATTGGAGCTAGATTTTTCTTAAACGAATAAAATAATTAAATGGAAACTGAAAATAACATAAAAACCTATTTTGATAATCCTGAAAGAAAATGTTATAGTGATATTTTACTAGAACAGGAATCATTCAGAAGCGATGAGTTATTTAAACAGCTCTTAGAAAGTTTCCCGGAAATGGTATATATATTAAACGGCAACAGACAAATAATTGCCTGGAACAGCAAATCATTTTTTATTCATAACAATCTTGATATTCTGGGGCAGAGATTTGGTGAAGCAATAGACTGCGTTCACAGTAAAATTATGGACGCGGGTTGCGGTACTTCAAAATTCTGCGCGGAATGCGGAATGGCTAAAAGCGTAAAAAATACAATTGATAATTCTAAAAAGTCGGTTGAGGAATGCAGAATTACAGGAAATTCTTACGGCGTTGAAATTTCATATGATTTTCTTGTCGAAACAACGCCAATAAATTACAAAAGCAAAGATTATTATGTTTGCGCACTTAAAGATATAGCCGATGAAAAAAGAAGGCTGGCTTTGGAAAGAATTTTTTTCCACGATGTATTAAATACTTCCGGGGCCATAAACGGTCTTGCATACATGGTTAAAGAAATTGAAGATAAAAAAGAAATTGAAGAACTGCATGACGCTATGATCGACTCTTCAAATCAGCTTATCCATGAAATTCTCGCACAACGCGAATTAAGAAACGCTGAAGAAAATACCTTGGTGGTAAATAAAGAATTATTAACCGTGAACCATATTTTAAAAAGCGCTTACAATCTTTATTTTAAAAACCAATTAGCAAAGGACAGGATTTTTGAAGTGGAGTGGAGCGACCCGGAATTAAAAATTGAAACCGATAAGTTTTTGCTTGTCAGATCAATAGGCAATCTTTTAAAAAATGCTCTTGAAGTTTCAGTAAAAGGGGATCATGTAAAAATTTACGTGTCAGAGAATGAAGGTTTTATTTGTTTTAATATTTATAATGATAAAGTAATTCCTGATAATATACAGCTGCAGATATTTAAAAGATCTTTCACAACCAAGGGTAGTCCGGGCAGAGGCATTGGCACTTATAGCGTTAAGTTAATCATTGAACAATTTATGCAGGGCAAGGTCAGTTTCATTTCAAACGATAAGGTAAAAACAATTTTTACAATTCAGATTCCCCGTTAATTCTTTCCTGCCGGTCAAATACTATTCTGTCATTTTAATTTATAAAGTTTCCACCATGGTGTTTTGGGTGATTCATGATGCTCAAAATGATATCCGAAAAAATAGCAGGACAGCATAGCCCATAAATGATTTTTGTTTTGAGTGCGCGCTTTGTGCGGTTCCATATTATGATCGTGAGGTTTTTTGTGAGGAAGATACGTACCGAAAAAGAAAAGCTGGAAAGTTCCTATAAACGAAGGTAGAACCCAGAACAGCCATATTTGGGATTCATCAAACCATAATTTCAGCAAATTAAATAACGCCGCCATAATAATAATCTGGAAAATCGTGACGTAACGAAAAAGAAAAGATCCCCACCATAAAAATAAATTTTGTGATTTTACGTAAAAATCAGGATCGTCCTTACTCCCGGGATATTTATGATGTTTAAAATGATTCTCTTTTAATTTTTTATAGGACATTCCAGCAAAAAGAAATGAAGCGGTCAAACCTATAAAATTATTAATTATTCTATTTTTTGAAACCGTTCTGTGCATCGCGTCGTGCGCCGTAATAAAAAGACCGGTATATAAGTAACCCTGCAGCAGCACATGAAAATAAAAATAAGGCGAATACAAATCTATTTCGACAAACGAGAGAATATAGAATAAATGTGCAGCCCAGCCTGATATAATACTTAATGCTATTAAAACACCCATGTTAACTCACAAATAAAATAAATTCAGCAGTAGAAAAAAGAAGAGCTGAATAAAATAATAATAAGAAAAAAGTTTTATGTTTATATTCGCTTTTATAAACGAATAAAAGTATGATGAAAAAACGGCAATTAAAAACCAGGCCGCATAATTTTGTGCGGGAATTTCGCCGCCGCTCCAATTCCAATATCCGAGATTAATTGCGGCCGGTTCCAAAACTAAATCGAAAACAACCGCAAGCAATCCGACAATAATTGATTTTAAATGCACGTTGGTTTTAATGTTATTTATTAATACTATTACGCCGGCTAGAACCATTACCCAGTTTAATCCTATCACTAAAGGAACCTCAAATAATTTAACTCCCAGCACATCACCGTAATAATAACTGCCGAAAATATATCCGGTTTTCACCCCCGCAATTTCAATTAAAAGAGTCACTGAGTAAATTACAGTAAGCCAAATAAAATTTGCCTTGGCAAAGTCTTTTAATAATAAATATATAAGAATTGCCGAAGTACCGAATAGAACGTAAGGAGTAAGCGTAAGCATAATATTTTTAAAGAAATCAATTAAGTGCCCTGCCGTTCCTACGCCATACAGCAGCAAGAATAAATAGGTAAAAACACGTTCTAATTTATCTGTCTTCCTTTCCATTCACTTCCTCCAAAAACAGATTGAAAAACAGAATTAATACCGACAATAAAAAGCATAAACATTTGAATTGGGTGCAGTATTACTGAAGCAATAATATTCTGTCTGCTTAATGCCGCGACCAATAACCTTGATAAAAAAATAATTAAAACCGGGATTAAAAATTGAACTTCGGCAAATACAAAAAACAGCGGCAATAAAAAAATAATTTCAATAAATAATAACAACATTATAAACGCAGCGGGTGAATTGTTAAAACCAAAATAAAAATTTTTAGAAAACCCGAGGAATGATGTTTTAAAATCCTTATACATTCTGCAATAAACCAGCTCAGCACCTAGTAATGTAATTATCCTGAATCCTCGGACTTTCAACTTGCGGGCTAATTCCATATCCTCAACAATTTTATTTTTCACCGATTCATGCCCGCCTATCAATTGATAAATCTCTTTTCTTATTAAAATAAACTGCCCGTTTGCTGCGGTAAAAGACTTTTTCTTAGAGGAATATATAAAACGCATCGGCAGAAAATTAAGCAACAGCCAGTTCATTAAAGGAACAATTAAATACTCGCCGAAAGTAGAAATAATCTGCGTAGGAAAAACAGAAAGCATTTCAGATTTTGTTTTTAATAATTCCGTTACCGCGGCTTCAACCGCATCTCTTTCTAATTGCACATCGGCGTCAATGAATAACAGAATTTCCCCTTTAGCCGCTTTTGATAGTTGAAAACATGCCCAGTTTTTACCGAGCCAATTTTGCGGAAGGGATTTACCATTAATTAAGCTTACATTTTTAGTCCGGAAATTTTCTACTAACCGCGCTGTTGCGTCTTCGGAATTATCGTCCAATACAATAATTTCAAAGTTTTTATACGACTGTTTTAAAATTGAATTAATGCATTTCTCTATATTTTCCTCTTCATTCCTAGCAGGAATTAATATTGAAACCGATGGGATTTCACCGCTGGATTTATTGACAGAGAGCCTCGGTGCAGTAAAATAATTATAAACAGCCGTCAATAAAAATAATACAAGAGGGATTAATGAAATCCAAAATAATACTTCAATTATACTCATTCCCAAATATCGCATATAAAGTTTTTATTTATTGCCGCGTTGTTTAATAAATCAAGATTCTCGGTAAACTTGTTTTCATAAACTTTAAAATCATTTATAACAGTCTCAGATTTTAACGGTTCGCCAAACCGTATTATTACCGCGGGTTTTTTTTCATTATAATATTGGATTTTAAAACCTACAGGCAATACTATTACATTTCCCTGATTACCTTTAACAAATAATTTAATTCCTTCTTTTAATACCATGGGCCTTTTTTCAAACGGTTCTATTTCACCCTGCGGATAAATTACTGTTACGTTTGCCGGATCACTTACTATTTCACGCGTATATAAAATAGTATCTTTAACGGAGAAACCGTTTCCCAGATTTACGGAATAAGCGCCGAGCTTCCTGAAAAATTTATATTTCCTTAACTGCTCTTCAAGCATCATTACATAAATACGTCTTCCTACTTCCTTGTTGCAGATATAATCGATAAAAAAACCGTCCCACCAGCTAATATGATTAGGAGTAATAACAAGTGGTGATTCTTTATTTACTTGGGGATAATTATTTACAAGATAGAAATGAGAAAAATGTTTTTTTAATTCTCTTTTGATATAAAAATCAAATAATAACCTTGCCCATTTTTTATGTCCGGCTTTAATCATAATTCATACTTATTTATAAGTTCGGAAGTTATTTTACCTGAAAGCAAAACAAGGGGAATTCCTCCGCCGGGGTGAGCGCTTCCTCCGCAGAAATACAACTTTTTATATTCCCTGCTTTTATTCTGCTGCCTCATAAAGGCGGCGAATTTGGTATTGGACGATATGCCGTATATACTGCCCCGAGTACTATTAGTATTTGACTCAATATCGGCGGGACTCATAGTTTCCTCAAACACAATTTTTTCTTCAATGTCTATTTTAAGATAATCATTGATCCGTTTAATAATCAATTTTCTAATCTTGCTTATTTCATTTTCCCAATTCTGATTTGTATTATAAGGAGCGTTGATCATTACAAACCAGTTTTCATAACCTGCGGGAGCGTCGGATTCGTTATACTTTGAAGAAATATAAATATAGATTGTCGGGTCATCCGGACATTTATTCATTTCAAAAAGCTGCTCGAATTCTTTCTTATAGTTTTCCGAGAATAATATATTATGAATTTCAAGCTCATTGAAATTCCCCTTAACTCCCCAATAAAAAACAAGAGCCGAAGAAGAGCTTTCCGCCCTTTTATATTTTTTGTATACTTTTGATTTTGTGTCTTTTAATAAAGTCTCGTATGTAAATTTTACATCGGAGTTTGACACAAGAATATCATAAAATTTTTCTTCGCCGTTTACTTTAATTCCTTTAACGTTTTTGTTTTCGTGAATTATTTGCTCAACATTGGAATTAAAATAAAAGCTTACTCCCTTCTTAGCGGCAAGTTGAAAAAGAGATTCCGTGATAGAATAAATTCCTTTTAGCGGAATATAAGCGCCGAGATTATATTCAACATGCTGTATTATATTTAAAGTAGCAGGGGTTTTAAATGGATTTGAACCGTTATATGTAGCATACCTGTCAAACAGCTGAACAGATTTTTCATCTTTAAAGAAGCTTTTATTCGCTTCATGCATAGACCGGAAAGCGTCAATATTTTTTATATTTAATAATGTCTTAAGGGCTTTAAAGTTTAAAAATGTATTCGCTTCCGAAAAACTTTTCCGCAAAAATAATTCAGAAGTAAGGTCATAAATTCTTCCGCAATATTTTAGATATTCTAAAACTGAACTTGCAGTATCTTTTGTTTTATTCTGCAATTCACCGGCAAATCTATCGACATTTGAATACGCATTTATAACAGTGCCGTCTTTATAAAAATACCTGCAGACAGTTTCAAGTTTTTTTAGAGTAACAAACTCATTAAGTTTTTCACCCGAATCGTAAAATAATTCTTCCAGCACAAAAGGCATTGTGAGCAATGACGGACCGGCGTCAAATCTAAAACCGGATTTATTAATTTCCGCAGCTTTTCCGCCGGGGTAAGTGTTTTTTTCATACACATCTACCGAATGACCTTGACCGGCCAGCCATATAGCGGCGGATAATCCTCCCAGTCCGGCCCCAATTACACAGATTTTTTTCTTTTCAGCCATATCCTTTCGGCGATTAAATAAAAAAGAAGATAAAAAGAAAGCATTGAATAAGAATAAAAGAAATCTTCCAACGGAATAGTAGTAATTCTTATACCAAGAATAACATCAGAGCTGTATGTAACAATAGGTAAGGAAGTAAGTATATAATTAACAGTAAAAAATGGTATAAAACTAAAAGCAATAAACAGCCAGTAAATTTTGGATTTCAATATAAACGGCGCGAATATTTTAGCTGATAATAAAAACAAACCGGTGCTGAATAATGCTAGGAACGTGTAATTTCTTTCAAAATTTAAAAACGCGAAAACAAAAAAAAGTAAAACGGCGGAATAGAAAATATATTTGTTTATTTTTATTTCATTTTCTTTTAGGTAGAGCTTCCCCGTTTCATATATAAATAAACACGCATAAGGAACTGTTATAAAAAAAAGAATTTCTTCAATCGGCAGATTAAATATTTTCAGACCCGAAATATATACTGGGTTAAAGGCCCAATCACCCCTGGCGGTCGCGATTACGTCCCATAAAATATAAACCCCTCCGGTTATAATTATTGATACCAAAACGAACGGAAGTTTCGATATAAATTGAATTTTCTTTTCAAATGACAAAATAAGAGGCACGGCAATTATTAAAATATTTATAACTAAATACTCACTCATAATTTTTATAAAACGCCAATTTTTCTTGCATTAAGTTTTCCTGTTTTATATTTAATCTGCCGCTTTCAATTAGAAATTCTATTATTCCTTTTTGAATCGAAGGATCAAGTGAACCGGTATTATTATTTTCTATTAATTCGGTTATTTTTTCCATATCTCTGTCCCTTTCTTCCCCATAACCCAATATTGAAGGTATAAAATGCAGAATAGAGAATCTCATAAAACGGATTTCAAGGTCATCGGGACTTTTATTAAGCGCTTCCCCCATAAGTTCCATTGATTTGTTCAGCAGGCTTAATTTTGTAAAAGGCCAGAACGCATGTTTTGCTTTTAGCGCGTCAACCGCTCCCCAATACGCTAAAATTATTGAGGGATAATTTGTCTGATCAGTTGAATAGTTATTAACTATAATTTTTTCCAGCTCTTCGATTTTATTTTCGTTTTCAACCGCCTCGTAATATACAAACCTGATTTTTTCCAATACGGGTAAATTATTATAGTCCTCTTTGTTTTCAGAGATTATTTCAAGCGGTGCATACATGAACAGTATAAATATGATTAAAATTTTCATGCCGTTTTCAAAAATTTAATTTCAATAAATGATTTTAATAACAGAAAAAGCTTTTTGATATTCGAAATTCTAACCCTGCGCGAAAGTAAATCTTTTACGCTTAGACTTTGAATTTTCCTGAATAAACCGTAATAGTATTGAAACGCGGAATATACCCCTAGTTTAACTCCTACCGGAAGAAGCATAATACCTTTTAATGCTTCGCTAAACTCCCTTTCAATTTCTTTTTCAAGATTCTTTTTGTTCTTATCGGTTATCAATTCTTCCCTGTCAACTCCTGGCAGGTAAATTCTTTTGCGCTCGTCAATATCTGATTTTATATCACGCAGAAAATTTACTTTTTGAAAAGCGGCGCCAAGCATTTGAGCGGAGTATTTTAACTTTTCGTATTCATCATCGTTTCCGTTTACAAATACTTTTAAACACATTAAGCCTACAACTTCGGCCGAGCCGTAAATATAGTGGTCGTATTCTTCCCTTTCATAATAGTTTTCATATAAATCGCTTTCCATGCTTTTAAGAAAAGCGTCTATTAATTTAATATCAATCGCATATTCGTTAACAACCTTTTGAAAGGAATGAATAACAGGGTTGGTTGAAATACCGGTTTCAATTGCCTCATGTGTATCATTTCTGAATTTATCGAGCAGCTTTTTTTTATCAAAGCCGTGAAATGAGTCAACAATTTCATCAGCCACGCGCACATAACCGTAAACAGCGTAAATAGCGTTCCTGTATTCGGACACAAAAGCTTTGATGCCAAGGCTGAATGATGTGCTGTAAGCGTTGGTTAATACCTTGCTTATATCGAAACTTACATTATGATATTCATGCATGATCTTTCTCAATTCTTTCTGTTACTAATCTTGAGCTAATTATTACCATAGGCAGACCCGTACCGGGAGTAGTTGAGGCTCCTACGTAATATAAATTATTAAAATGTTCGTCCTTGTTTTTAGGTCTGAACGCGCCTACCTGATCTATATCATGAGCTAATCCTAATCCGGAACCTTTGTAAAGATTAAGCATTTTTGCCCAATCGTCGGGAGCTAATATTTTTTTCACCATTATATTATTCTTTATATCATACCCTGTACGTTTGGCCAAGTCTTCAATTATATTGTCAGCCAGACTTTCCTTATCGCTCCAGTCTTTTTTAAATCTTAAATCGGGAACCGGGCAAAGAATAAAAAGATTTTCGCATCCCGAGGGAGCGCAGGATTCTTCCGATTTTGACAATGCATTTACATAGTAATATGGTTTCTGAGGATTTTCTGTGGCCGTAAAAATCGTATCCGCGTATTCTTTAAAGTTGCTGCCCAGGAAATAATTATGATGTTTAAGTTTATCTACTTTTCCTTTAACTCCCAGATAAATTGTAAACGGGGAAAGCGTCCAATGCATTTTATCTAACTTTTCTTCGCTGAATTTTTTTCTGCCTAAAACATTTCCGCGGAATGAAGCCGCGTCCGAATTCGATACGAATAAATCCGCAGTCCATCGTTTCCCGTTTTGGTCAATCATTTCTGAAACCGCGCCGTTGTTGTTGCCCAGTCCTACTATCTCCGTATTATATACTATTTCAACTCCAAACTGATTAAGCACTTTTACTATCTCTTCAACCATTTTGTACATACCGCCTTTAACTTTCCAGTAGCCGTTATGCTTCATTTCCGTATAGTTAAGAAGAGAATAAATTGCCGGAGTCTGAAAAGGCGTTGATCCTAAAAAGAATGCGACCAATGAAAAAATTATTTTTATCTCTTCTGAGACAAAACGTTTATCAACCTCGCTCCACATTGTTTTAAATAAATATGGAAGATGTTTAAGCGGAACGCGCGAAAGTTTTAATATGTATTCCAGTTTGTTGTTAAAATTTGATTTTACAACTTTATCTTCTGTATCATGAAAAAATTGCGCCGCGCGGTTTAAATACTTTTCCGCCTTTTCGGCTAAATTGGGTTCAACATCCTTAAATTCTTCTTCAAGTTTTGCCAAATCCTTCCAAATTAATCTGGGTTTTTCCTTCCCCTCAAAAAACACCTGATATAGCGGATCAAGCTCCACAAGCTCAATCGGATTTTTAACGCCGATACTGTTGAACAATTCATCAAGTTCGTATGTCATGCTCATAAAAGAAGGTCCCATATCAAAACGGAAACCATCCATTTCAAGTACATTTAACCGCCCGCCGGGTGTTGTGTGTTTTTCAAGTATTGTAACCTTATATCCTTTTTTCGCCAGTCTTAATGCCGTTGAAAGACCGCCAAGTCCGGAACCAATAATTACCGCTGTTTTCATTTTCACTTTTATATTTGTTATATCTGAAAACGGAAATTCAATTAAAAGAGTTCCCGTCCCACTAAAAAATTACTATTTGTTCGTTTTATATTTTTTAGTGATAAATATGGTTTTATATTTAGAAGGATAATTTGAAACAATATCAAGGAATCATATGACCGGACAAAAAATTAAAATCTTATTTATTGGTATTACAATTGTGTTTTTTATTGCCGCTTCCCCTCTCCCCGTAAAAGAAGGCATGTTCCCTCTAAGTCAATTAGGCAAAATAGACCTTGTTGAAGCAGGACTAAAATTAAGCCCCGCGGATATTTACAATACCGAGGGAATTAGTTTGATTGACGCGCTTGTTGATGTCGACGGATGTACCGGTTCTTTTGTATCCGACGAAGGACTTGTTCTTACAAATCATCATTGCGCTACTTCATCCCTTGTAGGGGCCAGCAGCGTTGAATCAAATTATGTGGTAAACGGATTTCTCGCAAAGTCAAAAGGAGAGGAAATTTCCGTTGATAAAGTTTTCAGAGTTATGGAATCGTATAATGATGTTTCGGAAGAAATTCTTGACGAGATAAAAGACATAACAAATCTTGCCGAAAGAGATAAAAAAATAAAAGCGAAAATGAAGGAGTTGGGGAAAGAGAATACGGATCTTAAAAATTCAATTGAAGCGGAAGTATCCGAAATGTTTCCCGGACAAACGTATGTATTGTTTAAATATAGACTTCTGAAAGATATCCGTTTAGTTTACGCCCCTCCTAAATCAGTTGGTAATTTCGGAGGCGAAACTGATAACTGGACATGGCCACGTCATACCGGGGATTTTTCATTTTTCAGATGTTACGTTGCGCCAGATGGAAGCGCGGCCGAATATTCGAAAGATAATGTGCCTTATAAACCAAAAAAAGTTTTAAAGATAAGCCAAAATGGAGTGGATGAAGGGGATTTTGTGTTTATTCTCGGTTATCCGGGCAGAACATTTAAAAATATGCCTTCGCAGTTTATAATATATCAGAATGATTTTAACCATCCTTATATTATTGATCTTTATAACTGGATGATAGATAATATAGAAGAAATTACAGCCGGAGATACCGAAGCTGAAATCCGTTATGCGTCTCTATTAAGAAGTTTAAATAACGTAGAAAAAAAATACAGGGGTCAGTTAAAAGCTATAAGAAAAACAGGGCTTATTGATCAAAGACAGAACGAAGAGCGCAGTTTAATGAATTTCGTAAATTCAAATCCTGAACTCAAAAACGAGTATTCAAGTTTATTTGTTGATCTTGAATCGGTTTATGAAAAAAAATTCCAGTCGGCGCAAGAATCATTATGGATGAAAAATATTCTTAGATTTTCTAATTCAGTTAAAATAGCCGAGTTTATTTTGGAAAATTCATATGAGATGCAGAAGCCTGATTCGCAAAGAGAAGAAAAATATAAAGACGAAAACATAGAAGAAACTATAGAAAAACTGCTTTCAAAAAGCGGTAAAATTGATGAAGGTTTTGAGATAATGTTTTTGGAAAAAATGATTTACGACGCGGCGGATTTTGAAGAGAATTCACGAATTAGGGCAGTTGATAAATTAATCGGGAAAAACCATCCTGATGATATTATCCCTGTTTTTACGGATGATAATATAAACGGATTTCCATTTGCCGAAAAAGATTATTTTTATTCGCTGCTTAAAAAAACTCCCCGCCAATTGGAAAGTTTGGAAGATCCGTTTTTAATGTTTGTTAACGATCTTTTAAAACAGAATAAAAATATTAAAGAAGAAGAATCGGCAATTGACGGCGCGTTAAGCGAACTGCTTCCAAAATTTAATGAAATTAAAAGAATGAAATTTAATACTCAGTTTGTTCCCGACGCAAACGGAACCCTGCGTTTAACATACGGATATATTAAAGGTTATTCCCCTGCCGACGCGGTTTATTATTCCCCCTTTACAACATTAAACGGATTAATTGAAAAAAGTTTTGAAGAGGGAGATTACGAAGTACCCGAAAAAATTGTTGAGCTGTATAAGAATAAAGATTTCGGGAAATTTTATAATAAAAAATTAGGCGGTGTCCCCGTCGCACTTTTATATAATACCGATACTACCGGCGGAAACAGCGGCAGCCCGGTAATGAACGCTTACGGCGAATTGATTGGATTAAACTTCGACCGCGCGTTCGAAGCTACAATTAATGATTATTCATGGGATGATTCCTACAGCCGGTCAATAGGCGTGGACATAAGATACATATTATGGTTCGCTCAAAAATACAGCGGCGCGGATAATCTTTTAAAAGAAATGAATATTGAGTTATAATAGTATTTATATTCTCCGTTTCTTTGTATTGGTAATTCGCTGCAGAGAAACGGAGTTTTAATAAAAATAATGTCAATAAAGAAAAATAAAAATATTGCTCAGGTTAAATTGAGAAACCTGGGCCCGGTTTCTATTAAATGGCTGAATTCAATAGATGTTTATACAAAGGAAGATATAGAGAAACTCGGACCTATTGTAATTTACCACATGCTTAAAGCCAACGGTTATAATGTTAATGTACTTATGGTTTACGCTCTGCAGGGCGCAATTATGGATTGCCATTGGAACGAAATCCCTAAAGAAATAAAAGAAGAATTACAAAAAGAACTAAAAACCAATCCGCTTAAGTTTATTTAGTTTTTTCTCCTACTGCCGTTCTTATAAAATTTAATAATTTTCCTATCCGGAAGTACCTCTTTGATTCTTTTTATATTTAATTTCATTTCCGGAAGTACAACTTTGATTCTTTTTGTATTTAATTTCCTGTCCGGAAGTACAACTTTGATTCTTTTTGTATTTAATTTCCTGTCCGGAAGTATTTTTTTGATTCTTTTTATATCTAATTTCCTGTCCGGAAGTACTTCTTTGATTCTTTTTGTATATAATTTCCTGTCCGGAAATACCTCTTTGATTCTTTTTGTATATTATTTCCTGTCCGGAAATACCTCTTTGATTCTTTTTATATATTTTTTCCTATCCGGAA
The DNA here is from genome assembly GCA_018829205.1 of Bacteroidota bacterium. GTDB lineage: Bacteria > Bacteroidota > Ignavibacteria > Ignavibacteriales > Melioribacteraceae > JAHJUE01. The sequence continues at coordinate 344,638 of JAHJUE010000010.1, forward strand.
GTGCCTCTTTGATTCTTTTTGTATATTATTTCCTGTCCGGAAGTACTTCTTTGATTCTTTTTGTATATTTTTTCCTGTCCGGAAGTGCCTTTTTGATTGTATTTGAATATAATTTCCTATTAAAACAGAATTCCCCGAAGCGGATAAACTGTATTTTATTATATTTGTATTATGGAAACAGCAATAGAAGAAAAGAAAATAAATGAGGGACAAAATTCCTCACTTTATAAAACCGCTACAATATTAGCGTTAATTACAATTTTCTATAATCTAATTGAAGGTAGCGTCTCGGTATTTTTGGGATTTGAGGATGAAACGTTATCCTTATTCGGATTCGGAGTAGATTCCTTTGTAGAAGTTATTTCCGGGATTGGCGTTCTGCATATGCTGCGCAGGATAAAACAGAATCAAGATACAACGAAGGATGAATTTGAAATTACCGCTTTAAAAATTACAGGTACGGCATTTTATATATTAACGGCAGGATTAGCGGTAACCGCTGTATTAAATTTTATTGTCGGGCATGAACCCGAAACAACATTTTGGGGAATTATAATTTCAGTTATTTCGATATTTACGATGTGGATATTAATTCATTATAAATTAAAAATTGGACGGGCTTTAAACTCTTCGGCAATAATTGCCGACGCCAACTGTACAAAAGCATGTTTATATCTTTCGGTGGTTTTATTAATTTCAAGCGCCGGGTATGAAATTACAGGCTTCGGCGGACTAGATTCAATAGGCGCGGTATTAATCGGTTATTTCGCATTTAAAGAAGGGCGCGAATCATTCGAGAAAGCAAAAGGAAAAAGCTGCTCATGCGATGAGACTTGTCATTAAACAATCTTTATCTCGATCTTTATCTTGATCAATTTTAAAAGCGATAAAGATCAAGACCAAGATAATGATCGGGATTTATTAGTTCAGCTTCACAACCTTTTCAACTTCTTTTAGCAGCTCACCTGATTTAACAAGTGTTAAGACTTTTTGTATATCTTTATAAATTATTCTATCGTTTTTTAAAGGCGGAACGATTTTACGAATTGTACTATAAGCTATTCCCGTTCCTTTACCGCATTTAAGCGGTTTCAGGAACTCAATTCCCTGAGCTGCGCTCATTAATTCAATAGCTATAACTGTCTGAACATTTTTTAGTACCTGAAAACATTTTCTTGCCGAAATTGAACCCATTGAATTATGATCTTCCTGGTTGGCAGATGTCGGAATTGAATCAACGCTGGCAGGGTGCGAAAGAACTTTATTCTCAGAGACTAACGATGCTGCGGTATATTGAGCTATCATTAAACCTGAATTAAGTCCCCCGTTAGCTGTTAAAAATCTGGGCAGCATACTTAAAGATCCGTTTACAAGTCTTTCAATTCTTCTTTCGGCAACATTCGCTAATTCCGAAAGAGCAATAGCCATAAAATCCATTGCCAAAGCCATAGGCTGACCGTGAAAATTTCCCCCTTCAAGATGATCTCCCTGTTCGGGGAAAATAAGAGGATTATCATTCACCGAGTTTAATTCAATTTCTACACGCGAACAGACATAATCCACGGCATCGCGCGAAGCGCCGTGAATCTGAGGGATACAGCGGGTTGAATATGAGTCCTGAACGCGCGGATCATTTTCCAAGTGTGATTTTCTAATCTCGCTGTCTTTAATTAATTTTAACATATTCTCGGCCGAGTTTAACTGCCCTTTAAAAGGCCTAAGTTCATGAAGTCTTTTATCGTAAGCTTTGTCGGTAGCGCGTAATGCTTCGTGACTTAAAGCCGCGGAAGTATCGGCAAGTTTAACAAGTTTTTTCGCGTTAATGCAAATGTTTGCCGCGAATGCGGTCATCATCTGGGTTCCGTTTATTAATGCAAGTCCTTCTTTAGCGGCAAGTTTAACCGGTTTTAATTTATATTTTTTTAATCCCGCGGACGCAGAAATTATTCTAGTGTTTCTGGCGTTATCGTCATTTATATTTTTTACGAGCTGAATATATCCTTTACCAATCATAGCGAGAACCAAATGAGAAAGAGGCGCGAGATCGCCGCTTGAACCAACAGAGCCTTGCGACGGAATAACGGGAATAATATTATTATTAATCATATCGATCAACAATTCCAAAGTAGAAAGACGGATTCCCGAATGCCCTCTTGCCAAAGCGTTTACCCGGAGCAGCATCATTATTTTTACAATTAGCGGGGGAAGATTTTCACCTACGCCGGTTGAGTGACTTACAATTAAATTCTCCTGCAGCTTTTCAAGTTTTTCGTGCGAGATTTTTACATTAGCGAATTCTCCGAACCCGGTTGTAACTCCGTAAATTACCTTATCATTCTCCACCCATTTATCAACAAGAGCGCGGGCTTTATTTATTTTTTTCTTTGCGTCGGATGTTAAACTTACAACAGGTTTATCATTAAAAAAAAAATCGATCTGTTCAAGCGTTAAAGATTTTCCGTCAATTTTTAGATTTTTCGATTGCATTTATCATACTCTGAATTTTGTTGTGATTTATATTGCTGGCATGATATGAGACTTCAACATATTCGTCGTTATATTCTGTTGAAATAACTTCGGCCAGCGAGTGAATTTGCGATACTATTCTTGAATCTTTTGCGTGGAGTTTTACCCTGTGAGTTACGTAATTTTGTTCATATATTTCTTCAAGTTTTTCTTTTAACTGCCCTATATTAATTCCGCGCTGCGCCGATAACAAAATACTTCCGGGAAATTTATTTCTTACATATTCAATTTTCTCTTTATTAATTAGCGCGTCGACTTTATTAAAAATATTAATACGTGTTTTTTTTCCGCAGCCTAATTCGTTTAATGTTTCATCAACAACGTACATATGATCTTCAAAATAGGGATGAGTAACGTCAACAACATGAAGTATTATATCTGCTTCACGCACAACATTAAGTGTACTTTTAAATGAGGCGACGAGATTGTGAGGGAGTTTTCTTATAAAACCTACTGTATCACTCAGCAATATCGTTTTGTTTTTTGCCAGTTCATAATTGCGTGTTGTCGAATCGAGCGTCGCGAACAGTTTATTTTCGGCAAGAACACCGGCATCGGTAAGAGTATTAAGCAGGGTTGATTTGCCTGCGTTTGTATATCCTACAAGCGAGGCTGTAACAAATTCCTTTCTGCGCATGCTTTTGGTTTCATACTGAATTTCAATATTGTGTAGTTTTTCTTTTAATTTGCTTATACGCGTTCGTATTATTCTACGGTCTGTTTCTATCTGAGTTTCACCGGGACCTTTTGTTCCTATACCGCCGTATTGTTTTGAAAGGTGTGTCCATGCTCGTGTTAGTCTGGGCAGCATATATTGAAGCTGGGCAAGTTCAACCTGGGTTTTCGCTTCGTTGGTTTTAGCGTGCGAAGCAAAGATATCAAGAATTAATCCGCTGCGGTCTAAAATTTTTCTTTCAAATAATTTTTCAAGATTTCTTACCTGAGTCTGCGTTAAGTCCTCGTCAAATATTACTAATTTAATATCGTTCAGTTCAATAAGTTCGGCAATTTCTTCCGCTTTTCCTTTACCAATAAAAAAAGCTGAATCGACTCTTTTTCTATCCTGTATTATTTTGAAGACCGTATCGGCGCCTGCGGTATCCGCCAGCATTTCCAGTTCATCAAGGTGTTCTTCAAGTTTTTCTTTTGAAATATCATTAGTTCTTACGCCAATAAGTATAGCCCTTTCGGGAGCGTTGTCTTTTATATCAATCATATTAATTTTATAAATGGAAAATTAGATTCGATAAACAGATTAAATCCTATATTCCAAAAACCGGAACCTTTCTTATAATTTTGTTAAACATAATTTAACTAATACAGCTTAAATCACCAGCAAACGTTACGCAAATAGACTGAACAAATATTAGTTGGTCAATCCTTTTTATGATTTTAAATCGATATGTAAAATTAGTCTATTTTAGACGCTCTTCAAATTATTCTTTAAGAAAAAATTCAAACAGATATAAAAGTTTTTATGCGTAAATAGTTATAAATATATAAACGTATCGTAAAAATTAACGTCCCGGTTCAAGAATTAAAAAACAAATTGCACGGAGCGTAACAAATAAATAGAAGAATATATTAATTTCGATTGGATCAATATAATAATGCTCTTTTTTATTTAATATAACATTCTACATATAATCAGTTTAAAATTTAAAATTTTAATTGAATTTCATCAATTTATTACTTTTATTTACGGTCGGATAGTCTAATGTTTATTTATATACTGTTGACATTTGGTTATTTGTCTATTTGTTTTATTGCGGCTGAATTTCTTTATAATGAATTTTTCATGCACGTATATTGATAAAATGGCAAAAATTTTAATTATTGATGATGAGAAAGATATCCGTGATGGTTTAGGAGCCGCTCTTGAACTTAATGGGTATAAAGTTTTTTACGCTGATAACGGTAAAAAAGGATTTGAGACCGCGGTTGAGATAAAACCTGATCTAATACTTTGCGATATTTTAATGCCTGTCAAAGACGGATATTGGGTTTTGGAAAATCTTAACAGCCATAACGAAATGTTTTCCGTCCCTTTTATTTTTATTTCAGCAAAAGCCGACCGCGACGATCTAAGAAAAGGAATGAACCTTGGCGCGGATGATTATATTACAAAACCCTTCAAAGTCGCCGACCTGCTTAAGGCCGTAGAAACAAGGCTGAATAAAAGAGCCGCAATCCAATCTATTATAAAACCAAACATTAATCATAATTCCAAACATGATAATGAAAAGTTTATACTATTAAATACCGGGAAATTCATTGAACCTATACAAATAGAAACTATTGAATGTATTCTTGCTGAAAATGTACATTCTCAAATTTTTCTGAATGATAAAAAATTTATTACAATCCGTAAATCGCTTAACGATTGGCAAATTCTATTACCTGAAAATACCTTTATCCGCGTTCACCGGGGTGCGATTGTAAATCTTAATTTTGTGAACTATATAGAAAAATGGTTTAATCAAACTCTGAAAATCAAAATGCGGAATTACGAAAAACCGATAACTATAAGCAGAAATTACGCCTCATTATTAAGGGAAAAATTGATAATTTAATTTTCCACAACACTTAATCCGCTCTCTTCTATAATACCAAAAATATATTCCTCTATAAGATTTATTAATCTTTTTGATGAGTTTTATATCCAACGCGGGAATTATAGTACTTAATTCAGTTTATAATTTTCCAAATTAAGAACAGATACATTATTAAATATATTATTATTTATTAATCTAGTGCTTAATTTTAAAATCAATTAGTCAGTTAATTGATTTACGCCAAAAATTCTACTTTTTAATAACTTAAACATCTACTCTCATTTAAACTCATTTCACAACAAAATAAAGCTTTTTTATACCATAATTAAGTGCTTTGCAACTAGGCTATTTAAATAAATTAAATTAATTCGATAATTATCTCAGATTATAATTATGAATTTAAAATATTATTCAACTTAATACTAATGAAAGATTTACTAAAATTGCAGGTACAAAATGAAACTTTCAATTTCTAAAAGAATAGGGCTTATCCTTGCTGTTACTATGTTTGTATGCCTCGGTTTAATGCTTTTTATACTGCTTCTTAATGAAGAAAACAATAAAAGTAAAATAACCGAAGAAAGTGTTAATGAGCTGACGGAAGTTATAAAAGAATCATTAATATTCAGCATGAATGAAGGCGTTTCGGATGTTTCGCCATTTATTGAACGCTCCAGTAAAATTAAGAATCTAAGTCAACTTAGAGTAACCCCGACAAATATTATCTCAGACGGAAGCGAAAAAAAGTTGGACGCCGTTGAAAGAGAAATATTAAGGAGTAAAAAACGATATGAAAGTCAGGAAGATTTTGAAGGACAGCCTGTATTAAGATTTGTTGAACCAATTTTAGCAGAGGAAAATTGCCTTTCATGCCATGAAGCAAAAATTGGCGACCCGCTCGCAATTATAAGCGTTAGATATTCTATGTTGGATACTTTAGCCGCGAATACGAGTCAAAGGTTTTGGGGAACGTTTATGGCAGTCGCTGCAATTGCTCTTAATTTTTTTATGGTGATGTACTTTATTAAAAAAGATGTAATCAAAGATCTGCATCATTCTGTTACGCGTATAAAGAAACTTTCTATCGGGGATATTTCGGTTAACGAGCACATAAAAAGAAACGATGAAATCGGCGAACTGATTGATTCGCTTGATACATTAAGAAACTCACTTGACGAACAGGCAACCGCCGCAAATGAAATTGCTTGCGGCAATTTGAATACGGAGATTAAAGTATTATCCGAAAAAGATAAGCTTGGCCGCGCAATGCTTGATATGAAGAAAAATCTGCAGAAGCTGCTTAATGATCTTACGGGAATTGTTATGGAAGCAACTAAAGGAAATTTATCAGCCAGAGCTAATACCGAAGGTTATCAAGGAGATTATAAAAGTATTATAACTGGTTTAAATAACACGCTCGACAGTATTACTCATCCGATAAAAGACGGAGCCAAGGTATTGGCTTATATGGCCGAAGGAGACTTCAGCTATCGTGTTACAAAAGAATATTCGGGCGATTTAAAAATGATTACGGATAGTATTAACACCGTGGCCGAATCCATGAAGATTGCTCTGATGCAGGTTGGTGAATTGGTAAACTCTCTTGCCAGCGCGACTAGTCAAATTACTTCAAGTACCGAAGAAATGGCAGCCGGTTCACAGGAAAACTCAAGTCAAGCCACTGAAATTGCATCGGCGGTTGAACAAATGACATCAACAATTCTTCAGACAACAAGAAACGCATCATCGGCAGCAGAGTTTTCTAAAAAAGCGGGTGTAATGGCTCAGAACGGAAGCCAGGTTGTTAAACAAACTGTTGACGGTATGAATAAAATTGCAGCCGTTGTAGGAAACGCGGCTATGACGGTTAAAGAACTTGGCAACAGCAGCAACCAGATTGGCGAAATTATACAGGTAATTGACGACATCGCCGATCAAACAAATCTGCTTGCTCTTAACGCCGCTATTGAAGCAGCTAGAGCCGGAGAACAGGGAAGAGGATTCGCGGTAGTTGCTGATGAAGTAAGAAAGCTGGCCGAAAGAACAACTAAAGCTACAAAAGAAATCGCGGCTATGATTAAACAAATTCAAAGAGATACAGGAAACGCTGTTGAATCAATTGAAAGCGGAACAAAAGAAGTTGAGCACGGAAAAGAATTCGCAAATAAAGCTAATATTGCTTTAGAGGAAATCATCGAAAGCACTAATCAGACTATTGACGTTATTAATCAAGTTGCCGCCGCGAGCGAGGAACAATCTTCTGCGGCCGAACAGATAAGTAAAAGCGTTGAAGGAATTTCAAATGTAACTCAAGAATCTGCCTCCGGAATACAGCAAATTGCGCACGCTGCAGAGGATATGAATAGTTTAACGGATAACCTTCAAATTTTTATAAGAAAATTTAAATTGGACAATAATCAGAAACAAACTGGAGGTTTATCAATCCGCTCAAACGGAAAGATAACAAGTTATTAATTTTATTTAACGGGAAGCTGGAATAAACAGCTTCCCGTTTTTTGTTCTTTGTCCAAAATCTAAGTAATCAAATCTTTTTTCGCGCTTCGTGCTACAAACATTTCAATTAATGCCACAATTAGAGCGGCAATAACAAAAAAACGCCAGAGTTCCGAACCGAATCTCGATTGATAAATTGCCGATGAAAAATTTTCATCCGGCGACACATTTAAATGTATTCCCGAAAAATTAATTTCACTTAAATATTTCTCAAAATCATTTTCAGATAAATACTCTAATTCCGATCCGATAGCATTAAAATTTACAGCCGCGTAATTAAAAATTTTACCGTCAGAGTAAAACTTATAAATTCCCGGAATTTGTGATTTTGAATACTTAAAATAATTTTTTATGCCGAGCGAATCTAAATTAATAGTTTCTTCACCTCGGACAGGCTTTATAATTTTCAGTAAAGGAAGCTGAATATCATTTATATTTACAAGAATTTCATCGCCTGTTTTATAATCATTCACTTCTTTTGCCACTGAAGAAATATAAAAAACCGCTTTATTCATTAACGGGGCGAAAATTCCTTTTAAAGGGAAACTGCTCCAATCCAATACCGGCGCAACATTTAATAATAATATCCGTGAACCTAAATTGTTATACTCACTTAAAAATGAAACCCCGTCAATAAGAGAAATTATTTTTTTCCCGCTGCCGGATACATTTGTTTTAAAATATTTATTAATAGCGGGAGATTCAATTTTCTTTTCGCCTTTTTCAGAAGGGCCTGTTAATTCTTTCTCAAAAAGGTTGGAAAATATCGGGTGCTGAAAATCAATTTTATCGAATGTCACCGAAACAGATTTATCATTTGATTCCCCTGTAAGTGCAGAAGGTAGGGGCATTCCAAGAGTTCCGCATAATTTTTGAAAATTCGATAATGTTGATCCCGATCCCGGCATTACAAAAATGCCTCCCCCGTTTTTATGGTAGTTAATTAGTCCCTCATAATTTGAAACGGATTCGCTGCCGATAATAATAACTACATCGTAACTATTCAAATTTATGGATGAAATTCTGGACAGCGGAAATTTTTGAACTAAAATCGGAGCTGAATCAGAGCTACCGTTTAAAGCAAGTTCAACAAATTTTGCGTCGACTACTTTGTCGTAAAAAATAGCAGCATTAATTTGGGGAGGTACAGTTATGCTTAAATATCTTTTATTGTCGTATAATATATCATCGTCTTCAAGTTCGGCGAATATTTCAATTAGCCCGTTATCTTTTAATGTTGTTTCAAAATCAATAAGTTTTGTTTCACCGGGGGCGGCGTTAAAACTCTGCTGCGCGCTTCTGTTTCCATTGATAAACAATGAGATTAAGCTGTTATTAAATGACTTTCCGGATGTATTTTTGACCGACGCGCTGAAATTTATAAGTTTGCCTTTTTCAAATATTTGGTTCTTAACCTTGAAATCGTTTATCGTTAGGTTGGCAGGATCTTGTACGGTAAAATCAATTGTATATATTCTAATTCTGTTCGAAATTAAACCGCTCAAATCGGATAAAACAGTTTCAGGCATTTTTAATTCCGATTTTTGGAAATCACTTAACAAATAAATTTCCTTATTAAAGTTACGCGATCCGGAAAGTATTTGACCGGCTTTTATTAAAGCGTTATGAATAGTTCCTGCCGTATATGATAATTCAGCGTCATCAATAAGATTCCTAACGGAGGTTAGATTTGTACTTGCTTCAATTATTTTCCCGCCGGCCGAAAAAACCAAGGATACTTCGTCCCCTTCCTGAAACTCATCAAGTAATAATTTAGCGGTTTGTTTGGCACGGTTAAAATATGATCCCCGGTCGGTAATAACCGACATACTGTAGGTATCGTCCAATATAATAACTGCGCTGGTTTTAGCCGCTGAAGCTGTTCCGCCGATCGAAACGCTTTTAATTGTAGGGCGCGCAAACGCCGCGACAAGTAATAGTATAATTAATATCCTCAGAGCTAAAAGTATCCACTGCTTTAATTTTATTTTTCTGATTTTGGTTTTTTGAAGCTCCTTTAAAAAGGCGAGAGTGCTGAATTCAATTTTTTTCAGCTTTCTTAAATTTAACAGGTGGATTAATACCGGAATTGAAGCGGCTAACAAACCGAATAAAACAGCGGGGTTTAAAAATATCATAACTTAAGTTTTCTTTTTATTAATTCATTGTATATATCAACAACTTGTCCGGTTACAAGATTGATATCAAAATTCTTAATTACTCTTTCTCTTGCCGCTTTTCCGAACTCCTCACGTTTAACAGGGGAAGCAATCAACTGTTCCAGTTTATCGGCTAAATCATGAGTATTTTGTTTTTCAAAAAGATATGAAGTAACGTTATCAACGGCAATATCCAATACTCCGTCCGACTTTGAACAAACTGAAGGTATTCCCATAGCCATTGCTTCAATAAGTGCCATGCCAAGTGCTTCGGCATGCGAAGGAAACGCGAATATATCCATAGCCGCTAAAATATCGGGCGTATCTTTCCTGAATCCTGTAAAAATTATTTTGTTTTTAATTATGGAATTTTCAGCTAGAGATTTAATTTCGGCGCCGTAGCTGTCTTCCCCCCTGCTCGGTTCCCCAACAATCATAAATTTAAGATTATTGTATTTTGATGATACAATTTCCGCCGCACGGATAAACTCTTCGTGTCCCTTACCCGGACTGAAACGCGCCATCATTCCAATCACAATATCCTGCGACTCAATATTAAATTCATTTCTGATTTTTTTTCTGCCGGCTTGGGCCGGATTAAATTTATCAACATTTATTCCGTCGTAAAGCAGTTTAACTTTATTAACTTTTAAAGGTGTAGTATCGATTAAATTCTTTTTTATGACTTGACTTATTGCTAAGGCGCAATCAACTCTATTATAAATCCACTTATGAAAGAAATCTTTTTTAACAATAAATGAGCCTACATGTTTAGTAAGAATTAGAGGAATTGAACTTGAGGCAAATTTTAATGAAGGCACAAGAAGCCATAAATCTTTGGATGCGTGGGTGTGGATTAAACTATATTTATTCAACTCAATTAAAGTGGCAAGTTTTGTAATTTCACCAGGACTGAAGTACCCTGAAGCATTAGAGACTGATGTTTTAATACCCAGGTTAATTGCTTCCTTGTGAAGTCTTGAATTTTTATAACATAAAAGTTCCGCGTCAATATTTTTATCGGTAAGTTTAAGCAGACTGGTAAGCGTATACATTTCCATACCTCCCCAGCTTTGAGAAAGGCATGATATCAAAACTTTCATTAATAAATTCTCTTAATTTCTGCACCTCTAAAATAATGAATTAATATTGCATCGAAACTGTATCCCATTTCACCCATTACGGCGGCGCCGATCTGGCAAAGTCCAACCCCGTGTCCCCAGCCCGCTCCTGTTAAAATAAACTTTTGAGGAATTCCGTCAATAACATTTTCTTTTTTTACAATAAAAGCAGAACTGTAAAGGTGCGATTTGGAAAGTAATTTTCTTATAAACAATTCTTTTCCGATTGTTAAAGTTTTTTTTGTGCCTACAATTTTTAATTTTATAATCCTGCCTGAATAACCTCTCTGCATAGGCACTAAATCAATAATATTACCGAAATCAATTCCCGATTTTTTATTAATTATTTTTGCAAGTTCCGGCTGTTTATAAATAACCTTCCATCTGAAAAAGTCTGTTGTTTTCTGATCATAATCTAAAAGAACCTGGGATAAAATTCCTTTGTCGTGAGTATTACAGAACGCGGAAGGAACTTCTTTTATCCACTTTAAGGCCATTTTTTCTTCTCTTAAATCGGGATCGAAACCTTCGGGATCGAACTTGTAATCGGAAATATTCTTTAAATATTTATACTCAACGTCTTCCCAAACATTTTCAAAAGATTCTGTTATTCCTCCGCAGCATTTTGAATAACGTGCGTCGCATATTTCATTTGCGTAAGTTAATACAAAACCCCGCGTCTCTTCTACGGCGGTTATTGAATTGTCATTTAATACCTTTGTAATTCCCTGATAACGCTGACAATGATCATCGGAACAAAAATCAAAGTTTTCATGCTCTTCTCTATCGAACCATTTTATAATCTCGTCATCTGATTGAGTACTTATTGAAGATATTTTTTTTAATTTTTTATTTTTAAGATGAGCTAATATCCAGCTTCGTGAAATTATTGCCTGTGCTTTTAACAATTCCAATGAAGCTGCTGAATTCATTTCGGAAGAAACGACACTTATAAGATAATCTTCAAGCGGAACAATATTTATTGCGGTTAACCTATCGCCGTCCTTAATTATTTTTAAACTTCCTAAAAATTTCTGATTTTCTTTTTTTTCCCAGTGAAAATTTTTGCCGATTGTAACGTTCTGAATTACAAAAGAAAATGCTTCCGGATCCTGAGGAGTAAATATTACTTCATTTTCAAATTTAAACTCAAGTCCCGAGCCGGATATCTCAATATTATCTCCGTTTAATAAAGCTTTAAATCTGCCGGATAATTTTTCATTCCCGTTAACCGGCCGGAACTCGCCTTTAAGAAGAAAAACAATTTCTGCTTCGGTTTGGATTCCAATATTTAATAACGGCTGTTCCATAACTTTTATTTCATAATGATGAATTAGTTTTAGCTAAAAGTATGATGTGAAAGATGAATTTATTTATCGTTTATCCATCCGTTCATAAATTCCTGTCTGCTTACAGGAGTGAATTCTATAAATTGATAATGAGCGGCGTTTGCTGTTGAATAAGGATCGCCTGAAAAATATTCGGCAATTTCTTCCATTGATTCCGCACGCGCAATTACAATTCCGCCTATTTGAGGGGTTTGCGGACCTGAGACTAATAATAATCCTTTTTCATATCCTTTTTTCAAAAATTCTCTATGTACCGGTCGTAATTCACTAATTTTTTCGATTGAGGCTTTGTAAATAATTTCAACCACAAAATGTTTCATCGGGATTTCCTTTCTAAAAAAATTATAATTAATTCTTCATAAAATATTGAAAACAATGTTATAAAGAAAGAATTATGGCTTATTAAAAATTTTATGCGACAAATATTTTTAAAATCAAAATAAGATTTCTTATCTTTATTTCTTAATAATTTACGAAAATATAAAAATGAAAGAAAAAATAAAAGAATACTCGGTTTTACTTTATTATAAATATGTTGCTTTCCCTGACCCCGAGCAATTCCGGGATGAACATCTGGAATTTTGTTTTCAGAATGATATTAAAGGGAGGGTTTTTATTTCGGATGAGGGAATTAATGGAACTGTTTCCGGACTTAAAGATAACATTGAGAAATATAAGCAGAATTTGACCGCTTATCCTGAATTTAAGGATATTGTTTTTAAAGAAGATGCTGCGGATGAACATGCTTTCAGAAAAACTCATGTCCGCGTAAAAAATGAAATTGTTAATGCCAGCTTCGGCTGGGTCGATTTAAGTAAAACAGGGAAAAGACTCCAGGCCGAAGAATTAAAAAAACTATATGAAAGCGGCGAGGATTTTGTAATTATTGACGCACGAAATACGTATGAAAGTGTAATCGGGAAATTTCAAAACGCGATAACCCCCAAAATGGATACATTCCGGGACTGGGTGCGCGTGGCCGATGAATTAAAAGAATATAAGGATAAGAAAGTCGTAACCTACTGCACCGGCGGAATCAGATGCGAAAAGGCCTCTGCATATTTGGTAGAGCAGGGTTATAAAAACGTTTTTCAGCTTCAGGACGGTATTGTTACCTACGCTAAAAAATACCCCGATACATTTTGGGAAGGAAGTGTTTTTGTATTTGACGAAAGAAGAATACTTGAAACAAACACTAAAGAAGAAAAAAAACATATTGGTAAATGTTATTTTTGCGGCAAATCTACCTCATATTACATCAACTGCCATAATCAGGAATGCGATAAACTGCTGGTTACCTGCCACGAATGTAAAACGGAAAATGAATACTGCTGTTCCGATAAATGCCGGTCTTCTGAAAATAAAAGAAAAGTATATCACGGCTGAAATAAATACAATCTACGCGTAAAATTTTCCCATCAAGTGAAATGTATTCGTACCATAATATTTTACCCTAAATTTTTTGTGCGGTAAAATGAACAAATGTACATATTCCCGCATCTAAACTGCTAAACATTTATGATTTTTCGTCGATATTCAAATATAACCGATGGCATTAAATTTGTAATATTCTAAATAACAATTTTACAGAAAATAAAATGACACTCAAAAACACATTATGGATTTTATTGTATATCTCGCTGATAATCACCACATCATTATTGGCGGCATAAATAAATCCAATTAACCTTCATTTCATTCATCCCCGCATGTAGAAATTTCTACCTGAAAATCTTATTTTGCATTCCTCATCACAACAAAAAAAGAGATAGTTATGAACAGTTACACTGAAAAAGTGAATTCATTTCTTAATTGTAAAAACATTGCCGTTTCAGGCGTATCAAGAAAAGTCGGTACCTCGGTAGGAAACCCGATTTATAAGAAATTTAAAGAGGCTGGTTATAATGTTTTTCAAGTAAATCCTAAAACCGATAATATTGAAGGGGATGTTTGTTTCCCCAACCTTAAATCCATTCCGGCCAAGATTGATGCCGTTATGATTTGCACAAATCCAAATGAATCAATTAATGTTGTAAAAGAATGTAAAGAATTAGGTATTGATACCGTTTGGTTTCATAAAACAATTGGCGGAGGAAGTTATTCCGCAGAAGCTGTTGAATTCTGCCGGAAAAATGAAATCAGCGCGATTGAAAGCGGGTGCCCTATGATGCATGTTGGTCCGGTGGATTTCGGACATAAATGCATTCATTTTACTCTTAACTTATTCGGGAAATTGAAGAATTAATTCCTTGTTTATTAAATGCCGGAAAATCAAGCCGTCTTTAATTCTCTTTCTTATTATAATTTATTTTTTTACAATGCCAGTACTTTCCAATAAATATTAAATAGTTATGAAACAGGGAATTAAATTTAATCCGAACTTTATTGTTTATATAGTAATTGCAGCAATAATTATTTTTGCAAGCGCTCCACTTTTTGCCAAAGGCGACCGCATAAGAATTGAACGCGTTTCTTTGGAAGAAGGTGTCTCGCATAACATGGTTTTTTCTGTTCTCCAGGACAGCAAAGGATTTATGTGGTTCGGGACAATGTTCGGACTTATCAAATACGACGGAAAGAAGTATACGGTTTACAGGCACGATCCCAAAAGAGATTCAACGCTGTCAAACGATGATATTGTTTCGATGCTAGAAGACAGTCACGGTAATTTATGGGCAGGATCTTTCGGCGGCGGATTGAATAAATTTAACCGAGCAACAGGGAATTTTGAAAGGTATGATGTAGGGTTCTTTAATCTAGAAGATGAATGGAACGGGAGAATTTGGGCGCTTAACGAAGATAAAGAAAACTTTATATGGATAGGTACAGACGGGGCGGGTTTGTTTAAATTAAATCCATATACAAAAGAATATAAAGTGTTCCGGAAAAATGAAGATGACTCGCTAAGCTCAATAAGCAGCAATTATGTTAACGATATTCTAATTGAAGATGACGGCTCTCTTTGGCTTGGAACAGGTAAAGGAGTTTTAAACAAATTTAACGAATCAACTTCTAAATTCGAACATTATGAAATAAAACTAACGCCCGGGCTTGAGGATACAAAATTTATAACGAAAATTTCCAATGATGAAAATAACAGATTCTGGCTTGCCACAGATAACGGAATTATAATTTTTAATAAAGAAACAAAAAAGTTCACTCGTCCTCAAAGCGCAGAATTAAACAGATTAAACGGAACCCCGATAAACGGAATTTACAAGGATACTGAAAATAGAATTTGGATTGGTTCGGGAGTAGGATTGTTTTTATTTGATCCGGTTACTGAAAAACTTACCCACTTTGCCCATCAGCCGAATAACGCGAATTCCTTAAGCGGAAATAATGTAATAGCGATCTGCGAAGATAACTCAGGCATTATATGGATAGGAAACTATTTAGGCGGTATTGATAAAATTTATGTAAACAAGGATAAGTTCGCGACATTCAGGAGAATTCCTAACGACCCGAATAGTTTAAGCAGCAACCAGGTGTTTGAATTTATGGAAGATGATAACGGTTACGTTTGGATTGCGACGGAGTTTGGTTTAAATAGGTTCGATACCGATCTTAAAACTTCTGTAAAATTATTTCATAATCCAAATAATGTAAACAGCATCTCGCATAATAATGTTAGAACGCTTTGTCTTGATCCATACGGCAACTATTGGATAGGAACATTAAACGGTTTGGATAAAATTGATAAAAATTTAAGAAAAATCTACCATTTCAAACATGATGAAAATGATTCTACTAGTTTAAGCAGTAATAGAATTAATAAAATATTTATTGACAGCCGTGGTGTCTTATGGGTCGGCACCGATAACGGCTTAAATATGTTCGATGAAAAAACAAATAAATGGCAGAAATATCTTCCGGATAAAGAGGATAATAAAAACAGTATTAACGCTATTTATATTCTATCAATTTATGAAGACAGCAATAATGATTTATGGATCGGTACTTATAGGGGGCTAAATAAATTTAATAGAAAAACGAAAAAATTTATTCATTATAAGCAGGAACCGACAAACCCCAACAGCATTAGTAATAATTATGTTTTTTGCATTTACGAAGCTGCGGATAAATCTTTTTGGGTAGGTACCGGCGGCGGACTTAATAAATTCGACAGAGAAAAGGGGGAATTTAAATATTATTCCGAAAAAGACGGACTGCCAAATGAAGTTATATGCGGAATTATGGAAGATGAAAACGGATATCTTTATTTAAGCACTCACCGCGGTATATCGCAATTTAATCCTTTAACAGATACCTTTATAAATTTTGACGTCGCCGACGGTTTACAGAGTAATATGTTTATGCAGGGAGCTTTTCTAAAACGTAAAAACGGCGAAATGCTTTTCGGCGGAATTAACGGCTTTAATGTTTTTAATGCCGATCAATTGGTTATTAATCCTAATCAGCCCCCGGTTTATTTAACTGCAATTAAAAAATTCGACGAGATTCTTTACTTAAACAAGGATATAACCGCGATAAAAGAAATTGAGTTTTCATATAATGATAATTTTATAACTTTTGAATTCGCTGCTCTGGATTATATAAATCCCGATAAAAACCAGTACCAGTATATGCTTACCGGAATAAATGAAAATTGGATTAACAACGGGAATATAAACTTTGCCAGTTATACCAACCTTCCGCCGGGTAATTACAAATTTATGGTACGGGCTTCAAATAGCGACCGCGTGTGGAATGATAAACCGTTTGAAATTTCCGTTATTATTAATCCGCCTTTCTGGCAAACCTGGTGGTTCTTTTTATTCGTTATTGTTTTCTCCGTAAGCGGTCTATTTGTTATTCACGGACAACGAGTAAAAAGCGAAATAACTAAAGCGCTTGAAATTAAAAAAGCGCGGGAACAGGAAAACGTAAATGTAAGAAAAAAAGCCGCCGATGATTTTCACGACGAACTTGGACACAGACTTACAAAAATATCTTTATACAGCGAAATTATAAAAAGAAACACAAAGGATCTGCCTCCAAATCTTATGAATTATCTTGATAAAATTGGTGAAACTTCAAGCACTCTTTCATTCGGAGTTAGGGATTTTATCTGGACTTTAGATCCCGAAAAAGATACTCTTTATGATGTGATTATTAGGCTAAAAGATTTCGGCGACGATATATTTGATAAAACAGGAATTGCGTTCCGCGTAAAAGGAATCGAAAAAGAATTTGATACTATTAAACTTTCTATGGATTGGCGGAGACATTTAACATTAATTTTCAAAGAAGCGATGAATAACATCTTAAAGTACGCGAATTGTTCAAACGTTACTCTTACGGTTGAACTTAATAATAAAACCATTCATATGACCGTTGAAGACGACGGTAAAGGTTTTAATTTGGATAAAATTAAAAAAGGACGCGGATTAAAGAGTATGAAAATCAGAGCTCAAAATTTAAAGGGAAGTATAAACGTAAGCTCAAATTACGATAACGGAACAATAGTAGAATTTATTGGAGAACTGGTTTAACAATTTAATAAACTAAGTATATCAATAAATTATTCTATATCTTTCCTAAAATAAAAAGTAAAATTTTTGTATGGAAAAAATTACTGTTTCAATAGTTGAAGACGATGATGAAATAAGAGAAAGCCTGGCACTTCTTATTAGCGGTACTCCGGGTTTCGAGTGTTTAACTACATACGAAGACTGCGAATCTTCTTTTGAAGGCATTGAGGAAGAAAGACCCGATGTTGTGCTTATGGATATTGGACTCCCCGGAATGTCGGGTATTGATGGAATTAAAATATTAAAACAGAAACTGCCCGATTTGGATATTCTTGTCATTTCAATTAGAGAAAACGACAAAACTGTTTTTGACGCCCTGTGCAACGGCGCTTCCGGTTATTTGATTAAAGAAACTCCTCCTGCAAGAATACTTGAAGCAATAAGAGAAGTGAAACACGGCGGCGCGCCTATGAGCACGCAAATTGCAAGAATGGTTGTAAATTCCTTCAAAATAACACCTTCCGATTCTTTAACTCAAAGAGAAACCGAAGTTCTTACTCAACTTTGCAAAGGAATGAGTTATAAAATGATTGCCGATTCTCTGTTTATTAGCGAAGAAACAGTAAGAAGACACATTAAAAGTATTTACCGCAAATTGGAAGTCCATTCCAAATCCGAAGCGGTTGCTAAAGCCATTAAGGAAAAACTGGTTTAACAGTACTTTTCTATCCCCCACTTTTAAAATGCCCCTTTTGGGTTATAGACATCCTTGCATATTCTATATATTCTTGTATTAGAATTTATAAAGAATTTTATTTTTGATAATATGATTTAGTGCCTCCCAGCACTAGGCAGACTGTAAACCAAATAATTTCAAAATTTGCAGTCTGCCAAATTTTAATTTGGCTGCGATATATTTCTAATAAATTTATCTCGTCACAGCAAAGCTGCTCTGAAAAGCACACAAAGAAAGGGCGATTCTTTTTTTTCAGAGAGAAAAAAATTGAGGACTTACCTTTGAACCTAGCAGTCAAATGGTAAGTCCTCTTTTTTTTATTGTTTTTTTTACAATCTACTTTTAAGCCCGATAAAAACTACAACCATTCTAAACTAAAAAAAATACTAAAACCTTTGACCGGATAAAATTTTATATTAGTTGTCTTTTTTTTCATTCGTTTGTATGTTTACAAATAATATCAAAGTAAAAAATGAAGAATTCTGCTAACAATACATTAATTAATATTTGGAAGAAGAGATTTTCAGATAAAAAATTAAGAAATGAATTCTTAATTGTAATCACGGTTTTAATTATTTCCCTTATTTCCTTATCAAACTTTCTGCTTTTTAATGAATTACGTTCAGGCGCTTCAATAAATGATCCCGTTTTAAATTTATTCCATCCGGCTGATTTTACCTGGCTTACATTTCTAGTGATTTATTCGGGAATTATAATAGCAATAGTACATTTAATTAAAAATCCCGATAAACTAACATTGGCTTTATTATCATATGCTATTACGGCGTTTTTCAGAATCGCCGCTATGTATTCGCTTCCGTTAAATCCGCCTGAACATATAATTCCGCTTAATGATCCTTTTGTGCAGTTATTCGGAACAGGAAATATTTTATTAAAAGATTTGTTTTTTTCGGGACATACTTCTACTTTATTTCTGTTATTTCTCGTAATTAGCGAGAAAAAAATAAAATACATTTTTTTAGTTTTAACAGGTTTAGTGGCTGTTTTTGTATTAATACAGCATGTGCATTATACGGTTGATGTTATTGCCGCCCCTTTTTTCGCTTTCGGTTCTTTTGTTCTGGCGGAAAAATTTTTGTTTTTTATTAAAAAATAATTCTCTTAATGGAATTATTATTAAAAAAGTTTTGTTCATATACACACGAAATAAATACGGTAATAATATGATTACAGAAACGGTATATTTACATTTTTTGAACGCTATTTCCGAAGGGAATAAAAAAGAGTGCATTAATATTGTGGAAGATCAGTTAAATAATTATACGGGTATAAAAGATATTTACACAAAACTTATTCAACGATCGATGTATAAAATAGGTAATGATTGGGAGAAAAATAGAACCAGCGTTGCCGCCGAACATATTGCAACAAACATTTCAGCCAGCCTTTTAAGTATTATCTATCCTCAAATTATTAAAACGGAAAAAAACGGTAAAAAAATTGTAATGACCTGTATTGATAAAGAATTCCACGAATTGGGGGCTAGAATTATTTCCGACTATTTTGAATATAAAGGTTGGGAGTCAATTTACCTTGGCGCCAATACTCCGCAAAATGAAATAATTGAAATTATTGATTTGAAAGAACCGGAATTGGTGGGAATTTCTTGCAACTTTTATATGAATATTTTAAGATTATTAAAACTGATAAATGAACTCAACTCCAAATTTCCTAAACAGAAAATTATTATCGGCGGTCAAGCTATAAATCACGATAATATTGAAATGTTCACTAAATTTAAAAATGTTACCGTAATATCCGACCTCGACAATGTAGATAAATACTTAAAGAAGAATTTTAAAAACTAGCCTATAAATTCTTCATTACATTTCTATACGTAGATAAATTTCATATTTTTGTGGTAATTTATCGCAATTCAAATCAGGAGTCAGAATGCCCCCACGTTATATTTTCAAAAGTATATCAATAATAATAATTGCTTTTATATTATCAGGCTGCAGTTCAAATGAAATTGCAATTACTGATATAATTAATCCGATTAAAGTTACCGCCGGAAAAGAAAAAAATATATTTATTCAGGATTTGTTTTACGCCGAGCATTACAATTTAAAATTTGAAAGTAATCAAAATCTTAAAGTTAATTACAACAAAGAAGAGAACAACATTACAATTATTCCCGAAAAAAACTTTGAAGGAATAACCCTGCTTAATTTCGAAGCCGATATGAATTTATACTCTATCCCTGTTATTTCACAAAAGGAAAATTTATACAAGTTCACTTATTCCCCGTATAAAAATTTTGAAAATCTTTCATTGTTCGGAAGTTTTAACGGCTGGAACCGTCAGGAACTTTATATGAAGGACGAAGACGGAGACGGTAGTTTCGAAATAGATGTCGCATTGGAACCGGGTGTTTATCAGTATAAGTTTTTCGGTGACGGAGAAGAAATTGCCGACCCATTAAATCCCGACAAAGTACCCAACGGTTTTGGTGATTTTAATTCAATTCGAACAATTGAAGACCCCGACACAGACAAAATATTCCTTCATGTTAAACAATATTCCAATTCAAACGGAAAAAATATTTACACGTTTGAAATTGAGTCAAAACAAAATGTTTTTAATTATAATGACGTGACAGCTCTTTTAAATAATAAAAAAATCCCGGACGAAAACATTGTTATTTCTAACAAAGAAATATCCGTCACTTTTACCAATGATGATTTATCCGGGAAAGATTTTTTAAGAGTTGTATTGAGTAAATCGGGGAAAGTATCAAACATTCAGACAATTGAAATGTATGACGGAAAACCTGCGGATAATAATAATTTTTCCTGGTACGACGGAATAATATATTCATTAATGATTGACCGTTTTAATGACGGCGATAAAACAATAAACGTTCCCGTAAAACATGATTCTTTATCGGATAAAGCAAATTATATGGGGGGCGATCTTCAAGGAATTGTTGATAAATTAAATGACGGATATTTTGATAAACTGGGAGTTAATACATTATGGATTTCCCCGGTTTATGATAATCCGAATGAAGCTTACCGCGAATATCCCGCACCCCATAGATATTATTCCGGTTACCACGGATATTGGCCTATCAGTCCTGATAAAGTCGAAGAAAAATTCGGCTCAATGGACAAATTAAAAGAACTAGTAGCGGCCGCTCATAAACATAATATTAAAGTACTGCTCGATTTTGTTTCGAACCATGTTCATAAAGATCATCCCTACTTTAAGAAAAATAGAGAATGGTTCGGAGAATTAGAACTGCCCGACGGCAGACTAAATTTAAGATTCTGGGATGAATACAGATTAACGACATGGTTTGAACCGTATCTCCCCTCTTTCGATTACCTCGGTTCCAATGAAGCTTTGGAAGCTATGACGGATAATGCTGTATGGTGGCTTAAAGAAACAGGCGCCGACGGATTCCGACACGACGCTGTTAAGCATGTACCAAATGAATTCTGGAGAAGGCTGACTCAAAAATTAAAAAAAGAAGTTGAACCAAACAGGAATCTTCCTATTTATCAAATCGGCGAAACATTCGGAAGTTATGATTTGATTAGTTCGTATGTGAACAACGGTCAATTAAGCTCTCAGTTTAATTTTAACCTTTACGACGTTGCCATTCCAACCTTTACTAATGCTAGCGGCAGCTTCAGCGCACTGGATAAAGAAATGCACAAAACTTTTTCCGTTTACGGCTCATTGCACTTAATGGGAAATGTTATGGACAGTCACGATAAAAACAGATTTATGGCTTACGCCGACGGTGATCTTGATGTCTCCGAATGGAGCGCGGTTGAACAAGGGTGGAATAATCCGCCATTGGTTGATAAAAAATCAAGCTACAGAAAAGCGGAACTTTATTACGCTTTTATGAATTCGATACCTGGCCTGCCGGTAATTTATTACGGAAGCGAATTTGGCATGACCGGCGCTTCCGACCCGGATAACAGAAGAATGATGAGATTCGATGATCAGATTAATGATTACGAAAAAAATATGCTAAACGAAGTGCGTAAAATTATTAATATAAGAAAAAATCATTCAGCCTTGCGTCACGGCGATTTTTATACATTACGTGTGGATGAAAATATTTATGCCTATCTGCGTTCCGATTTTATCGAAAGAATATTGGTAGTTTTAAACAAAAGCGAAAATGAAGGCACAATAAATATTCAGCTGCCGGAATTAATAAACGCAGGTTCAGCCGAAGACCTTGTTTCAGGAGATGTGATAAATATAGAAAACGGAAATGCTGATGTCTCAGTAAACGGTATTGGATGGAGAATGTTTGTAATCAAATAATAAAATTAAATTCTTTGTGAAGTAGAATTAATCTTATAAAAAAGCCCGGCTATTTAACCGGGCTTTTTTTATTTATTATTCTTGAAAGTCAGAAATCATTTAACAAGATAAATTTCTTTTTGTTTTTCGGAAAGAAATTCAACTCCGTCTTTTTTAACTACAACTTCTTCTTCAATTGTAGCGATTCCGTAGTTTTCAATAGTTAACCTCGGTTCAATTGTAAAAACATTTCCTTCTTCAATAGGAAGATATGGAACGTTGCCGTAGCGTTCCCATTTGGGACCAAGCAGACATCCTCCGTCGTGAGCTACCCTTCCAAGCTGATGTCCTAAACCGTGCGGATATTCTTCATAACCGTTTCTAGTAATATAACCTCTGGCTACTTCATCAATCTCCCATCCTTTTTTCCCGGGTTTCATTGCGTCGGCAGCCATCTGAATTGAATCGCGAATGATGTCGAATCCTTTCTGAACATCTGCAGGAGCTTTATCTTCTCCTTCTTTAAGTACATACCATGTGCGCTGAAGATCGCTGCAGTAACCTTTATAATTTATTCCGAAATCCATGTTTATTACGTGACCGGGTTTTATCTCTCTATCGGTTGGACCTGCGTGAGCGCCTGCTGTATCCGGGCCAGTAAAAACCGAAGGGCAATAATCTTCATGCCACGCGAAACCGAATCCTCTTTCCTTAACAATATTTTTAACAAACGCCGCTACCTCTTTTTCGGTTTTTCCGGGCTTTAAAAATCCTGAGACTTCATCAAATATTTTTAATGTTTCTTTAATTGCTTCCTTCATTAAGGATAACTCGCTTTGAGACTTTCTTCCTCTTAATGAGGCTACAATTTCTTCCGAAGAAACAAGTTTATTTTCATATCCTGTTCCTTTTAGTATATCCATCAACTCAAGATACATGCCGTGTGTAAGCCCGTCGGCCAGACTAGAATTTCTGGAAAAGTTAACGGCTATTTTATTAGGCCTGTATTTGGACAAAACTTCGTGAAGTTTTTCGGTAACTGATTTTAAGTAACCGTGAACGAATTTAAAAGTATCGACCAATTTCATATTTGCTACTTCAAGCGAGCCGACAATAGCGTTTGTATCGCCGTTCTTTGTTAAAATAAAAGCGGAATGCCATGTTGCGTTAGTACCCACAATCATTTCCATCATAGGATCGGGTATATTGCTGCTTTCTCTAACGAATGTCATCCACATATCAATATTTTTTTCATTCAGTATTTCAACTGCTTGTTTCTGTTTTTCGAGTATCATTTCTTTTGACATTTAAACTCCCCGGTATTTATATGATAGTTTATATTCCATTTAAAAACGGATAAATAAGACTTAATTAAACTTAGTTATTTGAGCTATGTATTTCAACATTATAAAAAATGTGTTTTTACCTCCCCACATATTTTTTTAATATTTCCGGATCCGTTGTCGAACTTACTAGCTCGTTAGTATCAGGGTCCAGGAAATCCACCTTTACCGGTTTTGCGCTCATACCAATTGAGTATAATAACCATCCGAAAGATGAATAATGTGTCTTAAATATCAGTTTTTTGTTTTTCTGTGATTTCTCGTTATGTTTAGCGTCATTCATATGTTTCTTGTATTTTTGAAATATTATATTTTATCCGGTGAGTAAATATATAAATAAACTGATGTTTTTTTTGTTAATTAATAACAAATCAATATTTAATACATCTAAATATCATCTACTTTTTACAATATTGGGGGAGAATATGAAAAAATATTCCATTCTTTTTTTTCTTTTAACATCAATTATTTACGCACAGACAAATATTTATTTTACTTCAGATCCGGCTCTTTCACCAGACGCCAAAACAATAATTTTTTCGTATGAAAATGATTTATGGACTGTTCCGGCCCAAGGAGGATTAGCATTAAGATTAACCGGTATGGAAGGAGAAGAAAGCGACCCTGTATTTTCTCCCGACGGCAAATGGATTGCTTTTACGGGAAGACAGGATGGAAATCCTAACATTTATGTAATGCCCGGATTCGGAGGTGAAATTAAGCAGCTTACTTTTAACGATAAATTTGATGTTGTTGAGTCCTGGTCATGGGATTCTAAATCTATTTATTTTACATCAACACGTTATAACCGCGGTACGGTTTTTAAAATTAACCGTGAGGGAGGAACCCCGTACAGACTCTTTGAAAACTATTTTAATATCCCTCATAATTTTGTTGAACATCCGCTTACCGGGGAATATTTATTTAACGAAAGCTGGGAAAGTTCTTTATTTGCTCACAGGAAAAGATACAAGGGTGATTTTAATCCCGATATAAAATCATATAACCCTAATACTAAAGAGTTCAAAGTACTTACAACCTACCGCGGAAAGGATATGTTTCCTTCAATTGATAAAAACGGAAATATATATTTTATATCAGATGAGTTTAATGATGAATATAATTTGTACACTTTTGAAAATGGAAATAAAAAACAATTAACAAGTTTTGAATCTTCAATAAAACGCCCCAAAGTAAATGCAGGCGGAGATAAAATAGTTTTTGAAAAAGATTATCAGATATTTATTTATGATGTAGCCTCGCAATCAACAAATAAAGTGGAAATTAAACTTGCCGAATTGAACACTCTTTCAATTAATAAAGATTTTAACTCCGACGGAAAAATCACAAGTTTTAATGTTTCCAACGATAATAAAAAAATTGCATTTATATCGCGGGGTAAACTGTTTGTCTCTGATATTGACGGCAAGTTTATAAAAGAACTTGATATTAATTCTAAAGAAAGGGCTGTTGATGTTTACTGGCTAAAGGATAATAAAACATTGCTCTTTTCGCAAACAGTTAAAGGAAGAGAAAACCTTTTTACTATTACGGCCGACGGCAGCGGAAAAGCGAAACAAATAACATCCGACGACAGGAACAACAGGGCAATTACAATTAACCAGGACAGAACAAAAGGATTGTATTACAGCGGACGCGACCAATTACGCACGATAGATCTTTCTACATTTAAAAGCGAAATAATTGTAACAGATGAATTCTGGGCTATGGGACAGTCGCCGGCTTATTTTTCACCAGATGATAAATATGTGCTTTATACCGCCTACAGAAATTTTGAGCATGATATTTTTGTGTATGATGTTGAAAAGAAGAAATCTTTTAATATTACCAAAACCGGCGTTTCTGAAACCTTGCCCTATTGGTCGCCCGACGGAAAATATATATACTTTCAGTCCGATAGGCTTAAACCATCGTATCCGTGGGGCTGGGATAATATGAATATTTATAGAGTCGCATTAAAAAAATATGACACTGAATTTAAAGCCGATAAATTCAAAAAACTTTTTAAAGAAGACGAGAAAAAAGATTCTTCTAAACCCGCTGTTGAATTTGATCTTGAAGGATTAAATCAAAGATGGGAAACAATTTCTGAAGAAATCGGAAATCAATCATTCCCTTATGTAATTCAAAAAGACGAACAGACAACGGTGCTTTTTGTTTCAAACCACGACAGTGAAGGAAGTTCGATTTGGAAAACCGTTATAAAACCTTTTGAAAAAAACAGTACTGCTAAAATTGCTGGCACTTCTACCGAATCACTTAATATTGTTTCCGCTAAAGAAGATTTATATGCATTAATGGGTGGCTATGTTTATAAGCTTGATATAAAAAATAATAAAAGCGAGAAAATTAAATTAAATACGGATTTTACTAAAAACCTGCAGGACGAATTTGAACAGATGTTCTATGAAACCTGGTCAAATATTGATGAAAATTTTTACGACGGCAATTTTCACGGAGCCGATTGGAATAAATTGAGAGAATATTACGGAAGCTTCCTGCCGTATTTAAAGAACAGAGATAATTTAAGAACAATCCTTCTCGATCTTGAAGGTGAATTAAATTCTTCACATCAAAATTTTGTTTCAACCGGTGATGAAGAAAAAACCTTTTATAAAATGAATACTTTAACTGCCGGTTTAATATTCGATAATGAAAATCCGTATAAAGTTGAAAGAATAATTAATAAATTCGTGCTCGATAAAGTAGATAAAAAAGTTATGCCCGGAGATATCTTAACATCCGTTAACGGAGTAGAAATTGATGCGAAAATAAACCGTGAGTTCTATTTTACCTTTCCTCAAAAACTTGATGAGCTTGAACTTACATTTAATAGAAACGGTGAAAAGTTTAATGTATATGTCCATGCAGGAAATACAGGTGATCAGCGCGACGCTTTATATGACGAATGGATGGAAAATAATCAGAAACTTGTGGATGTTAAAAGCGATAATAAAATTGCCTACATTCATATGAAAAATATGACGCCTCCCGAGCTTGAAAGATTTTTAATTGAAATGTCTAATGAATGGTTTTACCGCGAAGCATTAATATTGGATTTACGCAATAATACAGGCGGAAATGTTCATGATCAGGTCCTCCAGTTTTTAAGTCAAAGGCCGTATCTTCAATGGAAATATAGAGACGGGGAATTTACTCCTCAGCCAAATTTCTCCCCTGCTGTTAAACCGATAGTGCTTTTAATAAACGAACAGTCCTTAAGCGACGCTGAAATGACTGCAACCGGATTTAAACATTTAAAACTGGGAAAAGTAATTGGGACCGAAACCTACAGATGGATAATATTTACTAATAACGTGAAACTGGTTGACGGTTCAATATATAGACTTCCTTCATGGGGATGTTATACACTTGACGAAATAAATATTGAAACAAACGGTGTAAGTCCGGACATTTATGTTAAACAGACATTTAAAGACAGGGTAAACGGATTAGATCCGCAGCTTGACAGGGC
>JAHJUE010000011.1 GCA_018829205.1 Bacteroidota bacterium
CTCACCGTTTTCTAATCTGGATCTGCTGTCTTCGCCGCTGGCTAAATCTTCTATTGTTATCGCGCCGCTGCTGCCTACGAAATCTGTAAAGATACTGTTATAATATTTTCCGCCGGCATTATCTCTAAAATAAATTACTCTATCGTTTCCGTCGCCGCCTACACCGCTAGATGTTGAACCTGAGCCTATGTAGGTTACATTCGATATTACCGGTATTGCATATGGTAATCCGGTTTCGTCGTCATCTCCGCCGTCATGTTCGCCACCTCTGCCTGCTTGATCACTGCCTTGGAGCGAGAACCAGAACTGTCCTTTACCTCTCCAACCCATATCATAATCAAAACCGTCATCGCCGCAGAAGGCCGCTACTAAATATTTGGGACTTACTGTGCCGCCGAACCATTCATAACCGTCGTCAAAGTTTGAAAATACTTCTATATGTTCTATAGTTGTTCCACTGCCTACAGCGCCCATTGTTAATCCGTTTATCTCATCACCCGGTACACCGCTTATAGAAAACCCGCCGTGACGGATTGAGATATAACGTAAGGTTCCAGAGTTATCAGTATCATCGTTGCCGCCGAATTTTGCGTCGAAATTATTCGGGATGCCTTCTATCTGGTTTTCTGTGGTCGGCTGATTGGTTACTGCTTTACCCAATAAAATTATTCCGCCCCATAAGCCTCTGTCATCCTTGGTTAAATCATCTGATATTGATACATCGTCCAATTCAGAAGTAAAAATAATCGGAAGTTCTTTTGTGCCTTCGGCTATTAATTTTGCGCCTCTTCTTATTACTAACGCACTGGCTCCGTCGCCCGTTGTGATATTCGATTGCAATAATCCTTTTATTACAGTGCCTGCTTCTATGGTTAAGGTTACGCCGTCTTCAACGAAAATCAAACCGTTTAGATGATATTCGTTATTTGATGTCCAAGTAGAATTAGTATTTACATCTTCACTTACTACAACTTGAGCAAAAGTTACAGAAGTTAAAAGTAGTAATAGTAAGGCTGTCAAAATTTGCTTCATTATTTTTTCTCCGATTGTTTTTGAAATATTTTTTAAATCAATTTTTAAAGTTCATAACTAAGCCCCATAGAATATGAGATTCCTCTTTTATATTCCTGGTACGTAAATTCTTCCCCTTTGTACTTATAAATTTCGCTGTATTTTGAATTAAGCAGGTTTTTCACGGATAAATTTATTTTAAAGTAATCAAGTACCTTTTGTGAAAATATAAAATCCAATTGAGCGGCAGGCTGTTCATAAACATCCGGGGTAACATTCGCGGATACTCTTGAGAGTCTTTCCCCGAAAGTATTAAAATTAAGACTAGCCAGGGTGCCTGTTTCATAATTATCGTACGACAGATCAAAATTCAAAATGAAAGGCGATTGTCCTTGAAGAGCTCTTGTTGAGGATGAGTTTTCATCAATTGCAATTCTCTGCGCTAATTCAGCTTCATCAATATCAACTTCTGAAGAAACTAGGGAAAGATTTGCTCCGATTGAAAAATTTGAAAACATTTCGTCAAGCCAATTAAGTCTGAAACGGGATTCAAATTCGATTCCGTAAATATTTGCGTCATCAACGTTAACATAATTAACAATTGGATTTGAGCGGGTTGCGCCTTCGGCGAAAGCTAGCTCAATAGGATTTTTTAATTGCTTATAAAATCCGCTTACCGCAACTATTTCACCTGGATTGGCAAACCATTCCCAGCGTAAATCATAATTATCAATTAAAGTTCTTTTAAGATTCGGGTTACCCTGTAATTCAACATCGTTAATAAATTCTTTTGTTGCATAAGGAGCGATTTCTCTGAAATTAGGACGCGCAAGAGTTTTAGTTGCGGCTAATCTTATATTCATATTTTCAGAGATTTCAAAAATCAAATTAAGCGAATGGAGCATATCTTTTTCGCTTATTTTACCTTCAGGAAAAATCGGGTCCTTACTTGTAACCTTTATTTCTGTTGTTTCATATCTTAATCCGCCGATAAATTTAACGTTGTTCATCAATGGCATTTCCAGCATACCGTAAAATGCTACAACATCCTGCTTGCCGTCATAATTATTTTTATCTTTAGAATTATTATTTATAGTATTCGCGAAATTATATCTTAAACTTCCGTTACTTAACGTATCAATTTTTGATATACCAAGGTTTTTCTCATTGAACAAATCAGTGATATTTCCGTTTACGTCATTATAAAGTTTATTGCTAACCGTATATGAAAATGATTTTTCTGTAAATTCTCTTGTTAATGTCTGATATGAAGATCCGAACTTAAACTTACCTTGTTTATTACCCCATTGCGAAAATGGTACAGCAACATTCAGATTATATGAATTTGATTTATCATTTAATTCTCTAAAATATCTTGAAGGGTCGTCAAATCCCGAACCGGTTATAATAAAATTTTCAGTTCCGTCGGAAAATCTTTGAATGCTTGAAGAGACCAATCTTCTATCGGGTTCCAATTGCGAAGTATTTGAAATTGAAGTATTCCAATCAACAGTTGAATTTAATAACCAAGTTAAGTTATGCTCGCCTCTTATTTGATATGATAAAATATCACGGTCGGAATATGACAATACTCTGTTGAAATATTGGGGTGAGTCCTCACCTAAGCCGAATTCCTGAGGCCATGTACCTTCCTGATATCTTGTTTCGGCAATTCCGCTTCTAGAGTAGAATATATTACCGCCAAGTTGATGAAAAGAAGAAAATTTATAATTTAATGTGAATAAACCGCCCAGGCTTGATTCGGAATTACTTTTTTGGTCATTAAGCAGCAATTGAGGATTAAGTTCGTCTGCTTCCAAATCAGCCACTATATATCTTTGAACCTTTCCATCTTCATAGTATGAATAATTTTTAGAATATGTTAAACTTCCCAAATACCCTAAAGAGGAATTCTCTCCTGTTTGAATTTGGTCTCCGATAGAAAACGAATAACTTTGATTTACTGGGGCTGATGTTCTTTTGAAATCCATTACATTATTAAAAGATTTAGAAACTTCATCAAGCTTAAGGGCCGATTCTGAATCAAATCTTGCCTGCTGAGGTAAAGGAATAGATAAATTATCAACATCTAAATTACCGGGTAAATCAAAAGCTCCGTCGTTAAATCCAAGGAAATTTCCGTTTGCGCCTTCAAAAGTCAAATAATTATTATTAAATGTAGTCTGAGAATTGTAGCTGCTGCCTGACGATAATTTAAGTATAAAACTGCTAGGAAAGTTTTTAGTGCCGACATCAACAATACCTCCGCTAAAATTTCCCGGTTTATCGGGAGTAAAAGTTTTAAGCGTGACTATATTGTCCAAAAGACTAGTAGGCAGTAAATCCAATTGAAAAGCCTTTTTGTTTGGATCAGAACTAGGAAGTTCCGCGCCGTTTAATTGTGTTGAGCTGTATCTTTCACCCAATCCTCTTATATAAACATATTTTCCGCCGACAACTGTAGCACCAACAACTTTTTTTACGGCATCTGCGGCATCACCGGCGCCGGATCTGGAAATTTGTTCCGCGCTTATTGCATCACTTACAGCAAGAGATTTCTGCCTTTTAATCAACATTCCCGCATCGGAATTAAGCGCTGCTTTTGCCGATATTACAACTTCTTCGGTTTCAATTGATTCAAGTTGTAAAGCAAAATCTAATTTTACAACCGCACCGGCATCTAATTTAATCCCGGTAACAGTACTTTTTGAATATCCAATGCTGGAAAAAATTAAGTTGTATTCCCCTTCTTTAATTCCTTCTATTAAATAAACACCGTTTATATCGGTGGCTGCTCCAAGAGTAGTTCCGTCAATATAAACATTCGCGCCAATCATGGCTTCTCCAGTTTCTGAATCAACAACAGTTCCTGTTATTTTACCAGTTGATTGTGCGTTTATATTAGAGATAAAAACTCCGAAACAGATAATGAGTAAAATTTGTTTTATAAAAATACGATCCATAAACCATAAAGGTTTTAAGTTAAAGTTTTGCATTTGATCTCTCCTCCCAAAGAAAGATTTAATAATTACGGAGGTAAAGTTAATGTCTCAATGTTAACTCATGATTATGTCAGTATTAAGGAATTGTTAACAATTAGGTAAGTAATTTTAATGCGTGGAAATTTGAGCTGAATATTTCGATTATCGCCTATTAATAAAGTTAATATGCGGCTGTTTGTTTATAAAACAGTTCTGTTAATTAAAAATCTTCATCAATATTTCTTTTTTGGAATTTCATTTTATGCGCTACAATGTTAGCTTCTAAATAAAAAATAATGTTTTCTGCAATGTTTGTTGCATGGTCGGCCAGTCTTTCAATATTTCTTGCCAATACAATCAAATGAGCGCAATCCTCAACCAGATTTGCATCGGTTTTCATTTTTTGGACAAGGAACTTAAATATTTGTTTATTTAAGCTGTCAACTTCGGCATCTTTTATTAGAATTGAATTCGCAGTATCAATACTACTGTGAATAAAACAATCGATAGAAAGTTTGAGCATTTCTTTCGCGCTATTTGCCATTTGAATTATTTGCGATTCTTTGATTATTTCCCTCGCGCCCGCAGTCTTTTTTACACGGCGCGCAATATTTACGGAGATATCACCGCATCTTTCCAATTGTGTATTTATCATCATAACTGCAATTACAAATCTTAAATCAATTGTAACAGGCTGGAAAAGCGCGAGAATATTTTCGCATTGCGACTGTATTTTATTATCAAAAATATCGACATCTACGTCCTTGGATTTAATTCCTTTACATAATTCTATATCGCCGGTCTCCAGCGCTTTAATTGCTTTTTCGGCCTGTTCATCAACCAGCGAAGCCATTTGAATAAGGTTTGTTTTCAGGTTTTCAATTTCTTGACTAAAATGTTCCTGCATATAAATCTCCAGATAAATTAACCGAATCTTCCTCTTACATAATCTTCAGTTTGTTTAAGTTCCGGTGAAGTAAATATTTTTTTTGTCGCGTCGTACTCAATTAATTCACCCATATATAGAAACGCCGTAAAATCACTTACGCGCGATGCCTGCTGCATATTATGAGTTACAATAACAATTGTATAATTTTTCTTTAATTCAAAGATTAAATCTTCAATTTTGGTTGTAGAAATAGGATCAAGCGCGCTTGCAGGTTCGTCCATTAAAATTACTTCGGGCTGAATTGCTAAGGTGCGCGCAATACATAGACGCTGCTGCTGACCTCCCGATAAATTAATACCGGACTGCTCCAAAGAATCTTTAACCTCATCCCAAAGTGCGGCTTGTTTTAATGATTTTTCAACAATTTCCGCTGTCTCTTTCTTATCTGTTTTTCCGTTATATTTTAGTCCGGCCGCAACATTATCAAAAATTGACATTGTCGGGAAAGGGTTTGGTTTTTGAAAAATCATACCAAGTCTTCTTCTAACCAGCACGGGATCTTTTCTTGTAATATCCTCTCCATCTAACATAATACTGCCTTGAACAGTACCTCCAACAACTTCATGCATTCTATTAAGACATCTTAAAAATGTTGACTTACCGCAGCCTGAGGGTCCGATTATCGCCAAAACTTTGTTTTGGGGAATATCAATCGAAACGTTTTTAAGCACCTTATTCTTTCCGTAAAACGCGTTCAAATTTTTTACTGCTATTTTTATTTCCATATATCTTAGTTCTTATTCCAAATAAAAATTTATTGTTTGATGTTGTATCTGGACCTTGTAATTATTTTAAATAACAGACTTAAAATAGAAATAAGAATAATTAATACCAAAGCAGCCGTCCAAGCCTGGTTATTCCAATCTTCAAAAGGAGCTTTCGCGTAATCATAAATATAAACTGTTAATGAAGCGATTGGCTGCCCGATAGAAGTTGACCAGAAACGGTTCCCCAATGCAGTAAAAAGAAGTGGGGCCGTTTCACCGGCAGCTCTTGAAAGGGCCAGCAAAATACCTGTTGCAATTCCTTTCCAAGCAGTTTTTAATACAATTGAAACTGTTGTTTTCCACTTTGGAATACCTAGCGAAAGCGCGGTTTCTCTTAAAGATTGCGGAACAATTTTAATCATTTCGTCGGTAGTACGAGTGATTGTAGGAATCATTATTATACCTAAAGCGATTCCACCTGCAAGCGCAGAAAATTGTTTCATCGGTATTACAACTAATGAATAAACAACTACTCCAACAACAATTGAAGGAACACCGCTAAGTACATCGGCGAAAAACCTGACAACATTTCCAAATTTATTCTTCCCGAATTCCGACAAATAAATACCTGCAGACATGCCGACCGGAATGCCAATAGACCCTCCAATACCTAACATTATTAGGGTCCCGACAATTGCATTAGCCATTCCACCGCCAGGTTCCCCCACCGGTTTAGGCATTTCAATAAAAAAATCGATATTTAAATGTGAAATGCCTTTAGAAACCGTATAATAAATTATAAATATCAGCGGAATAATTGATATAACAGCCGCTAAAACCGAAAGCGACAACATTATTAAGTTTATAATTTTTTTCTTATATAGATATAAATTCGACTTCATCGCACCGTTTTCCATTTTCTATCCATACTCCAGACTAACAATCTTGCCAAAGCATTTATAATTATCGTAATTACAAACAAAACTAAAGCTAAATGTATTAATGAACTGATATACATATCCGAAGTAGCTTCGGTAAATTCGTTTGCAATTGCGCTTGCCATAGTATATGAGGGATCAAACAAAGAAGCGGAAATTAAAGGCCTGTTTCCTATTACCATTGTTACTGCCATTGTTTCTCCCACAGCCCTGCCAAGTCCCAGCATGCTTGCTCCTAGAATTCCTGATTTTACTTCTTTAAGAACAATAAGAATAGACTCCCATTTTGTAGCGCCTAAAGCTAATGCGGCTTCTCTTTGATCATGCGGGACTGATCTAATAATATCTCTTGAAATTGAAGCAATAATAGGAAGAATCATAATCGATAAAATTAATACGGCAGCAAGCAGACCGAAACCATAAGGTGGTCCCTGAAAAAAAGGTAAAAATCCAAAATTTTGGGATAAGAATGGCTGGACATCATTTCTAATCCAGGGGACAAGAACAAATATTCCCCAAAGACCGTAAACGACGCTTGGAATTCCCGCTAATAATTCCACAAGGTAAGATGCGGGTTTTTCAAGCCATGACGGAGCAATTTCAGAAAGGAATACCGCAACGCCAATACTTAAAGGAACCGAAATTAAAAGCGCAAGCATTGATGAAACTATTGTACCGTAAATAATTGGCAAAGCGCCGAACATTTCTCTTACAGGGTCCCACGCGCTGCTTACGAGAAATCCCCAGCCGAATTTTTCAATTGACGGTTTCGCACCCGCGTACATTTCATAAGCCATTAGAATAACAAGGATTAAAACGACAGCTGCAAAAAAACCGGTAATTTTTTCAAAAAATATATCACCCAGATTATTTGATGTATAAATTGAGCCGTTTTTATTTTTGAAGAATTTCAAAATATTTCCTTAAAAAATTATTTTATTTTTTTCCCGTTTGCGGTTATCGTATTTATTTTATTTCTGCACATTTTGATAATTTTATTGGGCAGAGGCGAATAATATAAATCCGTAGTGTATGATTGTCCTTTATCCATTGCCCAATATAAGAAATCAACCAATGCATTAGCTTTCTCCTCATTCTTCATATTCTTATAAACAAGCAGCCATGTAAAACCTGAAATCGGATATGAATCTTTTCCATCCGCATCCGTAATAGAAACACGTAAATCTGCAGGCATATTGTTTAAAATTTCTCCTGTAGCAGCGGTAACGGATTTAAAAGAAGGTTCAATAAAATAACCGTTTTTATTCTTCATAAAAGCATAATTTATATTATTATGAACCGCGAAAGCCAGTTCAATATATCCGATTGAACCCTCTGTTTGTTTAATAAATCCCGCAACTCCGTCGTTCCCTTTTCCTCCAAGACCAACAGGCCAGTTAACTGCTTTGCCAGTACCTACCTTTATTTGCCACTCTTTACTAACTTTTGATAAATAATCGGTAAAAATATATGTAGTTCCGCTTCCATCGGATCTATGCGCAACTAAAATTGCGGAAGCGGGCAAATTTATACCGGGATTTATTTTTTGAATTTCAATATCGTTCCAATAATAAATTTTACCTAGAAAAATATCAGCGAGCACCTGACCGGTTAATTTCAGTCCTTTTCCTACTCCCGGGATATTATAACTAATAACAACGGCTCCTATTACAGTTGGAATATGCAGAACTTCCGTACCCCGTTTATCTTTTACCTCTAACAATTGCTTATCACTCATTGGACCGTCTGTCGCGCCAAAATCAACAGTACCTTCAAGCACCTGTCTAATTCCGCCACCGCTTCCGATTACCTGATAATTAAACTGCACGCCGGTTAATTTTTTATACTCATCAAACCATTTAGTATAAATTACTGCAGGGAAAGTTGCGCCTGCGCCGTTTAGTTGAAGTTGAGCAAATGAATAACCGGATGTAAAAAAAATAAATAATAAAATTAAAATTGATTTTTTATTCAGCATATTTTCTTGAGTATTATTTTTTATAGTCCTTAAATATTTATCAACAATTAACATGGTTCTATATTTTTCTAATAATTATATTAAAGATGAATAAGGAATTTAAAATAAGCTTCTAAATTATTTTTTACATCCTAAAAAAGGAAATACTTTTGAATTCTTCCTATTAACCTTAGCATATTTTCTATTATAAGTCGTTACTCAAACGCAAAATACAACCGATATATTTAATTTGCTTAATTTATAGAGTATTAATAATATAATTTGAATTTGGAATGAGCTTAAAAATTTATATAAATTATTTAAGTGAAATATTCAACCAAGATTTTATTTCAGTTTTTTATATGAAAATAATGAGCAATAAATTGCTACGAACTTTTTTGTTATTATATATAATTAAATTTATGGTGTTAAGAATTAGAATAGAACATAGCGGAAGGCTGAAAATCTATAATTTAGCAAAGCTAATAAATCATAAATATACTTAGTAAAATAATTAGGATTTATTATCAACCCTCATTTTCAACTATTAGTTTTGACATTCCCCATTCACTGAATTTACTTTTTATAAAATCAATTACTTTTTGATGTTCTTCGCTTCCGTTTGAATTTACCTTCATTGGTTCACCAAGTGCGAACCTGACAATTTTATTCGTATCTAACTTCCCAAATTCTTTAATTTTTTTTCCGTTAGGCCATGCATTAGATAAAATTGCAACAGGAACTACATAAACATCGTTCTTTTTTGCTAATTTAATTCCGAGTGAATTAAATGTTGAAATTTCTAAAACTTCGCTTCTAGTTTTCTGCGGGAAAATTATTATCGACCTGCCTTCTTTTAATCTCTCACTTCCTTCGTCAATTACAAGTTTCAAATCTTCTCGAGGATTTGATCTGCCTACCATAATAGGGTGTCTCGCTCTTGCAACCGGTCCGAATAATGGATATTCTCCGAGCTGCTTTTTGATGACGTAAACAACTGATTTTGAAGGCTGAATAATAGTAGGTAAAATCACGGTTTCAAGAGTGCTCATATGATTGCCGATAAAAACTGCCGGACCGTCAAACTTCTTCAAGTTATCCATACCGGTAATTTCAAATCTTACTCCAACTCTTTCTAATGCTTTAAAAAGCGCAATTGACGAAGCGGTCCAATTATATCTGTTATAAAGTTTGAACTTAGTTTTCAGATTGCTGTAGAAAACTACCCAGAATAAATTTATGTAATAAGAAAGGTTTGGGAAATGACGTGAAATAATTCCAGGTTTTCTGGTGGTTTCATAGATATCTTTTTCAGAAATATTTAGCGGGTAATCTTTATGATTCCATTTCATATAATTCGATTTTATTTATTAGGGAAAACAAATATAAAGGAATATTTAAAATAAAAAAACCCCGAAAGCATCAGGGTTTGTAATGTGACCCCAAGGGGATTCGAACCCCTATTACCGCCGTGAAAGGGCGAGGTCCTAACCATTAGACGATGGGGCCTAATTTATAAATAAATATTTGAAGAAAACAAAATACCCTGCATAAGCAGGGTATTTTTTATGTGACCCCAAGGGGATTCGAACCCCTATTACCGCCGTGAAAGGGCGAGGTCCTAACCATTAGACGATGGGGCCTAACAAACTTAAAAATTCTTTGGGTGAGTAATGGGATTTGAACCCATGACCTTCTGGGCCACAACCAGACGCTCTAACCAACTGAGCTATACCCACCATATACATTTAGTACGCCAGAGAGGACTCGAACCTCTAACCTACAGCTTAGAAGGCTGGTGCTCTATCCATTGAGCTACTGGCGCAATTAAATTATACTCAGAATTTACAATTTGAATATCTTCTTTACAAGATGTTCAAACCGGATTTTCTTCTTTAAATATTCATTATGAAAAAGAACTTTTCCATATCAATTTTGAATAATAATGGAATCTTCCGGAAATTAAGCTAAAATTAACGAGATAAATTTAACTTTTTAAGAATTTTTGTCGGGGCGGCAGGATTCGAACCTGCGACCTCCTGCTCCCAAAGCAGGCGCGATAACCGGACTACGCTACGCCCCGTATTTAAAATCTAGCATTTTCAATTTAATTAAGAACTTTCGACCTTCCCGCTTAAGGCGGGACGCGATAACCGGACTAAGCTATAAGCCCAGTATCTAAAATTTAGCACATTTCAATTTAATTAAGAACTTTCGACCTTCCCGCTTAAGGCGGGACGCGATAACCGGACTACGCTACGCCCCGAATTCAACATTCAATAAAATTTTACTACAGAACTACAAAAATATTATATTACATCTCTAAAGTCAATTTATTTAATATTTTTTACTAAAAAATAATTATTCTTGCTATCTTTATAAGAAGAATTTGGAAAGTTAAATGCCGCTCCCATTTTTTATATCCCGAAGATATACCCAATCTAAAAAACAGTCCAAATTCATCTCATTAATTTCAACTATCGCAATTTCCGGAATTGCTTTAGGCGTAGCTGTTCTAATTATAACTTTAACTGTTTTAGATGCTTTTGAAAAAGCGGTAGAAGAAAAAATTATAAGTTTTAATTCCCACATTACAATAACGGCTTTCGGCGACAGAAATTTACCAAATTATAATTTAATTATTCCAAAATTAGACAGCCTAATATCACCCTACTCAAAATCAATATCACCGTTTGTTTCTAAAAATGTAATAATTAAATCAAAAAATAATAGCGACGGAATATTATTAAAAGGAATTAATCCATTAACTGACAATTCTAAAATCAACAACTATTTAACTGCGGGAAGCTATTCATTCAATGACAATTACGGAAACAACGGAATTATAATCGGGAAAAAACTTGCTGAGAAATTATTCGCAGAATTAGGTGCAAAATTAACGGTTTTTTCTCTCCGAAATGATGAACTTCCGTCTTATGAAAATCCGCCGTCAATTGAACAATTTGTTGTTACAGGTATATTTGAAAGCGGTATGTCGCAATACGATGATATAAATGCATATGTTGAGTTAAAATCTGCACAGGATTTTTTCGGTATGGGAGACCAAACTTCCGGTTACAATATACAAATTACTGATATTTCAAAAATTGACAGCCTAAATAAATTATTACAGGACAATCTGCGGTATCCGTATTATGTGCGAACAGTTTACATGCTGCACCAAAATATATTTACCTGGCTTGAGCTTCAGAAAGAACCGGTTCCGATTATATTAGGTTTAATAATTATAGTTGCCGTATTTAATATAATTGGAATGTTATTAATGATTGTCCTTGAAAAAACATCCGATATAGGAATTCTAAAGTCATTGGGCGCAAGCAGTAAATTAGTAGTAAATATTTTTGTATTGCAGGGATTGTACCTTTCATTAATAGGAATAACGATCGGCAATTTACTGGCATTATTCATAAGTGCGATTCAAAAATATTTTAATATTATTTCCCTTCCGGGTGAAATTTATTTTATATCAAGTGTTCCGATAGTTTTTGACTGGTATAACTATTTTTTAGTCTCCGCAATTGCGTTTTTTTTAAGTATAGCGGCTTCATTAATTCCGAGTATAATTGCATCGCGCACAAAACCGCTTGCGGCAATAAGGTTTGATTGATATGATTGAATTTTTTATAGCGAGAAGATATCTTAAATCCAAACATACGGTGAATTACATTTCAATAATTTCATTTATTTCCACGCTTGGAATTACGATTGGTGTCGCCGCATTAATTGTGGTGTTATCTGTATTTAACGGGTTCGGTTCTCTGGTAAAATCCATACTAATTAATTTTGATCCTCATATTAGAATCTCAGTTGTTTCCGACAGCGCTTACATTTATATAAATGAACTTGAAAAAGAATTGAGCAGTAATGCCGTGATATCCTCCTTTTCCCCTTTCGTAGAAGGAAAGGCAATATTACTAAATAAAAAATCATACGAAGTATTTAATCTGAAAGGAATTTCCGATTATAACAATAAAGAAAACGGAATCGGCAGTGCGGTTGTGTCGGGTGAATTTGATTTAGACTCAGGCAGCGGCAATGATAAATTAATAATAAGTTTTCCGATTGCACTAAGGCTTTCGACCCGGGTGGGAGATAAAATTTCCGCAACATCTTTTAACAATATTGAAAAATCTTTTTTTTCACTTTCGCTTCCAAGGAATAACTTATTTGAAGTAAACGCGATATTTGAGACTAACAATAAGGATTATGATAATTCATACGTTTTTACATCTTTAAAATCCGCTCAAAAATTTTTAGGAATGGGACAAAAAATTTCAGGGTACGAAATTATTTTAAAAGATATAAATAATTCGGAAGATGTTAAAAATAATTTAGAAGCCAAATTCGGGGATAATATTTTTTCTATTAAAACTTGGTATGATCTGCATAGTGATTTATATTCTGTAATGCTGATTGAAAGATGGGCGGCATATATTATATTATGTTTAATTATAGCTGTAGCAACATTTAATATACTCGGCTCGCTTTCTATGAGTGTAATTGAAAAGAAGAAAGATATAGGACTGCTTCGGACAATGGGAACAACTGAAAAGTCGATTTTAAGAATTTTTATGTTCGAAGGATTACTCATTGGGGCAATAGGAACAATAAGCGGAGTTATACTGGGAATTATTATTTGTTATATGCAGATTGAATTTAACTTTTATCCGCTTGATCCTATGAAATATATAATTAATTATATGCCTGTAGAAATAAGAATTTCTGATATAATTGCAATTTCTTTTATGTCAATGTTTCTATCAACAATAGCAGCTCTATACCCGGCAAAAAGAGCCGCCAAAACTTCCATAGTAGATTCAATCAAATGGGAATAATTTTAATGAATACTATTTTAAAAGCAGAAAATATTTTTAAGTCATTTGTAAAATCTAAAGAACAAAAGCTGGAAATAATTAAAGATATTTCACTTGAACTTGAAAAAAATAAAATCACCGAAATAATCGGAGCTTCGGGCGCGGGAAAAAGCACGCTGCTTCATATTTTAAGCGGATTGGATACACCTGATTCGGGAAAAGTTGAAATTGAAGGGACCGAGATTTTTAAGCTGGCCGACGAAAAACTTTCGAAATTCAGAAATAAAAACATTGGTTTTATTTTTCAGTTTCATCATCTGCTGCCTGAATTTACCGCTGTTGAAAATGTATCTATTCCAATGATGATTAATGGAATTTCATTAAAGAACGCGAAAAAGAAAAGCGAAGAACTTTTGGAATCAGTCGGATTAAAAGAAAGATTTGAACACAAACCTGCAGAACTATCAGGAGGAGAAGCGCAGCGTGTAGCGGTTGCCCGCGCATTGGCCAATAATCCTAAAATAATTTTTGCAGACGAACCTACAGGCAACCTTGATTCAAAAAACAGCGATCTTATGCACAATCTATTTGTTGATCTTAAGGATAAGTACGGGTTAACATTTTTAATTGTAACACACAATCAGGAACTTGTAAAACTTGCCGATAAAGTTCTTGAAATGAAAGACGGTAAATTTATTACTAATTAATCTTTTCCAGATAATCGATTATCATTCTTACACCGTAACCGGTATGATATTTTTCAGTGTATTTTGTAAGTTTATGTTTTAAAGTCGGGCCGGCAATATCCAAATGCGCATAAGGAATTTTATTATCTACAAAATGTTCTAAAAATTTTGCGGCTGTAATTGCCCCGCCCCAGCGCGGACCAAGGTTCTTCACATCTGCGATATCACTTTTTAAATCTTCGTTAAAATCATCCCACATCGGCATTCGCCAAGTTCTTTCATATGTTTTATAACCTGAAGCTAATAAACTATCAGAAATTGAATCTGATTTAGTAAAAAGTCCGGATGTAAACAAACCGAGCGCGACGGCAATTGCGCCGGTTAATGTTGCAAAGTCAATAATTTCATCAGGGTTCTGTTTGGATGCAAATTCAAGCGCATCGGCTAAAATTAATCTTCCTTCGGCATCGGTATCCAACACTTCAATGCTCTTGCCTGAAGCGGTTTTAATTATATCGCCGGGGCGGAATGCGTTACCGCTGATTGAATTTTCAACCGCCGGGACAATCCCGATTAGTTCAACAGGTAAATTTAATGCAGCCGCGGCCTTAATTATTCCAATAACAACAGCTCCTCCGGCCATATCGGCCTTCATTTCAAACATGCCTGCAGTAGTTTTTATTGATAATCCGCCTGTATCATAAGTTACACCTTTTCCTACCAGCGCAATTTTCTTTTTAATTTTTGTTTTAGGTTTATAATTAAGAATTATCATATTGGGTTCGTTTTTACTTGCTCCGCCAACGGCAAGAATAGCTCCCATTTTTCTTTTCTGTAATTCTGCTTTATTAAAAATTGTAAACTTTACGCCGGAATTATAAAATTCTTTTTTTGTTCTTTTCGCTAACTCAAAAGGGGTTAATGTAATTGCCGGTTCATTTATAAGGTCTTTAGTGAAAGCGACCGCATCTATAATTTTTTCGGCTTTAAGAACCGCGCGTTCAATTATTTTTTTGTTGTTCGAATGAAAATAGACATTTATTGATTCAACTTTCTTTACATCAGTTTTGTAATTATCAAAAGTGTAGTTCCCGAGAAAAATTCCTTCCGCCATTGACCGGTAAAAATATTCTTCATCAAAATAATTTTTATAATCAACGTATTCGGGAATTTCCACGTGAAGATATTTTATTTTTTCCGTTTTCAGATTCTGAATTAATCCCGCAAAATAATTTCTGAAGTAATCAACGGAAAATTTCTCGTCAATTTTAACTTTTACTAAATAATAAACATCAGGTTTACCATCGGAGGTATTTAATGTAATATTATTTTTATCGCCATTAACAAATTCATTTTTTATCAATGAATTATTTTTCAGTTTGTTTTTGTTTTCATATAAATCAAAATTTTTCTTCAGGTTTTTATCATCGGTAAAAAACTTAACAACCGCAGAGTTACTGTTAAAAATAAATTTGGATTCTTTTACTTCTAGTTTCAGTTTAAAATTCATTTTTGCGCCTGATATTTAATTAAATATTTTTCAGCTTCCATTATTACTTTATTAACATATTCTTCTAGACTAACATCAAAAAGTCTGGTACCGGCGGCATGAAAATGCCCGCCGCCGCCGAACTCGGCTGCAAGTTTATTTACGGGAATATCGGATTTCGATCTAAAGCTAATTTTTATTCCGTTATTCAATTCAAAAAATAAAATCCCTATTTTTGAATTTTTTGTGGACAGGCAATAATTTACAAATCCGTCAACGTCGGTTTCATCAGCCCCGGTTTTTTTTAATATATCCTGTGTAATTATAATATATCCTATCTCTCCAGTTGAATTTGTATTTAGCGAAACTAATGCTTCACCCAGCAGTTTAAGTTTCCCTAAATTACCGTTATCATAAACTTCATTAAAAACATCTTTAGGAGTTACGCCGGCTTCTAAAAGTTCCGCTGTTTTTCTATGAAGATCGGCGGTTGTTCTTTCAAACCGGAATGAGCCGGTATCAGTCATTATAGCCGCATAGATAGGCAACGCGATTTCGTAATCGATATCTGTAAGTTTTGTCTCTTTTATTAAATCAAAAATTATTTCGCCGGTTGAAGAAAAAGATTCATCAACAAACATAAATTCAGATATATTTTCAGGGTTTTGATGATGATCAATACATAAAAATATTTTGCCTGAATTACGTACAGTCTCTTCCATTCTTACTACCCTGCTTAAATGGTTTAAGTCAAGGAAAACAATAACATCTACCGAATTTATAATATTGTCGTGTACTTCTTTATTATACATCTGAATAAGAGAAGTTTTATCCAAAAATTCCAGATTATAAGGTGTTGAGTTGTTATTAACAATATAGGGTTCTTTGCCGAGTCTTTTTAATAAATGATAAAACGCGAGTTCAGAGCCAATAGCGTCAGCATCCGGATTAACATGAGTAGTAATTAAAAATGAATTGTTATTGTTTAATATTTCTTTTATATGTGAAAAATCAATCATTAAAATTCCTAATAAAATTAAGGGCTTAATTTGCAAAAATTATATATAATTAAAAAATTTGTTAGATAAAAATAGAAAGGCGGAATTATTCATTCCGCCTTCTTTAAATACTATCTATTTATTCGGATAAGGATTTATCAAATCACTTTAATTAACTTCCCAGGTATTTTTACCTTTAAGAAGATCAACAAGTTTGCCTTTTCCTTTTTTCTCTGTAATATACTCTAACTGATTTTGAACACCTTCATCATAAGTAGGTTTCAATATTCTTCTAAATATGCCAACCGGTTTTGGGAATCCGTCGCTATCAGTTAAATGAGAAAGAATAAAAGATCTTGTAGGGCTTTCGTCATCTTCTTTATGAACAAGCAGATCATTTATAGAATGTTTGCCGTCATTTAAGTCAACAACAACAGGATTAAACCCGTCAAGTTTGATACCTTTATTTTTTTCTTTACCGAACACCATTGGCTGGTCGTGCACAAGATAAACTACGTTATCTTCCTTTGTTTCTTTATCAGTAAACAATTCAAAAGCGCCGTCGTTAAAAATATTGCAATTCTGAAATATTTCAATAAATGCAATACCTTTGTGTTCGGCAGCTTTTTTAATCATTTCCTGCATATGTTTCGGATCTCTATCCATTGAACGAGCGACAAATGTAGCGCCTGCTCCTAATGCCAATGAAATAGGATTAAAAGGATAATCCACGCTTCCAAACGGAGTGCTTTTAGTA
This sequence comes from Bacteroidota bacterium, assembly GCA_018829205.1. Lineage (GTDB taxonomy): Bacteria > Bacteroidota > Ignavibacteria > Ignavibacteriales > Melioribacteraceae > JAHJUE01. The sequence continues at coordinate 17,309 of JAHJUE010000011.1, forward strand.
ACTTTACCTTTTTCGGATGTTGGAGAATACTGTCCTTTAGTTAATCCGTAAATTTTATTGTTAAACATGAGCATCTTAAAATCAATATTTTTACGGCATGCATGAATAAAGTGGTTTCCTCCGATACTCATATTATCGCCGTCGCCGGTTGCAACCCATACGGAAAGATCGGGACGGGAAACTTTTAATCCGGTTGCAATTGCAGCTGCTCTACCGTGAATACTATGAAAACCGTATGTGTTCATATAATACGGGAAACGGCTCGAACATCCGATACCCGAAACCCAAACGATATCTTCTTTTTTAACTCCAATATCAGGAAATGATCTTTGAACCTGCGCAAGTATGGAATAATCCCCGCACCCGGGACACCAGCGTACGTCTTGATCGGAAGCAAAGTCTTTTGCTTTTAATTTCACTTCTGGTGCATCTATGTTATTTGCCATTACCGCCTCCAAGGATTTCAGAAATTTTTTCTTCAATATCTGATGATTTGAAAGGTAATCCTCTCATTTTATTAAATTGTATAACCGGAATTAAAAACTCGCTTCTAATAATACGTGCTAACTGACCCATATTAATTTCCGGAATTAAGATATTTTTAAACTTTCTTAAAACTGCTTCTGTATTTTTAGGAAGAGGATTTAAATACCTTAGGTGGGCTTGAGATACTTTAACACCATTTTTTTTGCATTTATCCATCGCCTCGGTAATTGAACCGAATGTACCGCCCCATCCTAAAACTAAGAGTTCACCTTCCTGATCCCCAATTACTTCAAGATCGGGTATATCATTTTCCATATTTTTTACTTTTTGCGCTCTGATTCTAATCATATTATCATGATTATCAGGATCATAACTTACATTGCCTGTAATGTTTGCTTTTTCCAAACCGCCCAAACGATGTTCCATTCCAGGCGTGCCTGGTTTAACCCACGGACGTGCAAGATTTTCATCGCGCGAAAATGGTTGATAACCTTCCGGATCAGTTCTAAATTTCACTTCAATTTTTGGAAGTTCGCTTATTTCAGGAACTCTCCATGGTTCGGCACCGTTGGCAATATAACCGTCGGTTAGTAAAATAACCGGAGTCATAAATTTAAGCGCTAATCTAGAAGCTTCAATTGCCATTGTAAAACATTCACTTGGGGTTGAAGCGGCAATTACAGCCATAGGAGCTTCACCGTTTCTGCCGTAAATTGACTGCAATAAATCTGCTTGCTCTGTCTTAGTAGGAAGTCCGGTTGAAGGCCCTCCTCTTTGAACGTTTACGATTACAAGCGGAAGTTCAGTCATTACTGCTAAACCCATTGCTTCGGTTTTTAATGCCATACCGGGACCAGATGTAGTTGTAATTGCAAGCGAACCGCCGAATGCAGCTCCGATTGCAGAAGAAATACCGGCAATTTCATCCTCAGCCTGAAGTGTTTTTACATTGTAATTTTTATATGAACTTAAAAAATGCAGAATATCTGAAGCAGGTGTAATAGGATATGAACCTAAAAACAAGGGCAAGTCGGCTAATTGAGCAGCCGCTGCAAATCCTAATGCCGTAGCTTCATTACCTGAAATACTTCTGTATGTTCCTTTAGGAAGTTTAGCCGGTTTAACATTATAGCGTGTGGTGAATATTTCTGTACTGTCGCCGAAATAATAACCTGCCTTTAAAACTTTCTGATTTGCTTCTGCGATATCCGGTTTGTTCTTAAACTTAGAAGCAATCCAGTTCATTGAAGGTTCAAGAGGTCTGCTGTATAACCAATACATCATACCTAAAGCAAAAAAGTTTTTACATCTTACAATTTCTTTTGTTGACAAAGATGTTTCAGCCAAGGTATTAGTAGTAAGAGTGGTTATAGGAACTCTAATAACTTTATACCCTGCCAAAGTATCGTCATTTAAAGGATTTGATTCCCAACCGGCTGTTTGTAAGTTTTTTGCGTCAAACGCATCTTCATTAACAATTATAGTAGCAGTTGGTTTAATATCTTTAAGATTTATTTTTAAAGCTGCCGGATTCATTGCGACTAAAACATCAGGACTATCGCCGGGAGTAAAAACATCGCTTGAGGAAAAGTGAAGCTGGAAACCGCTAACACCGTAAAGCGTTCCTGCGGGAGCGCGAATTTCTGCCGGATAATCGGGAAGTGTGGAAAGATCGTTACCTACTAATGCAGTTGTATCACTAAATTGCGATCCTGTAAGCTGCATGCCGTCGCCGGAATCTCCGGCAAAACGCACGGTAACGTCACTTAGATCAACAGTTTCAACATTCTTATCATTATCTTGTGCCATTTTGATTTAATTCATCCTTATTATTTTTTAATAAGTTATTTATTTTGTTGAGTAAAAATATAAAAGCTATGTTCATATATCAATTTTTTATTCGGATAATTAAAATTATTTTATCCGAGACATTATATCTAATATTTCTTCTGCTGTTATAAATTGTGAAACTCTTTCAATTTCATTCCCCTGGGAATCTATAAAAATTAAAGTCGGCATACCAATTATTTTGAATTTATTTCTTATCATTTCTGTTTCATCCGACATAGTTTTTGTCATATCGATTTTATAGTTAGAAAATTCCTTTGATTTCGTTATTACCCTTTCATCAGAAAAAGTTAATGCATCCAATTCTTTACAAGGAATGCACCAATCCGCATAAAAATCCAAAATCATCTTTTCATTTTTATTTATTGACGCTTCATATGCAGAGTCGGAATAATTTTGCCATTCCGGTGATTTTTTATCCGACGGCCACAATAAATAAACGCCAAGTATAATTATCGAAAAAGAAAATACAGTTTTTAATATTCTAAATACTTTTAAGTTATTGGCGGTTTTATCAAAAATCAATAAATATAATGATGCAAAAATCATAAATACAGGAAGCAGATAATTATTAACTGATTTTGGAAGTATTGGTCCTAAGAAATAAATAGCCATTCCAATTAATAAAAAACCGAAAATATGTTTCACCGCGTCCATCCAGAATCCGGCTTTCGGCAGTGATTTAATCTTCCCCGAAAATAATGCGAGAAATAAATATGGAAATCCAAGTCCCACAGCCAAAAAGAAAAACATTAAGAAACCATATAACGGATCACCTTTTGCTCCGACGTATGTAACCAATCCCAATACAAAAGGACCTATACAAGGAGCTGCGACAATACCCATTGTCAAACCCATTAGCAATGCGCCTACGGCGCCGGATTTCGCGCCTCCCGCTTTCATAACCCATGAATTCGGGAGTTTAAATTCATATAATCCGAACATGCTTAACGATAATGCGACTAACACTCCGGCAACAGCAATAGTAACATATGTATTCTGAAGCAGGCTTCCGAAAACCGCCCCGCTTAATGATGTTATTACGCCGACAACAGAATATGTAATTGCCATTCCCAGAACATAAAGCAAACCTAAAAAGAATAATCTACCCGTACTCCCTTCGCTTTGTACGCCGAAATATCCAACGGTTATTGGAATTAACGGATATACGCAAGGAGTCAAATTTAATGCAAGTCCCCCCAGAAAAACAATCAACAAACTTAAAAACAATCCGCTTGATTCAAGAGTAGAAGCTAATGAATCTTCATCTCTAATTTCGGAATTTACTTCCTGATATGAATAAACCATATCCAGGCCTGAAAATATTTCTGAGTTGATTTCATTAATAGGAGTTTTATTATCTGTAATTTCAATTGAAATTGTATCCTGAACATCAGCCGGAGCTAAACATGATTGGTTGTCGCATGCTTGATAGTTCAGACGCACAATCAAATCATATAAACCTGTTTGAATATTTTCGGGAATTTTAAGAACAGCTCCGATAATTATTTCACCGTCGTAAACGGCGACCGGCTGATCGGAAAAATCAAATTTTATATTTTTTGCTTCGGGATATTTTTCGCTAACAATTGTTATACCGAGTTCATTAGGTATTTCAAGTATTGTAGGAATTAAAAAATCCTCATTTGGTTTATTTGCGTTTATATGCCATGGTTCCGTAATCTTTGCTTTTACCGCAATCTTTAATTCGCTGTTTTGATGTACTTTATCAAACGATTTAAATGCCTCAATTTTAACCAAATCCTGATTTATACCAATTTGCGAGAAATTAGTATTTACAGAAAATATTAGAACAAATAAAACCAGAATTAAACGAATACTCTTCATATTTTTCTCTTAAAAATTTCCTGTTATATTATTAAATATTTATCTGATAAGAAGTAAAATGACCTACATTTTCCCACTTATTTTATCTCTTCCATTTTTGAACAATCGGGAAACGCCTGCCGTAACCGAAAGCTTTAGTTGTAACTCTTAACGCCGGCGCGGCCTGTTTTCTTTTAAACTCATTCAAATCCACTAATCTTAAAACCTTTTTAACCGTTTCAGGTTCCCCAATAGCTTCAACTATCTCATTATATTCTTTATATTCTTCGAGATACATTTTTAAAATTTTATCCAAAAACTCATAAGGAGGCAACGAATCTTCATCCTTTTGTCCCGGTCTAAGTTCAGCCGAAGGAGCTTTTGTTATAATTTCGTTAGGAATAATTTCTTTATCCCTATTGATATAATTACAAATCTTAAATACTTCTGTTTTATAAACATCGGCAATAATTCCAAGCGCTCCGTTCATATCACCATAAAGAGTGGCATAACCTACGCCCATTTCCGATTTGTTGCCTGTTGTGCAAAGCATATAATTTTTTTTATTGGAAATTGCCATCAAATAAATTCCGCGAATTCTTGATTGAAGATTTTCTTCGGTTACATTTTCTTCGAACCCGTTGAATTCATCCTTTAATACTTCTTTAATTTTTTCGAATACTGGTTGGATGGTTATAAGACTTGAAGAGATTCCGAGATTATTAATTAATTTTTCGGAATCCTTAATACTTCCTTCGCTTGAATATTCAGAAGGCATTAAAACAACGTGTACATTTTCTTTACCGAATGATTGAACAGCAATATACGTAACAAGGGCTGAATCAATTCCGCCGCTAAGCCCCACCAATGCTTTGGTGAAATTTGATTTTTTAGCATAATCGCTAAGACCCATAATTAATGCGTTCAGAATTTCTTCTTCATATGAATTTTCAACATTATTTATCACTTCATATTTTTTAACCGTATCAAAAATTAGATAGTCTTCTTCATAAATTTTGCCGAGCAGCTGTAGTTCTCCCGCGGAATTAAAACACATGCTGCCGCCGTCGAAAATTAAATCAGTCTGGGCCCCGACACAGCAAACATAAGCAAGAGGAAGTTTATCATTCTTTGTTAAAACGGAAAGCATTTCCCGGCGTTCTTCTCTTCTGCCGTAGGCGTATGGACTTGCCGATATGTTTAATAAAACTGTTGCGCCTTTATCCACGAGCGACTGAACGGGATCAATAGAATATCTTCTTTGTTTCCAATAATCTGAATCGTTCCATATATCTTCGCAGATTGATATTCCTAATTTTTCATTTTTGAATTCATGAATATAAACTTCTTTAGCCGATTCAAAATATCTTACTTCATCAAAAACATCATAATTGGGCAGTAAAGATTTGTGCTGAACAAATTGAACTTTACCGTTGTAACAAAGCATTGCCGAGTTGTAAATACCTGTACCGACTTCTTCTAATTGTTCGGTAATAGTACCGAAGAGCAGACCAGTTTCAGAAGTAATTTCGGCAATTTCATACGAAGCTTTTAATACGGCTTTACGGAATTCATTTTTTTCAACAAGATCTTGAGGAGGATATCCGCAAAGGATAAGTTCGGGAAAGATAACTAAATCAACTTTATCATTAATTACTTTCTTATAACCATCTATAATCTTTTTTTTGTTGCCTTCGATATCACCAATAATAGGATTGATCTGGCACAAAGAAATTTTCATTTCAATCTTTCATAAAATTTTATAACATTAAAAATAGGTAAGTTAACAGGTTAATTCAACGTTTTTGTCCAAATAAAATTTAAAGTTGTGATTTTCAAACAAGATCAGTTATCTTTTACCAAACCTTTCAATCAAACCAACGTCTAAAAATCAGAAAACAAAGGAATTTATTATGACAGAACGATTTTACCGCTCAAGAAAAAACAGGGTAATAGGCGGAGTTGCAGGCGGACTTGCTGAATATTGGAATTTAGATCCTGTTTTGGCACGTGTATTATTTATCATTGTCGCATTGATGACAGGAATTGGGCTATTCCTTTATATAATACTTTGGATAATAATTCCCGAAGAACCATTTATTTATCAGGAATTTGGAAAAGAAACTAAGGACGCGGGAGAAAAAGAAAAGAATTCTGGAAATTCCGATACCGAAGAAAAAAAAACAGCCGGAAGTAATTTTGAATATAAATACAATTACGAAAACAGCTTCAAAAAACAAAACGGAAGCGGAAGAATTATAGGCGGTATTTTCCTAATTGGATTAGGATTGTTTTTTTTGGCTGAAAGAATTTTTCCTTATTTTGATTTTCAGGATTTTCTACCATTAATATTTATTGGAATAGGTATTTTGTTAATTGTTACTTCATACAGGAATAAGAAAAATGAATATTAAATCAGGACAAATATTTTGGGGATTATTCTTTTTAACCTTAGGAACGCTTTTCTTTTTTGATAAATACGAAATCATAAATACCGATTTCTATTTCATTTGGGATTTATGGCCTGTTGTATTTGTCTTTATAGGATTGATGGTAATATCTAAAGACACTTTTATTAAACCAATAATCGGAGCTCTGTTCGGAGTTTATGTTGCTCTTATGATATTCGGTGCTGTTAACAATACAATTTCAGGCAAATTTGTTAAAACAGATTTTGACGATGAGGATGAATTCCACTCCGTGCAGAAGTTCTTAGAGCCTTATGATGAAGAAATTCAATTTGCCGATTTATACCTAACAGCCGGAATTGGAATATGCGAAATAAGGCACTCTACAAGAGATTTAATTAGAGGAATTGCGAGGGGTACAAATACAGATTATTATTTTAATACCGAAAAAGCTGGACAAAGGGCTAAAATTACGCTTGATCTTGAAAAAGAAAATCTCAGCATAATGGGGAATGAAATAAAAACCAAACTTGATTTGCAGCTTAGCGAAGAACCTGTTTGGGATCTCGACCTTGAAATTGGCGCCGCAAAAACATATTTGGATTTAACCGATTATAAAATTAAAAGAATTGAATTAAAAACAGGCGCAACAGATACAAAACTTATTTTAGGCAGTTTGTATGATGTAACCTATATTGATGTTAAAATGGGAGCGGCAGCATTAGAAATAAAAATTCCACGCGAATTCGGATGTAAAATTGACGGTGAAATGGTTCTAATCAAAAAAAACCTGAAAGATTTTATTGAGAAAGATGACGATTATTATATAACCGAAAACTATAGTGATACCGACAATAGATTTATTATAAATGTGGAAGGCGCTGTTTCTTCTCTTAAAGTAATAAGATACTAACTAATTTTTTCCGGTATTTTTATGTTTACGTACGCCTTTGTTTTCCGCCGGAATCCAAAGGTGTTTTTTTAAAATCACACAATTATTTTCGTCAAATTCAATGCCTTCTTCCCGCAAAAGTGATTCCATAAGAAACGGATCACCGAAATGCATTCTTCCTGTAAGCGCGCCGAATCTGTTTACAACTCGATGACAAGGCAGGTTTAATTCCGAAGGCGGATTATTTATGGCCCACCCTACTGTTCTGGCAGCCGATTTTATTCCGCAAACTTCGGCAATGTGCCCGTAGGTTGTTACCTTTCCATAGGGTATCAAAGCAACAACTTTATAAACTTTTTCAAAAAAATTTTCTTTTGATTTCTTCAAATTTCTTTTCTGCTAGGTATTCTTACTAACTTCTACTCTTTCTGCAAGTTTCCATAAATCATCAGTAGTATTTTTTAATCTTTTAGCGAGACTTTGTAAAATTTTCTTAGATATGTCGGGATACTTTAAAATAAGCGTATCAATATCAGCGTCAATCGTAATAATATAAGAATCATCAAGAGCTTTAATTGTTGCAGTACGAGGTGAATTTAAAATTGTACTCATTTCACCGACTACAGTTCCTTTATCGGCAAATTCAGCAATTTTAACATCACCTTTAAAAATACCAATTCTACCTTTTGTAAGAATATAAATTAAATTGTCTTTTGAACCTTCTTCAACAATCGTATCATTTTTTTTGAAGAAATTCATCATTACTCCGTATTAGTTTTGAGCAAACTTTAGAAGATAAGCTTTTATAAAATCATTTATATTTCCGTCCATTACGCCTTGTGTATCTGATGTTTCCATATTCGTTCTATGGTCTTTCACCATATTATAAGGATGAAAAACATAGGATCGGATTTGGCTTCCCCATTCAATTTTCATTTTGCTTTTTTCAACTTCCTGCAATTCGGCATTTTGTTTTTCAACTTCAATTTGATAGAGTTTCGATTTCAATAATTTCATCGCATTTGTTTTGTTTTGAATCTGCGACCTTTCACTTTGACAAGCGGCAACAACACCTGAAGGCAAATGTGTAATTCTAACGGCGGTTTCAACTTTATTAACATTTTGTCCTCCTTTACCGCCAGAGCGGAAAGTATCGATTCTTAAATCCGCAGTATTAATATCAATTTCAATTGTATCGTCGACTTCAGGAATAACGGACACTGACGCGAATGAAGTATGTCTTCTTTTATTTGAGTCAAAAGGAGAAATCCTTACAAGTCTGTGCACACCTGTTTCAGCTTTTGTGTATCCGTAAGCAAATTCGCCTGTAATTTCAATAACCGCGCTTTTAATTCCGGCTCCGTCGCCTTCAAGCAAATCAAGCAAGGTCATTTTATAACCGTTCTGTTCGCCCCATCTAAAATACATTCGCATAAGCATATCGGCCCAATCCTGTGATTCGGTTCCGCCTGCCCCGGAATGAATTGTCATAATGCAGTTTTTATCATCATCATTACCGCTAAGCATATTTTTAAATTCAAGTTCTTCAATAGCGGTTTCTAGAGAAGCTAGTTCGCCTAAGACTTCATCAACTAATGATTCGTCTTCCTCTGCCTGGGCTAGTTCAACAAACTCTGCGACATTAACATATTTTAGATTTACTTCATCCCACAAATCAGTCCATATTTGCAGTGATTTCTTTTTCTGCAGCACTCTTTGAGCTTCGCGCTGATCGTTCCAAAAGCCGGGGACTTCGGATAAATTCTGCAATTCTTCTATTTGAATTTCTTTCTGATCTAATTTAAAGATAACCTCGTAGATTATTGATCTTCTCTTTATATTCTTTTAATTTTTTCACTTGTTCATCAAACATATTTATCAATGCTCCAGTTATTTTAAATATTTTTAATTTTATAATTACTTTACTTCTATTTCCATTCTTAATAATGCAGCGGCTAATGTTTTACCTTGAGCGTCATGTTTTAATGATACCGTTCCTCCCCCGCCCAAAGTATTGTTTAATAAAAAATTAAGCGCGCGGATATTGGGAAGTTCAAATCTTTCAACTTTTCCAAAACAGATTCCTTCAAAATGCCTGCTTACATTTTCCACTGTTAAATATTTTTTAATAATTTCGTAACCATTATCATCGTAAGCTATAATACCAACATTTGCGGCATCGCCTTTGTCGCCGCTTCTTCCGTGCGCGATATCAAGTAATTTTATTTTTTTCATATTACAGCTCCAGAACTTTTACAACAGGTTTAACTAATTTTTTTGGAATAAGCGCCGGCCAATAAGCAACCACTTCACTTGGACGCGGTCTACCCCCTGCAAATCCGGTAACGCTGGGCGGACCGGTTAAAATTAACGGGGCTATTTCTTTGCCGAATCTTTCAACGGAATTAAAATCATTTGAACGAACAGCAATCCTCATAACAACTTCATTTATATTTTCTTCGTCAATTTTTGATGCCAGAGGTCCGTGGCATGAATTATATCCGACATATTCAGTTCTAATTTCATCGAAAATTAATTCAAGATCTTCGAGACGCTTGCGTAAAATTTTATCGGCTGCTTTAGCTTTGGTTAAAGCCTGCGGCCATGAATAGGTTAAATTTCCTACTGCGGAATAACCGCTTTCATAAGAACATGAAACTTTATAGAATTCCGTTTCCGGAAATCCTTTTACATCAAAAACCTTTACTTTGTTCTTACCCAAATCCTCGAGTTTTATTGAACTGAAATCAGCAACGCAATCGGGAGTAATATATTCTTTCGGATTACCGATTTCATAAACAAGCTGTTCCGCAACGGTTTCAAAACTTACTTTTCCGCCTAGTATTTCATGCTTTGTTATAATTACTTCTCCGTTCGGATAAGCCTCTGCGATAGGGAATCCAATATTCGCCAGATTTTCAACCGATTGCCAATCTCCTAAAAAATTTCCGCCTGAGGCTTGTCCGCCGCATTCTAATATATGGCCGGCAACCGTGCCTGCAGAAAGTAAATCATACTGATTATTTTTCCACCCGAATTCAAAAATCATTGGAGCTAGAGTTAAACCTGTATCGGTAGTCCGGCCGGTAATAATTATATCAGCACCTCTTTGAAGCGCTTCAACAATCGGGAAAGCCCCGAAATATACATTTGCGCTTAATAATTTCTCTTTATGCGGAATTATTGATTCACCGGATTCCATATTATTCAATTCACATCCGGAGGAAATAATTTCATCAATTTCATCCTTAATATTATCGCCAAGCACTACAGCGATTTTTAAATTTTTTATATTTAATTCTTTTGCAACCTTTATAACTGCGCTTGCACATCCTTCGGGGTTAACACCGCCTCCGTTTGTAATTACTTTTATGTTTTTTTCCAAACATATCGGCAGAATTCTTTTCATTAACGCTGGAATATCTTTTGCGTAACCAAGTTCCGGGTTTTTATTTTTCTGTTTTTGAAGTATAGACATGGTTACTTCCGCGAGGTAATCCATTACAAGATAATCGATATCTCCCGAGGTTACTTGTTTAAAAGGAGCGTCGATTAAATCTCCCCAAAATCCTTGTCCCGATGCAATTCTAATTTTATCTTTCATAACCTTTTTCGATTAATAAAACAATTTGTTTAATGAATATATTCAAACAGAAATGATTGTCCAAATTTACAAATACATCTTAATAATTTTTTCAGCAATACTATTTAATTCACCTTTGCCTGAAATATTAAACCAATTTATTCGGCTGTCATTTCTGAACCAGGTCATTTGTCTTTTGGCAAAACGCCGAGTATTTCTTTTTATTAATTCAATTGCACGTTCAAGTGATATTTCTTCGTTTAAAAATGATATAATTTCTTTATAACCTACGGTATTAAGTGAGTTTAGGTTCTGATTAAATCCTTTGTTTAACACATTTTTTGTTTCATCAATTAATCCGTTATTAATCATATCGTCGACGCGGTCTTCTATATTCTTGTATAGAATTTCTCTATCCCAATTAAGTCCGTACTGAACAAATTCAAATTCATTTTCTCTTTTATATTCTCTCTGAAGTTCACCGATTGTTTTCCCGCTAAGTTTAAAAACTTCAAGAGCGCGGATAATTCTTTTCCAGTTTTGAGGAATCATTTTAGAAGCGCTTTCAGGATCAACTTCTAACAACAAATCATAAATCGCCTCATTACCATATTCATTTCTTATTAGAAGAAGGTCTTCGCGGCATTGCTCATCCTTATCGACAGTATCAAAAATTCCATCAATTAATGATTTAATATATAAACCGGATCCGCCCGCGACTATAGGTATTTTATTTTCTGAAAATAATTTTTCAATTAAACGCAAAGCGTCGTTTTCAAATTTACTTGCACTGTAATCTTTGTCGGGTTCAAAACAGTCAATTAAATGATGCTTTATTCCTCGCATCTCATTTGGAGTCGGTTTTGCAGTTCCTATATCAAGATATTTAAATACCTGTCTGCTGTCGGCAGAAATAATTTCAGCAGTAAGATGAGCAGATAAATTCAGCATTTCAGCAACATTTATTGACAGTGATGTCTTGCCTGAACACGTAGGGCCGGTTATTACAATTACTTTTCTTTCCAACCTTCTTTACCTATTAATGGAACAAAAGCAAATTGGGGCATTTCTTTAATTTCGAATTCATCATCTGAAATTTTATTTAATATTTTCATTGATTGAGTTTTTTTATCACCGACAGGAATTACCATTCTGCCCCCAATAGCTAATTGTCTTTTAAGTTTTTCAGGAACTGTAGGACCTCCCGCCGTAACAATTATTCCATCGTAAGGAGCAAATTCTTCCCATCCTATTGTACCGTCGGCGCACCTTAATGCAGCTCTTATTCCGAGACTATCAAAAAGTTTTAAGGCGGTATTATACAAATTATTGTTTCTTTCTATCGAAAAAACTCTCATACCCATTTTTTCCAGAATAGCCGCCTGATATCCGGAACCGGTACCAATTTCTAGTATTTTGGAACCCGGCCTTAGATTTAATGCTTCAGTCATAAATGCAACCGTATAGGGCTGTGAAATTGTTTGTCCGTGTCCGATTGGCAATGCAACATCTTTATAAGAATGATATTTCATTATATCGGGCACAAACAAGTGTCTTTCAACATCCATAAAAGCGTTCAGCACCCGCTCATCTTTTATTCCCTTTTCTTTTAATATATTTACAAGTGCTTCTCTCTCTTGCTCGAACATATTTTCCAATATTTTTTTAAATGATGCGTAAAAATATAATTTATTTTGTTAAGTTTTCATGATATAAAAATAAATTTTAGGAATTTATGTTTGAAATAATTTTGGGCGCATTTCTCATAATGGTTTTAAGGATTGCAGACGTAACACTTGGGACTTTTAGAACAATAATGGTTGTACAGGCAAAAAAATATCATTCGGCAATAATCGGTTTTTTTGAGGTGCTTATCTGGATTTTTGCTATGAGATATATATGGCAGAATATGGAAGAAACCATAAATTTATTCGGTTACGCTATCGGATTCGGTTTAGGTAATTTGCTTGGTATATCTTTAGAACAAAAAGTAGCTATTGGTTATGTACAGGTAAATGTAATTTCAAAATATTTCACTGATAAAATAGCAGACAAACTAAGGTCGTCAAAATTTGCTGTTACAATACTTCCGGCAGAAGGAGGAAGCGGAGGTTTAGCTTTGCTTATTTTAATTATCCGCCGAAAAGATCTTCCAGGTGTAATTAAACTTATAGAAGGAATTGACAGTGATTGTTTTATAACCGTTCAGCATTCAAGACCGTACCGAGGATTTATTCACGGAGTTAGGAAATAATTTTATTATTTCTGTTGAATTATATAAAAAAGCATGTTATATTTACGGACGTTTTTAGAAGATTTAATTAAAAACTTATGCGGGAGTAGCTCAGTTGGTAGAGCGCAACCTTGCCAAGGTTGATGTCGCCGGTTCGAGTCCGGTCTCCCGCTCCAAAACAAAATAAACAATTGAAAATCCACACAAAGTGGATTTTCTCATTTTTAGGCTATATTTTTAAATTGTATATTTTGATGTAACAAATAATAGAATCGAAGCTGCCGGAAAGAAAAATTTCTAATAAGTTTAACAGGCAGTAAGTTTCTAAAAACTTTACAAATATGGCGGCGTGGCCAAGTGGCTAAGGCGAAGGTCTGCAAAACCTTTATTCATCGGTTCGAATCCGATCGCCGCCTCAAAGAAGTCCGAATTCATATTGTTTTCGGACTTTTTTATTTTTAAGGTCTTCTAATTCTTCTCTATTTTACCTCTAAAATCATAATAAAGTAATGAAATAAGTAATGAATCTTTTCTAATACTTTTTGGTGACTTTAAATATTCAATATCTTTCAATAACCCAATGAACATTGACTAATAACTGATTTAATTGTACTTGATAAGCTAACTTGTTCTTTAAAAAATGCAAGTAAAATAGTATTTAGAGTAATTAAATTTATAGCTAATACATCATTTTGAATTCTCAATACAACACCCGAGATACCTCTAGGAATAAATTCAAACACCTACAATCAAAAAATAACCCCTAACCTGATATAAACCATTACCCCAATATTAACCCCTCTCAGAATTGATTTAAATCAATTGTTTTGTCCAGAATTTAATTAATTATATTTTAAGAAATGTTATTAATTATTATCTTAAAAAAATAATGGCGAAGATGTGAAAAAACTTTTAATAAGCATAATAACTTCAGAAAAGACCTGGACTAACTTTTCAAAATTTGGTTTCGACAAAGAAATATTGAGATTAAGAGATCAATTCGACTTATCATTTGTATTAAACGGTTATTCAAATGAAGCTATACTTTTTTATAATCAATTTTGCCCTGAATACTTTTTTCTTCGCCCAAATTTAGGTTTTGATACTGCTTCAATTGCTTACTTAATTAATCTTGTCCCTAGATATGAACACTATTTAATAATGCATGACGATCACTGGTTTCCTAATCCAAATTGGATTGACCGACTTTATGAAATAATGAATAATAATTCAGATACTGACATTTTTGGTAATATTTTAATGCAAGAACCAATGAGAAGACACGGAGAATATTGTCAATTAGTTAACTTAAATGAGTTCAGTAAATATAAAGACTTTGCCTTTTTACATGGTATGTCGGGTCTATTTAATTTAAGGTCCATTCAACTGCTAAAGGAATTTAAAGTACCTTACTTATTAACGGATGAAAAAGAGATAGCATTTTTAGGTGAACGACTTTTTTCAAATATTCTTTCACATCAGGGAATAAAATTTTCTCAATTCTCAGAAGGAATATTTAATTTTTTTCTTCATGGAGAAAATAATTATATAAATTATTTATTTTCTTCAGCAAATGTTGCATTTCATCAATCTGATTTTATTAAAGCAAAAGATTATTTCTATAAGTATTACCATCATTGTTCGGAAAAAAAGTATTTTCAGAATATGGATTCACTTTTTAATAACTTAGCTTCAACTCATTATCAACTTGGTGAATATAGTGAAGCCAAATATATTTGGGAAAACTTAATAGAAAGATTGCCTAATTATCCTATTCCAAATGAAGCTCGAATATTAATAAATAATTGAAATTACTATGAGGTAATATTTTGAAGGAATTTCTGATAAGTGTTGTAAGTTCTGAAAAGACATGGACTAACTTGTCTAAATTTGGCTTTGATAAAAAGTTAGAAGAACAAAGAGATAAATTTGATCTAGCATTTGTTCTAAATGGCTATCAAAATGAAGCAATTGAATTCATAAGTAAATTCAACCCTGATTATTTCTTTTTAAGACCAAATATTGGATACGACCCTGCCGCAGTTGAACATCTGTTAAAACTTATACCAATTTATAATACGACATTAATACTTCACGACGACCATTGGTTTGAAGACTCTAATTGGCTGGAGAAGATAATTGAATTAAGAACAAATAATCCTAAGATAGATATTTGGGGTAATATATTTAATAGTCTTCCCCCAAATGACATTGAAAAATATTTTGATGATAGGGAGCTTACAATTCTTACCCATTCTAATTCTAATGATTTTTTACATGGACTATCTGGAGTATATACTTCAAACGCTATTAATAAATTAAAAAAGTTCAGTTTTAATTTCCCGTTAACTTTTGATAAACATACCGCTGATTTAGGAGAAAGAACTTTTTCTTATGCATTAAAATACTTAGAACTTAGTTTTGAACAATTTCCAGAAGGAATATTTAAATTCTTATTGCATAATGAAAGTAATGAACGTGACCATTTATTTTGGACTGCCAACATTCTTGCAAATAAAGGAAATTTTAGAGAAGCACGAGATTATTTTTTTGAATATCTGAAATTTTGTGAAGAACATGATTTTCAAAGAGATTATTTAGTTGCGTTTTTTAATATTGCCCAAACTTCATTTGTCATTGAAGATTATAATACTGCAGTTGAGTATGCAAAAAAGTGTTTAACAATTAGTCATAATTTCCCAGAAGCAATTGATTTGATAAACAAGATTAAAGAGAAACTAAATGTATGATTATTTAATTGTTGGCGCTGGTTTTAGCGGAGTGGTACTAGCAGAAAGGTTAGCAAATGGTGCAAAGAAAAAGGTATGTATTATTGATAAAAGAAATCATATAGCCGGTAATGCTTATGACTATTATAATAATGACAATATTTTAGTACATAAGTTTGGGCCGCATTGGTTTCATACAAATAATGATGAAGTTTTTAATTACCTTTCAAATTTTACTGAATGGATAGAGCACCAACATATTATAAAGTCAAAAGTTAATGGGAAACTATACGATTTCCCTATTAATAAAAATACAATTAATTCTTTCTTTAATGTAAGTCTTACAAAAGAAGAGGAAGTTAAAGACTTTATTGATTCAAAAAAAGAGTTTATTAAAAATCCTAAAAACGCTGAAGAGATGGTTTTAAGTCTATTAGGCAAAGAATTATATGAAAGTTTCTATTTGAATTATACAATTAAGCAATGGAATATACACCCCAAAGAACTAGCCCCTAGTATTACTGCACGAATACCAATAAGGTTTAACAATAATAATTCTTATTTCAATGATAAGTACCAAGTAATGCCAAAAATCGGTTATACAAAACTCTTTGAAAGGATGCTTTATAATAAAAATATTACCTTACTTCTAAATACAGATTTCAAAGAAACCTTCGGTACTATTAAGTATAACAAATTAATTTATACAGGAGCTATAGACGAATTCTTCGATAACTGTTTTGGGGAACTACCTTATAGATCTCTAAAATTTGAGCATGAAACAATCGATAAAGAATACTTTCAAGAATGCCAACAAATAAATTTTCCAAATGATTACTCTTATACTAGAATCGTAGAATGGAAGCATGCAACCGGACAGAAACTCAACAAAACTTCAATATTGAAAGAATACCCTGTTGAATATCAAAAAGGACTTGAGAAATTTTATCCAATACCAATGGCGGAAAGTAATGAAAGGCTAAATAAATATCTTGTCAAAGCTAAACAAATAAACAATGTAATATTTTGCGGAAGATTGGCAGAATATAAATACTATAATATGGATCAAGTGATTGCTCGATCATTAAAATTATTTAAAGATTTGACTTCGAAATAAAAAAATAATATCAGTTATATACAGAAAAAGACTAATTAAAATGAAGTTGGTTGTAAATGTAATACTCATTATATGTAGCAATTATTATTAAAGTAGAATTTAAGGGAAATTATAAAAAAATTTTCTCTGTCTTAATTATTAATTGATCTGCTAATTGAATAAGAATTTTTGAATAACGATTCAGCGGGAATATGGTATTTATATTAATTAATTTAAGAGCCTCACCAATTTAGAATACAAATCTTCAAGAGTAACGGGTTTTAAAATGTAATCCGAAATTCCGAGTGCCGTAAATTCATTTATTGTTTTAGCTTCATTTTGTCCCGTAAGCATTACAACTTTTATATTTTTGTATCGTTCATCAGTTCTAATTTTAATAAGAAACTCTTTGCCCGACATTTCAGGCATTGCAATATCCAACAATATTAAAAAGGGTTTTTCGAATTCCATTTTTTCTAATGCTGCATTACCGTTTTCGGCATGTTGAACAACAACCTTATTAAATTTAGATCTTAACGCTTTTTCAACGAATAAACCGAAAGCCCTGTTATCCTCAACAACTAAAACTGTTTTTTTAGTTAATGAAATAACGTTTTTAATTTTCTCAATTGTTTCGGCTGAATTAATAGGTTTTACAATATAATCGGCAATGTTAAATTCAATGTATTTGGTAATTGTATCATTATCATTTGAAGCCGTCATTACCATAACTGGCGTATTCTTAAAACGGTTGTTCATTCTAAGTTTATCAACCATTTCATATCCTTTCATCAGCGGCATTTCATCATCAACAATAATTAAATCAGGCTTATATTGAAGTGCAATAACTAATCCTTCTTTCCCGTCTCCTGCGTATTGGATTTGAGCTTTAAATTCTTTTTCTATTACATGACTTAGAAAAATTCTAAAATTTTCGTCGTCGTCAATAATAAGCACTTTTATCATATTAGTATTTTTTACGTAATTTTTAATTATAGTTTTAGAATAAAGCCGTTTCGAATTAATTTTTAATAAGATATCTTTTTATTTTTTGAGTAGTTGTTTTTTCAAATTCATTATCTCTTATATGAAACTTAGTTATTCTTTTATATGCTGCCAGCTGTTTATTGCACTCTTTAATTTCATTATCAATAATTTCGTTAATCATCTCAATGTTTATTTCAAATCCTTTTGTATTTGAAAATTCAATAAAGGCCTCGGCATCCACAACTATTTGAGCGGCTATTACCTCATCATGTTTGGAATCTTCTTCCCCATAAACAATTGATTCTAAAATAAACGGACTTCTATTTAGAATATCTTCAATTTCCTCAGGGAAAACATTTTTCCCGCTTCTTGAAATAATTACATTTTTCATTCTTCCGTTAATATGCAAAAAACCTTCTTCATCAAAATATCCAATATCACCGGTTTTAAACCATCCGTCTGAAAATACATCTTTCGTAAACTTTTCATTTTTATAATAACCAAGCATAACACTATCACCCTTAGCCCATATTTCACCGCTGCCGTTTTCATCAGGGTTGTTAATTTTAATCTCAATACCGGGTAAAGGAATTCCCGCGGCATTATCTTTGAAAAAATCCAATCTATTTAATGCTAAAATGGGAGAAGTTTCTGTTAGACCGTAACCTTGAATAAAATTAAACCCGAATTCACGAAGACCCTTTGCAACTAAAGGATCAGGCGCCGCGCCCCCGGCAATAAATATTCTAATATGTCCGCCGAATTTGTTATGAATTTCCTTAAATATTTTTTTCTTTAAATCATTTGCTCCAAATTTTCCTGCTAAATCCGTAATCTTAACAAGCGCAGGAACAACAACCGATTTTACTTTATCTTCTTTAATAGCTTTAGAAATTCTTTTAAACATTTTATCGTATAATAAAGGGACGCCCAGCAATATAGTTGCTTTAACTTTCTGTATATCATCAACCACTGTTTTAAGCGAACGGGCATAGTACACAGAGGCGCCGCAATACAATGGACACAGCATTCCGCATGTACATTCATAAGTATGATGCATAGGCAGTACGGAAAGGAATCTGTCTTCGGGAAAAATAAACAGCATTTTAACCATAGCCGTAAGGTTTGATGAAATATTTTTTTGACTCAGCATTACACCTTTAGCTCTTCCTAATGAACCTGAAGTAAAAATTATTTCCGCTAGTTCATCAGGATTAATTTTAGGAAGATCATTTTTATTGACGGGTTCATTTTCATCAATTAAATTTTTCATTTTCAGGAAGCCGGAACCGCTTTTGAAATTATCCATACATATATAATGTTTCAGTTTTTTTAATGAAACTTTATGTTCTTCAAAAAGAGAAGCGAAATTTTCCGTGAAAATAATAGCTTCGGCATCCGATTCGTGAATAATATTTAATATTTCGTTTTCGGTTAAATTTTTATCAATGGGCACAGCAACAAAATTAAAACACATAATTGTTAAATAACTCAAGGCCCATTGCACTCTGTTTTCTCCGATAATTGCAATATGAGCTCTTTCATTAATTCCAAGAGATTTTAATGCAGCTCCAAATCTTAATATATTATCCAATAGTTCAGTATAATTTAGTCTGCTGATCTGCGTATTTGTCAAATCTTCCAGAGCTAGTCCGGAGTTATATTTAGCAGAACTTTGTAATACCATATCCTGCAGCGAATAAATATTAGGCACATCATAAAGTTTAAAATTTGGTTTCATTTTTTATCTCTTATTTTAAGATTGACATATCTTAATTGAATAAAAACAAAAGCCGTGCAATAACACGGCTCTTAAATATTCTTTTTATTCTGCGTATAACTTTAATATTGATTTTGCAATATCATAAAACTTTGCTACCGCCGGAATATTAACTCTTTCGTCGGGCGAATGAGCTCCTTCAATTGTAGGTCCGAATGAAATCATATCAATTCCGGGATACTTTGCTCCCAGCAATCCGGTTTCAAGACCGGCGTGAATCGCTTTTATTGCCGGTTCTTGTCCATAATTTGTTTTATATAACGTTTTACATTTTTTAAGTAATTCGGAATCCATATTTGGCTGCCAACCCGGGTAGCTGTCGCCGATAATAACTTCACCGCCGGCTAAACTTAAAACGGACGCAACTGCATACGCAATATTCATTTTGGCCGGATCAATCGAGCTTCTTTGACTTGTTCCTATTTTGATTTTTCCGTCTTCCATTTTTAATGTTGCAAGATTTGTTGATGTTTCAACAAGACCAGGAATATCGGGGCTCATTGCTATCACACCGTGAGGCATAGCAAGCAAGGTGTTAATAATTTTTCTTGTAAATTTTTTACGGAAAGCTTTTCTTAGTTTTACTTCTTTCTTTTTAAAAATTACTTTTAATCCGTTGTCGGTTGTTTTATACTCTAATAAAGAATCTTCAACAAATTTATTAATAATTTCGATTACTCTATTTTCATCGGCAGGGTTTATAAAAATTGTCGCTTCAGCTTCGCGCGGAATTGCATTTCTTAAAGAGCCGCCGGTTATTTCTGAAATTTTATATTTTATTTCTTCAAGTCTGTGCAAAAGTCTGGCAAGTAGCTTAATAGCGTTTGCTCGTTGCTGATGTATATCAAGTCCCGAATGCCCGCCTTTTAATCCAGTAACCATTAATTCATATGATTTAAATTCGTCTTTTATATCGGCGGCCTGGATTTCAAATAAACCTACCGTATCCTGCCCGCCTGAGCATCCTACATAAAAAGCGCCGTCTTCTTCGGAATCCATATTTAATAATGTTCTGCCCGAAATAAAACCAGGCTGCAATTCATTAACGCCTGTCATTCCCGTCTCTTCATCAACTGTACACAATATTTCCAAAGGTCCGTGAACACAATCAGGATCAGTCGCCAAAGCCATTGCGGCCGCTACGCCGATACCGTTATCGGCTCCTAACGTTGTTCCTTCTGCAGTAATCCAGTCGCCGTCTCTAATAATTTTAAGCGGGTCATTTTCAAAATCGTGATTAGTACCTTTATTCTTTTCGCAAACCATATCGACATGCCCCTGTAAAACAATAACAGGTTTATTCTCATAACCTTTTGTTGCCGGTACTTTGATAACAATGTTTCCAACTTTATCTTCAACAAATTCAAAGTTATGCTGTTTTGCAAATTCTCTTACATGGGCTCTAATTTTTTCTTCTTTTTTTGACGGATGCGGAACTTGAGTAATCCCGTAAAAATAATTCCAAATCAATTCAGGTTTTAATCCTTCAATCGCTTTTTGTGACATCTAATACTCCATTCTTATTTTCATATGAGAATTCAAATTACTATGTTTTTTTTACTTATTACAGAAAACTTAACTATGCCTAATATTTAAAATATCGCCGTCCTTAACCAAATAATCTTTTCCTTCAAGTCTCCAAACACCGGCTTCTTTGCATTTAGCGAAAGAGCCGTAGTTTATAAAATCGTCATAACTTACTACTTCGGCTCTAATAAATTTATTATAAAAATCAGTGTGAATAACTCCTGCTGCGTCCTGCGCGGTATAACCATTTTTAATTGTCCATGCGCGGTTTTCATCTTCGCCAACCGTAAAGAATGACTGCAGTCCTAAAATTTCATAAGAGGTTCTTAATATTTTAGTAAGAGCAGATTCTTCGATACCGTAATCGGCCATAAATATTTTCCGATCTTCCTCATCAAGATTTGAGAGTTCATTTTCAATTTTTGCTGAAAACGGAATTATATTTGCTGCCGCATCACCAATATTAGATTTTATATCGTTAATAATTTTTTGGGAATCGGCAATTGTGTTTTCATCAAAATTTACTGCTATTGTAAGAGGTTTTAAAGTAAGAAGCTGATAACCGGATAAAAACTTCAATTCATTTTCATCTAATTTTAATGTACGTAATGGATTTTCACTTTCAACATGAGCATAGCATTTTTCGATGACAGGAAGTTCTTTTTTAAAGCTGTCGTCTTTGGACTTCATTACTTCCTTTTTCAGTTTTTCAATTCTATTTTCAAGAAACGCCAAATCGGATAGAAGAAATTCTGATTCAAGAAATTGAATGTCCCGCACCGGATTAATATTATTCATTGGATGCGCAACTGTATCATCATTAAACTGCCTGATAACATAAAAAAGCGCGTCATTGTTTTTTACATTATTAAGGAAGACAGATGTTATTTTGACTTTCCCGTCATCCTGCATTCTTAATCCGGGAGTATCAAATATTTCAATTGTTGCGTTTACTTGTTTTTTGGGGTTAAAAATTTTAAAAAGTTTTTCTAATCTTTCATCGGGTACTTTTACAACCTCAATTGTCGCTTCTTCTTTCATCGAAACACCGGGCTGCATCTCGATACCGGCAAGGGTATTAAAAAGAGTTGTTTTCCCGGAATATTGTAATCCAACTAAACCTATTTGCATATTCCTCACAGAAAATTATTATAAAATACATTCGAAATATAACATAATTTTTGAAAATTAGATAACCGGAGGAATGGCATGAAAAGAATATATTTTATGATTCAATTTGCGTGTGGAGTTCAATTTCTTCCAAAATGCTTGTTACTTTAAGGCATTCTTTCAATTCCCCGCTAAAAACCATTGCTCTTCCTTTAACATGAACTTCAAAAGCTAAATTTCTCGCTTTTTCGAACGAACATTTTACGGCTTTTACCAGCTGATTTATAACTTCTTCAAACGAATGCCAGTCGTCGTTATATAGAATTACTTTAAACGGCAAACCGATACTGGTTTCTTCTTCAATATCAGGTTCAATTATTCCTGTCGGGTTTTCTTGATTCATCTTATTATTATTTGATTTCAATTCCGGATTAATTTATAAAATTGTTATTAAAAAATAAAATTTAATATATTGTGTACACAATTTACCAATATAACCGACTTAAAAATAAATATTTTTCGTTGAATTAAAGGAGGAGTAATGAAAATTGCAGTGTGTGTTAGCCACGTTCCCGACACGGCATCAAAAATTTCTGTTGGCAGCGACGGCAAAACCATTGATCCAAACGGAGTTACTTTTATAGTTAATCCATATGATGAATTTGCGATAGAAGAAGCATTAAAATTTAAAGAATCAAAAGGCGAAGGCGAAGTTGTTGTAATTAGTGTTGGACCTGACGCAAATAAAGAAACTTTACGAAAAGCACTTGCAATGGGTGCTGACAGCGGAGTTTTACTGAAAGATGATAATTACCGCGATTCAATGTCGGTTGCTAAAGCTTTAGCCGTTCAAATAAAAGAAATGGATGCAAGGTTAGTATTTTTTGGAAAACAATCGGTTGATTACGACAACTCTATTGTCGGCCAGTTAACGGCAGAATTATTAGGATATAATTGTATTTCAGTGGTAGTTGATTTAAAAATTGAAGGCGACAAAATTACCGCGGAAAGAGAAATTGAAGGCGGACGAGAAGTTGTTGAAACAAGTTTTCCGGTTGTTATAACAACTCAAAAAGGTTTAAACGAACCACGATACGCTTCATTAAAAGGAATTATGGCCGCAAAGAAAAAAACAATTGAAGAAAAACCCGCGGCTGAAAACATTAATTTAATTGAAGTTGTACAAATGAAAAAACCCGCTGCAAAACAGCCCGGGAAAATAATTGGAACTGATTCAAGCGCGGTTCCCGAATTGGTTCGTTTATTAAAAGAAGAAGCTAAAGTTATATAGGGAGTTTAAAATGGCAAATAAAGTTTTAGTATTTATTGAACAAAGAAACGGCGTAATAAAAAAAGCTTCATTAGAAGCGGCAAAATCCGGTTCTGACTTGGCAGACAAAATTGGTACCGTTTCCGAAGCGGTGCTTATTGGCAGCGATGTGGATAATGCTGGTTTATTGGGCGGTTATGGTATTAAAAAAGTTGTGCACTTTAAAAATTCTGAACTAGGCAATTACTCTTCAAGCGCATATGCAGATTTATTTGCAGAATATGCAAATGAATCAGGAGCCGATTATTTTATTTTTTCTAATACTTCAATGGGAAAAGATTTAGCTCCAAAGATTGCCGTAAAACTAGACGCAGGGATTATTGTTGACGCTGTTAATTTAGATATTGACGGTGAAAATATTATTGCAGCTAGACCTGTTTACGCAGGTAAAGCAATATTAAATGTGAAAATAAACAGCGCAAAAAAAATATTTACATTACGTCCTAATGTTTTTGCCGCGGGCGAAGCTTCTGATTCAATAGCTGAAGTTGAAATTAGGGAAGTTAATTCACCTAATTTAAGTACAAAGGTTATAGATATTAAAAAATCAGAAGGTAAGCTAGACGTCGCCGAAGCTGATGTTATTGTTTCTGGCGGCAGAGGTTTAAAAGGACCTGAACATTTTAACTTAATAGAAGATTTAGCCGATGCGCTTGGCGCAGCTGTTGGAGCATCGCGCGCTGTTGTAGATGCCGGGTGGAGATCGCACGGTGAGCAGGTAGGACAAACGGGAAAAACTGTTTCTCCCACCTTGTATATCGCCTGCGGAATTTCCGGAGCTATTCAACATCTTGCAGGTATGCGATCTTCAAAGTATATTGTTGCAATAAACAAAGATAAAGAAGCTCCCATTTTCCAGGTTGCCGATTACGGAATTGCCGGTGATGTATTTGAAATTCTTCCGGCATTAACCGAAGAAATTAAAAAAATAAAGGGATAAATTTGAACAAGGTTTTAGTAGAAATATTAGGTTTATCATCAAGCCCTTCCGCAGGAGGGGCTTATGCTCTTTTATTAAAAGAAACTTACGGATCGAGAAGACTGCCTATAATTATCGGCGCCTTTGAGGCTCAGGCCATTACACTTGAAATTGAAGGCATTAAACCACCGCGTCCTTTAACTCATGATTTGTTAAAAAGTTTTATCGATAATTTAGGGGCAACGGTAAATGAGGTAATTATAAGCGAATTAAAAGAGAATACTTTTTTTGCGAAAATAAGCATTGAAGTTTCTACATTGGTTAATGATATTGACGCCAGACCAAGTGATGCAATTGCCTTGGCAGTTAGAACTGGCGCACCTATTTATGTTTCC
Organism: Bacteroidota bacterium; assembly: GCA_018829205.1. GTDB lineage: Bacteria > Bacteroidota > Ignavibacteria > Ignavibacteriales > Melioribacteraceae > JAHJUE01. The sequence continues at coordinate 42,459 of JAHJUE010000011.1, forward strand.
GAAGAAGTTATGAAATACGCATCTTTTATCCCTTCAAGTGAAGATAGTGAAGGAAATTTGGAAGATGTATTCGGAAGTTCTGAAACAAAAGATGAGCCCGAAGAAAATGAAAAACCAAAAGGAATTTCTGCAGATGAGTCAAAGGTCGCTTCTCTTCATGAACAATTAAGACAAGCAATTGAAAAAGAAGATTATGAACGCGCTGCCAAATTAAGAGATGAAATAAGTAAACGTGAAGGGAACAATAATTAATTAATAGAAATATTCAGCTTATAAGTAAATTTTTTATTTATTCCAATATTCAATTTTTAGATACTTTAAATGTGCTGTTTGAAAATTAATAAATAAAACGAAATATTAACTTAGCCGAAAACAACCTTTCCTATTTCACATTCTAGGCATTTGTTTTTTGAACACTTAGATCTGAAAAGCTCAATCATACCTTGCGAATAAATTGTCTTGTTTAAATATTCTTCTAAATTCAGACCTTCTCCAACATCCCGGACAATTTTATTATCCGAATTCTGAGGATAAATATTATATAATTTTAAAACTTTTTTTGATAGATCCGAATTCCCGAAAACATTAAAATATACCGACATAAACGGGAGTATTACGTTTACAATAATTTCATCTGCTCTTGATGCGCCTACAAAATATTTAATTTCGCTAGAAGCAGGCTGATCAAAAACATAATGCTTTTGCCAGAAACCCGAAGCTTTAATTACAAATAACGAGCGAAGAGAATTAATTAATACCGTTAAATTTCTGATTTCATTAATTTTTTTAATGATGTTTGGTAAAAGTCCGCCGTATAATAAACTATAAATTATTTTTACACCTCCGGCAATTCTTATTGTCGGAAAATTCTGCGGTCTCATTTTAAAGAAGTGCCACTGCGTTTCATCATAAGTTTTTCCGTCATAAATTTTGCAAATATTTTCCCAATGAGCAGAAAGTTCTTTGGTATAGTTTGTTGTTTCCGACTCGGGCATTTTTTTTACATCTGGGATTAATCCCCCTATAGTAAATAGTGCTGATTCAAACCTTTGAAATAATTGTCCGTCGCTCCCTAATTTCTTTAGAAATTCAATATTTACCGATTGAGCAAGATTCATCATAATGGTTTTATTTTTGGAATAGCCAAGCGCTTCAAAAATAAATTCATAAAAAAGCTGCAGCCATAATTCCTGATCCTTAAAATCATCGTGCGTAAATTTTCTTTCGTTAAATCTATCATTCAAATCATATGAAATAACCGGTTCGCTTAATTTTAATTCTCTTATAAAAGTCAGTTCTTTTAATCTTTGATAAATCCTGCTGCATTTTTTATCGAACCTAAGCATTCCCATTTCTAAAAGATATTTGCTTTTAGTTTTTTCGTCAATCGCTTCTATTAAGGAAGAGCATTTTAGTTTGCTGTTAGGAGAATTAGAGATTTTTTGAATTTTAGTCTCAAACTTTTCAAGTAAATCATTATTAATGAAGTCGCATAGACTTAATGTAGGTACTTTTCTTCCCTCTTTAGTATATACATATTGATGATTAAATTTGTTAAACAATGCTACATGAAGTACAATCTTATCATACTTATTATTAATATTATGTCCGTGCGATTTCCAATTTGAATAGTCCCCGTCAATTTCAATATCTCCTACATAGGTAATGTTGCCAATTCTGATTCTTGCGTGTTTAAAATCCGGACCTGAAACATCCGGGTCACGCACGCCCGGATCAAGTACTGTAATGTCTAAACCAGATGTTGTTTGAAGAGGTTTGATAAATTGTTGGGATTTCCAAATTTCATATAGATGGGATTCATATACTTTTGGCGCGCTGTTCATTTGCAACCTCACATGTTTTCTTTCTTCAGGTTTTATAGTTTTTACCTTGAAGAAGATTAAAGGGGCAAGAAACTCTTATTAAAATAACATATTTAAAAGTTTAATTCCAGATTTTTAAAGCGTAAGTGCCGCTACTTTTTTATTATAATCGTTTAGTACGGAATTAGCAATTTCACCGAAGTTAATTGAAGCATCCGCATACAATAATGCTCTGCTTACATTTATAATATAATTTTTACTATCGATTGACTTAAACGCTTTTACAACATCTTCCAGACTTCCGCCTTGCGCGCCTACACCGGGCAGAAGGACAAAAAGTTTATTAATCAAATTCATATTTTCATTTAACTCTTGTGAGTTAGTTGCGCCGAAAACAATGCCGCAATTATTTTTTGAATTCCATTCATTCACTTTTTTAATTACTTTCTGGTAAAGGAAAGAGCCATCCTCAAGTTTCTGTTTTTCGAAATCGAAAGAACTTTTATTAGAAGTTAAAGCCAGAATAAAATTTATTTTATTCTCATATTCCAGGAAAGGACTTATAGAATCAATTCCCATATAAGGATTTAAAGTTGAAGCGTCAAGATTGAAGTGTTTAAACATCGACTCAGCATACATTTGCGATGTATTTCCTATATCCCCTCTTTTCGAATCGCCTATTATTAATACATTATCCGGAATAAGTTTAATTGTTTTCTCAAGATTTCTTAAACCTTCTATTCCGTCCCGTTCATAAAAAGCAAAATTAATTTTAAAAGCCGCTGCTGTTTGCTGCGTACTTTCAATGATAATTTTGTTGAATTCAAAAACCGGGTTATCATATTTTTTCAGATGCTCAGGAATTTTATTAATATCCGTATCAAGCCCCACACAAATATGTAATCCTTCAGAAGTTCTTACGTTTAATTTTTCTTGCGATGTCATATTCACCATTCATTTTTATTGATAATGCTTTTTGCCTCTGTATATATTAAATACAATCCCCATTAAAACTAAATTTGCCAAAAGTGAACTGCCCCCGTAACTTAAAAAAGGCAGAGGAAGTCCAATAACGGGTGTTAAACCTACATTCATACCTATGTTTATTCCAAAATGAACAAGTAATAATGTAAGCACACCAATAACAATTAAACTGCTGAATGTATCCTTGGTATGAGAAGTCAATCTTAACAATCTTAAAAATATTATTAAAAACATTACAAGTATAAAAATGCTTCCCACAAATCCGAACTCTTCGCCTACTACACAATAGATAAAATCCGTCCATTGTTCGGGAATAAATTTTAATTGAGTCTGATTCCCCTGCAAAAATCCTTTTCCTATAATTCCTCCGGAACCAATAGCTACCTTTGCCTGAAGCGCGTTATATCCGGAGCCAAGGGGGTCTGCATTCGGATCAAGAAATGAGGAAATTCTTTTCTGCTGATGAGGCTGAAGGAACCTAACACCATAATCAAAAAAGAAACTTGCGGCTAAATTAACAACAAATATTGTTGCGCTCGTAAATAAATTTCTTTTAAAAATTACCAATGCAATAATTACAAAAATTAACGTTATGATTAAAGAAGCAGTCCCAAACAAAGATGAGAATGTTACAATACCCGGTGAAAGAACCACGAACAAACCGAACAACGAGATACCAGCCCAAAATATCATTACAAGGGTTATAAAAAAAAGAACAATTGCAGTACCGGTATCAGGTTCCAGTATAATTAAAAATATTGGCAGCAATCCTATCGCAAGTGATAATACAATGTCCTTAACGGAATTAATATCTCTTTTACTATCGGATAACCAATAAGCTAAAAATAAAATCAAACCGATTTTTGCAAACTCGGAAGGCTGAAATCCAAAAGGACCGATACTGAACCAGCTTTTAGATCCAGAAATAACTTTACCAACAGCTAAAACAGCAATTAAAAAAAAGATTGATAAAACATACATTGGAACAGCTGATAAGCGGATTAATTGCGAAGGTAGAAAATATATAAAGAAAAAAATAACTAAACCAAATCCACCAAAAAATAATTGTTTTTGAAAATTTCCGTAAGCGGTTGGATGAGTTACAGTAGCGCTGTATATCGCAACAAGCCCAAATGTAAAAAGCGCCAATACTGCCGCGAACATTATAAAATCAAATTTATCCTTTATATCATAATTTATTTTCAAAGGTTTTCCTTTAATTCCTTTGCTGCAATATTTTGATTAATAGCTGCATTGCCGTTTATTCTTAAATATGCTTTTATAACTTTTTGAGCGATCGGAGCCGCGTATGTTGAACCGAAACCAACATTTTCGACCATAACTGCAATAGCAATTCTTGGATTTTCAAACGGGGCAAAACCAATAAATTGAGCATGATCTTTTCCATGAGGGTTCTGCGCCGTGCCGGTCTTCCCCGCTATGTTTAAACCTGGAATTCTTATATTCCTTGCGGTACCTTCACCCTGCACAACTTTAAACATTCCTTCTTTTACAATGTCAAAATTTTCTTGATCAATTTTAACCTCAATTTCAGGATATTCGATTGGTGTGAATTCATTTGTACCGCTTTTAATAAACCCTTTTACAATATGCGGAGTTCTCGTTTTACCGTTATTGGCAATAAGTGAAACGTATTTGGCAAGTTGTACGGGAGTTGTACTTAATTCTCCCTGACCTATTCCAAGACTAACAATATAACCTTTGGTCCATTTACCCTGACCATATACCCTATTATAATATTCGCTGTTCGGCTGAATGCCCGGTGACTCTTCACTAATATCAATTCCTGTTTTTGAACCGAATCCGAATTTAGATGAATATTCGGCCCACTTATCAAAACCGGTTTTTAATATCAACTGATAGAAAAATGTATTGCATGATTTTTCGATAGCCGTAATTACGTTAACCTTTCCGTGAACGTGCGTACATTTAAAAAATCTATTCCCAAACTGATAGCCGCCTGAACAATTAATATAATCTGAAGTTGTGATTATACCTTCCTGCAATGCAGCCAAAGCCGAAAGCATTTTGTGAGTTGAACCCGGCGGGTTTATTGACATTGTTGCTCTGTTAAACAGAGGTTTATCTTCATCAATTCTTAGGTTGGTCCATATGTCTTGCGAAGTTACAGAAGTAAAATCGGAAAGATTAAAATCCGGAGCGCTGACAAACGCCAAAACTTCACCTGTGCTTGGTTCAATAGCAACTAAGGCTCCTTTTAATCCATTAAAAGCTTCCTCTGCGGCTTTCTGCGCTTCGGCATCAATAGAAAGAATTAAATCAAATCCCTTTATAGGTTTGGTATTATGAGTGCCTTCAAGGTAATTACCAATTGTTCTTTGTTTTGAGTCAACTAATACAAACTGAGCGCCGTTCCTTCCTCTAAGATATACTTCATAAGTTTTTTCGATTCCGCTACTGCCGATATAATCACCAATATCATAAACATCGTTTGCTAAGCTTAATTGTTCGGCCGAAATTTCTTTTGTATATCCGAAAATATGTGATCCATTAATACCGAATGAATAGTCGCGCTGCATTTCAACTATATACTTTACTCCGGGAAATTTCCCATTGTTTTCCTCAAGCCATGCGATTGATTGAATATCCGCATCCCGTTTTATTCTGCGCGGCTGATATTTTGAGAATCTTCTTTTTTCATATAAAACTTCTTGAATATATCCTTTATCAAGTTTAAAGATTTTTTCAAGAAGCGGATTTAATTCAGTATTGTATTCTGAAGGAGTTATTTCAATTGTATATGAAGGTTTATTGCTTACTATTACTTTAAAATTACGGTCAAAAAATACTCCGCGCGGAGCATCAATTATACTTTTTTTAACACTGTTTTCGTTTGATTTTACTTCATAGGCCGGCTCATCAAGAATCTGCATTTTAAATAATTGGAATGATAATACCGCAAAAAGTCCTATAACAATAATAAAAATTATTTTTTCTCTTAATGCTGAACCTATTTGTGAATCATTCATATAATTCTATTGCTTGGTTTAAATACAATTATAGGCAAAGAAACCGCTGCAGTATAAAACGCAGGTAATATGCCGAACTCGAAAAATAAATTTATAATCGTTATATCGGTTTCGGATGATGCCAATAATGAGTAAAATAAAGAGTCGACAAACGCGCAAATAAATATTATTACAATAAACATTGTAGAATCCAAATTTGTTTCAACTCTTTTTTCGGAAAAAAAGTAACCTGCTAAAAATCCTGCAAGGGTTTTAGAAAACATTGCGGCTCCTATTAGTCCGCCTGAAACCAAATCAAATAATAATCCAAGTAGAAAACCTAAAATTGATCCGTATATTTGTCCGTTTCTTAATGTAAAAAAAACCAATAAAATTAATATTAAGTCGGGAACAATAAAATCAATTGAGATTAATGGAACTACAGTCAGCTGCAGAATAGCAAGCGGAATAAAAATTAGTATCGGTATTAATAATCTTAACAGCATATAATTACTTCAAAATGTTGGATTCTAAAACCTGAATTTGTTTAGCAGGTTTGATTGACATAACAAATACATTTCTAACAGACCTGATTTCGGCAAATGGTTTAACAATTATATTACTTAAAAGTCCTGAAACGGAATTTTCTTTTTTAATGATTATTCCAATTGGAATTTGAGGAGGCACAAGTGTACTGAAATCGGATGATATAATTCTATCCCCCGGATTCATTTCATAAGTAGTCGGAATATTTTTTATTATAAGCATTATTCCGTCCCATCCGAGTATTCCATCAACATTTGAGCTTTGATTTCGAACGGCAATTTTAAAATTATTGTTATAAAGAGTTCTAACCAACGAAAAATCTTTTGAAACATTTACAATAATTCCAACCAAACCTTGATCGGTGATAACCGGCATTCCTGTTTTTACAGAATCGATTGAACCAACATTAATAATTAAATTACCCTGAGTTTTTGAAATCAAAGTTGAAATAACTCTAGCAGAAACAAGCGGAACATTAGAAGTGTCTTTAAAATCCAACATTTTTTTTAATTTCAGATTTTCAAGACCATATTCTCTAAAGCTGTTAACCTTAAGCATTAATTCTGCATTTACTTTTTTTAGTTCCCGAATTTCATTTTGGTTAGAGAAAATATCAACGGCTTTAGAAGTAAGTGAGTTAAAAAGAGCAAATGTTCCGAATGAATAAGATTTAATTTTTCTTATTTCCGGTTTATCATTTAACGATAGAATTGATAGACTAATTATTAGGAGGGATACTACTAAAAAATATTCTTTGAAATTTTCAAATAAATTCTTAAATATTTTTTTCATTAGTACGTTCTTTTACGAATAAATACTTTGGAATACTTATTAATATTTTCTATTGCTTTACCTGCACCTCTTACAACCGCAGTTAAAGGATCTTCGGCAACATGAACAGGAAGATTTGTTTCCATTCTTATTCGTTCGTCGAGGCCTTTAAGCAGAGCTCCACCGCCAGTTATCATAACTCCTCTATCCAATATATCGGCTGAAAGTTCAGGAGGCGTTCTTTCAAGGGTTTGTTTAACGGCTTCAACTATCTGAGAAATATTTTCATTAAGCGCATCTCTTATTTCAACAGAACTTACCTCGGCTGTTTTGGGAATACCCCCTACAAGATCACGTCCTTTAACCTGAATAGTTATTTCTTCTTTAAGCGGAACAGCTGATCCAACCTCGCATTTAATTGCTTCTGCGGTTCTTTCACCAATTAATAAGTTATAATTCTTTTTAAAGAACTGCATAATGGCATTATTCATTTCATCGCCAGCAATACGGATCGATTCTTCATTTACAATTCCCGAAAGTGCAATAACGGCAATTTCAGTCGTACCGCCTCCAATATCAATAATCATACTACCGACAGGGGCATCGACTTCAATTCCAATTCCAATTGCAGCAGCCATTGGTTCGGCAATTAAATGCACTTCTTTTGCACCAGCATGTTCGGCTGCATCGCGGACGGCTCTTTTTTCAACTTCGGTTACGCCGCTAGGCACAGCGATAATTATTCTTCTGCTAGAAAAACTTCCAGTATTTACCTTTTTAATAAATGCTCTAATCATTCCTTCGGCAATCTCAAAATCGGCAATCACACCATCGCGCATAGGCCTTGAGACTCTTATTTCTCTATGTTCTCTTCCCTGCATCTCCTTGGCTTCATTACCCAACGCAATAATTTTTTTAGTATTTCTATCAAACGCTACTATAGAGGGCTCATTAAGAACAATTCCTTTTCCTTTTACAAAAATCAGAGTGTTCGCGGTACCCAAATCAATTGCAACATCGTTTGAAAGAAAATCAAAAATACCCATACTTCCTCTTAGTGTTTAAAGTTTCTTATGCCTGTAAATATCATTGTAAGATTAAGATTGTCGGCTGCCGCTATTACATCTTCATCACGAACGGATCCTCCGGGCTGAATTACAGCTTTAATTCCGTGCGAAGCAATTTCCTCAATACCGTCCGGAAATGGAAAAAAGGCATCGCTTGCGGCTACCGCGCCTTGCAAATCGTGTCCGAATTGTTTCGCTTTTGACGCGGCAATTTTAGTAGAATCAATTCTGGACATTTGTCCTGCGCCAACTCCAATTGCTTTTTTGTTTTTAGTAAAAACTATTGCGTTAGATTTTGTATGCTTGCAGATTACCCAAGCAAATTTTAATTCTTCAAATTCTTCTTCAGAATATTTCCGGGAAGTTACTACTTTTAATATATCATTATTTAATTTAGAATTATCTTTTTCTTGTACTAAAAGTCCGCCGGGAATGTTTTTAATCTGACCTTCATTTGTATCTGCAGATTTCAAAGTCTTTAATAATCTTCTGTTTTTCTTTTTCTTTAATAACTCAAGAGCTTCCGGTTCAAAATCAGGCGCTGTAATTATTTCAAGGAAGATTTCATTCAGCGCTTCGGCTGTTCTTAAATCTACCTTACCGTTAAATGCTACTATTCCTCCGAATGCAGAAGTTGGATCGCACGAAAGTGCTTGAGTATAAGAATCAAAAATATTTCCGTAAGAAGCTGCTCCGCATGGATTTGTATGTTTCACAATAACGCATGAATTTGAGTCAAGGTCATTAACAAGTTCAACTGCTGCGGTTAAATCCACAATGTTGTTGTAAGATAATTCTTTTCCGTGTATTATTTCAAAATAATCGTAAAAATCGCCGTACAAAAAAGCTTTCTGATGCGGGTTTTCACCGTATCTCAATTCATTTTGAAGTTTATAATTAAATCTAATCTCAGTTTTATCCAATTTAAATTCATCTTCAAAATAATCAGCAATTAAACAGTCGTAATATGCCGTATGTGCGAATGCCTTAGCGGCTAGTTTCTCCCTGGTTTCATCTTTAACTTCACCTTCTCTCAATTGTTCGAGGAAGTCATTATATTGATCAGGGCTTGTAAGAACAGAAACATATTTATAATTCTTAGCGGCGGCGCGAATTAGGCTTGGTCCGCCAATATCAATATTTTCGATTTTTGTTTCAACATCGATATCATTTCGTTTAACAACTTGCGGAAAAGGATAAAGGTTTACGCAAACAATATCAATCGGCACTATATTATTTTCCGATGCTTCTTTCATATCGGCTTCATTATCCCTTCTCATAAGGATTCCGCCGAATATTGAAGGCTGAAGAGTTTTAACTCTGCCTGAAAAGATTTCAGGAAATTTTGTAAAATCGGCTACTTCCGTACAACTGATATTATTTTCTTTTAGTAATTTGGCGGTGTTACCAGTAGCTAATATTTCATAATTAAGGCCGGAAATTTCTTTCGCGAATTCAACTATATTTGTTTTATCTGAGACACTAATCAGCGCAAATTTTTTCAACTTTACTCCAAACTAATTCAGTATATAAACCCTGTTATTTCTAATTTCTATTTTTTTAAATGCTATTTTTTTTACAACAAAAGGAAGAAGTTCATGTTCAATTTTTAAAACTCTTTCAGCAATATCTTCGGGCGAATTAACATCAGAAATATCAACCGATTTTTGAGCAATGATTTTTCCGTTGTCATAAACCTTATCAACAAAATGAACAGTGGCGCCGCTTAATTGAGCCGATTTTTCAAAAACTGCTTTGTGTACATTTATTCCATACATCCCTTTACCGCCGAAAGATGGAAGAAGTGCAGGGTGAATATTTATAATTTTATTCTGGAAAGCTTCAACAAAATTGTCGGGAATTTTTTTTAAGAAACCCGCCAGTACAACTAAATTTACATTTTGACTTTTTAATAATCCGGTCAGCGTATCAAAATTTACAAAACCTTCTTTCGGTTTATCCGACACAAGAAAAACAGGAATATTGTTTTCATCTGCAAAGATTACCGCACCGCAATCCGGAACACTTGTTACGACTGAAACGATTCTAATATCAGAATCGTAAATCTCTTGAAATAAAGATTTTAGGTTTGAGCCTCGCCCGGAAACAAAAACAGAAAGATTATACATAATCACTGGTTTTTAAACAAACAAAGTTATCTAAATAAGCTAAAATAATCAATTAAGATAGTGTATATGTTTACTATTATTTTACATTTTTTACATTATTTTTTGATTTCGACAACCTTAATTCGATATTTCGGATTTTTGACTCAATTAGTTCCTTAAATTCGTATTCATTTATTTCTAAAGCCTGATTTTTGTATTCTTCGGATTTCTTATAATCTTTCAATTCGAAATATGATTCAGCAATCAATAATTTCGCGGAGGGCAAAATCCAACGATCAATTTTGATATTTTCCAATTCTATTTTCGACGCTGATTTAATTGCGCCGGTAAAATTATTATCGGAAAACAGGATCTGCGATTTTATGTAATCTGCTTTTCCTGAAAATTTCCCGGTAATTTTACCGCCGTAATATAATTCATTTAAAATATATGCAGCATTACTATATTTTTTTTGGAACAGTAAGTTTTCAATTTTAATAAGATTCAAATACTCTTTTGGGAGACCTTGATCAAAAAAATATTCGCTTTTTTCTTTGGCGTAATAATCTTCGGGAATATCTGTATTTCCATTTCTCGCGAAAATTAAATTACGCTTCATTTCATTATCGTTCCCCATGAATGCAAAACATAATGCGATTTGATAATAGGCATATCCTGAGAATTCAAACGAACGTGTATCGTTCAGAAATTTTTCATAAGAAATAATTGCCTGATCAAAATTGTTTCTAATAAATTGAATATCCCCCATTCTTAAGTATGCGAAAGAATTTGTTTGAATGAATTCCGGATTTGATATTTTAATTATTTTATTAAGAGAGTTCTCCGCATTATTTATATCACGTTTAAGCAAAGAAGTTAAAGCGTATTGATAATTAATAACTATGTTATCTGGGAATTGCGTTAACAAATTTCTTAAAATATTTAATGAATAATTATAATCGGCAGTATAATCCGATAAAATCCTGGCTTTATAAAATAGAGCTTCATATTTATTAAATTTTCCTTTTTCCGCTGCGGTTATAATCCGGTTAAATCCCTCTTCTTTATTGGATGAAAGACCGAATATGCCTAACAGGAAACGGTAAAATGAAGGTACGTAACTTAAGGTGTAGTTAAATATTCCAAGCCCCAAATACGCGTCGTAAAACTCCGGGTTTAACTTAAGGCAATAATTTAGATTATTCACCGCATCTTTCGCATCGCCATAAGCGTCAAAAAATTCTCCTTCATACATTAATGCAAGAGCTTTAAGCTGATGTGAAGAACCGAGAAAAAAGTATAACTCGGGCAATTCTTTTTTATCCGCTCCATCTTCACTTTTTTTAATAGATAGATCGGCATACTTAAGAAAAATACCTTTATCGCCTTTATCGTTTCCGCCAATATATTTCCAAAAGTATATCTGCGAGGTGAAATAATATCCGGCGGGGTGTTCGGGATTTTCTTTTATTAATTGACTAAAAATATTTTCTGCTTTTTCAAACTCAAAATTATAAGAAGCATTTAAGCCTTTTAGAATTAGCGAATCTGAAATTTTCTGCGGATAAATATTTTGAAAAACAAGAAATGTTAAAACGATAAGGTAAAAAACATTCATTACAACTTTTTCTTGGAGAGTGAGTATTTTAACGCAGCTCTTACAAATTCTCTAAAAAGAGGATGAGCCTTTGTAGCCCTTGATTTTAACTCAGGGTGAAACTGGCAGCCTACAAACCAAGGATGGTCTTTAAGTTCAACCATTTCAACAAGATGATTATCCGGCGAAACTCCGCTGAAAATCATTCCTTTATCGGCAAGTTCTTCGCGGAAAAGATTATTTACTTCATATCTATGTCTGTGTCTTTCCGAAATTTTTTCTTTTTTATAGGCTGCTCTTGCTTTTGTTCCCTTGTTTAAGATACAAGGATAAGCACCAAGACGCATGGTTCCGCCCTTGGTTTTAATATTTTTCTGATCGGGCATTATATCAATTACATTAAATTTATTTTTAACAAACTCGGTACTATTTGCTTTCGAAATCCCGCATACATTTCTGGCATATTCAATTACCGCGCATTGCATTCCCAAACAAATTCCGAAAAATGGGATTTTATTCTCGCGTACATACTGAATAGATTTTACCTTACCTTCAATTCCTCTTTCACCGAAACCTCCGGGAACAAGCAAACCGTCGTATTGCGATAGCAGGCTGCCCGCGTTGTTTTTTTCCAAATCCTCGGCTTTAATGTAATCAACTTTAACTTTTACATTATTTTCAGCCCCGGCATGAATAAAGGATTCGCTTATGCTTTTATAAGCGTCCTGTACTTCGGTATATTTTCCGGCTACGGCAATTCTTATTTCGCCTTCGGGTTCCTGAATTTGATGAACAAATTCCTCCCATTTATCAAGCTCAATATTTATATCCGGCAGTTTTAATTTTTTTAGCACAATGCGGTCAAGATTCTGTTTATGCAAAACGAGCGGAACTTCATAAATAGAACTACAATCATAAGCTGAAATAACAGCTTCGGGGTCAACATTGCAGAAAAGAGCAATTTTTTCTTTTAAGTCATTTCCTAACTCAACTTCTGATCTGCACACAAGCGCGTTAGGCTGAATTCCAAGTTCGAGAAGATTTTTAACACTATGCTGAGTAGGTTTCGTTTTTACTTCACCGGCAGACGCAATGTAAGGAACCAATGTAACATGGATACTCATTGTATTTTTGCGTCCCAAATCGGACATTAACTGACGTATAGATTCCATAAAAGGAAGACTTTCAATATCGCCAACCGTTCCGCCAATTTCGGTAATAATAATATCATATTTTGAAGAATCGCCGAGCAGTTTCATTCTGCGTTTTATTTCGTCGGTAATATGAGGAATAACTTGTACTGTAGCGCCAAGATAATCACCGCGTCTTTCTTTAGTGATTACTTCATGGTACACCTGCCCTGTTGTTGTATTATTGGCTTTAGACATATTAACGTCTAAAAATCTTTCATAATGACCAAGATCAAGGTCGGTTTCAGCGCCGTCGTCGGTAACATAAACTTCACCGTGCTGAAAAGGGCTCATTGTTCCCGGGTCCACATTAATATAAGGGTCAAATTTTTGAACGGTTACGCTGTAGCCGCGAAGTTTTAGCAGAAGTCCAAGTGCAGAAGCCGTTATGCCTTTTCCTAAAGAAGAAACCACACCCCCGGTAATGAAGATGTACTTAACTTTCTTTTTGAAATCCATATTCTTCAGGCGACGACTATATTATTTTTTGAATGCACAAAGATATAAAAAATATTTTACATGTCTATAAATAAATGAAATATTTTAAAGAATATTATTCTTTTTTTATGCTTTTCTTAAATCCTTTACTAAACCAGTATATTTTTTCTCAATTTTAAAACCAAATTTGTAAAAATATTCAGGTCTGAAAAAACCTGTGGTAACAAATTCAATTTTTTCGGCAAGCTGCCTGTTAAATAATTCATTCATTAACTTATCGCTAATTCCAAGTCTTCTGTATCTTTCAGAAACCACGATTTTATCCATATGCACAGAATTTTCTGAAGAACGATAATAAAACAATCCGCCAATTATATATCCCCTATCAGAAATAGCCACTAAAAATTGATGTTCCGCTTTAAATGTAACCATTAGATTTTCTTCGACAAATAATTGATGAAGCCTTGAAATTTCTTTTGGCGAAACAGGTTTTCTTATTGAAAAAGGATTCCCGTCGTAGTCTTGATATTGCACAACTAAATTTACCGAAGGCGCTCCTTCAGATTTGGAATATATTAATTCAGCATAATCTGCAGGTTTTAAATGAGGGTATGTTAAACGTGAAATAAAATATTCTTCGTCTCCAGAAATTACAAGTTCATTTTTAATATTTGAAAATTTGGAAAGAGCGTCTTCATTTGAAATTTCTTTTCTTCTTTGCTCCGTAATAATTTCTTTTAATATACTTTTTAAATTTTTTGTAGAGTTCTGGAATACAGTTTCATAAAAGAACCGGGTTCTTGTAGCAGGAAAGCTCAATTCAACATCAGCAAGTCTGTACGTTTCATATAGTTCATGCAGCATTTCTGCCTGTGCTGTTGCGGCTGCTCCGCCGTTAAGTTTAAACCATCTGTGAAATCTTTTAATAGCAAAATATAAACGTTTCGGGAGGAAACCGTTATTTTCAATATTTGTCAGAAATTCTTTTAAACTATTTTCAATAACATCGGAACTTTCCAAGTTATATAATTTTTCTTTTTCAATTAAAAGATCCGACAATACTTTAACACCTTTTTCCGTCCCTTCAGCGTTTATTATTCCCGAAAAAACATAATTCCAGATCGTATCTCTTTTTAAGAATGGGAATTCAATTTCAGTCGCCTTAATAAAATGTTCATTTAGTTTTTCTAAGAAGATAAAAATAGAATCCGACTCAATACGATAAGATATCGAAGTAAGTCTTGTTCCCGTTTGATAATCATGCGAAGGAATAATAATATTCTGATAAGAAGGCTTTTCAATCATCATTCTATAGCCAGTAAGTTTCCAGAAATTATAATAGGCGGTTGCGGCATTCCACACAAAGAAAGGCCATAAATGATACAAACGAATTTCCTGATCATCTTTTTTTCTTACGGAACGTTTGATAAATTTTTGAACTGTATCGCCTGATATATATTCTTCGCTCCAAAGATCATATTCTTCCCAGTATCCCCCAAAATCTTCTGCGAGAGTTTGTCCGGATACTTTTGATCCCGCTAATATCTGCCAGTTTACTTCTTGCTGAACATCTACGAGCTTCAATTTTTTATTTAAATTAATAACAAGTTCGAAAGCTCCCTGAAATCTTGTTTGAACCGTAACTCTAAAACTAGATTTATATTCAAAATCGCCAATATGACTAATCCAAATACCTGAAGGTAAAATGTTGTTTAGCTGAATAATAATTCCGGTTGAAAAGAGAAATATTGCTTCGCGCAGAACAGGCAGCTCACTAATTGCCTTCGATATCCTAAGCTTATTTTCTTCCAAAATATCGGGTTCAAAAGTCAGCACATCATTCCAGCCGTATTCTTCACCTGTTTCAATATCCACAGCAACGCTTTTATTTTCGCCAAGCCATGATCTAAATTCATTTCTGACCCTTGTTCTTAATTTATTTGCCAATTCGGAAACTTCCGGCCAATCTTTCACCAATTGGTAGCGCACAAAAATCTGTCTTATTTTTTTATACCGTGCAGGATGTTTAATACCCAATACGCATAATAAATTTAACAATCCGGTTAAGGAAGAATTGCGTAAATCTTTTCTTTGATATTTTTCCTGAAATTCTTTTTGAATTTGTAATTCAACTGTTTCCAGGTATTCAATTCCTTTAACGTTATTAACAAATTCATTAATAACCGAATCATCCAGTAAGTTTTTATCTCTTAACAAATATATATCAAATAAAGAATTCAGCTCCGGTGTTTTTAAATACTTGGAGGTTATTAGGAACATTTTCCTGCGCACGTTTAGATAAGTGCTTAACTGCGGACGCAAAAGAATCTGCTTCGTAAGTTTATAAATTGGGAGAGAGTCATCATACATTAATTTGTTCAAATAGTTTGCGGCAAAAAATGAATATTCTTTTTCACCGCTTTGAAGCTGCACTACGGCTATATTCAATCCGTTTATTGAAATTTCATTTTCCGTATCAATTTTTTGAAGTTTTAAAAACTCATATTCATTTTGATCTATTACATCTTCCGTGCTGTAGAATTTAATTTTACTGTCGGGATCGCTTTGCCTGTACCATTGAAAAATTGAATCGCCAGTGAATTTCAGCAGCGAATAATTCCCAACCCAATAAATAGGATTTGTAAAAAATATTTGCAGATCAATATAACGTGATGTTAACTGGTATATAAAACTTCCGATTTTTATAAGAGATTTTTTTCTGTCAATAACTGTAATTTCCAATTCGGAGTTTAATTTTTTAATTACAATTTTCCCTTCGGCTGATTTAATATCACCGCTAAGACATCCTTTCTCTCTTAAAAACCAGTTTGGAATTCTGATATCAAGTCCGCCGACAAAAAGATCGATATGATCTTTCTGATACATTTCATTAATTAGGCTTGAAAAATTATCTTCAATAACTCTTCTTTTGTATGTTCCTTTGGCGGTAAGTTCATGGAATTCATCTGAAATTGCTCTGTCGATAATTCTAAAATCTACAATTCTTTCAAAAGGAGCTAAGAAATTATTCACAGCAGCTACAACGGATGCGTAATAATCACGCGTTTGAGATTCATCAAATTCCGCGACCTTTATTTTTTCACTTTCGTAATTCGGATATAATAAAATTGTGTTAAACGGTTTATGATCGCCGACAAGGAAAACCTGTTTTACGAGATCAAAATCCCTGAAAAGATTTTCAATTTTTTGAGGCGCAATAGTTTCCCCTTTAATGTTTTTATAAATTTCTTTTTTACGGTCGATGATTTCAATAAAATTATTTTCATCTCGTTTCATTATATCACCGGTTGCAAACCATCCATCACTATCGAAAGTTTCTTCGTAGCTATCACCGAAATAACCAGTCATAACATAATTACCTCGAATTAATAGTTCGCCGTCATCAGCGACCTTTATTTCAACACCGGGTAATTCTTTGCCTAAAGAATTTTCGATGTACTGTCCGGGAGGAGTCATAGTAATTCCTCCGGTAGCTTCTGTCATTCCGAACCCGCTCATTAATTCCACGCCGTATTTCTGGAAGAACATAAAAATATCCGGAGGCAGATATCCGGCTGCAGAAAGTCCCCATTTTAAGTTTCCCCCGGTAATCTCATCAACCTTATTTTTTATCGAGGTTTCATCCTCAAATTCTATATCAATCTCAGAAGTAATTCTTTCGTAAAGCTGCATCCATTTTTTGGGGATACTTATAAATATTGAGGGTTTTACCTGCTGCATATTTGATACCATTGTTTCAGCGGAAGGATTTTCCATAAAAACATATTCTGCTCCCCAGAATATTGCGCCCATCATTTCAAGGTAGCGGCCGAAAGTATGAAACAATGGAAGAAAAGCAAGATACCTGTCTTTATCGTTTATTTTAGGGAGCGCCATAGCACGGCAGAATCTTTTGTAAACAATATTTGCTTGCGAGAAAACAATTCCTTTTGGTTCGCCGGTTGTACCCGAGGTAAACATTATTGTAGCGGTTGATAAAGTTTTTATCCCGCTTTTGATTTCATCTAAAAATTCTTTCTGATTTTCGTTTCCTTTGTTTAAAAAAGTATCAAATGAAATTGTCCACTCTTCCGCGCTTTTACCTTCGAGAAGCACAACCTTTTTGAGATGTGTTAAACTATTTTTAATTGATTTTAATTTTGCCAGCTGTTTTTCGTCGGTAATAAAAACAAGTCCGGCTTCCGTTTTATTTAAAATATATAAAATGTGATGCGGAACCGAGTTAGCGGGAATCATTACATTTACAATTCCGGAAGTTAAACATGCAAGATCAAGTTTAACCATTGTTAAACTGTTTTCTAATAAAAAAGCGGCTTTAAAATTTTCCCCGGAACATTCTTTTACCTGGGCAGCCATAGCAAGACTGTATTTTTCAACTTCTTTTGAAATTGAATCCCATGTGTAATTAATTTCTTTAGTTCCTTTTATTATTTTAAATAAAGCTTTACTGCCGTAGTCATTTATTCTCTGTTTAAAAAGTTTCTCAACTGTAAAATTTGAAGCTGAAATAAGATTATAAATTAAACTGTCCCATTTCCTTTCATCATAAATTCTAACAAGAAACTCAGAATACCTGAACACATTTAGGTAGTCGTATACAATTTTTTCAATTTCATTACTGTACTTGTTATTTAAATAATTCCCAAAATCAAAAAAGATTTCCGTGCTAATTTCTTTCATTAAATCATTTACAAGCTGACTCGGGATAATTGCTTTAAAAATCTGCCGGATTAATTTCAGTTCTTCAGCATTACTTGCGAAATCATTTTTGACCGCATCTTTTAGTATAAACTCAAAATCGGCGCAAAGTTGTTTTAAACTAGATTCTTCAATAGAAGCCTTACCGCCAAGCAGCAATTTTAGAAACTCTGTTTGATTATTCATATTATTCAAATTTTATTTTTATCAAAATAATTTATGTTTGGGAAACGGTAAAATATTCTTGAAAAGATAATTACTATTATGGAATAGTTAAAATAAAAATCCGTACATCAATTTCCATAATCACACGAAGAATAATTAAAAAATAATTACTCTTAGCAGCGACTTAAAAAGCAAGTTTTCACTTTAAACAAAAAAGGGATGCCATTCGACATCCCTTATCAATAAAAAAAACAGCATTATTTAATTCCGGCAATAGCTTCCAGCATATCTGTGGTTAAAGATTTTGGTCTTTCCAGCGGATAACCCAAAGCGCGGTCCCAAACAATATTTGCGCATACGCCAAGTGCTCGTCCTACTCCGAAAAGAACTGTATAGAAGTCATATTCTGTTAATCCGTAATACCACTGAATAACACCGGATTGCGCATCAACATTAGGCCAAGGATTTTTTGCTTTTCCCTGTTCAACTAATATCGGTGGAACTACGTTATATAAAACATCAACATATTTAAATAACGGATAATCAGGGAGATGTTTTAAACAGAAACCCCTTTGCGCGCTGTAACGCGGATCAGTTTTTCTTAGTACAGCGTGTCCGAATCCGGGAATTACCTGTCCGCTATTTAATGTTTCCCAAACAAATTTTTTCATTTCATCTTCAGTAGGAACCTTACCGCCCATTTGATCCATTACTCCCTGGAGCCAACGAAGAACTTCCTGATTTGCCAATCCGTGCAGCGGGCCTGCGAGTCCGTTAAGCATAGCAGAATTAGCGTAATATATATCGGATAATGCGCTTGCTACTAAATGACCAGTATGAGCGCTTACGTTTCCGCTTTCATGATCGCTGTGAAGAAGGAAATACATTCTGGCAACATCGTCGTAAGGTTTTGCAATTCCCATCATATGAGCAAAGTTAGCTCCCATATCCAGATGCGGATCCGGTGCAATAATATCACCTTCTTTATATTTCCATCTGTAAATAAACGCCGCGATCTGGGGCAGTTTGGCTAAAAGATTTAACGCATCTTCATAAGTAGAATCCCAATAATCATTTTTGTGAATACCTTCGTTATATTTTTGGACGAAGACAGATTCACGCTGCATTGAAACAACAGCCGCGGAAAGCATAGCCATTGGATGAGAATCTTTTGGCATTGCTTTTAAGACATCAAAAACATATTCCGGTACCATTTTACGGTCGT
The DNA here is from genome assembly GCA_018829205.1 of Bacteroidota bacterium. Classification (GTDB taxonomy): domain Bacteria; phylum Bacteroidota; class Ignavibacteria; order Ignavibacteriales; family Melioribacteraceae; genus JAHJUE01. The sequence continues at coordinate 62,082 of JAHJUE010000011.1, forward strand.
TGAATTCTTTTGCTACCGATTCCGCTTCTTCTTTGTTCGGAACATCGCCCGTTAACAATAAATAAAAGAAAGCTTCAACCAAGGGCATTTCTCCGCCTTCGGCCGGCGGGAGTTTTTCAAGTACTTCCGGAATTGTAAATCCTCTGAAACGGATACCTTCCATCGGGTCAAGATACGAGATATCAGTTGTTAATGATTTAACACTTCTCATTCCGCCGATAACCTGACTAATTGTTACTTCGCCGACTTTAACTTCACCGAATTCTTTCAATAATCTTGTAGTACGCGGTCTGTGAGCTTCGATCTTTTCGAAAAGTTTTTCTTTTAAAGATACCATACATCCTCCGGATAATTAACTTGTTTATCTTATATTTGAAATTACAGAATCTGCAGCAATTCTACCACTTAAAACAGCTCCCTCAATAGTAGAAGGCAATCCTGTATTACTCCAGTCGCCCGCAACAAATATATTTTTATATGAAAATTTTAATTTATTTCTAAGTTTAATCAGTTCGACAGTTGGAACAAAGGTGGCTCTTTTTTCCTTCAGAATTAAATATTCTTTTACAACATTTTGATAAAATATAGGGAAATATTTTTCCAATTCCGAACATATTATTTTTATCAGTTCATCATCTTTCAGATTAATTATTTCATCTGCGGCGCTTGTAACAATAGTAACATATTTCCCGTGGTTAAAGAGCCAATGAACTTTAGAATCAATTAATCCGTAGAATTTCTCCTTAAACGGATTTCCATCAAGCCACAAATGAGCCGTTAATATTGGCGAATATTCAATCTCTAATTTCTGTTTGAATTCTAAGTCAGATATGTTTATAATTTTTTCGAATGAATGATACGGCACCGCGAGAATTACAAAATCGAAATCGGAGTAGCTGTCTTTTGCTGTTCTAACTTTTATAACTTTTCCATTTTCGATAACTAATTCATTTACTTTTTCGGAAGTGGTTACCTTTCCCCCGTTTCTTTCAATAAAAGATTTTGAGTTTTCGCAGTACATTTCGGATAGACTTACTTTCGGAAGCACAACAACACTCGATTTATTTCCCGTAAAAAATATTTCTTTAAGTATTTTTATAAACATTCCGGCAGAAGCCTTTTGAGCCGTAGTGTTCAGTGTACCTACAATTATTATATCCCAAAGAGATTTAATAATACCGTCACTTTGTTTTTCAATATTAAGCCATTGATCGACTGTAATATTATTATAGTCATCAGGATTTATAAAAATAAGTTTTACAAAAAGTTTTATAATTGATAATCTCTCTTTAAAACTTACTGCAGTATAATTTAGAATTCCCAAAAGCAGATTGACAGGATAAAACAATTTTGAAGCGTTTAGGTTATGTTCAGTACCGCTGTTTTTAATAAATTTTATTTTAAGGTTTTCCTGAAATAAAACATTATTTTCGGCACCGATTAGTCTTAAAAATTCAAGTGTATTTTTATAACAGCCCATTAGAATATGCTGACCGTTATCTACATTTTCTGATTTAAAACCGTCTGAGTCGATTTGATTTTTATAACTGAAGGAATAAGCCCGGCCGCCCAATTTTGGAGAGGCTTCAAGTAGATGAACCTTAATACCTTTATCGGCTAAAAAGCAAGCGGCTGATAAGCCGGCAAATCCCCCGCCGACAATTAAACATTTTGTCATTAATAAACTAGGCTGTATTTTGCCCAAACTCCGATTGATATTCCAACTTTCTCAAATTTTGATACGGAAATCTTTTCATCAAAAACGTTATAATTCTGGACCTCAATTTTCCTTAAGAGTTTTTCATAAATATGCTGCATTGCTCTAGCGGCGAACATGGAAGGCTTATCGTCGAAATCCAAAGAATCGTTTGCTTTACGGAAATATTCTTTTGCTCTATTTGCCTCTAAACTCATGAGTGAAACAAACTTATCGTTATAAATATATTTTTTCAGATCATCTTCAGAATAATTGTGGAGCTGCAAATCTTCGGCCGGAAGATAGATTCTCCCCTGTTCGGCGTCAATTTTTACGTCACGCAATATATTTGTAAGCTGCATTGCTAGTCCTAAATTTACAGCGTAATCCTTGGTCGACTTGTTTTTATAACCAAAAATTTCTATACACATTAATCCTACAGTGGAGGCAACACGGTAGCAGTATTGCGCAAGATCATCAAATTTTAAATAGCGGTTTTTCTGAAGGTCCATTTCCATACCAATAATAAGCTCATAAAATGGTTCGACAGGAATATTAAATTGTTTGATTATTCCCGCAAGTTTATTCAGTAATGGATATTCCGATATACCATGAAATCCTTTTTCAAGCTCAATGCGCCACTTGCGCAGTTTTTCATACCTTAAATCGAAAGAATCATTATTTTCATCAACAATATCATCTGTTTTCCTGCAGAAAGCATAAACGGTATTCATCGCTTCCCGTTTATCTTCGGGAAGAAGATTAAAAGCATAATAGAAACTGCTTTTACTTTCTTTCGCTATTTGTTTTGCGTTTTCAGGCATATTAGATTAAAAATGATTTCAGCATTAAAATTATATAATCTGTTTTTTTTAATTTAGGGCGATAATTTAAAACATTAAAATCCAGGTTCTCAATTTTTTCCAAAATTTTCTCTCCGCCCAGCACTGTCCAAGAAATTTCAAATCTTAACCGCAGAGGAAGAAACTGGATTAGCTTTTTCCCTTCGGTAAATAAAACTCGCGTTCTTTCTACCTGATATCTTAACAGCTCTTTAAAATTAACATTATTATCCTTTTGTACAAATACATTTTCGTCAACATCAAATTTTTTCATTTCATCCAGGGGTATGTAAATACGTCCTTTTTTTATATCTATACTTATATCCTGGTAAAAATTTGTAAGCTGTAAAGCCGTGCATATATTATCGGAATATTTATTCAATTTTTCATCGCGTATTTCAAATAATTCTAAAATTAATCTTCCTACCGGATTTGCCGAATAGCGGCAATAATTCAAAACATCGTTATAAGAGGCGTATTTTTTTATATCAACATCCTGTTTAAAGGCTTTTAACAAATCATAAAAATATTTTGGGGTAAGATTTTTTTCGTCTATTGTATTTTTTAGAGCTGCCCAAAAATCATTCTTAAAATTATTCTTTAACGATTCGGCAAAATCAATCTCAAAAGAGTTTAATTTTTTTATTCTTTCCGATGCCGTATTATTCCCTTCATCGGCAATATCATCAGCCATTCTAGCAAATTGATAAATTACAGCAATATGTTTTCTTAAACGCTTAGGAATAAATATTGATACTACGGGAAAATTTTCATAATGATTTGCCGCGTAAATAGACGCGTTCTTGTATGCTGTTTCTATTTCATTAATATTTTTCTGCATTTTGAATTAATTTATTTTCCGGAAGTAATATTTCTTTTTTGGATATGCTGAATAAAGAAATGTAAAGTTAATTGAATCTGTGCCCGAAGGGGGACTCGAACCCCCATGGGAGTACTCCCACTAGACCCTGAACCTAGCGCGTCTACCAATTTCGCCATCCGGGCAGTCATTTAAAACTTAATATCAGAAATCGAATATTTCTAATTATTATGCATGTAAAAAATAATGAAGAAATAAAATATTTGCTAATGAATATTTATGTTAGTTTTACTCAATTTCAAACGCTTCATGCGCAGAGCTGTCAATTGCCATATACTTGTCGAAAATTTTTATTGTCGTATCTCTGTCCGAATTAAAAGCACGCGGAATGTCTTTAAGATTTATTATATCAGTTATTGATCCTGTATTGCAATCGTTGGACATTAATTTAGGATCCCCTAACTCAAAAATTGATTCTTTACAGAACTGTACAGGCACAACGTTACCGTTTGCAGGCGGTTCAAATGTTTCAAGTGGCATATCTATTGTTTCATAAACTTCTTTCATAAATATTCCCCAAATCGGCAAAGCCGCTCTTGCGCCTTGACCGTAATTACCGCTGAATTTTATTCTATTATCATCAAAGCCAACCCATACTCCGGCAGCTAATTGAGGCGTAAATCCGACAAACCATGCGTCACCGAATTCCTGAGTAGTTCCGGTTTTACCCGCGGCCGGTCTTCTAAAATAACTTCTAACTCTTAATCCAGAACCTTCATTTATTACCGTCTCCATCATATTAGTCATCATATACGCTGTTTCTTCAGGAATCGCTTCGCTTGTATGCGGGTAAAAATTGTCAACAATTATTCCGTCCTTATTTTCAATTTTTAATATTGAAATCGGTTCATTAAATATACCATGATTAGCAATAGTAGCATATGCGGAAGTTAATTCAATAGGCGATACACCCGATGTTCCCAAAGCAATTGAAGGATAAAGATCAAGTTTACTTTTTATTCCCATTCTTTGAGCATACAACCCAACCTTGTACAACTGAACATGATCTTCAATTATAAGTCTGGCGCTAATTAGATTTAACGAATTTTTAAGTCCTTCGCGAAGAGTTATAAAATCCCCGGTTGACTTATCAAAGTTCTGAGGTTCCCATCCGTTAAAATTAAACGGCTGATTCAGAATAGGAAATGCGGGATAAAGTCCGTTGTCCAATGCTACGGTATATATAATGGGTTTGAATGAAGAACCGGGCTGACGTGAAATTTGTGTAGCGTGATTTAAGCCGTACGCAAAATCAAGATCCCTTCCGCCAACCATTGCTTTTATTTCGCCGGATTTAACATCGAGTACAACAAAACCTACCTCAATTGTGGTAGCGTCTCTTTTAACCGAGTCAACAAATGCTTTATCATTTTTTAATAATTCGTATATAGATTTTTTATCATCCTTTTCAGCTGTTTTATAAATTTGACTGTTCCTAATTGCCCTATTAAGGTGATCTTTAAGTACTTCTCTGCCTATTTCATTATTCCAGGACCAGCGGCTGTCAAATTGTTTTTGAAATTCCATTAAATGTTCAGTTACAGCTTTGTTAGCGGCTTTCTGCATACGCGTATCAAGCGAAGTATAAATAGTAAGACCGTCTTCGTATAAATCAAATCCATATTTATTTTCAAGAAGCGCCATTTGCTGACGCACGTATTCAACATAATGTGGAGAAATTACGCTCCGGAATCTAGCCTGCAGTTTATCCTGCGATAATGTAATTGGTTCTACTTTAAAGGCATCATATTCTTCACGGGTAATAAAATCCATTTCGAGCATATTATACATAACCAAATTTCTTCTCTGCAAAGAACGGTCATAATTTTTAGAAGGATCATATCTTACAGATGATTTTAGTAAAGCGACAAGAACCGCGCAATCCGGAATTGTAAGATTACTTATTTGTTTATCAAAATAGATTTTAGCCGCGCTTTCAACTCCGTATGCACCTTTACCAAAGTAGGAAGTATTAAGGTACATTTCTATAATTTCTTTTTTCGTATAGGTTTTTTCAATTTGAATTGCTGTAATCCATTCACGTATTTTTCTAACAACGGTATCGAATGCAGTTTCGTCAATAATTTTCAGATCGTATAAATTTTTCGCAAGCTGCTGAGTTATTGTGCTTGCTCCCTCTCTTTTAAATAGGAAAACAGTTTTGAACATTGCTTTTACAAAGCGTTCAAAATCGACACCCCAATGATCGTAAAAATCTCTATCCTCAGTTGCAATTAAGGCGTTTATTAAATATCCGGGAACGCTGTCAATATTTACTTCAACGCGATTCTGTTTGAAAAACTGTCCTATTTCTACACCGTCGGCGCTAAAAACTGTGCTGGCTAAAGTCTGTTTGGGATTTTCCAATTGCTCAAGCGAAGGTAAACCTTCAGAAACATATTGTATAAAAAGGAATGCTGAAACAATAAAGACTAAAGAAAGAAATCCTATAACAGACCAAAAGATTTTTTTGTTCCCCGTAATTGTTTTTTTTGCTGGTTTAGTTTTAGCCATTCTTTTTCCAATCAATAATTTCAAATTTATGGTTTTTATATATTCCGTAACAAGGACTATCTAACCATGTCCCCAGATTTATATAAAAACCGTTATTGTAATTTTCAAAAGCCCGGACATGAGAATGACCGAACAAAACATAATCATAACCATCTTTAATTTTACAACGCGCGGCTTCGAACAGACCGTCCTCTTCGCCGTAATTTTTTTTGGATGTATAATCACGGCTTTTCCTGCTTGATGAACTCGCTATATAAATTCCCAAATCAGGATGAATCAAAGAAAATAATCTCTGTAAAAATTTATTTCTTAAAATCTTTTTAAGAATATTATAACCTGTATCATTTTTAATTAATCCGTCGCCGTGACCTAAAAAAAACTTTTTGCCTTCAATATTTATATCAAGCTCATCTTTGTAAAGTTTAACGCCTATTTCCTTTTCAAAAAAATCGCGGTGCATAAAATCATGATTACCAATCAAATAATGAACTGAAATGCCTGAATCGGTTATACTTTTAAGAGCCGTAAAAGTTCTAAAAAATCCTTTTTGAATAACCCTTCTATATTCAAACCAGTAATCGAATAAATCTCCAAGAATAAACAGCTGATTACCGTTTTCTTTTACATAATTAAGAAATTCAATAAAAAGTTCTTCCCTGCTGTTTTCTTTTTCATTTGAAAGCAGACCGAAATGCAAATCGGAAACAAAAAAATAGGTATTGTTCAAGTCATATTCTGTTTTTTGTGAATTATAAATTTATAACAATTTAGTGAAAAAGTTAAATCGAAGTGAAATAAATAATCAAATTATTCCTTTTCTTCCCAAATGTGCGCAAGAAGCCATCCATTGGGATCAAGTCTTATATTATCCGGCTCAATTGAAGATTCAAAAATTATTTGAGTATCCGCCGATGTAATATAGAAACTATGAAATTCATCTTTATTATATTCCTGTAATAATACGTCAATTGGGAAATTATATTTTTCATAACCTTTTTGAGTTTGTTTTATGGACAATATTATTTGTCCTCTATTTTCATAACTCCAATTATATCTAAGAGAAATTATTCCTTTTCCATCAAATAACCATTGATTGAAAAAATAATCAAGATTTTTTTTCGCTGTTTTTTCGCATATATCCTTAAAGTCGATTGAAGACGCATTCTTATACTTATAATTTTTGTAATAAGTTTTTAATACTTCAAAAAACACATCGTCTCCAATTTCGCGCCTTAGCATATGCAGCGTCCAGGCTCCTTTGTTATAAACCTTTCTGCTGAATAAATCCTTTCCAGGATCATAAAGCGGACTGTCGTCAAAATCACCATAAATTTCCTGCATTGCTGACTGCAAAGCGTTTTTACCTTTAGAATGTTCCCAGTAAAGGGCTTCCGAATATTTTGCGAAGCCTTCGTTAAGCCAGATATCCTTCCAGGTTTGGAGAGTTACTGCATTCCCCCACCATTGATGAGCAAGTTCATGAATTAGTACATCTGCGAAGAACTTGTTGCCAGTGTAATATTTAAAACTAAAACCTGTAATAGTTTGATGCTCCATCGCACCGCTTGACCATAAGAATTCCGCGACGCCGTATTTTTCTTTTAGGAACGGGTATTCGCCAAATGTTGATTCCATAAAACTTAGGTAATTTTTATGATCTTCCATATCGATTAACGCGTCTTCAAAATCTTCAGGGAAACTATAATAAACAAGTTTTAATGTATCGCCGGTAATGCTTATATAATCCTCGTTAAAAGACAAATAATCCGCCGAATAAATACAAATTAAATAAGTTGAAATTGGATAGTAGGTTTTCCAATGATAAGTTTTTTTGTCCCCAGTTGTTATAACATCTATTAAACTACCATTTGAGACTGAAACCTTTGATGAATCATTAGTTATATAAATATCCATTAATGCTTTATCGGTTGTTAAATCATTACAAGGAAACCAGGTAGAAGCGTAATTAGGCTCACTTAATGAATGAACCGCCGTTCTTCCGTTTAAGTCGCCGAATATAAAAGAACCGAATCCTAGATCAACAGGTTTCCCCGAATATTTTATAGTAATCTCAAAACTTTCTTTTTCATTTTTATTTGATATGGTCAGGTCGGTACCAATATTAGTATAATCAATTTTATAACCGTTTAACTTAACACTTTCAATTGAGAAGTTATCATAGAAATTAAGATGTATCTCATCAACCGGCTTTAATAATTTTCCTGTTATAGTTACTTCCCCTTTCAATAATTCTTTTTCCGGGATCAATTCAAACACCAAATTGTAGTGTTCAACATCAATATATTTTTGATTTTCCCGGTAATAGCCGTTAAAATCAAAAGAGCTGGTAAATTTTTGAAGATTTACAACCGGAAATTTAGCGTCAATTTCATCGGAATAAAAATATATATTTACATTGGAGGTATAAATTGAAATACCGAGAAGAGCTATTAATATTGCTAAAAATAAGCTAAGTATAATGCGTTTGTTCTTGACTTTCATAGTTTCAATAATTATCTATATCAAAAGGCAAATCGAGAATAATAAATTTAATAATTTCTTTAATTGAGATACTGAATTTATATAAATATATTCAATAAAAAAATCACAGGTACTATATGGCATTTATTGGTTCATCCTTATTAAGAGAAACTTTAACAATGATATTGGCCGGCGGACAGGGTGAAAGACTTTCTCCATTAACGGAATTACGTTCAAAACCCAGTGTTCCGTTCGGCGGCAAGTACCGGATAATTGATTTTGCCTTGTCAAATTGTTTAAACTCCGGGTTAAGAAAAATACATGTCTTAACCCAGTACAAATCAGATTCTCTGAATCAGCATATTTATGAAGCCTGGAATATTTTTAATCCCGAGCTAGGCGAATATATTTATTCCGTTCCTCCTCAGCAGAAAATTAGTAATAACTGGTATACCGGAACCGCAAATGCAATATTTCAGAATATCAATTTAATTTCGGATCAGAATCATAAATGGGTAATAATACTTTCAGGCGATCACATTTATAAAATGGATTATCTCAAGATGCTGCAGTACCATATTGAAAAAGACGCTGATCTTTCAATTTCAAGTTTAGATGTTCCTAAAAGTACAGCAAGCAGATTCGGCGTACTTCAAATTGACACCGATTATAAAATTTTATCATTTATTGAAAAACCGAAATCACCGCCGGAAATTCCAGATAAACCGGGCAGTTCATTTGTTAATATGGGTACATATATATTTAAAGCATCAACTTTAATCAATACATTAAAGGAGATGGAAAAGAAAAAAATTCAAAATGATGATTTCGGTAAACATGTAATTCCTTATATGCTTGAACAGGGGCGTTCAATTTATTCCTATAGATTTGAAGATGAAAACAGGAAATCAAAACCTTATTGGGTAGATGTAGGAACCATTGACAGTTATTATGCCGCTAGTATGGATTTAATTAGTGTAAGTCCAGAGTTTAATTTGTACGACTCGCATTGGCCTTTAAGAACCGGGCAGCTTCAATTTCCGCCCGCTAAAACATTATCCCATGAGGGCGAAAGAGTAGGTCGCGCGTTTAATTCATTAATCTGCGACGGTACAATAATTTCCGGCGGACTTGTTGAAAGATCAATAATAAGCCCCAACGTAAGGGTTAACAGTTATACTTATATTACAGATTCAATTATTTTTAATAACTGCAACATAGGAAGGCATTCAAGAATAAGACGCGCAATAATTGATAAGAACGTAAATATACCCGAAGGGACAGAAATTGGTTTTGATGTTGAAACCGATAAAAAAAGATTTACGGTATCGGAAACCGGAATTGTGGTAATACCGAAAAATTATCAATTTTAGTAATACTTATAAATTTTACATTAAGGCTGATAATTCATCAGCCTTTTTTTATTTTAAATACCTAATTAATATCGTCACTTAATAAATTGTTAAATTTGTTTCTTATGAATGAGACATTAAAATCAAAACTCGAGAGTCTGCCTGCTTTACCGGGAATATATCAGTTCGCCGATAAAAACAATAAAATAATTTATATTGGCAAAGCCAAAAACCTGCGCAACAGAGTACGTTCGTACTTTCACAGCTCTGTAGATTCTCCAAAAACAAAAGCGCTTGTAAGCAAGGTAGAGGATTTTCAGCTGATTATTACCGACAGCGAAGTTGAGGCTCTTGTTTTGGAAAATAATCTTATTAAGGATTTAAAACCAAGATATAACATAAATTTAAAAGACGATAAATCATTCCCGTATATTAGAGTAACTAACGAACCATTCCCGCAAATATTCCCTACACGAGATATAATTAAAGACGGCTCAAAATACTTCGGTCCGTATACCGACGTGAAAAGCATGAAGGCCTCGCTTCGAATGATAAACAAATTATTCAAAATTAGAAGCTGTAAATATTTTATTGATGACGAAGTAATTCAAAAGAAAAAAATAAAAGTTTGTTTGGATTACCACATTAAAAAATGCGACGGCCCGTGCGAAGGATTTGTTTCTGAATCCGATTATAATGATATGGTCGGCGAAGTTGTTAAATTAATGCGCGGGAAAACTGTCGATTTAATTAACGATCTGAAAGAAAAAATGCATACGGCATCTTCGTTATTTAAATTTGAAAAAGCGGCGGAAATAAGAGATAAAATTGATCAGCTTCAGGTTTATTCGGATAGGCAAAAAATTGTATCTAATGATTTTGAAGACCGCGATGTAATTTCGGCTGCCGTTGAAGGCAAGGATGTTGCTGCGACAATTTTAAATATCCGTTCCGGAAAACTTGTAGGTAAAAAAACGTTTAAACTTTCCATTGAACTTAACGAAGAACTGAATAAAATTTATACCGCAGTACTTAAATTTTATTATAATGAATATGTTGAAGTTCCAAAGGAAATAATATTAGAAACCGAGCCTTATGAAAAAGATTCTATTTTAGAATGGCTGAACACAAAGGCATTTAAAACTACAAAACTTATTGTGCCTCAAAGAAAAAGCGAAGCAATGTCGCTTCTAAATATGAGCAAACAGAATGCAATTCTTCAATTAAAAGAAATACAATTGCAGCGCATGAAAAAAGAAGGAAATATTCCTTATGTGTTATCTTCTCTAAAAAGAGATCTGCATTTAAAAAATATTCCTAAAAAGATAGAATGTTTTGATATATCAAATCTGCAAGGAACAGATACTGTTGCAAGTATGGTAGTATTTTCCGAAGGGAAACCTAAGAAAAGTGAGTACCGGCGTTATATTATTAAAAGCGTTGAAGGTCCCGATGATTTCGCAAGTATGCAGGAAGTGATTGAAAGGAGGTATTCAAAATTGATTAGTGAAAATTTACCGCTCCCCGAATTAATAATGGTAGATGGAGGCAAGGGTCAGCTTTCAAGCACGGTAGAAATTCTCGACAATATTATCGGTAAAGATAAATATGAAATTATAGGACTCGCCAAAAGACTTGAAGAAGTAATATTAAAAGGAATAAGCGAACCTCAGTCAATCCCAAAAACATCATCAAGTTTAAAACTTCTGCAGCATATAAGAGATGAAGCGCACAGATTTGCAATTACATTTCACAGGGAAAGAAGGAGCAAAAGAACATTTACTTCAGAACTTGTTGAAATTAAAGGTATCGGCAAAACAATAGCTGAGAAACTGTTAAAAGAGTTTAAAAGTATTGAAGATATTAAAAATTCGTCAATTGAAGATATGGGTAAAATTATTGGAAAGGCAAAAGCTGTAATAGTTAAAAATCATTACTCCGCTGGTAATTCTGGCAATTAAAAAGTTCACTAAACGAAAGCATCAGGTACATCCCTGCCGAATATTTTTAGAAAAATAAATAAACTAGCAAATATTAATCCTAATGCTATAAACGGATTTAACCCGTAAGAAGTTAATATATCTCCAAGCAGCATGCATATAATTCCAACAACAACTGCATACGGCAGCTGTGTTTTTACATGATCAATATGGTTGCATCTTGATGCCATCGAACTTAAAATTGTAGTATCGGCAATTGGCGAGCAATGGTCACCGAAAACCGAACCGGCCAAGACAGAACTTATAACTCCGTGAAGAATTAGTATTGAATCGGAGTATGAGTAATCTGCAATTTGCGCCATTTTAAATCCCAGCGGTATTACAATGGGCATTATTATAGCCATTGTTCCCCAGCTTGTGCCGGTTGCAAAACTTATCAATGCGCAGATAACAAAAACAATAACTGGCAGAAATCTCGGATTCAAAGTTTCACTTACTAATGAAATTATATAATCTGCAGTTCCAAGCTGATTTGTTACATCGCTTATTGCCCAAGCAAATACAAGTATAATACACGCGAAAAGCATTGACTGCAAACCTTTTGTCCATGCACTTATTGCGTTAGTTAAACTTATTATTTTCTGCCATGAGGACATTATTATAGCAACCAGGCAAGCGGCGAAACCGGCCCATAACAAAGATGAAAACGAATTTGAATTGCTTATTATTTGCCTTGCCGAATAATCGGTTATTCCCTGTTCATTTAACGAATTCATTCCGGTTAATATTAAACCGGCTATGGTACCGAATAAAATAACCATAATTGGCACAAAACCATTAATCCATCTGGCTTTGTCTCCTTTATAAATCAAGGACTCATCTTCTGTTAATTCTTCTATCATTGAACCCGGATTTGAAACTTGTCCTTTTTTCCGCGCGCGTATTTCTGCACGGTACATTGGTCCGAAATCTCTTCTCATAAAAGATGTAAGAAAAACAAAAAATAATGCCGCTATAGGATAAAACCTGTATGGAATTGTAGAAAGCAAAACTTCATAAGCATTTTCGGTTGAGTTTATAACTTTGAGTCCGGCATCAATTAATCCGATCTCAAATCCAATCCATGAACTAATAATAAAAACACTTGCAACTGGTGCTGCGGTTGAATCTACAATATATGCAAGCTTCTCACGCGATATTTTAAGTTTATCTGTAATTGGCCGCATCATATTACCGATAATTAATGAGTTGGCATAATCGTCAAAAAATATAAGAATACCCATTAATGAACTGGATATCATTCCCATTCTGGCGTTTCTTGCGTACTTGGTTACAAGGTTCGAAAGTCCGATTGTCCCGCCGTTTTTTTGAATTACTCCAATTACTCCGCCGAATAAAAGTGTAAATAATATAATAAACATATGGTCGGAGTTGATTAATGTATTTATCATTATTGTATCGGCGAGACGAAGCAATGCAGTAAAAGGATTGTAATTATAAATAAATATTGCGCCAATCCATATTCCGGCTAAAAGGGAAACCATCACTTCTCTTAAAACCAAGGAAAGAACTATCGCAATAAGCGGTGGAAGTATACTGAACCAGCCAGGCATAACTCTAATAAAAGTTTCTTTTCCATTCATATCCAAAATAATATAGGTGCCCCACGTTTCAATTTTTAATTTCCATGAAGCTGCACCGTTAATTACCACTAAATTTTGAGTAGCTTTATTTCCTGAGGAGTTTATGATTTTAACTTCATATTCTTTTAATGAATCGGGAACGCCGTTTATTTTAATTTCGAATTCGATATCGGACAAAACAAATGAAGGGACTTTCATTTCCTGGGCTGAAAGTAATTTAGTCGCTGCAAAAAAAAGAATGAGAAAATGAATTAGTTTTATTTTCAATTGAATAAAATAATTATTTCTGGAAAAGTAATTTGGGAATAAATATAAGCGACAATTAAAGAAATTAAAAGAGAAATTTTATTTTGAAGAAAAATAAAATGCCAAGCTATCCTATTACACAAATTAAATACTTACCGCTGCTTCCTTCCGGATCTGACGGGGTTGGGCATTAACCTGTTAATAGGCGCTTGGCAAAATCAAAATTTTGGATGTGAAATATAGTGAATTTGATGACGAATTAAAATTAATTTTGTTTTTTCTTTATTCTCTTATTTATTTTTAATCATTGGTCCTAAGTTTAGATTTTAAAATATGTAATACGTTTTCCGCTGAAATTCCGCCCTCTCCTTCAAACGTGCATTTTTTCGGATCACCGGGACAAATAAGTTCACAATAATCAACTGAAGGTAATATAATTTCTGATTCATTTCCTAAAGGACCCCATAATTTTGGAGAGCATGCGGTCAGCGGACAAAAAAGTGATACTGTTTTTACTTTTAACGCAGCTGCAATATGCATAGGACCTGTACTTGCCGAAACAAGATAATCCAATGAAGCGAAATTAAGAATCGATTCCCTTAAATTAATGCCGGTATTCGGATATTCGACATTGGAAATATTTTTTAGTCCATCTGGAATATTATTATCAGTAACTACAACCCTGAAATTATTGTACTGTGTTAATTTATGAATCAGTTTTAAATACTCTTCTGGAACCCAATTCGGCGCAGAGTTGCCGCTTGTCGAATGAATACCTACTAAATATTTTTTCTCTTTTAATAAATAGTTGCGGATACTATTAACTTTTTCTTTTTCAATATCCGTTAAATAAATTTCGGGGTTTAGATCTTCGGCACTTACGCCTATTTTTCTTGCGAGATCCATACAATAATCAGCTTCATGTCTTAAGGGTATATATTTTTTTCTCCCGACAAATTTTGTAAAAGTTAAGAATTGGTAAAGTTTGTGCCCAACCCCGACTCTTACCGGAATGCCCGCAAAGAATAATAAATAGTTCATATATTCTGTGGGAAGAAGCATTAATGCGTGAGTAAATTTATATTTACGAAGTTCTTTTGCTTTGTTTATAAAATCCTTAAACGAGCCTTTATTAAAATCGTTGGTTATAATTTCATCAACATAAGGATTGTTCAAATAAATATCTTTCGTATAATTGCGTAAGTAAACGGCGACAAATGCGCCGGGGAATGTTTTTTTAATTTCACGAGGTATTGGAGTAGATAGAACTACGTCACCTATTCTATCGGGGCGGATTATTAAAATTCGTTTTTGTTTCATTAAATTGAATTACCAATAAATAAATTAATTATGAATACTAAAATTGCGATTCTAACATCAGGACACAGCCCATTTGACGAAAGATTATTTTATAAAATTGCACACACATTAAATAATAATAATTTTGAAACGTCAATCTTCTGCTCAACTCTTAAAATAGACGAAACAGCGGACGGCATTATTATTAAAGGTTTCGACAGCGAAAACTTAACCAAACGGGAGAAGATTAACAAGTTTTCTGATTTGTTAATTGAGTTTAAACCCGATATAATTATTTGCGCTGAAATACTCCCGATTATTGCCGCCAATAATTACAAAAAAGAACTAAACAGAATTTGCAAAATTATTTATGACTTGACCGAGTGGTACCCTGAAAATTATTATTCAAAACTTTCCCCTATTGTATATTATACCTTTTATCCGTTCTTCTATTTATTCCAGTACTACGCCATTCAAAAAGTTGACGGAATTATTTTCGGGGAAAAAAGGAAAATAAAAAGATTTAATTTTTTAGCCCCGACTAAAAAGAAAAAACTTATTTCATATTACCCCGTATTAAAATATTTTGATTATTCTCCCCCTCAATTTAACGGGAAAGAATTAACTTTGTGTTTTTCTGGGATACTTAACGAAGACCGCGGAATTTTAAGATTCATTAATCTAATTGATATTATTTCCGTTAAAAAACCTGATTTAAATTTTAAAGTGAAACTGATAGGAAGATTCATCGATAATTCCATAAAAGATATAATTGAAAATAAATTCAAAAATAAAAACAACTGTAAATTGGAAATAATTAACTGGCAGCCGTATAATGATATTTCAAAATCCTTAAGTGATGTGCATATTTGCTTCGATTTGAGAACTTCTAATTTTATTTATAATAACTCTCTTCCAATAAAAATATTTGAATATATGGCATGCGGCAAACCTGTCATTTATTCCGATATTCCGGCTATCAGAGATTTATTTGACGACGATCATTTCGGATATTTTGTGAATCCTGAAAATCAAAATGAAATTATAGACAAAATAAAAAATTATATCCATGACAATACAATTTTAGAAAGACATTCTAAAAACGGAAGAAAATTGGTAGAGGACAAATATAATTGGGATAGTATTGAAAATGATTTAATCGGATTTATCAGGGAGATTTAAGGAAACTTAATATCCTTGTTAAATTAATATCTAAAATATACTTAAGCGACAATGTAAACATTATAATTACGATTACATCAACTAAAAATAAATTAATTAAATAACCGAAAGAAAAACAAACAGCTCCGCTAATTAATATTAAACCTAACTTTTTCATTTCATAGTCAACATGTATTTTATCCTTACTTACAAACCAAAGATAAATCGTAATAACCGATAACCCGGCTAATGTCGCAACAGCCGCTCCCATTATACCCAAAGGTTTTATTAATATTATATTTAATACAATATTAATTGCAAGAGCGGAAAAATCAGAGATTAAAAAATGTCTGCTCTTCCCTGCAACTAAAGGATAAACAGAATAAAAGCTTGCCAGCGCGCTGAAAATATAACCGAGCAATACAACAGGGATAACAGCTATTCCGGGTTCATAACTGGAATTGAATATCTCGAATCCGAAAATATGAACGTTAAAAACGTCGCCTATAAGAAGTGTAACAAACAGAAATATAAATACTGTAGATGTAATTAATTTTGTAAATATCTGGCCGAAGTCATAGGAATAGTTACCTTCCTTGTAATTATTAATTGCTCTAGGCGCCCATGCGGTTCTAAATGAAATAACAAATAAATTCATTATTAATGCTATGCGGTATGAAAAGCTGTAAATACCTACTTCGCCTTTATCCAAATAAAAATCAATAAAAAACCTGTCTGCCACTTCTAAAAGAATTGCAAAAATACTGCCAACAAATAATGGGGCGGAAAAAACGAAAATCCGTTTTATCAATTCCTTATCAATTGAAAAGAGAAAATCCTTAAATATTATCGGCACAAGAATAAACACAACTATTGAGCTTGCAATAAGCTGGGAGATTATTATCCCCTGAATTCCGAGTTCAAGAAAATAAACAAGAAATATATTAAATGAGAAATTGACAATCGAAGAGATGGAAGTTATTACAACAACAAACTTTGAACGTTCGAGGGTTTTAAAATAATAGAGAAGGAAGTAAGATATATTTTCAAAAAAAAGAGTTATAAAAACGATAAACAACAATTCGGCAAATGCAGGACTGCCAAGGAGAAGAACCGAAATCTGATTTGTAAAAAATAATCCTATTGTAGATAATAATACTGAAATTATAAAAACTGTATTTAATATGCTTGAAAGGACAATCTTCTTCTTGGCTTCATCATCTTCATCAAGATAAAATCTTGTGAATCCAATTCCAAAACCGGCTTGATAAATAATTAATGCAGTCGTATAAAAAGCCATAATTAAAGCGTAATTACCGAACTCATTCGGATCAAGGACCTGTGAATACATGGGCAGCAAAAAGAAACTTACCGCTCGCAGTATTAAGAACCCCGCGCCGTACCATGCAGTTGATTTAAATACACTAGGTTTTGCCTGCATCAAATTATTCCATTTTCTCTGTAAAGTTCATAAAGTCTATTATTAACGCTTTCAAATCCGTGGTATTTATTTACCCATAATTTTCCCTTTGCGCCTAATTCGTCACGCAAATTTTGATCTTCTATTAATTCAATTAATCGTTGATAAAGCTGGACTTCATTATTCGCAACAACAAACGGATTTTCGGGAAGCCATTCGTTATAATCATCAGTCATATTTGTAATAGTCGGAATTCCCATACCAAGGGTTTCAATTCCGGCTTTACCGTATCCTGTACCTCCCATGGTTCCGCCAACCTGATCAATACAAATGTCGCAGCTTTTTTTAATGTTCAGTACTTCATGTCTGGGCAATTTTTCGAGAAGAATAAAATCAATGTTTTTTTGTTTTTTCAATTTATCAATAACCGAAATTATTAATTCCGTTCCTTTAAATTTTCTATTAGTAGGAGAATGAACTATTCTGATTTTCCCGGAATTATTAATTTCTCTTTGAGGCAATTCTGAAGTATCGTATGGATAGAATATATATTTTAGATCTTTCTTAAGCGCGAGATGATCAAATTCAGAAGTAATATTTAAATCCGAGATTTCATCAAGTTCTTTAATTACACCTCGAGTGCGCAAATCACTTCCGTAATAACAGCATACGATTTTTTTCCCTTGATGTTTCCATTTAAGGGCTTGAGAAGAATTTCTAAAAAAATCCAATCCGGCGTCATAATGAATAATATCAAAATCATTAAGCTGAAGTTTATCAATTATATCATCAACTTTGGATTTTCTAAAAAAATCATTTATAACAAAGTAATATTTTTCGAAAGCATTTTTGAACTCGAAATAAGGAGCGGATGTTTTCCTTTCCAATTCTCTTGTTTCAAGTTTTTTTCTGCGCCATAATTTAGCGAGATTAAAATTTGGAAGAGGCAGATTAAGGTTTACATCTTCGGGAAGATCAAATTGATTTTTATGAAGTGTGATTAATCGTGAATGGTCGCCGCACGCATTATGCATTTGATAAAAACCGTAAGGTACACCAGCGTAATTCTGCGGGGCGATATGTAAGATTTTGAGCATTAGAGATTTTTATAAAATGTATCTCTAAAAATTCCTCTAGCGCCGAAATTTTCTTTGAATCTTCCAAGTCCCCAATTTGGTTCCATATTAACGGTAAATATTCCGAAATCCAAAAACCTGTAACCCTCTTCCCCGTACCTTTTCATAATTTCGTAAAACAATAAATTTACGGGGCGGTATTTCTGATAATCTTCATCGTGACTAATATAAAACGCCAAAACTACATTAGGGTTTGCGCTGAAGTTGCATACGCCTGCGATTAAGGTTTCGCCCAGAAAAGCGCCGAACAATCTAATTTTGGCAGGGAACATTTTCTTCAGTTTAAGTAATTCGTCCAATGTATGAGTCGGATTCACGTTGTGGCGCATCTTTAAATTCTTTTTTAGAATTGCGTAATAATCTTCAAATCTATCTGTTTCAACAATTTCAATATTCTGGTTAATCGCCTTTCTAACCGCAGTGCGCGCCTCAAGTCTGAATGTTGAAAGCAGTTCCTCTTTTTTCACATCAAGCTGAACTACGCTTGAAATTTCTCTTTTTAAATAAACAAAATCATTTCTGAATAACGCAAAGTCAAAATAGTTGGAATATTTAGTTTGATAAATCATCGGCGGCGCCGTTAATTGAATTGCGTCGAACTTTTGTTTCTTAGCGTATTTTAACAATGCCTCAACAGAATCAAAAGCATCGCGAATATTTAAATCCTGCTTATAAACAAATCCGCCGTAAGAAGCTCCCGAGTGGGATGATAATATATTTTTCCCTTCCCTGTTAATTTTAACCGCCGGCAATAAGGACAGTGGTTTGCCGTCCTTTAAGACTACTAAAGACGAGTCAATAAATTTATCTTTGGGATGGTAAGATAAAAATTTTCTGGTATGAAAGATTGTTCCGTTATCTGAATTATCGACAAACTCTTCCCATTCTTTTTCAGATATACCTGAGCTTTTAAAAGGAATGATTTCCATCATGTAGGTATCTATTTAAAGTTATACATTAGCGAAATTGTGTGAGAACTGCCTAAATCAAAATCATAAGGAGTAAATGCATAATCAAAATTTATACTGCTCCAGAATATGCCTAGTCCGGCTGTTAAACCTTTAGTTTCATATCCCGACATATAACCGGCTCTAACGGCAAACATTTTTTTAAATAAAAATTCTGCGCCGAGATGTATATGTGAATTGTCCGACGCGGTATATTTCTGTAATCCGCCTGTAACCGTAATATCCGATTCAAGATTATTAACGGCAAAACTATACGCAGCGCCGATTCTGAGATCTACAGGCAGTTCTGTTTTTTCGTGAAGCAGTTCATTCATAGAGCCTATATTTCTTAATGAAGCGCCTATATTTAATCCTTCAATTACGTTTTTATAATTCGCGCCGAAATCAAATCCCCAGCCGTTTGCTTCCGCGAGGAACAAATTCTCATTCAAATATTTTGCAGTTACACCTAGTGATAAATTTTCTGTTATATCAAAACCGGAAGAAAGACTAACATAAAAATAATTTATATTAAATGATGATTGAGCTTCGCCGGGCTGAGTTCTTATTTCAATATCTGAGATTGTTGTTGTGTTTATACCTAAAGCGAAAGGCAGATTAAATAGTGAAAAACTTGCCCCGAACAATTCGCTTCTAGAATCTTGGATTAACTCATTGTGTGTAAACAATAATTGAGATTTAGTGAATCCGGAAATTAAAGCCGGATTATAATTTAACGCTGTTACATCATTTGCCGTAGCAACGCCTAAATCGCCCATTGCAATATTTCTTGCGCCGAATCCGAGTTTTAAAAATGCCAGTCCGGAATTACCTGCTGTTTGAGCCGTTAAAATTGAAGAAGATATTAAAACAATAAAGAATAATTTTTTCATAAGTAATTTCTAGAAATTTATGTTTACGCCAATTATATGCTGATCGCTTGATGAATATGGTTCAATTACAAATGCATAATCAACACCGATAATCATATTATTTAGTTTATAAAAATACGAAAATCCCAATGAAGGTCTAACAGGAAAATCGGGATTCTGCAGATTCCATTTATCCAATCCGCCTCTTAAAAATAGACTTTCAACTATATTATATTCAACTCCAAATCTAAGATATGAAGTTTCTGCGCTGCTGCTTTCAAATTCTACGGCTGCAATTATATTGGGTTCATCAAATTTATACGCAATTCCAATTTTTTTCAGTAATGGGAATTTATCTTCGCTAGCTTTACCGTTAGTTCCGTAAATTTCTGAAGTGTCCCATTTATATTTTGTATTTAAGTCGGTTAGTACCGCCGAAATAGTAATATTATCGTTCAGCGAATAAAGGGCGCCAATATCAAATCCTAATGAAGTTGACGTAACATCTTCATAAAGCTTATAGTAATAAAATTTGAAAGCTATTCCTATCGCAAGTTTACCCGAGAAGCGGTTTGACACGCTGAAGAAAAACTGGTTTTCTGAAGTGCTTAAATTCCCTGTCTGCTCTCCTGATCCGTCATATTGCGGAATATCACTTACACCGGCGTTTATTATTCCCGCGCTGAAACCTGCAATGGAGCGCGGTTCGTTTTCACCTTTTTCATTTTGCTTTGTGCCGAACGGAAAAGTTTTAGTATAATTCAGAAAATTTAATGATCTATCAAGTGATAAAAATGAATAAGAAGTTTGGAAATTATTTTTATTCTGAAACGCGCTAAGTGCCGGATTATAATATGAAACTACATTCCCGTATTTAACCGCGGACATTGAATTACCCATACCCATGCCTCTTGCTCCGAATCCCATACGGCTGAATGCACCGGGCAAACTTGCTATGTCGCTAGTCTGCGCCTGACCGAAAGTTAATTGTGTGAATAATAAAATTACAAATACTAGATAAGATTTACTCAGAGTATATTTTGCAATACCGTTAAAATCCCATAACATCAAAAATTCCATCCTAGTGTCTTTGTGTCTTTGTGGCTTCTCTTTAAATTTTATTTGTGCTTTAATTGCCGCAAAGGCACTAAGGCACGAAGAAGTTTTATTATACATTTTTTCCATATCAATTTTTCGTTAATGAATTATAAGTTTCTATAATTTTAATTTAATATCATAATTTTTCCAAAGAGCGGATCGTTATTTCCTATGTCAATTCTATAGAAATAAACTCCGTTGGGCACAACTTTTCCTTTTTCGTTTCTGCCGTCCCAGAATTCAAAATATTCATCAAAAGCGGAAGTACGCGGAGCATTCTGCAAAAGTGTTTTTACAAGGTTCATCCCGAAATCAAAAATTCTAATTGAAATTTCCGCGTCCGTATTATTTGTACTGAATTGAATTTTTATTTTTTCCTGCGAAGGTGAAAAAGGGTTTGGAAAAGCTTTGGTTGAAGAAGGGTCTGTTAGTTTCTCTGAGGCTAAGAATACTTTCCATAAACCATCCCATGCCGAAGCGCCCTGTTGTTCCGTTATTCTCCCCATACCATTACTATTTGATCCTACCCAAATATTATTTTCGGATTCACCTTCTTGAATTTCAATGGAGCGAAAGTTATTCGAAGCAAGTTTTACTTTTGTAATACTATCAAATATTTGAGGAGCGGTTAACCATAATATCCCGTCATTGTAACTTCTATAAACTCCTTCTTCAGATGCTACAATTACCTGGGATGGTCCATCGCCGTAACTTATAAAATCAAATTCGTGAGCTCTAAAACCTGGTAGAAATACTTCCCAATTATTTCCGCCATTAGTTGTCCGACTTACCGCCCAATATTCTGTTTGTCCTTCAGCTTTCCATGTTGTAGCCCACAAAGATTTATCAAACTCGTTGTAGTTCATCTCAATTATATGATTGCCGCTGATCGAGTTTGCTTGGTTGGTGTGATTAAACTTCACCCATGAAATACCACCATCATCGGATTTATTAATTCCGCCTGCAGTTCCTGCAAAAATCACCCCATCATTCGTTATTTCAAGAGAATAAGCGATATAATTTAGGTGGTGTTCAGGTTCGTTTTTCCTTTTAGGCTGCATTCTAAAATTTAGTGTGTCAGTTGGTTTAATAGAATCCAGATAATCCGGCGGAACAACAACTCTCTGCCATGTTTGACCCATGTTTGAAGACTTGCGGAATCCACCTGCATGATCAGCAATAAAAATTGTGTTGTTTAGGAAGTCAATATCTCTAATAAGATTATCCCCTGCTTTAGTCTCGGCTTCAGCATATAGTATATTATTACCATAAGTGACTAAAGTATCACCAGGTTCATCAAGCGGTTGAGGAACTATAGTCCAAGTTTCACCGTTATCCAGAGAATATCTTAACCCCGAACCTTCAAAAGCACCTTCAACGTCTTTCGATAAATGCCATGTGGAGGCCCAAATTGCGCCATTATTATATGCGACAGTTGCTACGCTCTCAGTACCGAATGCTTCTGTGTTATAATAATTTGTCCATGTTACGCCGTTATCTAATGACCGACTCAACCCTTCACCTGTCGCAAGCCATATAGTATCTCCAATAGCTAATATATCTTCAATAGTGTTACCCGCTGGAGTTTCGTCATTAGTTTTTTTTAATGTACTACCGCCTAACTCATAACCTTTCGGCATTGTTTGAGCACAAACAGCACTTGTAAATACTATGATTGCAATAATTACTTTTTTCATTCTTGAACTAAAATTATTTGAGAAATTTCATTACTTAAAAGGCCGCCTTTATCTTCGGCACGGAATACAAAAGTCCATTCGCCCAATTGTGCAGCTTCACTTGATGAGCCGTCGGAAAAAGAATTTTTAAACGAATAAATTCCGTCTCCGGCTGTCTCATCACCCAAATTAATATCTCCGTTATCAACCATTAAAATTGTACCGGAGCTTGTATTATCGGGGCGCGTAAATTGAAAGTAAACTTGACTAATATCTGCCAGAGTATTTTCGTCAGTTACTTTAATTGTAAAAATAAAATCTACACCTCTTTTAATTGAATCCGGCATAACCAAATCGGAAATAACAGGCGCAATTTTATTCTGCCCGTTATCAAATTCTAATTGATGGAAACCGACAACCCTAATATTATCATCTTCATTGTTTACATTATCTTTTACATAAAACTGAAGCAAATATTTTCCGCTTGGTATTGATTTTCCGAGATATGTTTTACCGGAGTATATGCCGTCACCTGCTTCTTCATCTCCATAGTTGGCTTTATTACCGTCGTCAAACATTGCAACATTGTTTATTACCGTTTCAGAAGCGTTTGGTGTTATAACATTATACCATACTTGTGAAATTACATCAGAATTATCAATTTTGATTGAAGCAACTAGCGAAGAATCAGTTTCTTGAAAAACTATATACTCCGGCGCTGTAATATCTGAAACTCTGTATTCCGAATTCGGTGAATTTACAATATCATCCGTTAATCCGTCGCACGAATAAAAAACAATCGTTAATAAAATTAATAATATCTTAAAATTTTTCATTTTCAGTTTATTTTTGTTTGAAATTATTTCGGAAGGAATTCTTAAAAGGTAAAAAAATAGGAAGATATTTTTTAAGAGAATTTGCTTTCCGAAACGTTAATTAAATTAATAAATAACAAGTTAAAAACAGTAGCAGAATTCTCTATATAATATTTTCCTTTATTTGACAGCCAAAATTTAACTAAGTAAAGCGCACAATGTCAAGTCATTAAAATATAAACTTGTCATTCCCGCATGCTTTTGGCGGGAATTTCCTAACTATCACTTGCAGATTCCGGCAAAAGGCATGCCGGAATGACATATTAGTTAATTGTAACTAAAAAAGGTGTTGGTGAAAATGATACTACTAAAATAAAAATGCTTATGTAACCCAATATCATTCTTTTAGTATCAAGAATATAATAATCGCGGACAGGCGGATGTTTTATTTTTATAACAAACAATAAAATAATAGCCCAAAAAAGCCAGCCGATCCATCCAATTCCTAAATCAAGTTCCAAAAAGTTATCTATTACGCCAATAAAACCTAAAATTCCCAATACTATCATACTAATACTTGCAATTGCTTCATGTTTTTTTGAACCGAACATGCTGTAAACTATATGTCCGCCGTCAAGCTGACCGACAGGCACCATATTCATTGCAGTAACAAACAAACCAAACCAGCCGACACACAAATAAGGATAATGATAAATTTCAGACATTGGAGGAATAAACTGTCCTGGTTCTGTAAGAATATTTCTTAGGAAAGAAAATAAAATAGTGTCGCCGAAGGCAAGACTGACTCCTTGTATACCGTATTCAGGAGAAAAGTAATCGGGATGAATTGCCAAAATATAATCTTCACCCGGCAGATTGAGGAAACCGTAAATTATTAAAATTAAACAAGCAATAAATCCGGCTAAAGGACCTGCGATTCCAATATCAAACATTGCTTTGTTATTAAGTACGGGGGATTTTGTTTTAATTACAGCTCCCATCGTACCGAAATTAAAAAATCCCGGGAGCGGAGGAAACGGAATATAATAAGGAAGCGTTGCTTTTACCTTATGATATTTTGCCGCGAAGTAATGACCGAATTCATGCGAAGAAAGCATGAATAAAACCGATACCGCATACGGCAAACCGCTTACAAGATCTGTAAATGTATATGGTCCTATTGAACCTGTTGTCCAGCTGATTCCCGCAATAAGCGTTGTAATAAAGGTTACAACAAATAAAAAAATGTGCACAGGAAGAGATGTTAAAAAACTATACTTTTTTAAGATAACACCAAATTTACTAGCTAACTTTTCTTGATTTTCAGGCATATTATAAATCTAAATTAATTCCGATTGCCGAATATTCTTTATTAAAATCAAAGTATTCGCCGTGAATACTTTTACCGGAGTAGTAAGCGTAATATAAACTTAATCCCCTTCCTTCTTTTTTCCCTAATTTAATCCCAATATTTATCGAATTATTAATCGAGTATTTATCCAGATGAATAACTTTTAAATCATATGCAAAATAGGGATTCAAATTTTCACCTAAAATATCATCAATAAAATATTCTGCTCCAACTTGATAATTATCTTTTTTAATACTTGAAGGATCAACGTGATAAAGATAAGCCGCGCCGGCGTAAATCCTTAGGTTATTAATTTTATAATATGCTATAAGCTCTAAAAATTCTCTGCTGTAAACTCTTGGTAATTGCCCGTCACGCCACTGCTGGTTTGAACCGTCATAATGACCGTCGACAAAATGAGCGCTTATGTGACTTAATCTTAATCGAGCGCCGATTTCTTTAACTTCATTTATTTTATTTTTATAACCGAAATTTACGCCGAATAAATAGTCAACCGCATCAACCGGAAAATGGAAATCTGTTTCACCTCTTAAAAGAGTGTATGTGAATAAGTCGGCCCCAAATGACCATATTTCATTTTCACATTTATGATATTTAATAATATCCGCCGAGCTGCCTATATCAAGTCTCAATTCATTATCACCAAGCTGAAATAAACTTCCTAATCTAGGTTCTAATATATTAGCCGTAAACGGCTGTATATTTAAATCACCCGGGAATAATTCAATTTTATCTTGAGCGTTAATTTCTGAAAGGCTTGCAAAAAAAAGAACAAATAAAATTTTCTTCATTATTATAAACTGCCTGTATTGTTGGTATATGATTTTTTTAGAATTTTTTGTTTAATTAATTTGTTATAACCGTACTTAAATTTCGACGTTAAACTCACAAGCCCGTATAAATTTGTCGGGAACGCGAATGAAGGCTCAAAATAACAATTAACGGTGCAGCCGCTGCAGAAATCAAATTTCCCCTCATTCTTTTTATAATACTGCAACTCTTCGGAATTTCTTATTTCTTTAATCGGCCTGTCAATAGGTATACTTTTATTTTCAAAATGATAACACGGCAAAACAATTTCGTTATAAGGTGAAATTACGACAACCCGTGAAACAGCTTTGCACAAAGGGTCATTAATATTGTTGCCGCCGGCTCTTCTCAATTTCAAGTATGCTTTATTCAAATAGATGTTCATTTTACCGTTTACATATTCTTCAATAAAATTAATGGCTTCTTCACTTAAACCGGGATTACCGAAATAAGAAAACACAGGGTTTACAATTAAAACAAGATTAAGTTTCTCTGCAATTTCATGCATACGAGGAAGTTTTTTATAAGTTTCATTTGTTACGGTAAATAGAATATCAGGAAATTCACCCAACGATTTAGCGATATTAATACTTTCGAATACATGATTAAAACAATTTACCTTACGAATTTTATTGTGTTCATCTTCATCCGGCGAGTCAAGAGAAAAATGAAGAAGGTTTACCTTGCCGGCTAAACTCTCTGCAAATTTGGGATAAAGCAAGGCATTACTTGTAATACTTGTCTGCATTTTTTTACTTTTCGCAAATGCGGCCATCTCCGCAATTGTTTTATTAAGAAGCGGTTCACCGCCTGTTAAATCAATAAACTTTACTCCGAGTTCGGCAAGCTGTGATACGTTTGATTTAAAATCTTCAAGTTTTGCTTCGGGTGTTCCTTTAAACTTACCGTGATCGGCAAAATGGCAGAACTCGCAAAAGGCATTGCATCTATATGTTACATAATAATTGCACAGCAGAAGCATTAATATTCTCTTCCCTTCCATGAAACTTTTTTATTAAAAAGAACAATAAACGGTAAAACGAAAACGTAAATTACAAAATAGATTTCAAATACAAGAAAATGTTTTAGATTTAATTTCATTTTTAGTTTTCTATAAACCGGATTTAAAAAATAATAATCGGTCGCAATTTTAAATAATAGAATATAAAAGGACTCTGTCGATAAGAAAAACGGGATTAACAATATTCCTGCATTTGAAATCCACCCCAAAGTCATAACCGTAAATCCGGCTAATTCACTTTGCAATCCACCGACTCCCCATCTTTTCTTTTGATTATATAATGATTTAATATTTTTGCATGGTTTTGATTTTACAAGCATGCCTGGGTCGGTTGGATGTATAATTTTGTATTTTCCCAGTTTATGAATAGCCATAAGCAGAGCAAAATCTTCGGTAACCGAAAACTTAAGCGATTGATAGCCGCCGACTTCATTGTAAACAGATTTTCTGTAAGACATGTTGTTGCCGATACAGCTCATAGGTTTATCCAGATTCATTACACCGCCAGCTACCGAAAGCAGATAAATAAAATCGACCGACTGCATACCTTCAAACGAATTTCTTTCAAACTGGGAAGTATGACCGCTTACCATAGCGACATCATTTGAAAAATATGAAACGACTGTTTTAACCCACTGTGGATTGGGCAGACAATCAGCGTCTGTAGTTAATATTATTTCACCTTTGGATATTTTGACGGCTTGATCAATAGCGTTTGCTTTGCCTTTTAAATGACCTTCACCTTTATTCGGAATGATTGTTACGAATTTTGGTTTGTCTTTTATATATGAAGCTATGATATTTCTGGTTTCATCTTCTGACTCATCATTTACAATTATTATTTCAATTCTATCCTCAGGATATTCGAGTTTATCCAAAGCCGTCATACAATTAAGAATATTATCTTCTTCGTTTCTTGCCGAAACTATTACCGATATAAAAGGCAAATCTTTTACCGGCAATTTTTCTAATGATTTATTTAACCCAATAGTAAATATTACTGTTTGAATAAAATATAATGAAACCGCGGCAAGGAATATTATTTCAAACATTCTTCCGGTTCTCCGAATTCAAATCCTTTTATATATGCTTCCTCAACTATAATTTTAATTGAATCAGTAATAATACTTTTAGATTTAAGGCTGTCGTGTAAAACAACAATTGAGTTTTTTCTTAAGTATTTTTTCACTGCATTTTTAACTATCTGCGGATCATTTTTATAATCATAAGTTAATAGAGACCACATCACGTTTTTCAATTTAGATTCTTTAATTAAATTTCCAGTTTTGAGATTAAATCTGCCGTGAGGCGGCCGGAAATAAAGTGGAATAAAACCCGGAATATCTCCGGCAATTCCGTTGAACATTTCTATCTCTTTTTTTGCATCAGATTCCGAAAGCTTTGTTATTACTTTATGATTATATGTATGATTAGCCATTAAATGGCCGTTAGTCAATATATCTTTGGCCAGCTGCCGATTTAAACTGATGTTATTTCCGACACAAAAGAACGCCGCTTTCAAATTTTGATTATTCAACTCATTTAATATCAGTTCCGTAGTACCCGGGTTTGGTCCGTCGTCGAAAGTTAATAATATTTTATTATTGGAAGTTTCCCATATAAAATCATTAAATATCTTCTTCATAATCAAAGGAGGATTGTACAAATAGCGCATCAGCGTTCGAGCTCCCGTTCTTTCCATCTAAAATTTCCGAACAGCCCCATTAATCCCGACAATATTATATAAGGAATCTGCATAATTTCAGCTAATAAAAAAACATTATTAATAGATTTGTCGAACAATAAACTGATCCCTTTTTTAAGCACAAAATATTCAGAAGTAATTTTTACAAGCATAGTAAATAATAGTGTATATAAAAATATTTCGTTATAAAATACTCCTAACAATATTTGCGCAATAATGGAAAGGTAAAATAAAAATATTAGAATCAATTTTATTATTAACAATTTATTTTTATAATATAAGCCTTTACTGGCCCAGCGTTTTCTTTGATTTAGAAATTCCTTTAATGAACTCATAGGAGCAGTTTTAACTACAGCCTTTCTATTCATGCAGAATTTTATATCATAATTAGTTTTTGAAGCTATCTTCTGCATTAATAATTCATCTTCGCCGGAAGATAAATTCATCAAGTCATCATAACCACCAACTTCATAAAATATATGTTTTCTGAAAGCCGAGTTTGCGCCGTTGCAGATTATTGGGGTTTTATTCCCTATAAGTCCGGCGCCAGTGATAATAAGTCCGGCAAATTCTAATTTTTGCAGTTTCCCGAATAACGAATCGGAATTATAGAACTCTACCGGACCTGACACAAATGCAGTGTTGCCGCTAAAAGATGAAACAATTGATTTGAGCCATTCTTTACCATGTGTGCAATCCGCGTCTGTTGTGATAATTATTTCGCCTTTCGCATTTTCTATCCCGAATTTTACAGCAGCTTTTTTATGTCCTCTTTTGCCTTCGAAATTATTGAGGCTAAGTAAATGTACGTTTGCAGTTAGGATATTTTCATTCAGCAAATCAATCGATCTATCGCTGGAGCCATCATCAACAAAAATAATTTCATACTTGTTTTTATCATATTCCTGTTCTTCAATACTTTTAAGACATTTAATTATATTTTTCTCTTCATTTCTAAAGGGAATAATAACTGAAACAAATTTATCAACTATATTTTCCTTGTTGGATATTTTATTGAGTCCCCGGTAAACGGAAAAAATAAAATATGAATAATGCAACATCAGCAGAATAAAGAAAACAATTAATAAATCAATCATACTTTTTTGTAATTATTAGAAATAGTCCAACAATTGAAGGTAAAACCAGATTAATAAAAAATAATATTATAGCTGCGTTGAAACCCGCTGCGGCGGATAATCCGACCAAGTTCATAAAAAATACCGTTGAACCTTCCCGGATACCCAATTCTGCTATTGTAACTTGAGGTATAATAGTCTGAGAGAATATGACAAGATTACTTATCCATAAATAATTTAATAAATCGTATTGATGTAAAAATGCCGCAATCAGTAATGCCATTTGAGTTGTAAACGTTAAATAGTACAGAAATGTTATAAAGGTCAGCTGCCATGTAATTTTTGATGATAGTTTTCCAAGCAGTTTAAATTTGGAAACATGATTTTTCAAGAATCTTATTTGTGATATTTTATCAAAAATAATATCGTTCCAAAATTTTTTATTGTTCACAATAATAAACAAGAAATAGAACAATATTATATAAATTATTAAAAGCGAAACAGTGATTAATATATTTACGGCATGAAAATAATGAACAAAAAGCAGAGCTGATAAACCACCTATAAAACTCACTACAATTAATGGGAAAAGTTTATCAATAAAAGTAGCAAGCGATATTTCAATTATCCCTACTGTTTTTATAGGAATTGCACGAGCAACAAATTCGCCGATTTTAAATGGCGTTACAATTCCTCCGCTGAACCCAATAAAAAGCGATTTGGCAATTATTCCTTTATCAAATATGTTCAATGAATGGCGGCATATTATCTCCCATTTTTTGTATTGAAGAAATACATTTACACCGGTTAATAATAGAGCAGATAGAACAAAGATATAGTTTGCGGATCCAAGTGTTTCTATAATTTTTTTATAATCAATTATATTTATTAAATAAACTAATAATGAAGCAGTAATAATTATTTTCAGCAAATTAAAAAATAATTTTTTATTTGCGAATCTTTTGCCTGTATTTAACTCAAATGCTTCCAAAATGTTATTCTTCAACTATATTTATTTTTAGTCCTTCGGTACAGTTAGTGCACATATCGATAGCTTTCCTGTTATTTAAAACCGCTCTTCTGAAATTATTATACTTCCCGCTTTGCCAAATCTCTGAAAAAGATTTACCATCTAAAACTCCGATTTCATATTTTGCATCTTTATCAAAACAACAAGGAACAATTTTACCGTCCCAGGTTACCACCGAAGTACGCCACAATGCAAAACAATGGTTCCGTAATTCAGCCTTCATTTCAACTTTACCGTTTTCAATTGTATATCTTCTGTATTTTTCATCAGCCGGTAAAAACTTCAAAGCGTTTTCATAAGAAGAAACCTGCATTGTCTTTAGAACAACTTTATCAACTCCGACTTCTTTTCCATACTGAAATACTTTTTCAATTTGGTTTTCGTTCTGCTTCATAACAATAAACTGAAACTCAACAAATGGCTTTTTATATTTTCGCTCCTTTTTCATTTTCATAAACAAGCGTAGGCACGCGTCAGCTTCTTTGAACGTACCTCCTACTCTATAATTCTGATATGAGTTCTCATCTAATCCGTCAATTGAAAATATTAATTTATCAGGAGAGTTATTTAATATTACATCTATTTTTTTCTCAGTAATTAATAAACCGTTTGTACTAATCGAAACATATATGTTTTTGGACTGAGCGTATTTTATCATCTCAGGAAGTTCTTTATTAATAAATGGTTCCCCTTGAAAAAATAATTGAATATAAAAACAATGCCCGTAAATTTGATCAATAACTTCCTTGAATTTTTCAAATTTCAAAAGTCCAAGCGGACGGGTCAAAGCACCTAACCCCGACGGGCATTCAGGGCATTCTAGGTTACAATGGTTTGTAGGTTCTATTGAAATAGTCAGCGGTTTCCCCCATACAACCGGCTTTCTAATTAATCTAGAAATTTGAAATGAAGTAATTATTTTAAAAAGATTAATTATTCTTTCGATTGTGAAATACTTTAGATAATTTATTTCCACTGTTCTTCTTTCTTTTATAGAATAGGTAATTAAAATACAGATATTTTTCAGTCAAATATTACGGTTAATTTAACAATCTATCTGCTAAAATGATAATCAAGAAAATGAGAATTCTGCTTCAAAATAGTTAAGTTTATTTTCTCATTTTTTAAAAGTACATTATGTGTTATTAACAATAATTTTTGTAATGAATATACTACTTTTATACCCGAAAATGACGGACACATTCTGGTCGATGAACCACCTGCTGAAAGTGGTAGGGAAAAAAGGAAGCTACCCTCCGCTCGGTTTGTTAACAGTTGCTTCTTTACTTCCAAAAGACTGGAATAAAAAATTAATCGATTTAAATACAGAAAAACTTAATGATGAAGAAATTCATTGGGCTGATTATGTATTTATAAGCGCGATGAATGTTCAGTCTGTTTCCGCCCGAGAAGTTATTAAACGATGTAAATCGTGCGGAGTAAATATTGTATGCGGCGGAACTCTTTTTACTCATGAGTATGAATCATTTCCGCAAGTAGATCATTTTGTATTGAACGAAGCAGAAATCACTCTTCCGCTTTTTCTGAAAGATCTTGAAAAAAACAATCTTAAAAGAATTTATAAAACTGAAATGTTTGCGAATGTTGCTGAGTCCCCGCTGCCGCAATGGGATTTAATTAATATTAAAAATTACGAATACTCAATTGTTCAGTACTCGCGCGGCTGTCCGTATTTATGCGACTTCTGCGATGTTACCGCATTATTCGGAAGGATTCCGCGTGTAAAATCTCCCGCCCAAATTATTAATGAACTTAATGAAATTTTAAAAGCCGGCCATTCGGATATGATTTTGTTCGCGGATGATAATTTAATCGGCAACAAAAATGTTTTGAAAAGTGAACTGCTTCCGGCATTAATTGAATGGCGGTCGCAAAATGAATTCGCTCCCGGTTTTGCAACTCAGGTAACAATTAACCTTGCCGATGATGATGAGCTTATGCGGCTTATGCTTGAAGCGGGATTCAGACATATCTTTATAGGCATTGAAACTCCGGAAGAAGAAAGTTTATTAGCGAGCAGAAAAAAACAGAACGCAAAAAGAAAACTTCTTCAAAATATAAAACACCTTCAGACATCAGGTTTTATTGTAACCGGCGGTTTTATTGTGGGATTTGATACCGACACGCCTTCGATATTTGATAACCAAATTAAGTTTATTTCCGAAAGCAATATTGTTATTGCAACAATAAATTTATTAAAAGCTCCGCCTGGGACTGAACTTCATGAACGAATGAAAAAAGAAAACAGGTTAATTGATAAATTTGATTTTGATGAGAATATGTCAAACATACGTTTTAAAATAGACAGAGAAATAATAAATGAAGGTTACAAAAGTGTTTTAAATAATGTTTACTCGCCGGAAAAAGTTTACAAACGCGCTATAAATTTTCTTAAATATTACAACGGCGCTAAAGTTGCTAATCCTATTAAACGGAAAATTAAATTTAGTGATTATATAACTTTACTAAGAATTATTATATATGTAGGCATACTCGGGAACTGCCGTATACATTTCTGGAAATTAATTATTTGGACGTTAAAGAAATACCCGGCAAAACTTGATTATGCCTTTCTTTTTGTTTTATTGATGTTTCAATTTAATAAAATGTTTGAAAGATACCTGAGCCTAAATCATAAAATTCCGGAAAATTAAAACTTGGAACTAATAATCTTTCTATCGGCAATTATATTCTGGATAATTTATTATGTTTTTGAAGGTTTGCACGATACTGCATTCATAAAAGAACGGGACATAATAAAAGAAAAAGTAAAAGAGGAAAATTATAAAAGCATAGACAACCGTGTGAAATATTATGAGAAGCTTTGGCACAGATTCGATAGTTTTGAAAAATCTCTTGTTAAGATTGTATTTTCAATTTTAGTTTATTTGATTACCGACAATATATTGTTTTCATTTCAGCTTCTTTGTCTTGCGCTTACTATAAGAATTATTATGCACGACTTAGTAGTCGCAATTGGATTAGGCAAAGGAATAAATCATATCGGCCCTTCTCAAGATATTTGGTGGGATTCATTTTTAAGAAAAATGAATTCGGCCGGAATAAATCAATATTTTATAAAAGCTGTTCCGTTAATCACTATTTTATTATGGGTAATTTACACTTTGTGAGTTTATAAACCTTTTTTATTTAAAGGTTAGAAATTGTCGAGTATTTTACAAAATAAAACTTAATCTTAATTTTACTTTAGTTTCAAAAGATAATTTGTATTTTTGCAGTTAGAATATTTCGAGGGGAAATAATGTTTATAAACTTTTCAGACCTGCCCGCGCATCAAAATATATTTTTAGATTATTTATACGAATTTGAAAAAGTAGAAAAATACTTCAATAAAAATTTCCGAGATGTTGACGAATACCCCGTTTTTTTAAGTGAGCTTGCAAATTACAACAGACCTCACAGAGATGCCGTAATTAATATTATTAAAAAACAGTATCAAAATTTAAATGCTTCAAAACAGACAGAGGTTAACCTAGAACTGCTAGCTTCAAAAAAAACATTGGCAGTTGTAACCGGTCAGCAGCTTGGAATTTTCGGCGGACCAATGTATACTTTTTATAAAACCATAACCGCTATTAAACTTTGCAGATCACTAAAAGAAAAATTTGAAGGATATAATTTTGTCCCCGTATTCTGGCTTGAAGGAGACGATCACGATCTTGATGAAGTTAGCAGTCTAAATATCATTGATAAATCAAATGAGCTGAAGGTTCTGAAATACGGAGATGCTCTTGAGGAAGGAACCAATAAAGGAAGCGTAGGCCATATAAAACTTACCGAAGATATTAGGAAATTCATTAAAGAATTTAATGATGAAACAAGAGATTCCGATTTTAAGGAAGATTTAATGAATAGACTTAACTCTTCTTATAAAGAAGGTGTTACTTTTAACGCGGCATTTAAAAACCTTATTTTCGATATTTTTGATGAATACGGATTGATAATTTTTAATCCCCAAGAGATTGAAATTAAAAGAATTCTAAAAGACATATTTAAAAATGAACTTGAAAACTTCCGCGAGCATACCGATGTTTTAGTTGAAAAAAGCGCGGAACTTGAGGAAGAATATCATGCTCAAGTTAAAGTAAAACCAATAAATTTATTTGCATCCGAAAAAGACGGAAGATTTTTAATTGAACCTGTCGACGAAAATTACAGGCTTAAAGGAAAAAGAAAAACCTTAACAAAAGATGAATTATTTGAATGGCTTGAAAGAGCCCCGGAAGATTTTAGTCCGAATGTACTTCTACGTCCAATTTGCCAGGACTACCTGCTTCCAACCGCATTTTATATTGCAGGTCCGGGAGAGATAAGTTACTTCGCTCAAGTGACACCGTTATATGGATTTTTTAATATCCCGCAGCCTTATATTTATCCAAGAGGATCGGCAACAATTGTTGAAAAGAACATAACAAATGTATTGGAAAAATATAATCTGAAATACACAGATTTATTTTTTGATGAAAAGGAATTAATTGAAAAAGTTATAGGTTCTTTATCAGAAGCAAAAATTGACGACGACATTTTAGAAGCTAAAAATTTAATTGAAGAAAAAATAATTAAGATTAGAGAAAACTTTCTGCAAATTGATCAAACACTCGGAGACGTAACCGATAAATCTCTTGAAAGAATAAACCAGACTCTGGACCAATTAATGCAGAAGGCGAAAAAAGCAGAAGAAAGAAATCATGAAACTGCTATAAGACAAGTAACTAAAGCGCGTAATTTATTTTACCCTAATAATAATCTTCAAGAACGTGAATTAAATTTCACATATATAGTTAATAAATACGGAATTGAAATGCTGAAATGGATTCTTGAAGAATTGGCTGTAAATAAGTTTGAACACCAGATAATTGAATTATAAAAATATCAACTATCTCAAAAGTAATTTTATTTTGTTTCCTAGTGCCTTTGTGGCAAAAAAATGATTACCAATCAAATGCCACAAAGTCACCAAGGATCACAAAGCGTTCTTGAAACAGTTATTTTTTTTACGCTTATATAAGTTATTGTTCTCGAAAAAAATCTTTCAATACAGAATATTCATTTAAAAAAATAAATACCGACACACGGTTAAAAATTAATTTTCTTTAGCTAAACAGGTAATTTGATTCAATATCAAAATACTTATTGATTTCTTTTCTATAATAATAAGATAATTGCTTTGTCACCTTTACAAAATGAAGATTTAATTTGCAGATATTTTTAACCTCATTTAAGCTGTTTTCATAAAATTCATTTACCGGCAAAACTGCATTTACAATATTCATTTGCAGAGCCTCTTCTGATGTAATTTTTCCACCTCTCAGCAAATATTCAATTGATTTTGTTTGACCTATATAATGCGGCAGAAAAAAAGGAAGTCCTCCGCTTGGATGCAGCGAGTATTTGCTGTGTGTTAATAAAAAGGTTGTCTGTGAATCAATATAGCGGAAATCTGAGGCCAGCGACAATCCGAAGAAAGGAGTTACAATTTCACCCTGCATCGCGCTTACAAATATTTTATTAAAATTAATAATCTTACGAATAAAATTCATAAGCATATTTATTTCAATTGCGCGTATTTCTGATTTGGCAAATTTCTTTATTTCTTCGGGATGTTCGTGGTTTATTTCCTTGCCTGAGGCATCGGACAAAAATTTAACATAATTTTTTTCACCGTAACATTCACTTTCGGAAATTGACAATACGCCTTTTACCTTTGATTGTTCTACAAGGTCGAACCATGCAAGCATCTCGGTGTCAAAATCAATATTTAAAAGATGGTCGAAAATATTGCATGATAATTTTAACACCGCAATGTCGTCAACAACTGTGCAGGACAATCCTTTATTTTCAAATTCTACAGATTTTATCTTATTCATAACTCCTCCACAATTAAAATGTTTTTAGATATTAATCATTTTTTAGCCGACGTTAAATAATAAAATGCAGGAATAACAATTAACGTTAAAACCGTAGAAACAAGCAACCCGCCTATGCTTACAATTCCCAATGGAATTCTCATTTCTTTTCCAGCGTCTCCTATGCCTATTGCCATCGGAAGCATACCTAGTATTAATGCAAGCGTCGACATTAAAATAGGTTTTAATTTCGTTGGACATGCTTTTACCAAAGCATCTTTCGCAATAATCCCTTCTTCGCGTACAAGCTGATTTGTATAATCAAGCATAAGAATTGCATTGTTTACAACAATACCGATAAGCATAATTAATCCCATTAACGACGTAATTCCGAATGCAACGTTTGAATAGTACAAAAATGAAAACACTCCAATTAATGCCAGCGGAAGTGTAAGTAGTATAAGCAAAGGCTGCAAGAAACTTTCAAGTATCGCCGCTAAAAGCATATAAGTAAGAACAATAGCCAATACAAATGCGAACAGCATATCGGCAACCATTTCATTCATCATTTTTGTATTTCCGCCCCACGATATTTTATAACCCGAAGGTAAATTAATTTCACTTAACCTGCTTTCAATTGCGCCTGTAACATTACCAAGCGGAACACCTGTTGCCGGAGAACCGGTAAATTGTATTGATGTATATTTATCTCTGTGCAGTATTTTTGTATAACCGTTTGTGAATTCAATATTAGCTAGCTGTGCCAGTCTATACATTACACCCTTTTGAGAGAATACAGGTATCCGGCTAATATTTTCCGGAGAACTAACGGCCTCGTCATTTACGGTTAATGTAATATCATATTCGTTGCCGAGTTCTCTGTACTTAGAGGCTTCCAATCCTTCAATTGTAGAACGAAGAGTTAATGCTACTTGTTGAGCCGTGATGCCGGCGTCGGCAAGTTTTTCTCTTATAGGAAAAACTGTAATTTCCGGTTTCCCTGCGCGAGAACTATTATCAAAGTTTATTAATCCGGGCGTATCTTTAACCTTGGTTATTATTACTTCTTTTAATTCCTCAAGTTTGTTTAAGTCCTGCCCCATTAAGTAAAATTGAACCGGCGCGCCGCCCATTCCCGTATGAGAACCGTAACCGACAGTTATTTTGGCGTTTGGAATATCAGCCAGTTCTGATACAAATACCGAAATCATTTCACTTAATTTGATTTCCCTAAAATCGGGCCCTACAAGCTGTATATCCATTGTAGCTTTGTTTGGACCTGTATCAAGATCGCTGATTTTACCAAGATTTGTTAAAATATATTTTACCTCGGGATGGTGCTTAATTCGCTGTTCAATAAGTTTAAGTACATTAGCGCATTCATTTAAATTTATTCCTTCAGGAAGTTCCACATCTACTTTTACTTTGCCGTCGTCAAACTGAGGCATAAATTCGAATCCGAGTTTCGGACCGTAATACATTAACGAAGCAATAAATAAAGTAAATGCAGATATAAGAATTATTAAACTGTTTCTCTTTGTCAATATCCTTGAAAGTATTCCTCCGTACCAGGCGTCCCATGAATCGTAAATTTTGTTTAACTTCGCGCTTATTCTGCCTTCCTTTTCAGTTTTGGGAAGCATAAGCGAAGCAAGCATAGGCGTAAGCGTAAATGAAAAAAGAAGTGAAAAAATTGTTGCAAACGATGCCGCAAGCGCAAGTTCTTTTAAAAATCTTCCAACCATTGAAGACATATTAAGTATCGGAAGAAATACGACAAGATTTGTAAGCGTTGATGCAACAACCGCAACGGTTACTTCAATTGTTCCTGTATAAGCCGCGTCTTTATTTTCCCGGCCTAATTTTTTATGCCGGAATATATTTTCAAGTACAACTACTGAATTAGCCACAAGTACACCAACCGACACCGAAATTCCCATTAAGGTCATCATATTTAGTGTTAACCCGAACGCCTGCAATAAAAAGAAAGTTGATATAATAGAAATTGGCATTGTAAGAGCTACAATAAATGTAGAACGAATATGAGTTAGAAATACAAACAATACGATAGATGTAAACAAAACTCCGAGAAGAATATTGCTCATTGTATCATTAACAGTGCTTTTTGTAAAATCGGATCTGTCGTTTACAATTTCAAGGTTTACATTTTCAGGAAGTGTTTCTTTTATTTCAGGGAGAGAATTTCTGACGGCTTCAGCAACATTCACAACATTTCCTTCAACACTTTTTATAATTCCGAGTTTAACTACGTTTTCGTTTCTGTAATTATTTTCTACATCAAAATATACGGCACGCTGCCTTATATCTTTGCCGCCGTCAATTACATTTGCAATCTGGTTTAATTTCTTATGTCCGAAAACCGTAGGCACCTGAAGATTTTTTATCGTTTCAATATTGTTGTATTCACCTTGCATTCTAACGGTAAATTCCTGGTCTTTAATCTGGAAATAACCGCCGGGAATATTAATATTCTGCATTGCTAATACTTGGAGCAGCTGAGGCAATGAAATCATATTTTCGTAAATTGATTTGTTGTCCAAAATAACGCGTATCTCTCTTTCCTGTCCTCCAATCACATCAACACGCGCAACACCTTCAATTTGAGAAAACCTGTCGCGTAATGTTTTATCTGCAATTTCATAAAGTTCACGCGGATCAATCTCCCCGCTTAACACAACATCCACAATCGGAAAAGCACGAATATCAACCTTCTCAACTATAGGTTTATTTGCGTCATCGGGAAGATCGTTTAATATACCGTCTACTTTATCTTTAACTTCTTGGTTGGCAATATTTACATCTTTATTTAATTTGAATTCTATAATTACAATTGAAAATCCGTCAAGAGAATAAGATTCAATTCTTTCTATTTCGCTAATGGTTGAAACAGCATCTTCAATTCTTTTACTTATTAGTGTTTCGACTTCTTTTGGTCCGGCACCTGCATAAACTGTTTGAACAATTACATATGGGACTTCGACATCGGGCATCTGATTCAAGTTTAGAGAATAAAAAGCAATAGCACCGAAAATAACGAAAACAAGTATCCCCATTGTAGTGGCTACCGGACGATTTATTGATACTTTAGCTAGAAACATATTTCCCTCTTAATCAATCACTTTTATTTTTTCTTCACCAATTAATCCTGATGCCCCTTTAATTATAATTTTACTTCCGGCATCAATACCTTCTGTTACTTCTATATTAATTCCGCTTTCTAAACCGGTTTTTATATAATTTTTAATTGATTTCCCGTTTCCTGCGGTAAATATATACATGCCTGTTTCATCTTGACTTATAATATTTCTTGGGATAACTAATGCATTTTTATTTTCATAGATTTTTATTTTAATATCTGCGGTAACCCCGCTTTTCAAATTCAAGCCCGGATTGTCAAATTGAATCTCGGCATAAAACGCCTGAGTAGCCGGATCTGCTTTTATAGCAACTTCAGATACTCTGCCTTCATAAATTTTTTCACTGTTTTTTATATAGGCCATCATCGATTTTTTTATTGTTTTAATCTCATCTTCATTTGCCCACACTTTGGCCGATAATTTATTTAATTGAGCTATTGAAAATAAAGGGGTTTTATCCTGCACATTATCTTTTTCGTTTACTTTAATTTCAGTTATCAACCCTTCAAAGGGAGCTTCAATAAATAACAGCTGCTTCTGCATTTCGTAGTTGCTTTTATCGACAAGATATTTAGTATTAATTCCGTCAAAATTTGCCTGTGAAGTTTCTCCTGCTTCAAGCAGTGATTTTGCTCTTTCATAATTTTTACGCGAATTCTCAAAAGCCGATTCGGCCTGTTCATACATTGCGCCCGGGGCGTTAACCGGGAACTCTATAATTACATCACCCTTTTTTACCTTGTCGCCTACCTTAAAATTAATCTTTTCAATTCTACCGCCAATTTTCGCGCCTTCCGTAGTTTCTTTTATTCCGCGCAGCTTAGCAAAAAAGCTTAGTTCTTTTGTGAATAGCTGAGGCTCAATTATTTTTACTTCAACAGGAATACCTTCTTCTGCCTGGATCTGCGTCATACTTTTTGATTCCGTATTATCATTTCCGCCGCAGCTTATAAATAATGCAGATAGCGAAAACGTAAATAAGGCAGCAATCAGTATCTTGAAATTCATTTTGTTCATTTTAAGTCCCGCTTATTTTTTAGTTATTATTCTTCAGTTATTTCGTTTTTATATTTTGAATCAACTCTTCCGAGCAGCTGATCTAGTTCAGCTTCTGCTATTATATAATCATGTACGGATTTTATAAGGTTTGTTTTTGCGCTTCGCAATTCAACATCAGCGTTTTTAATTTCAAGCTGAGTTCCAGTTCCTTCTTTATAACGCGTTGTACTGATATTATATGCTTTTTGAGCTAATTCTACGTTTCTATTTAATGCCTTTATCTGCGATTTAACTTTTTTTAAATCAAGAATTTTTACGGTTACTTGAGATGTTATAAAATCTTCGGTTAATGAAATTTGTTCTTGTGTCTGCATTGTTGCTATATTCGCCTGTTCAATTCTATTTGCAGCCCTTCCCCCTTTAAATAGATTAAGAGAAAATGTTACTCCAACCATTGAAGAATTATAAGTTTGGAAATTCCAATCATCCGAAGAACCTGCATACGAATAATTTCCGAATGCGGCAATTGTAGGCCAGTAATCAGCTCTTTCAATATTTATAAATTCTTCATCAACATTCTTTTTAATACGCAGCGAATTAATATCTAAGTTATTTTTCAGCGCAAGCAGCGAAGCATCTTCAATTAAAGGAAGCTCTTCATCTTTATATTCAAAGCTTCCTATGACTTCAATTGAATCAGATAAATTTACACTGAGAAGAATCTTTAAACCGTTTAGCGCGTTTAAGTATGTATTCTCCAGTTCCCTGACTGAAGGTCTAATGTTTTCAACCTGTACCTCGGCTTGCAGAGCATCAAAATCGGATGTAAGGCCCTGCTCATAAAGGGCATTAATGTTCTTTAGATTTTCTTCAGCATTTATTAAACTGCATTTGATAATGTTTAAAAGTTCTTTTGAAAGAAGAACACCGTAAAATGCTTTTTTTACATTAAGAATTGTATTCGTTTTGGCGGCTTCATATTGAACTTTCGCCAGGTCTAAATATATTTGTGAAGCTCCGATACCGCGGAAAACTGCTGAATTAAACAAAATCTGCGTTACTTGAGCTTTTGTTTCGAAACTGTTTGTTTGAGCAAAAGACTGAAGCTTTGTTGCCATAGATTTAAATTTATCATCATCACGAGGAAGGACATTTTCATCAAATAAAATATTATACGTAGCATTTGTAAGCAATGCTTCAAAATCCGGGAAAGCAGTTTTGGGTTTCTCTATCATATGAGCTAAGTTTGCGGTAATATCAAGCGACGGCAAGGCATAACCGAAGGCTTCGTCAA
This sequence comes from Bacteroidota bacterium, assembly GCA_018829205.1. Taxonomy (GTDB): domain Bacteria; phylum Bacteroidota; class Ignavibacteria; order Ignavibacteriales; family Melioribacteraceae; genus JAHJUE01. The sequence continues at coordinate 104,453 of JAHJUE010000011.1, forward strand.
CAGCTGCTTCTGATTTCCTGACATTCATTTCGGAGATAATTACATCCCTGTTATTTTTTAATGCGGCTGTAATGGCTTCTTCCAATGTATAAGTTAATTTCTGCGCATATAATTGAATTGAAATTATACATAATAAAATTCCAACAATTGACATTCTAGATAATGACATATCTTGCTCTATATTTAATTAGTAATTATTTTCAAGTGAAGGTATTAATTGCTTATACTTTTAATCCTTTTAAAACTAGATTAACAATAGATACTACCTTCTTTTCTATATTTGGGAAATCTATTTCGTTTACTGAAGTAATCTGGTTGGAATGGAACTCTTTGTATTGCAGAGCATCGATGAAACTAAAAATGTTGTCGGCTAATTCCGCTGTATTATGTTTTTTCAGTTCACCTGAATTTACACCGTCTGTTAGGACATTTTTAATAATTTTTTTTGTTGAGACTGTAAAAACTTTGTGAGAATTTTCTATTATTTCACCAATCTCAATAATTACTTTTAACGGCATTGTAAGAAGATTGGATTTCTCTTTCGCGTAATAAATCATATTATGAATTATAATATTGATTTTTTTATCTATTGTTTTTGCTTTCTCAATTTCATCTATTAAACTTTCTATGAACAAATCTGCTTCTTCTACCACTATTTCATTAAATATGGCTTCCTTGCTCGGGAAATAATAATAAAGTGAATTCTTTTTTATCCCAAGCTGATCGGCAATATCATCCAAGGTGGTTTTATGATATCCGTACCGCGCAAAGGAATTCATTGAAGCTTTTTTAATTTGTTCTTTCTTTTTTTCGTAGGTGCCGAACATAATCTAATTTTCGAACGTTTAGTATGATTGTTCGAAAATTATAAAATAGAGAAATAATAATCAAGTTAATTAATGATAATGCGTTTACTTTTGTCGCAATAATATTCTTCTTAATACTTTTCGGAAATAAGTTAACTGAAAGGATATTACTTTTTATCTTTTTTATGCTTTCTAATCGAATCGTTTTTTATTTTTAAATTTTCATTAATTCTACTTTCGGCAGGAACCGCAAAGACAAACCGTCCGTTTAAAACGCATCCGTTACGTCCCGGTACGCAAGTTTGTTTTAACCTAATACAATGATCATTTTTTAAATCAATAAATTGGCAGGAGAATGAACTCATGACTTTCCTCTGCTTACATTAATTAATTTTATAGAATTTGTAAAATTCGGACGGGGTTAAAGCTTCATGTGTAATTTTTACTAGGGCGACCGCGCCTTTAAACCATGATCTTTTATCCATTCTAGTTCCAATTGATGTGAAGGCATTAGAAATAGGCAGATAATTGATTCCGCCCGATATTTCCTTTTCCCCGTTAACATAATGCGTCATTACTCCATTACTGTAAACCAGCGCAGCATGCGACCAATCGTCGGCGGAATGCAGTTTGTTTGGAGAAACCAATGTCAATTCCTCGGTTTCCGCTTTAATAAATGTATCTAAATACCATTTATGATTTTCGGTCATCCGTAATTCAATTAAAACCCGGCGGCTGCTGTTAGAGGAATCTTGAATATGTAAAAATCTTTGTTCAATATTTCCCGGATACGAAGTATCCGGTTTAAATATAATTTCAATAGTAAAGTTTTCCGCACCTTTAAGCGGATTAGATTCCACGATTAATCCGTCATTAATTCCGTTGAACCTTACAACATTGTCATGTTCTTTTGTATATACAACCTCCGGATTTCCTAACACATTAGTTTTAAAACCGGCGATACTGCTGTTGTTGTCAATGCGCCAATTAACCGAAAATACGTTTTCCATCTCTTGTCCGTATGAACTAAAATAAATTATATTCAAAAATGTGAGAATCATTAATAATATTTTCATAGCATTCCAATTCATTATTTTTTTTTGATGCTGCCAAAACCTTTGATTATTTATCTGTTTAATAATTTATAATATATAATATTCCAATAACACAATAAAACATAATTTTGTAAAATAAGGTGTCGGAATATTATTTTGCGTAAACATCTGTACTAAGGTATTTAAGGCCGGAATCAGCCATCAGCGTTACAACTATTTCTTCCGGTCCCAATTTTTCTGCAACCCGGATAGCCGCAACAACATTTGCTCCTGATGAGGTTCCTGCAAAAAGTCCTTCCTCTTTAGCCAACCTCCTAGTCATAGTTTTTGCGTCTTCAGTTTTTACATTAATAATTTCATCTGCAAGACTCTGATCCCAAAGAGGCGGAGTATATCCGATCCCTACTCCTTCAATTTTATGAGGTCCGGGTTGTCCTCCTAACAATACTGATGATTCCGCCGGTTCGACCGCAACGGTTTTAATTTGCGGTTTATACTTTTTCAGAATTTCCGAAACGCCTCGGAAAGAAGCTGAAGTACCAACAGAATGAACAAAAGCGCCTACCTTTCCGCCTGTTTGTTGCCATATTTCCTCGGCTAAAGGATAATAACCGGTAATACTATCGAAATTTTTAAGCTGGTTTGTCAAATATGTATTTGGTTTGTTGCTTATTTTGCGTGCTGCTTCAATCATGTCCAATATTAATTTCTTTGTTGTTAGTCCGCCTTCACTTGGAATTAAGGTTAGCTCTGCTCCAAATGCAGCCATTTGATTCAGCTTATCACGGCTGAAAGCATCGGAAGTAATAATATGAATATGGTAGCCTTTTGCAATACTTATTAAAGCAAGTGATATACCTGTGCTGCCGCCCGTGTATTCAACAATCGTATCTCCTTTTTTCAATCTTCCGTCTTCCTCGGCCCGCGATATCATTGCAAGCGCAGTTCGATCTTTCATACTGCCGCTCGGATTTTCCCATTCAAGTTTAACATAGATTTTCGCGCACCCGCGGGGAACAACATTATTTAATTTTACTAATGAAGTATTTCCTATAGTATCCAAAATGTTATCAGCAATTCTCATATTTTCCCCTATACAATATTCTGTGATAATTAGTAATAAATTATAAATGTCTTAATAATTTTTAATACTAATTTTTATAAAACAAAATTAGCGACTAAAAAATAAGTATCAAATTGTAAGAATACAAATAACCTAAATTTTTGAATATTTTTTTCAGCGGAAAAATATTTGAGTTTGGATTACTTTTCAAATAGTAGTTCAGAAGGTATTTTTATTCTGAAAAACATTTATGCGTAAATAGTTATATTGCAAAACAAATAATTTTACAAAGGAAAATGGAACATAAAAACCGGGTTTACTCGTTATCAAAAAACAAAATTAAAATTCTGCTTTTGGAAGGGATTCATGAAAATTCAATGAACTTCTTAAAAGAAAGCGATTATACTAATATTGAATATCTAATTACATCGCTTAATAAAGAAGAATTGATTCAAAAGATTAAAAATGTTCACATGATCGGAATCAGATCTAGAACTAATATTACAAAAGATATTTTGCAATATGCTGAAAATTTAATTGCGATAGGATGTTTCAGCATTGGGACAAACCAGGTTGACCTTCACACCGCAAAGTTAAAAGGCATACCGGTTTTTAATGCGCCTTTTTCAAATACACGTTCAGTTGCAGAACTGGTAATTAGCGAATGTATTATGCTCCTTAGAAGAATTCCGGAAAAGAATGCCGCCGCACACCAAGGGAAATGGATGAAAGAAGCAAATTCATCTTTTGAGATACGCGGGAAAAATATCGGAATTATTGGTTACGGACATATAGGTTCTCAAGTTTCCATACTTGCTGAAAATTTAGGAATGAATATATATTATTATGACATTGAAAAGAAATTAAGTTTAGGAAATGCAAAATCATGCAGTTCATTAAAAGAATTGTTAAAGATTTCCGATGTAGTAACACTTCATGTGCCCGAAACAGAACTTACCAAAAACATGATTACTAAAACCGAACTTTCTCTAATGAAAAAAGGCGCTTGTATTATAAATGCCTCCCGCGGAACTATAATTAATATTGAACATTTAAGCGAATCTCTAAAGTCCAAGCATTTAAACGGTGCGGCGATAGACGTATTCCCGGAGGAACCGACTTCAGTTAACGAACTTTTTAATTCACCTCTTCAACATTTGCCGAATGTTATTTTGACGCCTCACATTGGAGGCAGCACGATAGAAGCGCAGGCAAATATCGCAGTTGAAGTTTCCGAAAAACTTATTAATTACAGTAACATAGGAGCAACACTCGGAGCTACAAATTTTGTTGAAATATCCTTGCCGCCGAATATCAATAAAAAGCGTTATCTGCACATACATGAAAACAAACCCGGTGTAATGAATAAAATTACCTCCGTTTTTACGTCACGTAAAATTAATATCGCGTCGCAGTATCTACAGACCGACCCTGATATCGGTTACGTAATAATTGATATAGACGGTAAACAGAAGTCTGGTGATATTTTGAAAGAACTAAAAGCAATTCCAAAAACAATTAAAGCAAGGATGCTATTTTAAACTATTGAAAAACCTTCAAAGGTTATACATAAGAATACAGTTAGTGATAAAATTCATCGCAAAACTCAACCGCGTATTTGATTAGATTATTTTTTAAATCAGTGTTTTAATCTTTGTAATATTTTTAGTACTCAAATTTCCTAAAATATTACTTTAATAAGCTCATTTTTTTTACAAGATTTATCATGCCTGATCGCAATCTATAAAAATAAATCCCAGTAGCAAGGCTTGATGCATCAACTAAAATTGAATGATTGCCTGCAGTGAAAATTTGATCAACAAGAATTTTTATTTCATTTCCAAGAATATCATGAATAGAAAGTTTAACATGTTCAACCGTTGGGATTGAAAAATTAATTCTCGTACTCGGGTTGAAAGGATTGGGATAATTTTGTTCTAAACTGAATCCCTGCGCTAAATTACTTACTTCTTCAATAGAAGTTACATTAGTGCTTGTATATGCGAAAGTTATTTGTACATCATCTACTGTTAACCATCCCGGAATTGTTCCAGCGCTCATTTGTTCCGAACTCCATGCGTAAAATCTAATATTTGAAATTACCGGAATGGAAGTTTCCGGTAATTCACCAAAGTATGTCTGCATTTCTTCTGTTAAATATGTTTTAAAAATTAGTGTATGTGTGCCAAATCTCTCAACATAATAAGCTGCGAGAGTATCGGGACCAGTTCCTGTTCTTTTAGCTTTTAAACTTACTTTATTACTCTTTCTTAATAGGACTAAATTTTCACCAAGAAATGGCCCGATAGAAAAATATAAATACTTATCATAATTGATAACACCGTTGCCGGTCCATCCGCTACTCTTATAATTTGCCTCAATTGAACTTTCACAAACAACTCCTTGTCTGCTGAACTCGCTAAACGAAACTTTTGGAGTACTGCTTGTTATTGCATCGTGTTCTAATAAACCGCATGGACCTCCATTTAAAGCATATATTCCAAATCCGTTTATTGTATCCCCGTTAGCTGAAATAAAATCCATCGCTGAATATGGAGGGATTAAGGGGATAAGAAGTATTATTATCAATTTGATTATTTTACCTGTCATAACTATCACCATTAATAAATTTATTTCTATTGAATTATTTTTTTGATTTTTGCTCAGGTTAAACAGCAGCGCTTAAAGGTTTTGCAATTTTTAAATTTTGTTTAATCTGGAATCTTTTCAATAGAAATTTGGTAAATATTAATATCAAATTCTATATAGTTATTAAGTTCACAAATACTTGTTTTAAAAGTCCTCCCCTTCGTTTGAAGGGGGGGATTTATAAGGGGTTTACCGCGAAACAGCAAAACCTTTGGAAACTTCTGAGGTTTGGGGAAATTGAATCCAAAATTTTAAATATTATTCTATATTTGCACCAACAACTGCGGCCATTTGCATCATGTCTATTGTCTGCCCTTCTTGCAGATTTGTAAAATCAGTTAACTTGCCTGATTTGCTAGTCGATTTTGTATTTTTGAAGATAGGCAGTAACTTTGCATCGGCAACAATGAACTTGCCTGCGTTTTCAGGTTTACCATTTTCTGTTTTTGTTTGAAGTTGGTTTGCTTTAATATAGTCCCATAATTTTTTGGTGATATCAGTTCTAGGTAATTCTGTTTCTCCGAGAAACTCCGCCAATTCATGTTTCAATTTTACAGGTTTCTTCAATCCTTTTGCTTCTTCCATTTTTTAACTCCATTATTTTAATTTATGAATTTATTACTGAGACTTTTGTTTGTATAGGCACAAATTACTCTTAAAGAAAAGCCTATTCTTTTGTTACTATATTCCAATTTCCAATTAGTCGATAATAAAATATTTTTTTACAGCCACTGTGCTGGCGCAACTGCCTTTAATCCTTTGTTTAGTTATTCATTATAAATTATTATCCATTATCCGGCTTCATCTGTTGTGATTATTTGAACCTGCTCCAAAAAACTCGGATTCGAAATACTCACACACTCAAAATTTTCAATGCTTCCTCCTTGCTCTAAAACAAGAGAAAGTATTGAAAAAGCCATTGCGATTCTGTGGTCGTGATAACTTTGAAATGTAATTTTTCTTGAAGAAATATTTCCGCTTACTTTATAGCCGTCTTCGAATTCTTCAACTGACAAGCCGAGAAGTTTTAAGTTTTCGCAGACGGATGTAATTCTATCGGATTCTTTGGCGCGGAGTTCTTTTGCGTCGCGGATTATAAAATCGCCTTCGGCAAAAATTCCGGCAATTGTAAGGATTGGTATTTCATCAATTATGTTGGGTATAATTTCTTCAGGTATTTCTATGTTTTTAAGTTTGCTGCTTTTAATTAAAATGTCGCCGTACATTTCGCCGCTGGAAATTTTTTGATCAATGATTTCAATATTTCCGCCCATTGCTTTCAGTACATTTAGAATTCCCGTGCGCGTTTCATTCAATAAAATATTTTTGATAATCAGTTCGCTGTTTTTTAACAATAGCGTAAGAACTATAAAAAAAGCAGAGGAAGAAATATCCGAAGGGACAAAATATTCTTTCGGTTCCGGGTAATCTTTATGCGAAACATATATTTTATTTCCGCCTCCCCGTTTTTCAGTTTTTAAACCGAGCATTGTTTCAGTATGATTACGCGAAGGAAGATTTTCAACTACAGTTGTTGTTTCTTCAAGATGGAGTCCCGCTAAAAGCACGGCGCTTTTTATCTGCGCGCTGGCTACTGGCAGATTATATTCAATTGCTTTTAATCTATTTGATGGGTTTATAATTACAGGTAATGTACCGTTTTCAGAAGTCTCAATCTCCGCGCCCATTAATTTTAAGGGTTCGGATATTCTTTTCATAGGACGTTTAGAAAGCGACTCATCACCGGTTAGTGTAGTTGTGAAATTCTGCGATGCTAATATTCCGCAAATTAATCTAGAAGTTGTTCCGGAATTGCCCATATACAAAGGACGAAAAGGTTCTTTAAAATTTTTAAAACCAGCGCCTTTTACCGAAAAACGGTTCTGATATTTAACAATATCACAGCCCATATCTCTAAAAGCGTTGATTGTAGAATAAATATCTTCGGATTCAAGCAGATTATAGATTACTGAATCGCCTTTAGCAAGTGAAGCGAACATTACGGCGCGGTGCGAAACTGATTTATCGCCGGGAAGTTTTAATTCACCATTAACTTTATTAATCTGGTTAAATTCTTGTATCACTTATCGCACCATTCGTCTATTAATTTATTCAATTCATCTTCGCTCAATTCAGTTCTATTATATAGTCCTTTTAATACCCGCTGTCTCTGCGCTTCGTAAAGCGTAACTGCTGCGGCTACGGATACGTTCAAACTTTGGATCATTCCTCTCATCGGAATATAATAACATTCGTCTGCTAATTCTGCGGCTTCCTCACTTACTCCTCTGCTTTCATTGCCCATAACAATTGCTACTTTCTCTGTTAGATCAATATCATAAAGATTTACAGCTTTTTCATTAAGCAATGAAGCGTATATTTTGAAACCTTGTTTATGAAGTTCATCATAACATTCTTTTGTGCTTTTAAACTTTTCTTTTTCAACCCATTTAAATGCCGAGGCAGAAGTCACCTTGCTAATTTTAGGAAATTCCTCATATGTATAAAGCAATGAAACTTTGGGAACTCCTACGGCATCGCATGTTCTGAAAATTGCGCTAACATTATGCGGATCGTGTACATTTTCAATTACGACTCTTAAAGAAGCCTGACGGGAATTAGCAACATTTACTATTTTATTCAGCCTGCTGTCGGTTTTAAATTTTCTCAATTACAGCTCTTTATGAAAAATTAATTTATAAATAATTTTATCAGAATTTTTTCTTGCGCGGTCTATTTTAATTTCTTGCTCTTTGGGTAAGTTTAAATAATATCTTAAGAAATCTACTGCATTATTAATGGCGTCATCTTCTTTATGCGCCCAGCTTTCGCACCCGTTAATAGAAGGCACATTAGCGGTAAATCCATCTCCCGTATTTGTAACAATTAAATCAATAACCACTAATAACCGCCTGTTACTTTTTCGCCGGTTACTATTTTTACGCTTGCGCTGGCGCCGATTCTTTCGGCTCCGACTTCTATCATAGCTTTAGCGTCTTCGGTTGAGCGAACGCCTCCGGAAGCTTTAACACCGACAGTACTCCCAACTACATATTTCATTAGGGCAACATCGCCGACAGTTGCGCCGCCTTTGCTGAAACCCGTAGATGTTTTAACAAAATCAGCTTTTGCTTTTTTGGCTATCAAACATGCCTTAATTTTTTCTTCGTCGGTTAAAAGAGCGGTTTCAATAATTACTTTGCAAAGTGCTTTGTGATTTTTAGCGGCAAGTACAACCTGATTTATATCGTTAAATATGTAGTCGTATTCGCCTTGTTTTAATTTACCGACATTTATAACCATATCAATTTCTTTCGCGCCGTTTTCCAATGCTTCTTCAGCTTCAGCTCTTTTAATTTTTGTAGTATTAGAACCCAAAGGGAAACCTATTACAGTGCACACTTTTACCGGCGTGTTTTTTAACAATTCATAACAGAGCGGAACATAAACAGGATTAATGCATACCGACGCGAAACCGTATTCTTTTGCTTCCGAACATAGTACTTTTATTTCATCGGGTGTGGCATCCGGCTTTAATAAAGTATGGTCAATCATGCGGGCAATATTTCTATCAGGCAATTCTTCTCCAATGCCTATACCCGCGGCAATTCTATCCGCTCCTTTATCAATAATTTTTTTTACGGTGTTAGGCTGATCAAGAACGTTTCTTTCCCATCCCACGCAAGTTTCGCCCACGCAATAAAAATCGTGAAGCGCTTTTTCAGTAAAAACCTGATTTACAATTTTATCAATTTGAGAAGAACTCATTTGGTCACCAAATTTCTAATTATTAGTTTTATATAACTTTCAAAAGCATCTAATTCTTTAGCTCACTTACTAACTTATAAGATTGGATGAACGGTTGAATGGATGATTGGGTTAAAATCATTGAAACAATCAGTCTTTCAGTCAATCTTCATATTATAGTAATTCAAAAATCACAATTATAATTTATAATTATGATTTTACATTCTCGATCTTTAAAAACGCTTCATAAGTATTTCTTAAAAGCATCGCGATAGTCATTAAACCAACTCCGCCGGGAACCGGGGTAATGTAAGAAGATTTTGCTTTTACGTTCTCAAAATCGACATCGCCGACAATTTTATAACCTTTTTTTGAGGCAGTATCTTCCACGCGGTTTATACCCACATCAATTACGACAACACCTTCCTTGACCATATCAGCGGTTATAAAATTCGCTTTTCCAATTGCGGCAATTAAAATATCGGCTTGTTTCGTATATTGGGTTAAATCTTCCGCTGCCGAATGACATACAGTTACAATTGCGTTAGCGCCTTCTTTTTTCTGAAGCATTATATTTGCGGCAGGCTTGCCAACAATATTGCTTCTGCCTACAACTACAACATGTTTGCCTTTTGTTTCTATTTTATATCGCTTCAGCAATTCTAAAATTCCATACGGAGTGCACGGCAGAAAAGTATCCTTTCCAATTACAAGTTTACCGACACTTATAGGATGAAAGCCGTCAACATCTTTTGAGGGACTTATCGCCTCAATTATTTTATCCTCATCAATATGTTTTGGCAAAGGAAGCTGAACTAAAATTCCGTGTATTTTTTTATCATTATTATATTTTTCAATTAATTGAAGCAGTTCCATTTCACTAATTGATTCATCAAGCAGATCAACTTGTGAAAACATACCGATTTCTTTGCATGATTTTGCTTTGCTGTTGACATAAAATGTAGAAGCAGGATTATCACCTACAAGGATTGTAACTAGTCCGGGAACCTTTCCCGTTTTCATTTTTAATTGATCAACATTAATTTTAAGTTCTTCTTTAATTCTGCCTGATATTTCTTTACCGTCGATTATTTGCATATAATTTCTCTTGTTAAAACATGTATTAAGATTGCTCTTTATTAATAATTCCTTTTATAAATTATATTGTAATTTTTCTTCAAATAATTTTTAATACTTCTGCTTTCCAAAATTTCTTCGGCAAAAGGATTAGAGTTCTGCCAGCCGGTATTTCCCGATTCTCTCAAATTTTCCAATCTTCGTATAGCAATTTCACAATAAATCGGGTCTATATCAACAGTTAAACATTTACGTTTTAATCTTTCACAAGCTATTAAAGTAGTTCCGGCATGGGCAAAAAAATCAACTACCCTGTCATTCGGACAGCTTGAAACATTAATAATTCTTTCAATAGCTTTTAGAGGTTTCTGTGCGAAACATCCGTTTACGTTTTCTATCAGAAGATGGAACACCTGCTGAACATCAATCCAGACATTACCGGCTCTTATATTAACAGATTTACTTCTTTCCAGATTTTCTGTTTTTATGCCTTTTATTTCTTTGTAATATCCTTTTAATACCTTGGGTATGTCTGTATAAACACTTTCTATATTAAAAACTGGTTTGCCTTTTGTATAATAAAGCAGTTCTTGACGGATGGACATCCAGTTCATTTGAGTACCGTATCCGCGCTGATTCCGCATTGTTATAAAACTTCGGGAATTAAAACCAGTATTTCTCATCATTAATATAAACTCGGCAAAAGGTTCAAGATGATTTTTCTGATCAGCTCCAAGCCAAACATAAAGAGATGAATCTTCGGAAAGTATTTCTTCAGTGTTCTTAATCCATGAGCTGCACCATCTTGCAAAATCTTCGGCTTTGGTTTTTTGAAACGCAACCATATTATAAGGAGGATCATGAACGGCAAGAGCGGCTTTATTTCTACCCATAAGATTTTTGATAGAAACAGAATCTTCGGCATTAAAACATCCGACTTTATGTTTCCTTTTGGGATCTTGCCAGACTTCACCATTTTTAAGTCTGCAGAACTTGAGAAGATAATTTCTAAGTTTATCGTCCCTATCCAATCTTGGCAGTGGAAAATTTATCATTTTTAGTTAAGCTTCCTGACAAATTCCGGTAATAAAATTCTTTCTACTTCAATAGTTTTGCCTGTTTCAGTATCAACTTTAAAAAACATTCCGCAAAGGTGAACCTGACCTTCGGCATTAATATATTTTTGAGGAGTTTGAAACAAAAATCTGTTTATTGCGGCTTCTGTTTTCATACCAATAATAGAGTCATACGGACCAGTCATTCCTACATCAGTTATATATCCGGTTCCTTTTGAAAATATTCTTTCATCAGCTGTTTGAATATGTGTATGAGTGCCTACAACGCAGCTTACCTTACCGTCAAAGAAATTCGCAAAAGCAAGTTTTTCGGCAGTGGCTTCACCGTGAAAATCAATAAATATTACCTTAGTTTCCGATGAAATCTTTTTAAGCGCCCATTCGGCAGTTCTAAAAGGACAATCAATAGGAGCCATAAATGCCCTGCCCTGGACATTCATTACCGCTACCTTACCTTTTTTTGTTTCCGCAATATAATACCCGTTTCCGTATGTTCCTTTTGGATAATTCAATGGTCTAAGCGAGCGCGGTTCCTGTTTTAAATAATCTTGCGATTGATGTTTGTCCCATGTATGATTTCCGCCGGTAATAACCGAAACACCCAATTCAAATAACTGTTTGCCTTCTTTTTCGGTACAACCTTTTCCGTCGGCGGCATTTTCACCGTTTACGATTGTAATATCTGCGTTATATTTTTTTTGAAGTCCCGGCAGCCACATGTTTACCATATCTAATCCGGGTTTTCCTACTATGTCTCCGATAAATAAAATATTTATGTTCATTAATGCCCTGTTTAATAAGTAATAAATTGCAAATTCTTATAACAAATTCGATGTTAAATATATCGAAAAAACGATGAAGATAAAACAACTTATATATATAGGAATGATTCTACAGTTTTAGTACTAATTTGTTGTTGATTTAATTTGTTTGCAATTCAAATACTTAGGAATTGTTACCATTTGTTACATAAAATTTGATGTTAACAATCAAATTTATTATACTTTATACAACTTAAGCTTTTCAAAAAGCTTTAGATGTTTAATAGATTTATAAAAAGGATGATTTAAATTCGTTATAAACAAGAAATAAAACGAAAAATAATGCTTGAATATTTCAACAATAAGGTATGTTCGGAAATAATAAGCATTAAAGATTATACATTTATTTAACCGCATCATTTAGATAGCATTTCTATTATTTCCGGACAAAATTCATTATCAGAAACATTTCTTCACTTTATTATGTGAAGAATAAAGTCGGTTAATGCAATTAAAATTAATAAAAGGAGAGTTATTATGGACGACAGAAAAATTTATATCGATAAGTTAGCATCTCAATTAAAAACATGGGATGATGATATAAAAAAATTTGAAACAAAGGCTAAAAATTCCGCGAGTAATGTAAGATCTCAAATTGAAAGTAAAATTTCGGAAATGCGGATCAAAAAAACAAAGTTTGAGAAACAATTCAATGAATTAAAAAACAGCGGCGTCGACGCCTGGAAGGAAATAAAAAACGGCATTGAGAAAGCTGAAAACAATATGAAAGACTCAGTTATAAATGCTAAAGAAAAATTTATGGATAATTAGTTCAGCATAAGAAACTAATTAAACGATTCGAATATGCAGTGAATGTTTGATTGAAAAATATCGGAGGAACTATGTTACATGAAGCAAAAGAACTTGAACGACTTAAAATTAATGCCAGGGACGGAAACCTTGGTTATGTTTACGATTTTTATTTTGATGATTTGAAGTGGATAACGCGCTACTTAGTTGTTGATACCGGGAACTGGTTAACTGGCAGAAGGGTTTTAATTTCACCACATTCTATTAACAAACCGGATTACGATAAGAAAGAACTTGCCGTTAATCTTGATAAAGAACAAATAGTAGATAGTCCGCATATTTCCGAAGACGAACCTATTTCGCAACAGCACCAGAAGGTACTTGCCGATTATTACGGCTGGCCAATTTATTGGTCTGTTGATCCGGCTTTAAATGCCATGGGCGCAATGGAAATGTCCAAAGAAAAAAACAAAGAGGGCGATCCTCATTTAAGAAGTATCCGAGAAGTAAGGAATTATAACATTGAAGCTACTGACGGGAATATCGGTTATGTTGAGAATTTTATTATTGATGATGAGAACTGGGACATTAAATATCTAATATTAGATACAAGAAAATGGATGCACTGGCTGCCCGGCGGTGAATACATACTAATAACACCCGGGCTGATTGATAAAATAGACTGGGCAGCATCAAATGTTTATATAAAACTTGATAAAGAAACAATTAAAAACGCTCCTGTATACGAAACTAAAAAGCAAATAGACAATAAATTCGAATATAAATTATATGAGTGGATGAAAGAATTTATTGATGATACAAAAGAGCACAGCACTTTGCTTAAATAGAAAATAGATTTTGGAGGTATCAATATGAAAAAAATATTATTCTCGTTTTTTGTGTTTTCCCTTTTATTAGCGGGATGTAAAAATGAAAGAATGGATTACACAAAAAAAACTGAAATAATTGATAAAGCCGTTGCTGTCCTGCAGCCTTTAAACGGAAGCAGCGTCAGCGGCATAGTATATTTTAAAGAAAAAGGCGGTACTGTAGAAGTTATCGCTGATGTGAAAGGTTTAACTCCAGGCGAACATGGTTTTCATATTCATACTTTCGGCGATCTGCGTGCAAACGACGGAAGTTTAACCGGCGGACATTTTAATCCGACAAATATGAAGCACGGCGGACCGGCAACAGAAGAAAGGCACATTGGCGACCTAGGCAACATTCTCGCTCTTGACGATTCAACAGCACAGTACGTACAAGATAAGATTGCATTTACTATAAACGGAACTAATTCAATACTCGGAAGATCCGTTGTAATTCATTCCGGTGAAGATGATTTTAAAACCCAGCCTACGGGAAATTCGGGAACTAAAATTGCTGCAGGAATAATTGGCATTCAAAACTATGAACAGTAATATAAAATGAATGCTGCCGCGGATTTTTAATAACCCCGGCAGCATTCTTTGTCTTAAATAATTTTAATTATAAATTCCGGTTCTTAATGAAAACTTAATAACATTTATTCTGTTCCTTTTTTTACTTTTATATTTTCCTGCCAAAAACAATAATATTAATAATTTCATCAATGCTAATTTATATTGATAGATTTTTCTTGCTCGCAATTTTTAATTAACTTTACTCATCACAATTTTACATATCCAATGCAGAATATTGAGTTAGAAAATATTTCAATTGACGAAGCAGAATATTCTGTTTTTGATTTTGAAACTACAGGAACATCGGCTAAGTACGATAAAGTAATTGAAATCGGAATCGTTAAAATAAAAGGCAACGAAATAGTTGACACCTACTCAACTTATATAAATCCCGGCAGACAAATTCCGTATTACATAACCGATATAACCGGTATAAAAACAGAAGATATAGCTGACGCGCCGTATTTTGAAGATATTGTTAATAATATCGAAGATTTTTTCGGCGATTCTATTTTAGTTGCTCATAATTTACAGTTCGATCAATCATTTCTGAAAAGTGAGCTTTACCAAATAGGACGCGATGAGTTTAAAAACTCAAATTTATGCACCTTAAAAATTGCGAGAAAACTTTATCCGGAATTAAAAAGTAAATCTCTCGGAAGTTTAGTATCACATTTTAGAATTCTTCACAAGGGAATACACCGCGCACTGGGAGACGCCAGAGCTACAGCGGAAATATTTTTAAAAATGATGAAACACTTAAAGGATGATCATGATATTGAAACAATATCAGATCTTATAAATTTTCAAAGTGTTCCTTCATCTAAATCATCTTTTAGAATTATCAAAAAAAAGCTTGTTGGCGATTTTGTATCACTCCCCGATTCACCGGGCGTATATTTTTTTAAAGACGCTAAGGATAAAATAATTTATATTGGCAAAGCTAAGTCGCTTAAAAAACGAGTAAAAAATTATTTTTCCAACACAGCCGCCAAAAAAGCGAAGAAAATAGTCAGGCAGGCTTCAAGGTTGGGATATCATAAAACCAACTCCGAATTAACCGCATTACTGACTGAAGCGGAATTAATTAAAAAACATAATCCGCAGCACAATACCATGTTAAAAAAGTTTTCGCAGAATTATTTTATCTGCGCGCAAAATTCTCATAAATATCCGGACGTAAAAGTAGTTACCGCATTTGACTTTGACGGGAATGATTATTTCGGCCCTTATACATCGCGGGAAACCGCAAACACTCTTGTTGAAATAGTTAATAAAACTTTTATGATCAGAGAGTGTAATGAAAAAGAATTCGTTAAAAAAAGGAAATGTTATTTGGCAGATATTGAAAGATGCATTGCGCCGTGCATAAATGATAATATAAAGAAAGAATACAACGAGGAATTAATAAAAGTTTATGATTTTCTTTCAGGCAATAATCAAAATGCCGTTGACAGACTTTTAAATAAAATGAAAACGCTCGCCGAAAATAAAAAGTATGAAGAGGCGGCAGAAATTAGAGATTCGGTAAATTTAATTTTAAGTCAGCTTAACCGTTCTTCAATAATTGCCGAACCGATTAATAACGCCAATGTTCTTGTGGAAATAAATGATTTTATAAATAAAGATTTTATTCTTCTTCTTGAGGGAAAAGTTTTTATTAAGGATTATCTTCTAAATGAAAAAGATTATTTTGAAACAGCGCTGGAGGATTATTTCCAAGGATCAATTCACCTCTTTCAAAATATAAACAGCAAGGACCTTGAAAAAATAAAAATCGCCGTAGCGTGGATGGTAAAAAACAGAAACAATATTAAAATATATTATTTAAAAGATTATGATAGCTACGAGGATTTGAAAATGAAAAGGGCTTTAAGGTAAAACTCTGTGGCTTTGTGTCTCTGTGGTAAAATAATTTGCCACAAAGACACGAAGCCACAATGAAAGTAAAACTATATTTTTTTCATAGTAGTATACCAATCGCTGGATTCAGTAAGCATCTGATTAATTCTATTTACAAGTTTATGAGGATCAGCCAAATACCCTTCCATCAGCAGCGAAGACTCATATAATTGTTCGGTAACGTTGCTTATATACTCATCGTTCGCGTTCTGTTTGAATACTTTCAGCAGATTACGTATCAATTTATGATCTTCGTTTAACTCAAGTACATGAGCGGGAATCGAAGTATCCTTATTAACAATATTCATTATTTTCTGCATTGAAGCAGACATGCCGGTATTCGGATTTACAAGACATGCGGGGCTTCCTTTTAATCTTTTGGATATTTTAACCTCGGTAACTTTATCGCCAAGAATTTCTTTCATCTTAGAAAATAAACTGTCGAGATGTTTTTTGTCGTCTTTATTTAGTTCTTCTTTTTTATCCTTTGTTTCTTCCGCGCTTTCAAATTTTTCAAGTGTGGCGAGATCGGCTTGATCAACGGAACGCAAATCAAAATCCTTGTATTTCATCATTGAGCTTAGAGCGAATTCATCAATCGGATCATAAAGATAAAACACTTCTAATCCCTTACTTTTAAATATTTCAAGATGCGGATCCTGATCAATTGCCTCTCTGCTCGGACCCATTTTATAATAAATTTCTTTTTGTTCCTTTTTCATTCTGCCTGAATAATCAGCGAATGAAACCAGTTCTTTTTCATCGGCGGAAACGGATGAGTTAAATCTCAAAAGCTCCAGGTATTTATCTTTATTGGCATAATCGCTGTAACCCAGTTTAAATACTTTGCCGTGTTCTTTCCAAAATTCGGTAAATTTTTCTTTTTCTTTCTCTGCCATTTTCGTAAGAAATGTAAGAACTTGAGATGTAATACTACTTGAAATTTTGTTAAACACAACATTTTCCTGCAGAGTTTCGCGTGAAATATTCAAAGGAAGATCTTCCGAATCCACCACACCTTTAACAAAGCTCAAATATTCCGGCAGGAGATCTTTATTCTGATGCTGTATTAATACACGTCTTACATATAAATCAAGGCCGTAATTATCACGGTTCATTCCGAACAAATCAAAATTCTTTTTAGGTAAAAACATTAAACTGTGGAATTGAATCGGAGCATCGATGGATAGATGAATATAATCCAGCGGAGGCTCGTTATCATAAGATAAGAATTTATAAAACTCATCGTACTGTTCTTTTTTAATATTTGATTTCGGTTCGCGCCAAAGAGCGGTTACTTTATTAATTTGTTCATTTTCAATTTTGATCGGGAAGTTAATAAAATTAGAATGTTTCTTAACAATTTGTTCAAGTTTCCATTTATCAGAAAATTCTTTTTCATCTTCTTTTAAATGAACTTCAATAATTGTTCCTCTATCCAGCTTTTCATCAAGTTCCACAATTTCATAACTGCCAAGTCCGTCGGAGGTCCATTTTACGGGTTTTTCGTCAGCTTTAAACGATTTGGTTCTTATAGAGACTTTATCCGCAACCATAAATACCGAATAAAAACCGACTCCGAATTTACCTATTATATTGCTAGCGTCCTGCTTATTCTCATTTAATTTTTTTATAAACTCCTCGGAACCTGATTTTGCGATTGTTCCGATATTCTTGATTAATTCATCCTTGGTCATTCCAATCCCGGTATCTGAGATTGTAAGAGTATTTTTTTCTTTGTCGAAAGCTAAATTAATTTCCAACGGTAGGTTTTTATTTTCTATTTCAGTTCCTCTTGTCGATTCGAATCTAAGTTTGTCAAGAGCGTCGGAAGCGTTTGAAATTAGTTCACGCAAAAATATTTCTTTATTAGTATAAAGAGAATGCACTAAAATATTAAGAAGCTGTTTTATTTCAGCCTTAAATTCATATTGTTTTGTTGATCCGGTCATAATAACTCCTAATATTTCTGAAAATTTTAAGGATACAAAAATAATTTTTTTTATTGAAATTTTCCAAATATGCCGCAGAAAAAAAGATTGGATATATAAGCAATTATAAAAATCTTTGAATTATCATCTTAACCGCCAATCCGCAAATTAAGGCGATTGCTATATACATCAATAGTGTTTTAAATGATTCGAATGTAAAACCAAGGGTTGATTTATAACCTCTCCAGCCGCATTCCTTGCATCTAAATAATTTTAATACTGTAAATCTTTTTATTAAAGTTTCCCATATATTTCTTGAGCGTGATACTCTAAGAGTTCCGTTTTTTTTGCATTCAGGACATTTTTGAAATACGGAATCTTTTTTAAATAATATATTTGTACCGGGCATTTGTTTATTATTTTATTTATGAAAATAATATCCGGATATTTTTGAAAATTTAATTACAACCCGGATATATTTACTTAATTATTGCCGTTCAGCATTTTATTGTATAACTGATCATCATTCAAAACACTTAAAGCAATTTCAAATTGTTTATCATGGTTTAATGAAGCTTTTATTCTACCTTCCCTACCGGAAATTCTTGTCGCTAATTCTTTTTCAATTTCTGAAATAATTTCATTTTTTTCGTTTAACAATTGGGTATTAAGAATTTCATCTGTTTTAAGATTCAATTTATCTATATCGCTTTTTAATTCGCTTAATAAATTCTCTTTTTCCGCAGCGTCCAACAACTGTTCCAACAATCTACTTGTCTGCGAATGATATTCATAATCCTGTGATTCAAGGTATTCAACAAAATCATTAAATAGCTCATCGTCGGGAATTTTATCCAAATCTATATCTATATGCGTATTAGAATAATTTGTGGCAAATTGAAAAAACTGACCCTGGGCAAGAAGATATTTCACCTGAATTGATTCTGAAGAATTTTTCACTAGCGAATCGGGGTAAAGTCCGCCGGCAGAATAAACAGTTCTTTTATTGTCCGTCTTATATGTCTCTTTAATAACACTAATTACGGGTTTAACAATTTTACTGTCTTTTGCATAATCAATTTTTTGAATACATCTTCCGCTAGGAGTATAATATTTTCCTGTAGTAACCTTTAAGGAAGTGTTATAAGATAGAGGTATAACGGTCTGAACCAATCCTTTACCGAATGACGGCGTACCAATCACAACTCCCCTATCGTGGTCCTGAACTGCACCTGTAACAATTTCAGAAGCAGAAGCAGTGCCTCCGTCAATTAATACAACAAGTCTGCTGTTTCCGGCAATCGGTTCTTCTTCTGAAAAATATTCAGTAATGCTAGATGTATCTCTTCCGATTACAGAAACAACAAGCTGGCCTTTATTTACAAATTTTTCGGAAACGTCAATAGCCGCATCCAGAAGTCCGCCAGGATTTCCGCGTAAATCCAAAATAATAGTTTTTATTTCTTTTTGTTTTTTTAATTCCGTAAGAGCTTTTTCTACTTCTTTTCCTGAAGATCTACCGAAGCCGCTTAATTTTAAGTAAACATTATTACTTTCTTTTGGAATGAATCCGTAATATGTAAGATTTTTTATTTCAATTTCCTCGCGGATCAGATTAAAAACAAGCGCACCGTTTCCGTTTCTTTTTATGTTAATTTTAACCGTTGTCCCTGCAGCTCCCTGCATATGTTTATTTAATTCGTCATAATTTTCTTTATTAATTTTTACATCGTTAACGTGAGTAATAACATCGCCTATCCTAATTCCCTGCCGTTGAGCCGAATAACCTTCGAGCAAATCAACAACGATAATTTCATCGTTTCTTAAACCTACTGTAGCTCCTATTCCTCCGTATTTCCCTATTGTTATTAAATCGACATCCTTCTGCATGTTTTCATCAATGTACATTGTATAAGGATCGAGAGATTCAAGCATTCCTTTAACGCCGGAAAGCATAAATTCTTCAGGATCAACGTTATCAACATAATTTAGATTTATCTCTTTATATATTTTTCCGAAAATATCTATACTTTTCGAAATCTTAAAATAAATATCGCTGTCGCTTTGAACGAAACCTGAAAGCAATAAAACCGCCAAAGGGGCAATTAAAATTTTAATTTTATTTTTCAACATATTTTGTAGACCTTTCTTCAAATGCAAATATTTCTCTTAAAATATCCTGATGAATCTCTTCTATAGATTTGGAGCCGTTGATGACTTTAAATCTTTTTTCTTCATCCGCGAGTTTTAAGTACCCGTCTCTTACATTTTCATAAAACTTTCGTTCCGAAATTTCTATTCTATCCAGTTTATTTTTTTTTACTTTAGCTTTTCTTTTTTCAATTTCATCAAGCGGAATATCAATGAAAAAGGTGATATCAGGCAAGGCATTTTCAATTACAAATTTATTTAAGCTCTTAATAAAATTTTGATTAAGCCCTCTTCCAAAAGCCTGATATGCTGTTGTTGAATCATGAAATCTGTCAGAAATAAGAAAGATTCCTTTTTTAAGATCGGGTATAATAACTTCGCGAACAAGCTGGGCGCGGCTTGAAGAAAAAAGCAGTAATTCCGTTTCGTCAAACATTTCTGAATTTTTCTTTTCAAGCAGAATTTTTCGTACCTGTTCCGATATTAAGGTACCGCCGGGTTCGCGTATAACCTTAACTGTTTTATTTCTTTCTTCAAGATATTTTACCAGTAATACAACCTGCGTTGATTTACCGCAGAAATCGAGACCTTCAAAAGTTATAAACATATTAGAATTGTTTTATTATATATTCAAGTTTACGGGGTTTTTTATCTATTACGGTAGTATACTCAGGAGATTCCACATAAGGTTCAATTGCTCCCAAAGAATCGTATAGAGCCTGATTATAATTAATATAGGCTTTTACATCATCGTTGCTGAGTTTCCCCAAAATATTTATACCGCCGCGCAGCACAACATTAATTTTGGCCGGAAACAGCAAAAGCTCTCTTGACGCCGGCACATATCTAATTCCGACTAAAATATTTTCAAAGGTTTTATCAACTATTTTTTGTACATCAAATTGTATGTTTGTTTTTTCAAAAGACATTTCAATAAAATTAATTTTCTGAAGATTTATCGATTCATTAATCGCTCTATCGGTATTTTCAAATTTCTTCTTTTCAGTATAAACTTTATTGATTTTTGAAACAATACTTTCCGGCCCTGTTATTTCAACCGAATCAGGGGATAAATTAATTCCTGAGACAAGACCGAAATTTGTTTTAAAAGTAATATCGGCCAACGATTCTATTTGAACAGTTTTGCTTTTTACGGCTTCAACAGTAAATTCAATTTTTTCAGGTTCTATTTCAATAACCTGTAAACTAGTTGATAACCAAGTGTTTGCGTCAATTTCATTTCTTAAAGACAAGGATTGTTTTCCCGTTTTGGAATTTGCTTTTACGTAAAAATCCGGATTGCGTCCAAATGTCAGCTGCGCAAGCTGCCAGCCTTGTCCCTTTAAATTAAGAGTAACCTCATTAATGGATTGATTAGCAATTGACTGGTTTTCAGGAATTCCTGAGACTTTAATTGGAAATTTAATTGAAGTAAAGTATTCGCCTGAAAATGATACAAATACCCATAAAACCACGGAGAAAAAAGAAATAAATACTATTGAAATAATTTTTGATTTCATTTGTAAACAAAATTATAATTTATAATTACTGCCTTACATTTTTATTATAATGATTACTTTAAGTATAACAAATTTTACAATTGCATAAGCCGGATATTTTCAAGGTCTAAAATAAAAAAACTCCACAAAATGCGGAGTTTTTTAAAAAAGATATTAAAAATTTTTTACATCGTCCTAAAATGATCTAAAAGAGTTCCTCTATTAGCTTTTGAAATGTCCCTGCCTTTAATCGGGAAGTTTTCATAAGTTCTAGCCAGCTTTCTTAATTGATGAACATTCAGTATTTCAAGTTCCGACATTGGAGGAATTGATTTTAACTCACCGGGACTTACATCTTTATTCTCTGAGATTTCCTCAATATTTTTTTCGGGCGATGCATTTATAAACTTTGATTCCGTTTCTTCAGAAATAGCTTCGTCTTCAATGTCTAATTCTTCTTCTCTAAAATCTTCGGCTTTTTCTTCTTCTTTATCAGTATTTTCTTCCGGCAATTCATTTAAAGTATTATCTGACTTATCTTGCTTCAATTCAGACGCAGAACTTTCGGAAGAATCAGATTTAATATTTATATCTTCTTCCTGAATATCAAAAAGTGAGACGCTTTTTTCAATTTGTTTTTCTTTTATATCATTCTTTTTAGCAGGTTTTTTCCGGGGTGATTCATCAACCTGAATTCCGGTTTCATAAATAATATGATCTATTTGATCATCCGGTCTCGGAATTATATGGGCAGAAACAAGCTGTCCTACTCTTTGAGCCGCTGCTGAGGCTGCGTCAACAGCTGCTTTTACGGCAGCAACTTCGCCTTCAAATTTAATAAGCACGAGCGCGCCCGTAGCATATTCTTTTGCAATAAGTTTAACGTTGGCCGCTTTGGTACCCGCATCTGCGGCTTCAATTGCGCCAATTAAACCCTTGGTTTCTATTAATCCTAATGCTGATTGCATAGATTATTATCTACTTGCTTCTTTTAGGAAGAATTAATTCTACGTCAGTATGAGGACGCGGGATTACATGAACGGAGACCAATTCTCCAACTCTTTGAGCTGCGGCTGCACCTGCATCTGTAGCTGCTTTAACTGCGCCGACATCACCTCTGACCATAACGGTAACATATCCGCCACCGATAGTTTCTTTTCCTAATAATTCAACTTTAGCTGCTTTAACCATTGCATCGGCTGCTTCAACAGCACCAACCAAACCTTTGGTTTCTATCATTCCAAGTGCATCAAGTGTCATAAAAAGTGCTCCCAATTGTGGTTTAATTTCCTTTTTGAAAATAGTTTATAACGATAAAAATGTCAATTATAAAAATATATGCTCCACCTTATTTAATCAAGCTTTATTTCTATAAACCGCTTAAATATTCCTGGAGTATTACCGATGCCGCATTTTTATCTATTAATGATTTATCCCTTCTTTTCTTTTTAGAAGGGACCGATTCCATAATATTTTCCAACGCTTTTTGAGATGAATAACTTTCATCTACAAGTTCGATCGGAATATCTTTAAGTTTTTTTTCAAGTTCTTTTTTAAATCCTTCAACAAGAAACGTACTTTTTGATTTGTCCCCGCTTTTTAATAAAGGATATCCTAATATAATTTTTTCTACATCAAACTCATTAAATATATTTAAAAATTTCTCCCAGAATTTTGAGTCATTTATAATTGTAACCAAGGGGTAGGCAAACATTTTTAGCGGATCGGTAATAGCTATCCCGACTCTTTTTGAGCCGTAATCAATACTTAAAAATCTTTTTTCAGGGGGATTGATCATAATTTAATTTGAATCGGTTTCCGCATCAAAGCGCTCAACTGAATAAATACCTTTATTTTTCCTTAATCTCTCAATCAGCCTATTTAAATGTTCAATATCGCTTACATAAACCGTTACAGTACCGTAAAAAACGGAATCTGAAGTATTAATATTAACCGCTTTGATATTTGTGTTCTTATAAGAAGTAATGCTGTTTGAAATATCATTTAATATTCCGGCCGAATCTTCGCCTCTTATATTAATACCTGCCACGAAATATGATCCGTTGCTTCTTGGCCACTGCACCGTAATTATTTTTTCCGGCGATTGTTCAGCCATGTTCAAAAGGTTTTTACAGTCCTTTCTATGAATTTTTATGCCTTCGCCAATTGTAATAAATCCGACTATCGGATCACCCGGAATCGGGTTGCAGCATTTAGCGAATTTATATTCTATTCCTTTATATTCCCCTTCAACAATAACTCCGCCTGCCGTGCTACGGGCAAGAGTGGCAAAACTATCGTAGGTTAATTCCGAAATTTCTTTTTCGTCTTTCTGCTGCTCCTGAGTTAATATTTCATCAAGATTAACTTTTTCTTCAAAAATTGCGGCAAAGAATTTTTGACTGTTTTCAAATTTTAATTTGCGGAATAGTTTATTAAAATCATCTTTATCAAAAACAATTTTTAATTTCTTAAGTTTTTTATCCCAAATTTCTTTTCCGGCTTCAACAAGTCTTTCTTCTTCCTTGCTAATATATTTTCTGATATTCGATTTAGCTTTGTGTGTTTTTACGAATTTTAGCCAGCCTTTATTAGGATGCTGGTTTTTTGAAGTTATAATTTCAACTTGGTCGCCGCTGTTCAATTTAGTATCAAGCGGAACAATTTTTCCGTTTACCTTTGCTCCGATGCAGTTAAATCCAACCTTACTGTGTATTTCATACGCAAAATCCACCGGGGTTGATTCTTTTGGAATACGTTTTAAATCGCCCTTAGGGCTGAAAACGTAAATTTCATCCTGATATAAATTCAGTTTGAAACTTGCCAGAATTTCTTTTGTAGCTTCATATTTATTTACATTTTCAAAAACATCGCGTATCCAGTTAACCCAATCCTCCAAGTCCCGGTCGGAATTGGCAAGGTTTTCTTTGTACTTCCAGTGAGCGGCAACGCCTTTCTCGGCAATTTCATGCATTTTACGCGTTCTGATCTGTATTTCTACAAGTCTGCCTTCCGGCCCGATTACAGTATTATGAATAGATTGGTAATTATTTTTTTTAGGAATTGAGATATAATCTTTAAACCTATCCTGAATAGGTTTATATAATTGATTTATAACTCCCAGCACATAATAGCACTCATTTGCATCATCGCTTTCAAGAATAATTCTAATTGCGAAAAGGTCATAAATATTTTCGAAAGTGGTATTAAGTTTAATCATCTTTTTATAAATGCTGTAAAGATGTTTGGGTCTGCCGCCAATTTCAAAATCCAGCTTATGAGCTAAAAGTTTTTCGGCAATAGGTCCAATAAACTTATTTATGTAAGATTCTCTTTCTTTTCTTTTATTATTAATTTTTCGGGCGAGTTCATTATATGCTTCTTTATTCAAATATTTGAAAGCAAGATCTTCAAGTTCCCATTTAATTTTTCCAAGACCGAACCGGTTCGCAAAGGGAGCATATATTTCAAGAGTTTCACGCGCTATTCTTCTCTGTTTTTGAGGTGGAACGAATTCCAATGTACGCATATTATGAATTCTATCAGCAAATTTAACTAGTATAACGCGTACATCGTTTACCATAGAAAGGAGCATTTTTCTATAATTTTCGGCTTGAGTTATTTCCTGTCCCTTAAAAACACCGCCTATTTTAGTAACTCCGTTTACAATTTCGGCTACTTCTTTTCCGAATTCTTTTTCAACGAAATCAAGCCCTATTTCCGTGTCTTCAACTACATCATGAAGAAGCGCCGAAATAACAGAAATATCGTCTAAAGGGATTTCTTTAGCGACAATTAATGCCACATTATAAGGGTGGTAAAAATATAATTCACCGGAAGCACGGAAATCATTCTTGTGCGCTTCATACGCCAGCTTCATGGCTTTGGAAACCAATTCCTCATTAACACTAGGCAAATTCATTTTGCACGCGTGCAGAAGATCATCCAGAAGCTTTTTATTTTTTATTTGTGTTAATGTCATACCGGTAAATTAAATCTAGTATTAATATGTTAATAAATTACAAAAATCAACTAAAATCTTATTCTCCGTTAAGTAATTTAGCTAATCTTTCTTTTTGTTCTTTTACTCTAACAAGTCTTTCGTTAATTCTATTAAGTTCATTTTCGTTTATAAATTGAATGGATAATATTTCCGAACAATAAAACATGGCGGATTTATAATTTCCGATTCTTTCATAGAGCATCGCAATTTTATGCTTCAGTGTTATTTCATTAAAAAAATTCAATCGATTTATTGAATTAAGCGATTTCAATATTCCCGAATAAATTTTGATTGCTTTATGTTTATCAATTTCCTCAAATGCCCTGGCTAATCCCCATTGAAAATATCTATTGCCGGGATATTCATTTAATACAAGATTTGCAATCTCAATTGCTTTATTAAAATCTTTTTCATTTATATAAATCCATAATAACGAATTAACAGCTATATAGTAATTATAAGTTTTATGTTTAATAACCTCTTCAAGAATATTGATGCCGGTTTGTTTATCATCTTTTACAAAAGGAATCCAATTTGCTTTTTCACTTTTCCAATAAAGTAATGATCCTGCCGCAATTTTGGATTCATAAAATTCAGGATTAATTTCGGAGCACCTATTAAAAAATGAAATAGAAAAGTACCCTTCTGAAAAAGCGTCAATATATTCCTCTTCCAATGCCAAATAATAAGCGAGATAACCTTTCGACAGCGCCATATAATAGTTGTTCCACAGATTATTTTCATTTTCGTCAAGGAGTATTTCTGAAAGTTTAACGGCGTGTTCCAAATTTGAAATTATAAAATCATGTTCAAACTCAGTTCCATAGTCCAAAGATTTAGCAATTGAATTCGCGGCATAATAAATATTTCCGATAGGCAGATTTTTAAATTCCATTTCAAGAATTTTAAAGATTGAATCGGCGGAAGCATAATCCTGATTCAAAATAAATTGTGATCCGGTTTTTAATAATTCATCAACTTTTTTTTCAGGAAAGCTTTGAGCAGATACGGCAACCGAAAAAAATAAAAATAGAATTAATTTAAAGCGTCCCAAAGGTTCTGTCTCCAGCATCGCCAAGTCCGGGCAAGATGTACCCGTTTGAATTTAGCTCCCTGTCAAGCGCGGCTGTAAAAACCGGAATTTCAGGATGGTCAATTTCTAATTTTTTAACCCCTTCCGGAGCAGCAATTAAGCAGGAAAGTATTAAATCGTTTGCTCCCTTATTTTTAAGAAATGTTAGAGCCGCAGAAGCGCTACCGCCTGTGGCAAGCATAGGATCTAAAACAATAACCTTGGATATGTCCAGGTTTTTTGGTGTTTTATAGTAATAGTCAACCGGCTGTAAGGTTTGTTCATCTCTTTGAAGTCCGATATGTCCAACCTTTGCATCGGGGATCATTTCGATAAACGCCGTAACCATACTAAGTCCGGCTCTAAGTACAGGAACTAGAACAATTTGCTGTTCTAACTTAAAGCCTTTGGTTATCTCTAAAGGTGATTCAACTTCAATCTCTTTTAAGGCGAACTGATTACTTATTTCGTTTACAAGCGCGTATGAAATTCTGCGTAATGCTAATCTGAATTGATATTCTTTTGTTTCTTTATTTCTTAAATATGTTATATCTCTTTTAACGAGCGGATTTTGAACAACGGTTAAATTTTTCACTAATTACCCCTTTTAATTTTTCTTCCTAATATCGATAAAATATTTATAAAAGGTGAAAAAGGAGGAGTATAATTAAAATCTAATGCTCCCAATGTTTCAGCCTTATTATTATTATAAATCATTGACGAAATCAAATCGCCGTAACCAATTGCTTCTTTTCCTCCGAAAAACTCCGCTCCCAAAATAAAACCATTATAATTATCATATAAAATCTGCCCGAAAGTCTTGCGTGATCCGGGCATAACTTTTACTAAATTGTTTGAAACGGCATTTATTTTTTTGAAATTAAATCCGTTTTCAATTACCTGAGTTTCGTTAAGTCCGACCGATACATACGCGTTATCAAATATTTTGACGGCAATATTTTTTATAACCGGCTCATAAAATTCATGTGCTCCCGCAGCATTTGCTCCCGCTATATGACCATGTTTATGAGCAAATGTAGCAAGAGGTAGATAATCTTTTTTGCGTGTAATTCTGTTTATAATCTCAATATTATCGCCTGCGGCAAAAATATTATTATCAGAAGTTTTAAGCCTATTATCTACAGCCAGTCCTCCGTAATTTCCTAAATCAAGCCTGGATGATACAGCAAGTGAATTATTTGGACTAACTCCTGCAGCTACAAGAATTAAATCAAATTCTTTTATTCTGCCATCAATATTAACAGCTTTACAAAGATTGTTTTCAATAATGTATTTTGGAGAATTACAATTACCGAGGAATTCTATATTATTTTTTTTGAGTTCTTCAAGAATCAAATTACGAACTTCATCCCCTGCTCCCGGAAACGGAAGTTTTGCCTTATCAATAATTGTTACACTACATCCGAGATTATTAAACGATTCGGCCGATTCTAATCCAATATATCCGCCTCCAATTATTAAAACATTTTTAAAGGGATTATTAGATATAAAATTTTTGATAGAAATGTAATTTTTAACCGACTTCAGATAAAATACATTATTCAGTGAATCGTCTAAGTCGTTTATTTTATTAACTATAGAGCCGGTAGTTAATATTAGTTTATCGAAAGGAATTTCGAGTATTGAATTGTCATTAAGGTTTTGAACTGATATTGATTTACTTCTTCTATCAATATTCTTTACAAATGAACGGGTATATACCTTTACTCCTTTTTCTTTTTCAAAAGAATCGGGATCATAGAAAATAATATTCTTGTAGTCTTTAATTTCACCTGATAAAACATAAGGAAGTTCACAGGTACCGGTAGAAATAAATTCACCCGACTCAAAAAGGAGCACATTAGCAGCGGGAGCAATGCGTTTTGCTTTTGCCGCAGCGCTTGGACCCGCGGCGTTTCCGCCTACAATAATTATATTTTTATTATCCGGCATTCAGCAATTCAGATTATTTATACATCTAAATATAGTTATTTTTATTTCATTATTTATCTTTCAGACTGATGGTCATAGGCACGCCTTCAAACCCGAAATGCCTTCTAATAAGTTTTTCCAGATATCTTCTGTAACTATCGGGAATGTACTTAACATCATTCGCAAAAAATAAAAAGATAGGATACTTGTCCCCTACCTGGGTAATGTATTTAATCTTAATTTCTTTTCCATTTGGCGTAGAAGGCGGAGGAGTATTTGATATCTCAGGTAAAATAATGTCGTTTAATTCGCTTGTATTAATTTTTTTACTTCTTTCTTCCTGAACTTTTTTCGCCAGGTCGATAAGTTTATATATTCTTTGTTTGGATAAGGCAGATATAAAAATAACGGGACAATAATCAATTGAGCCCAATTTATCTCTTAGTTCCTGTTCAAATTTCTTTGCAGTATGAGTATCTTTTTCGATAAGGTCCCATTTATTAACGGCAATTATTAATCCTTTTCTTCTTCTAACAGCTTCGTCAATTATTTTCTGATCCTGTTTTTCAAGACCTAATTCGGCATCGACAATTAAAACTGTAATTTGACTATCGGCAATTGCTCTAAAAGTACGAACGTTGGAATAAAATTCAAGATTTTCTTTCACCCTGGCTTTTTTTCTCAAACCGGCGGTATCTACCAATACAATCTCTTCACCGTAATATTTTAATACCGAATCAATACTGTCTCTTGTTGTACCGGGAATATTAGTTACAATACTTCTATCAAATCCCAAAAGAGCGTTTGTAAGGGATGATTTACCAACGTTTGGCTGCCCTACAAGGGCTATTCTCAATCTTGTATCTTCGTCATCATCTTCAATTATTTCAGGGAGGTCTACTAATAAATCATCTAAAAAATCTCCAAGATTTCTTCCGCTAAGCGCGGAAATATCCCATACACTTTTAATACCGAGACTATAGAACTCAGATTTATTTAATCCTTGTTCGGTATTGTCAAGTTTATTAACAAGCAGATGAGATTTTTTATTTGAAGAGCGGAGTATACCTGCAATATCAATATCGACAGGAAGTATTCCGGCTCTGCCGTCGGCTACAAAAAGAATAACATCAGCTTCTTCGATCGCAATTTCGACTTGTTCTTTAATCGCGATTTCAAACAAATCAGTTGAAGCCGGTACATATCCGCCAGTATCCATAATCTTAAACTTCTTACCGTTCCAATCCGCTTCGCCGTAAAGCCTGTCCCGAGTAACTCCGCTAACATTATCAACTATTGCATCGCTGCTTTTCGTAAGTCTATTAAAAAGAGTGGATTTTCCCACATTGGGTCTACCCACAATTACTACTAATGGTGTTTTCATATTCTACTATATTTAGTTTAAAAAATTAGAAACTGTAACGGAGATTTAATTCCGGGTACATTTCAATCCGATACCCTAAATTAAACTTTTTAGCGGTCAATTTCACAGAAAGGTTTTTATTAAATGAATTAGCCGACCAGATAGCATCCGCGATACTTATTATGTGATTGGCCACAATTATTTTAACCGCGGTAGATGCGGTTGAATAATAGTCGTTTGCGACGCCTCTTTCACCAGAGTAAAACTTAAATTGACTTGTTAATGGATCGCCGTATTGAAATGGCTTATTAGGGTCATTTCCGAATTCCGACCATCCGACATTAAACTGTGCATATTTGCCGATCATTTCGTAATACTGCTGATCAGCAAAAGGCGCAAGCCTGTGCGAATAATAATTACCGATAGCAGATTCGAGTTTGTTTAATTCGGTCCAGACTACATTACCTTGTGAGTCAAAAACTTGATACTTGGAAACATCGTCAATTGAAGGATTAATATTTTGGGCATTCGCTATTGTCCATTCCGCGTATTGTTTAACATTCCAATTCTGGTTTGCGTAAGCTTCAAATTCAGCGGTTTTATCATCCCCTTTTTTATCATTAACAATGCCTATATAAATTGCGGCGGCTTCAATTGCAAAAAAGACGGCTGATTTTAAATAGTCACCCGTATAAAGTTCCCCAGCTCCCGGAATAACTGCGGAGAGCAAACCGGCAAGCAATAATGATTTTTTTCCCGGAATTAAAAACTCATTTTTATCATCGGGCATATCTTTAGTATTTTCAAAGGCAATTTGTGAATCGACTTTCAAATTGCCCGTAAATTTCACATCATTTTTTTGAGCAAACAAAAAAGAGGAATGAATTAACAATAAAATTATAATTATTTTTTTCATAACATTTTTCTATTAAAATTGGAAATCAAATAAAATTCCACCGTAAAAAAGCCATTCTTTTCCGTATGTAATTTTTTCACCTATTACTTCTCTTGTAAACTCGTCGAATGAATAGGCCGCGTTAAAGAAAATACTTGTTGGGAATAGATAAAACGAATTAATCTTCACCCTGATTTCCGCGCCAGCGCCTTTCTTGAAATTATTAAATTCAGGAATTTCTCCATTCCACGCGTTTCCGATATCGCCGTAAACTGACATATAAATTTTATCAATATATAAATGACCGAATCTTGCGTCAATATTTCTGAATAAAGGAAAACGGTAGGTTAAATTAAGCCATGCAAGTTCATTCCCGCTAATTGAATAAAACGGATAACTTTTCATGCCAAGCAGCCCGCCGAGATAAAAATCAAAAAAGTCGGGTAATTGAGGTCCAAAAATTGTAGCCGCCCTTAACTGTGTAGTTAACGTATGTCCTTTTACAACTTCGTAATATTCCTTCCAGTTTAATTCAAGTTTATGAAAATTAAAATCCTCATAAAGAGGTTTAAGAATTCCGTCAACAACTTCGTATTCGCTGTTGGGATTAAATTCATTAAACTCATAATCATACTGCAAAGAAACTTCTCTACCTAGCGGATTTATATCAGAGTCGATATTAGGGATAATTGTTTTGTTTTCATATTTGATTCTGAAATTTCTTCCTATAAAATAATTATCCTTTGTGGTTGGATACAAAGTATTATTGCCGTCGGGCAATGTAAAACTTTCTATTGTTGATGTATAACTGCTGTAAACGAAACGGAATTCAAGATTATTTCCTTGAGCAAATATTTTATGTTTTGCAGCTAAATCAAATTCAAAAAGATTATAACCGACTCCGGTTGAAAGTTTATGTTCATAACGCGGCGGGTTAAACGTAGAATCTACGCCGAAGAATATATCCGCGTCTGCTTTTCTGCTTATACTGTAAAGTTCAATCGACATTTCCGGTTTAAGTCCGAGATCATAAATCAGAGGAAGTTTATTTCTATATTCAAACAATAAAAACAGATCGCGTTCAAGTCTTGTATTAATAGCCGCGCCAGCAAAAATGCTGTACCTGTTTAAAAAATCGTTTGATGTTACGTACACACCCGGTTTAAGATTATCAATTAATGAATTAGATAAATTATAATCATCAAATCTAATAAACGGGAAAAAGCTTAGTTTGGAAAAAGCGCCGGAATATTTTGAAGGCTTATAATCAGGCGTCTCATAATCGTTAAAGTTTTTTAACCTAGCTATATCAAAATTATTAATATCACCGTTCGGTTTTTCCATATCCAGGGGAGGATTTTTCTGCCATGTATAAGATTTGGTTTCATCAACCTCGGATTGTTCTTCTTTTGTTATGCTGAATATTTTATATCCCTTTGAAGTATAACCTGCGTAAACAATATCCCCTTTGTCATTAATATCGGGATAAAAAGCTCCGCCCGTAACGTTGGTAATTCTTTTTTTAATTTGAGTTGTCAAGTCAAATTCATATAAATTAAAAATACCTGTTTCATCATCAGCGTAAATTATTCTATTATCTGAGGCGAATACTGCGTTTCTTTCGTCGCTTGCCGTATTCAGAATGTATTTGAAATCAGATCCGTCGGCATTAACAACCGCCAGGTCTCTACCGTGATGATATGAATAATCAAAAATAATTTTATTATTATCAGGCGAGAAACTCGGATTAAATATCAATTCACCGTTTGCAAATATTGTAAGCGCTTTAAAATTCTTGCCGTCGATATCAACAACACCTAAATTTTGAGTTCCGTCTTTCTGGAATACAAAAGCAATTTTTTTACCGTCATGCGAAACCGTGGGATGATTTGCGCGAAGCCCGAAAGTAAGGCGCGTGCTTTCGTCGTCGTTTATATCATAAATGTAAAGATCGTGTATATTAATATTGTTTTTATTTTCTTCTGTAAGTTTTGCATAGACTATTTTATCATCGTCATTTACAAATGATACTGTTGACCGGACAAGAGACTCCAGCATTTTTTCTTTTTTAGTTTCAAAGTCGTATAAAAAAATTGAAGATAGACCGAAGTAATCTTCATTTTTATTGGATATATAAACAATTTTTTTTTCGTCTTTTGAAAATGTGGGATAAAAATTTCCGAATCCTTCGTCTCTGATTAAAGTCCCCTGCACCAAATTTTCTTTTACAGCAGCCGTACGTTTATTATAATCTGCTTTTAAGTATCCGCTCCATTCGTCGTAAATTTCGTTTCCGTCCTTGCCTAATATATCTTTAAACGCGGAGCTAACTGTAAATACCGACATTTCTCCGAGTTTTTTTGATACTTCTCTTAGCTTATCCTCGCCGTATTTCTGTGCAATATATCTTGTTAACGCGAAACCGCTGTTATAAACAGACTCATTGCCTAAACTTGTTTTATTAAACACTCCCATCTGGTTCCATGTAAGAAGATTATCATCGAGAGCGTAGGAACGAAGTATCATATCACGGTGTGTATCCCAATCATCATAATCAAATTCTTTTCTCATATATTGAGCGGTGCCTTCGGCAAGCCATGCAGGGACATTAATACCGGCAATAGGGTAAGAAGCAATAAAATTAGGAAACCCGTAAAGTATATCGGGACGCCGTTTATCCTCATAGTTTAAATATTGCACATAAAACGCCGGTATTGATCTTCCGAATTTCATACCTGCCTGAATCTGCACCATATGAGTAAACTCGTGAGAAATAACATTTCTCAGCCAATTATGAGAGCCGCGTAAATCGAAATCAAGCGCGGAAGCCCATATTTCAATTTTGTTATCAAAAAAATATGTGGCACCGTTAGAAAAATCATCAATATCTTTAATAACAAAATGAACAGTTTCGGGCTCGTATTCGTAGAGAGAAGTAATCGGCCCCCAAACTTCGTCCGCTATTTTAGCCACTACTTTCGCGGTACGCTCAGCTTCGGGGTGATAATGAACAACAACTTTTTCGCCCTTAATTGTAAGCCATTCATAGTCAGGAAAATATTCATTAAACTGCGCGTTAGTGTTTATATAAATAAAAAATATTAAGACAAATAAAAAACTATTAATCCTCATCCGTAATCCAGTTAAAATCGATAATTTGAATATTTATTTTATTACAGCAATTTTTATAATTTTATTAGCCGCGGCGCCTGAATTGCCCGAAGCTTCAATACGTGCGAAATATACTCCGCTGCTTACAGAATTTATATTCCAAGGAATTTCATTATATAATCCTCCAATTGCATCGGAGGTTAACTCGGCAACAAAATCACCGGCAAGATCAAATATTTTAACATTTACTTTGGAATCTTCGGCTACGTAAAATCTTATATATGTTTCCCCTTCATAAACGGGATTAGGCCAGTTATATACTTTATCTGCAGGGAAGTATTCATTAAAAGTATTGGTTAATTTTGCGGATTCGGCAAATGATGCGTTTAAATTATTACCGAATTTTCCCGTCCATAAAAGTTTTCCATTTGTACTTTTATAATTCCAGTTATAAAAATAACCGTTTCCGTTAACTGCCGATATTCCGAAATTATTTTGATCCTTATAAATGAACAGCGGAGCTGAAATAACCGCGCCGGCTGTTAAATTTAATCCTTCTGCTAATTTATTTTTATCGCCCGGAGTAAACGCTAAAATTCTTCCATCTTCGGTAGTTATAGCAACTTCAATTTTACCGTCATTGTTAAAATCGGCAATTGAAGGGGTGCCTGTAAAATATTTACTGCTTGTATTTATAAACGGGAACCCGTCCACCAACGCGCCAGCAAAATTAAATGCTTTAACTTTATTGCCGTCATTCAAAACTATATAATTGTTTCCGTCTTCAAATAAATCGCCAACCGAAAAATCGGCAATAACATTATTTGAATTAACAAAAAATGAACTCTCTACTTCACCGTTTTTAACGAAGTTGAATAAATTACCTTCTGTTAAAACAACGGATATATAATTTCCGTTTTTGTCTTTAGTTAATACATGTTTTAAAATTTCATTTGGGAATTGAATTATATTAGCTGAAGCAGTAAATAATTTATTAGAAGCAGAGGCTGTAAGTACATCATTATTAACAGCAATTTGATTCACAGGCTCATTAAACAAACTAAAATCCTGCAGCGCTGCATTTTCAAATGATCCGTCTGCAGCAATTACATATTTTGTAACAAATCCTATATTATTGCCAACAAATAAATTGATACTTTCGTCCTCATTAATAGAAGCAACTATTGGAGCTGATATTGTACTGACAGCATCAATACTTCCCTGCGAGACTGCTGCACCGTTTAATTGAAAATAACTCAAAATGTTTTGGGAAGGATATACAGCAAACAATGAGCTACCTTTTTCAAAAATTAAGAAATCATCTGTAATTTCATTACTGATTTTATAAATAGGCTGGTCTTCTTTAAAAACTGAAAGAGAAGTTCCTGATTTAATAAATGAATAAATAGAATTATTAAAAACAATTGATTTCACGGATGTAGGTTTTTCCGACGACGAAATTTTTTCAGAAAAGTTAAGACTAACATAAGGGCTGGAATAACTAAGCTTAAACGACATTTTATTGCCGATAGGACTAAAGTCTACGATGTTTATTAAACTATTGCCGCCTGTATTAGAGTTAGTATTTGGTTTTGAATCGGGTGTAAATTTATTTTCGTAATATTCCGAGGGATTTTCCTGATACCATGTATCCTGTCTGGTTCCCTCTCCAACAACTATGTCGCCGAAAATACTTCTGAATTCTTCCCCGATATCAATTATACCATCCGCTTCAACTATTTTAATTCCTTTATTCTTCTGATCTGAGTTAATTTTATTATCTGTAATATTGGAATTAATTATCGACTCGTCAATATGCCAGATAACAATCCCCATATCATAAAAAGGATCAGTAAGAAGCTGCTCATCTTCAAAACCGGGCAGGGCCCAATCATATTCGTCAATATCAATTACAACACCGTCAATAAGCTCAATATTAAATGGGTTAAAACCGGCAGTATCGTCTTTTGCAAATGTCTGGATTTTAGTTTGACCGTTTACAATCGAAGTAATAACGGCGCCGTTTTTATAAGCGTCGCGTTTACGGTTTTCAATTAAAAAATATTCAGAGGAATTAATCGGCACTTTTAAAATAGTTGTATCACCAGCGGCGGCGGCATTTTTAGCAGCTAAATTTATGTTATAACTGCCGGGCTGAACGGTTTCCGCTTGTTCCCATCCAAGGTAAATTTTTTCCCAGGGCGAAGGTTCGGGAGGAAACAAACCGCTGTAAGCGAAAAATGATTGTCCGTCCATAAGCCCGAATCTTCCTATTGCGGTTCTTCCGGTTTCCGTATTAAATAAATCCGGCAGTCCAAGATGACTTGCGATAGTGCTTACAATCAATCCGTTAATAGTAAGCTCAAGCAATACTGTTTGACCAATACCTGAAACTTCCCTGCTTTCAGTTTCGGGTAATATAGCCGTATTATTAATTTTAAAGGAAGCATTTTGAACTTGAAAGCCTTCAAAATCATTACCGTAAATTTTCTTCAGCTGATTATTGCTTAAATAAATTGAAGGAAGGTCAAATCTGCCAAAATCGATTGTAACTTCAACAATGTCTCTTCCTACACCTGCGTGAAAAACAATAAACAAATCGAAATCGCTGTAATTAAAATCCGGGAACCGCTGATCGGCATTCTGCCATACTTCCTGAGCGAGCTCACCGAGTTCGGAAAATGTTTCGGAATTTTGAGGAGGCGAATAATTTCTCATCGGTTGAGACACTGTAATTATATCGGGCAAAAAACTATATGATATATTTGCCTTGCCGTTTGAGACTTTCCTGAAATAATTTTCGGCAAATTTCATATGATTTGAAAAATAGTTTAAGTCATGAGGAAGCGGATCAATAATAGAAGTACCGTAATCCTTTGTATAAATGGTACCGAATTTGCCGCTGCCGTAAGTTTGATCAAACTTATCTTCCTGAAATTCAACCAAGGCGCAAAGTATTTTTAAAGTATCCCCTGAATTTAATATTTCAGGATTTTGGGCCGGAGACGGATTAAGCCGTCCATTAAAAGTTTGGGCAGTATAACTGCCCAAACTAAAAATTACAATGAGAATAGAGAATAATATTTTTTTCATTTTTCTTTAATTACTTATTAAGTGTAAAACCATCCTTGTATAAAAAGCAACCTTTCGGAAAACCGAAAAGTCCGCACAATTATTTTATATTCCTCTCGGAAATCCTTTCGATGACTGATGAGAGGTATTTCCCCATCCTATCAATAATGTAAATCTAAGCGTATCTGATAACGGATGATTTTCGCCCCCCGTAAAAACATCGGTAGTAATATAACTGAAATCAAACCCGTAAATATCATATCTGATACCGGCACCCATTGTAACGAATTTTCTATTTCCGTAAGAAGGGTCTTCATAAAAGAATCCCGCTCTTAAAGCAAACATAAAATCTTCAGGTGTTCCATACCAGTATTCAAGTCCCATCGAAGTAACAATATCTCTTAATTCTTCATTTAAGGGCTGATCTGCCCAGGCAGTAAAAACGGCTTTATAGAATTTGTCTTTTTCGCCTGTACTGTTGCTGTCGGCTCTATCAACCAATAATTTCGAAAAATCCACGGTATAGGTTAAAGAGTTATAATCATCTTCCATAAGTCTGAACGCCATTCCCAGACGGAAGTTAGTCGGGATTGGATCAGCCTGAGCCTGATCAATATAATAAATTTCAGGACCGACGTTGCTTAAGTTCATACCAACGCTAATTCTATTACCGAAATCACCAATAAAAGGAATATTAAAATGTTCGGGGCGCCACATAGCCGCGACGTCAAAACTTACGGAAGTCGCAACTCCTTCACCTTGTTCGCTGCCTGCTCCCTTGTCGGAAAGTCTGCTGTGTATTAACCTGAAGTTAAGTCCGATTCCCCAATCATTAGATATTTTCGCGGCGTAACCCACTGTTAAAGCTGCGTCAAATGAACGGAAAGTACCTAAAACTGTAGGATCATTTTCACCTGTTCTCTGAAATTCACCAAAGTTCATATATGTGATACTTGCGGTAACTGATCCGCCAATTTCTTCGATGTATTGTCTATAAGTCAGATAATCATAAAATAGATCTAGATTAAACTGAGGCAGCCAGTTACTATGTGTAATGCTTATTTCACTACCGGCAAGAAAGGCAATACCGGCAGGATTCCAAAAAATTGCCGCTGAATTATCGGCTAAACCGCCGCCTGATTCTCCAATTCCGCCCGCTCTTGAATCGGGAGCTAATAATAGAAAAGGTACTGCCGCTTCACCCTGCGCATATAATCTATTTACACTGAGAATCGAAGTCAAAATTGCAATTATAATTGCGATTTTTTTCATTTAGATAAACCTCCTAAAAAGTTGTATTTTCAAATTTTACAAGTTATTATTTTACTTAATTATTGCCAATTTACCAAGAATATTTTCTTTGTATCTTGAATCTACCGTTTCTACAACCAGTTTGTAAAAGTAGGTCCCGTTGGCCAAAACGCTGCCGTCTTCATCACGCCCGTCCCATGGAATTTTCACAAATTTATCCCATATATTATGTTCTTCAATTTCTTTAATTAATCTCCCCGCAATTGTATAAATTTTTATTTTTACGTTAAAAGGCTGATCCAGGTTCTGCTGAAATGTAAATGTTGTTGAAGATGAAAACGGATTAGGGTAATTAACTATATTTCTTAAAACTAAAGAGGAATCGCTTACAACTGTAAAATAACTTTCTGTCTCTGATAAGTTATTAAATACATCCCATGCTTTAATTTTAATTGTATAATTTCCCGGTTCTTTATCAAAAAAATTATACTCAATAACTCCCGACTTACCGCCTGAATTTAAATCCCCTATAAAACTATTTGAAAAATCGATCGGATTTTCAACTTCGTCGTTTAATATTCCTTCTAATTTGTGCCCCACCCCAGTGCCCGTTGTATTAAGTCCGGTTTCATCGTTTAATTTAACAAGTAATTTGAAATCGGGGTTAACCAAATAAGAGCTTTCGAAACTAAGATTGTCGTAATAAATCTCAATTTCAGGGCCTTTGTTGTCGTTTACTACCGAAGTATCCGTACCGCCTACAATAACATTTGTTGTAAAACCAATTCCGTCATAATCATCGTTAAAAACATAAGCTACTATTTTACCGTTTTTATTTTCATATGTTATATCTTTGGGTACAACAAAACCAGTCTGAAATTTACCGTTTTCAATTGAAACCCTGCCGTTAAAAATAACGCCGCCTTGTTTAACCACGTTTTGATTTAAGTCTTTTATAAGTTTGATTTTTTGGGCGTCATAAACGGTTACAAAACCTTCTCCTTCAAATGTATTATCAATTTGATTATTTGAATTACGCACCGATCCATCTATTGAAACAGTACTTAACGCCTTAATCTGAATTGGGTTTAAATTAACCTGAATTCCGTTTACCGAATCAATTTGAACCGGGAGTCCCGGTGCATCAAGAGAAAGAGCCGGATCGCACATCAATAAAAATTTCGAATCATTTTCTCTAGAAAGCGCATTTTTGGTTAAGAAATACGCCTGACCAATGGTTCTTTTTTCCAATGTAGCTGAATTACCGGGAAACAAATTTGAATAAAATTCTTCATTTAGTTCAGCGTTGGGAGCCGAATAAACAGGTCTTGCTGAAACAAATCCGCCAATCATTCCCCTAGAGTCTGTAAAAATCATTTCTTCTGCGGCGCTTATGCTTGAAGGTTTATCAAAATTTCCGAAATCACAGGTTGCCGCGGTTAAAAAGAAATATTTATTGTTTTGAAGACGCGGGATTGTTGTTGCTCTTACAAATACATTTTCATGAGCCCAAAGATTTGGGCTGCCGTGTCCCTGGTAATTCATTATTAAAGTCCCGGAATTAACGGTAGAAACTATCGCGTCGGTAACAGCAGGTTTGGTTCTACCTAACCCCGTAATAACCGTGGGATATTCAGCCAGATATATTTTTTTGATATCAAAACTTTTAGGAACATAATCGGTTAATTGCTCCGACTGCTGGGTATGCGGCAAAAATTCTATACCTTTAGAAGTAATATTATCATCGGCGACCAATGTAATTGTATTTCGCCATGAGCCTTTTTCCATATTTTTTTCATAATCAATAATTTTATCAATTATAACATTAGCGTCTTTATTGCTAACTATAT
This sequence comes from Bacteroidota bacterium, assembly GCA_018829205.1. Classification (GTDB taxonomy): domain Bacteria; phylum Bacteroidota; class Ignavibacteria; order Ignavibacteriales; family Melioribacteraceae; genus JAHJUE01. Next base: position 144,971 of record JAHJUE010000011.1, read on the forward strand.
TCAGTCTTGCTATAGCTACATCGGGGGCACTGTCATTACCCGAGACTCTGGCAAAGTAATCGTCGGTTGTAAAAGAGTTTACATCATGTTCAGAATTAATACTTTGATATGTATATACATAATTTGCGTAATCCCCTTCGGTTTTCAGATAGTCGTAAGTACCGTCGCCGAAGAGCAAAACGTAATATGGTTTTTGTGCCCAGTTTTCATAAGCGTATTTTATGAAATTACGTATTGCGGTTGGATCTGCCAAACCTCCGCTGAATTCATTAATTATATCATCCATATATATTATCTGAACTTTTAATTTATAAGGAGATTCATTCTCCCTATAACTTTTATATCTTTCTGCCTCTTCTGAAAATATTTTATCGGTAATAAGGATATAATCAGCCCCTTGAGCAATACCATGAATATTAGAGTTATCAACTTTAACGGGGTTTCTGATTTGTTTAAATACAGCGGAGTTAACGGCTAAATACTTACTAATATTTCCTTTTGCCTCGGCCGACTGAAATACAAATTGTCCACCGCTTATTTCCGCGTTAGTTATTCTTTTTACGGATGAAAAATCAGTTATATCAAAAACAAAATTATCGCTGTTTCTAAAGTTAGATATTGTGTATTTAATAACCGCGTTTGTATCTGCCGAGAAGAAAATAAGACTGTCGCCTGCGGCTGTTAGATATTTAGAATACCGGATTTCAATATAATCTATATAACCGGCGTCAGATGTATTTGATTTTGCGTCAAAATTTATTTTAAGAACACTTCTATCTTCTGGCAGTACAGCTCTGTAATTAAAGCTTCTTTTAGTAAGTCTTCCGAATTCATAATCCGAAGAAGCGCCTGAAATATTTATAGAATATACAGTTACATCATTTTCATAAATTGTAAACGATCTGTCTGACTTAGCGGCGTTTGCAAATGAGAATGAATATTTAATATTACTATTCGACACAATATTTTTTAGTGAATTTATATATGTTTTGGTTTTATTTGTTGGGGTAAATTCGTCCCCGTAATAAACTCTTCCCGATCTTGCAATATTTACTTTATCATCATCTACAAACGCAAATGCATTTGTCGTTATCTGTTCAAATACATTTGTTTCATTTAATGAATTTTTATCCTCAATTCTTTTCCCGGCTGTTCCGCCAGAAGTTATCCAGAAGTAATTATTTTTATCATAAAAATGTTTTCTTCTTATAATATCATTACTTGTCTGATCAAACTCCCAGAAATTAATACCTCTGCCGTAGAATAATATATAATCGCTTTCATCAAACCTGCCGTCTTCTTGTCCAAAAACAAGTATTGCGTTTTCAATTAGATCCGAAGCGGCTGATATTGCCGGATTTTCAGGGAGTACGTATCCCCCGTTATTATATATTTTTATTGTTCGCGGATCGACAGAGGCGGCATCAATTCCAATTGAAGCTAATTCAGATCTGCTTATTTTATACATTCCTTCGGCGGGAGCGGTAAATTTGTACCAAGTTCCCTGTGCCAGAACAGAGTTAACAACCGCATTAGTTTTCCTAAGATTGGTATTTGTCCTTCCCCAGTTTTTTGCCGTTTCAAAATTTATTACGACATCTTTTAAATATTTATCGTTTATAGGATTATTTACATTTCCGTTAGCGAAATTAATTTTTAAGATTATTTTATTATAATAAATAATTTTCTTATTAACCGGATCAAACTGAACAGGCGATATTTTAATTTTTTGTACCGCTAGATCTCTTACATATACGAATTGACCGAAGGAAGCTGTTTCGGATGATTTATAATCGTTATATTTTTCGCTTAGTATGTATTGATAGTTTACTGAAACATCTTCTTTAACAGCGGTAGGCGAAGGTATAACATTGCCGGAAATAGCGGTAAAGCTGCTGTTCATAATTTGAATTGTATTTCCGAATTCGGATGGAACGCCAATATTTATAATTCTAACCGGAATTTGAGGCATACCGGGGTTTTCAGCGTTTTCGTATACCGCATTTTTAATTTTGAAATTTTTATATAGCAATCCGTCTATTGTTATATCCGATGAATCCAATACTACCGGAGTATATTCAATTACTATTGAAGAATTATTTGAAGAAATTATCTTAATATCCTGAGAAGCCATTACCGGCAGGCATAAAAATAGGAAGATAATTATTATAGAGAAATTGCTTTTCATTAAATCTCCAGGTAAAAGAAAAAACTATAAAAAACTTACATTATTAATGGATTAATTCAATGCAAAAAACAGTACAAAATTCTCTATATAAATACTTCCTCATTTGTGTGGTCAAAAAATAGCTAACTTATGACCTAATTGTCAAGTCAATTCAACTTATTTTGCACTTTTTAATATTTTTAAGTTTAGTATATCGCCGGCGGTTTTATAAAATAAAGAATAAATATTATCCTCATAAATTATATTCATTTCTTTATTTATCAAAACAAGCTTTCTTTTAGTGCCACCCAATATTCCGGAAGCATTGTATTTTTTTGCCACTGTTCCTTTATAATCGCTTAAAAGAGGAAAATTAAAATTATATTTTCCGGAAAACTCTGAATGAGAATTTTGCTTACCGGGGTTAATTCCTACAACCTGTATATCTTTATTTAAAAATTTACCGATGTTTTCGTTATAGTCGCAAAGCTGTTTAGTGCATACAAATGAATTATCTTTCGGATAAAAAACAAGTAAAGTATACTTCTTAATATTTTCGGATAATGTAAAGTAACTGCCATTTTGGTCTTTTAAAGTAAAATCGGAAGCCGGTTTAGGATTCATTATAATCCCAGCAGATCTTTATTTTTTTTCATGGCTTCAATGCAGAATTGAATATGTTCATCAAGCGGAATGCCCAGTTCCTCGGCTCCGTTAGTTATATCTTCCCTGCTGACAGCTTTCGCGAATGCTTTATCTTTCATTTTCTTTTTAACCGATTTTACTTCGACTTCGTCAATTGATTTGCTGGGCCGCACATACGTAACAGCTGTAATAAATCCGGCAAGTTCATCGCATGCATAAAGCACTTTTTGAAGCAATGATTCGCGCGGCACTCCCGAATAATCGGCGTGAGACAAAATCGCGTTTCTGAATTGTTCGTCAAATCCTTTTTCTTCCAATATTTTTGATCCGACAAACGGATGCTCTTCCGCGGTAGGAAATTTTTCATAATCAAAGTCGTGGAGCAATGCAACGTTTCCCCAGTATTCGGCATCCTCGTTAAATTTTTCCGCGTATGCTTTTACGCATGATTCAACCGCAAAAGCGTGTTTTAAGAGACTTTCACTTTTCGTGTATTCTTTTAAAATCTCCAGACATATATTTCTGTCTCTCATATTATCCATATAAAATCCTTTTCTTATTTTGCGTTCGGATTAAAACTCGGGCACATCTGCCCGATCACACAGTTAAAACATTTTGGTTTTCTTGCGAAACAAACATTCCTGCCGTGAGTTGCAAGCCAATGCGATGAGTTAGTCCAATAATTAACAGGCAATAATTCTTTTAATTGCTCTTCAATTTTTTCGGGATTCTGGGTATTCACAAAACCTAACAAATTTGACAATCTTTTTACGTGGGTATCGACAGCAATTGCAGGTATGCCGAAAGCGTTACCCGCAACAACAGAAGCGGTTTTTCTTCCGACTCCCGAAAGTTTTGTAAGTTCGTTAAAATCTTCAGGTACCTTGCCGTTATGTTTTTCAATCAGCTGCGAGCAGCAGGCTTGTATGCTTTTTGCTTTCTGTCTGTAAAATCCCGTTGAGAAAATATATCTCTCTAATTCTTCATGACTTACATTAACAAATTCTTCAGGAGTATTAAATTTCTTAAATAGAGTTTTCGTTACAATGTTTACTCTTGCGTCCGTGCATTGAGCCGAAAGAATAGTAGAAATTAAAAGCTGAAAGGCATTATTATATTCCAGGGCCGGTTTAACGGCGGGATATTCATTTCCAAGCAGATCAAATATTTTTTTTGCTCTGTTCTTTTCAGCTTTATCCGGCATCTCTGTTAAATCTCTTATCAATTATTTTTAATCTTTCTACAGGTGAATTTTTTATAATATGATCTTGAATAATTTCTTCAACATCGTCTTTTGTTACTCCGCCGTACCAAGTTTGTTCCGGATAAATAACGACTGCAGGCCCAAATTCACACGCGTCCAGACAGCCGGAAGTATTAGCCCTAACCATTGATTTTAAGCCAAGTTCCCCGAGTCTCTTTTTAAATAATTCTTTTAACTCGGCAGAACCTTTATCTAAACAGCATCCGCGCGGGTGACCTTCTTCCCTTTTGTTTTCACAAATAAAAATATGTTTTTCGAATCGTTTCATTCATTCCATTTATTAAAAAAGGGAATATTTTCCCTTTTTGTAGCGCGTACGGGATTCGAACCCGTGATCTCCGCCTTGAGAGGGCGGCGTCCTAAGCCACTAGACGAACGCGCCGTTTTGTTATTTGTAATTTTAGGTTTATTTAGAATAAGAATCAACATTAAGCGCAATTAAAGTTCTCTTGCCGCCTTCAAAGGTAATGCCGTCAACTTAGTCGAATAAAAGAATTTGAAAAGAATAGAACGCAGATCGTTATGATGTTTATGATTTTTTATGATAATCTTAATTGATCTTAATAAATCATAAAAATCTGCGTTCCATTAACACCCTTAAGTTGGCAGTTTTGATTAGAAAGAAAGAGAAATTAATTATTTAAAAATGACCCGAACGGGTCACGGTTTTTGCGGAACCTTACGTATATCATTCCGTCTGAATAATTGAATCAACAAAATAAAAAATCATTTACCGGGGGGAAAAATGAAAACATTATTTAAACTAACGGTATTGGTATTATTCCTTACATTTATTTCCATACCAATAAATGCAAAACTATTACCGGCAGATTCGTCGGTTAAAGTTACAAAATCCAGGATTGTGGACAATTTATTAGTAGGAATAAAATCTCAGAATGAAGGACTAAAACTAAGTTCGCTTTTTCAGCTTGGTAATTATGCAATGGATAAAGCCGTCATTGAATTGATGAGAACATTAAAAGACGACTCAAAAGCGGAAGCTCGAATTACAGCCGCTCTGTCACTTTATAAATTAGGGGATCCCAGGGGATTGTTCGCAATTGGAAGAGCAGCCATTTTTGACGAAAGTCCGCGTGTAAGAAAAATGTGTGAAAAGTATTATCAGCAGTCTGTTTTAGCTCATTATAATTAAATCCGAGTATTTCAATAAACTCCTCGCAGTAACATCTCTTGGCTGCCGGTTTATTCGGGGGAAGAACCGGCAGCTTTCTATTTCATGTAGATTAATTCCATTTTTTAATTTGAGCTTATTATAAATCAAAATTTAGTTGTTTATTTGAAAAATAGAGAAAAGAAATTACTATGTAAGTAATTGATATATTTCCCAAAAGCAAAAAGGCTTAATCTTATTTTGTGCCTTAGTGCCTCGTATGTTAGTAATACGAAATAAAATTTAATTTGTTCTAAAAAATACTGGCTTAAGGAATAGTAGAGCGGTTCGTGCCTAGATACATAAAACAAATGATATCGTCACAAAGAAATTACTCACTATTCTTTTTGAGCTTCTTAAAGACTGAACAGTACTTAGAGATTC
>JAHJUE010000012.1 GCA_018829205.1 Bacteroidota bacterium
ATGGTTAGAATTCACAACAGCAGATATTGCTGAAATCATAGATGAAGTTTATCCAACTGATATAGAGAAACCGAATGCAGAAGAATTCAAATACATTGCACAATAAAATAGTTTATAAGCAATAATGGTGTATAACAAGCAAATCAACCCGCCCGCGATATTCAAACGGGGTTGGTGCAGTTCTTAAGTTTTGTGTTTTATAAAAGTTGCTCTTTAAATTAGTTTATGTATTTAAATTAGTTCCGCCTTGCTTGTTACGAAAGTTAAGCAAGGCTACGGTTCTAAACATTTTTTAATAATAAAAAAATATTGTAGTTATGGGCGGCGGGTTACTTGCAACGCCGTTAGGCAACATTTGAGATTCCTTACTATGAATATTTCAAAAGCAAAATTAGGGCTTAGATTATCAATTATACTTGGACTTATTCTACTATTGTTCCCTTCGCTTTTTCAATGGATAACAGATGATACTATTCATCAAATAGGTGATTTTTTGGGATATAAAGTATTGCTGACATTATTACTCATTTTAATTTTATTGCTTGTTTATCAATATTTTATGCACCGCCTTGTTTTATTAGAAAATGTTTCTTACGATTCAACTGCCACAGAAAATGTCAATCAAACTAGTGAAGCCGAACAGAAAAAACTTAGGATAAAATTATTGAGCAATTTGGCAGAAGATGAGAAAAAAACACTCCGAATATTTATAGATGGCAATAAGAAACAAATCAGGGCGACTTATGGTCGTGTCCCGGTTGAATCTTTAATTGCAAACGGTGTCATATTTATTGCTCCCCAATTAAGTGTTGGAGGAACAATTTCTTATTCAATATCCGATTGGGCTTGGGAAATATTACGAGATAATCCAAAGTATTTGGAATAAACTCCAGTATGATTATTTATTTAGCATTATAATACGTTGTGTAACATGCATGTTAGGCATTGCTGTTCTGCGTGGTGGCTTAGCGGCAAGACTACTTGCCAACTTTTAGGACAGAATTTATGAATCCTTACGCATTATATATTAAATGTGACGGCTCAATGAATTACGATTCTAAAAATTCCGGTGGAATTGGTTTTGAAGTTATTTTCCCAGAATCAGTTGGCATGGAAAATATAAGAGAATTCTATGGAAGATATGAAAGGGCAAATATTGAAGGAATAGAAATCGAAGCTTTAACTTCTGGAATTGAGTTTGTAATTGATCTTTATAAAAAAGAAGGAGATAAACTTTCAAATATTAACACTATCATTTTTGTTACGGACAGATATAATTTAAATGATGCTGAAAGAACAAATCCCTATAGAATTCAAGAATGGAGAAAAAATAAATGGTGTAACCACGAAGGAAAAGAAATAAAAAATTATGACATGCTTGACAAACTTGATAAGAAAAGAAGAAAACTTTCTGAAGTAGCTCGGAGCAAAATTTTTATTGAATATAAACCAAGGAAACAAAATAAAGTCGCAGATAAACTTGCTAAGGCTGGGAGAAGATTATCAATTCCTGATGAAAGCATTGCTATTAAAGGGCTAAAAGTTGGCAAAAGAAAATATGACGGAAGTGAGATAGATTATAAATTATTAAAAGAAAATGAAGAAATACTAATTCACATATTTCTTAAATCTCCGTTAAAACAACAATGGGAAATATCATCAGAAATTTGTGAAGGAATGAATCTTGGTAAAAAAATAAGAATATATCTTGATAATAAATTAGCATCAAAACTAAAAAGAAGACATGAATATTTAGTGAGAATAAAAAAGATATACACTCATCATGTTGAAATATTTCGCACAATAAAAGAATTTCACGGCTAACACGGTAGCACCAAGTCAGGGAGTATTCTTTAAAAAAATAGTTATAATTTTATGAATTTTGGTAATACTAAAATGCAAATAATATTTTATTTATTGATATTATTGACAATAATATCAGCAATTATTTATATAAGTAATATTGATGACCTACAATACTCATATTATTTCCTAATTTATTTGGCAATACTTTCACTAATTATTTGGTTATTAAATATTAATACCAATTCATGGCAAAAGGATATCTCATTAAATTTTTTCATGTTATTTATCGGAATATTAGTTGTTGCATTCATGATAGACAGAATAATTGACAAAAATAGTATTCTAGAGAAAAAGAAATATGAAAAAATTGCATTATCTCAATTAAGAATTCCAACACATAAGCATATAACTTTTTTATTTAATTTATATAAATCAACAGCTACAATTAAACCGGAAAGAGAAATCAGTGATGTTAAAGATCTTTTTAGTGATGATTATTTTCTTCAGTTAGCATTTTTAGATTTTTCCCAAAAAGCTCCTGTCTATCCATCAATGGAGTATTATGATTATTGTTTTATGGAATGTAGTAAATTTAAAATAAGTATCAGTAATACTCTTGAAAAATATTCAATTCATTTATCTTCTTATGCTATAGAACTAATAGAAAATATATTCAATTCGCAGTTTTTATCACTTTTGATTGATTTTAAATCAATCCGTGATATGGATAAAAGAGAAGGTTTTAAAAGAGATCAAAATTATTTATCTATAAGCGGGATGAATGATCAAGCAAAAGAATATTCTAAACTAATCATAAATTTAGTTGAAATGATTAACTCTAACCTTGAATATGATAAGAAAATTAAAATTGATATTAATAGTTGGAGTGAGACTACAGCGCCTAAAATTGGTAGCGGTAGAATAAAATAAAGATATAACAAGCAAATGCTAATGAACTGTCTCAGAATAGTTCATTAAAAATATATTAGATGACTTTAGCCTTTTGTTCCATTTCATGGTTGTCACCGTTGCATTGTGAGAGAAGCAATACGGAAAGAGTTAATCGAAGGAAATTAGAAAATAGAATGAAAAAAGAAATAATAAAATCATTAGCCGAGAATTTTGATTCATTCGCAAATAAGACTGAAAACAATATTGAATTTTGGTTTGCGAGAGATCTACAGCACCTGCTCGGTTATACTGAATGGCGGAATTTTATAAAAGTAATAAACAAAGCCAAAACAAGCTGTGAGGCTGCGGGACATAAAATTACAGACCATTTTGTTGACGTTAACAAATTGGTCGAAATTGGTTCGGATACACTACGTGAAATAGATGATATTATGCTTACGCGTTTTGCCTGCTATTTAAGCGCACAAAACGGGGATCCTAAAAAGGAACCTATTGCTTTTGCACAAAATTATTTTGCTGTACAGACAAGAAAATTTGAATTAGTTGAAAAAAGGATAAAAGATTGGGAAAGATTAAATGCGCGTAAAAAACTTTCAGTTTCCGAAAAAGAGCTCTCGGAGTTAATCTTTGAACGTACTGGAAGCGAAAAAGATTTTGGAAAAATTAGAAGTCAGGGTGATAAAGCTTTATTCGGTTTTTCTACATCTGAAATGAAATCACGATTAGGAATTAAATCAAATAAACCTCTCGCTGATTTCTTACCGACCATTACTATTAAAGCCAAAGATTTTGCCGCGGAAATAACAATATTTAATGTAAAAGATAAAAACATAGAGAAAGGCAACAGAATAGCCTGGGAACATATAAGAAACAACAAAAGCGTTAGAAATCTTTTGATAGAGCGTGGAATTATTCCCGAAGATTTACCGGCTGAAGAGGATGTTAAAAAACTAGAGCGGCGCGTAAAATCCGAAAATAAAAAATTGCAGAAAAGCCCTGACAAACTTAAGGATGATTAATCTTCATTATTTTAGATTAGTGAAACATATAAAATCATAGACCTTTGAAAACTTAGTGCCTTAGTGTCTTCGTGGCAAAAAGTTACAGGAAGCAAACTGACTAAGGTACAAAGAGAAAAAACTTATACTAATATGAAAAAAATCGATAAACTAATAATCAACACCCCGTACGAAGAACCTAAAAAATTCTGGAGTTACGAAAGAGAACAGCGCAGTTTCATTTTAAAAGACGGAAGAAGGCCTGCCGGCTATATTATTGCTTCAGAAGGTTCAAAGTCTTTTGACGATCCCGGTATATTTGTACCTATTCCTATTGTAAACGAAATAAGAAAAAGAATTAAAAGATGGAAAGATAACGGTTATCCCGGTGTTACAGGAATAACAAAAAGATTATTGGAACATTGGTACGATGCGGAAGCAAGACAGCATAAAAGATTTTTCTTCTGTCAGCTAGAAGCCATTGAAACATTAATATGGTTAACCGAGGCGCCGGAAAATGAAAAGATAGGTATTGATTTTAATAGTGACGGCGGGGAATTTAAGAGACTTTGTTCAAAGATGGCAACCGGTTCCGGTAAAACAATTGTTATGGCTATGTTAATTTCATGGCAGGTAATTAATAAGGTTACCTATCCGCAAGATACTAGGTTTTCAAAGAATATTTTTATTGTCGCACCAGGTTTAACTGTCAAGAACAGGCTGCAGGTATTAATCCCTTTTGGTGATGATAATTATTACGATCAGTTTAATATTGTTCCAACCGGTTTATTAGAGAAATTGAGACAATCAAAAATTAAGATAAAAAACTGGCATACTCTTCAATGGGATACTGAAGAAAAATTAATAAAAAGAAAAAGTGTTGATAAAAGAGGCGCAAAGAGCGATGAAGCTTATGTACGTGAAGTTTTAGAGGAAATGTCGAATGTAAAAAATATTTTGGTAATAAATGACGAAGCGCATCATGCCTGGCGCATACCCGCTGAATCAAAAGTAAAAGGCGTTTCAAAAGAGGATATAGAAGAAGCTACCAAATGGGTTGGGGGATTGGACCGAATACACAGGGCTCGCGGCATTTTAACTTGTTATGATTTTTCCGCTACTCCTTTCACACCTACCGGAAAAAAGACAAGCGAAGAAGCTTTATTCTCATGGATAGTAAGTGATTTTGGATTGAATGATGCAATTGAATCCGGCTTAGTAAAAACGCCTCGTGTTGTAATTAGAGACGACAGCGTACCGGATGCGAAAACTTATAAATCCAAACTTTATCATATTTATGAGCATGTAAGAGATGAACTAAATATAAAAGCGGAAGAACATGTACCTCTTCCAGATCTTGTTGTAAATGCATATTATTTATTGGGCAAGGACTGGCTTGAAACATATAATGAATGGAAAGAAGCTAAATTCCCTGTTCCGCCTGTTATGATAACTGTTGCGAATAGAACTGAAACGGCGGCTAGAATTAAATTCGCATTGGACAGACGCAAGGTAAGAATAGATGAATTATGTGAGCCGGATAAAACTCTTCATATTGATTCAAGCGTTCTATCAAAAGCAGAGGCTCAGGATGAGGAGCAGGAATTAGAAATAAATTTTGATGAAGCAGAAGAAAATGCTGAACCAAAACTTACAAAAAAACAGCAAGCGGAATTATTAAGACAGCAGGTAGATACAGTAGGTCAAGTTGGAAAACCCGGCGAACAAATAAGAAAGGTTATTAGTGTAGGAATGTTGTCCGAAGGCTGGGATGCAAAAACCGTTACCCATATTATGGGTCTGCGTGCTTTTTCAAGTCAATTATTGTGTGAACAGGTTGTTGGAAGGGGATTACGCAGAACTTCATACGATGTAAATGAAGAAACCGGTTTATTTGAGGCAGAGTACGTTAATATTTTCGGGGTTCCGTTTACTTTCTTACCTCATGAAGAAAATGAAGGCACGCCGCCGCCGCCGCCGAAACCAAAAACTGCTGTAGAACCGGTTAAAGAAAAAGTAAAATATGAAATATCATGGCCTAATGTTTTAAGAATAGATCATGAATATAAAGCCGTACTAAATTTAAAGATCAATGATGTAAAAACACTGCAATTAAATGCTTATGAAGTAGCCACAAGCGCAGAATTAGCCCCGGTGCTTGAAGGTAAACCAAATATAGACCATTTAACGCCTATTGATTTGCAGGAACTTGCTGAAAAGTACAGAATACAAAAAATTATTTTTGAAACCGCACGGGATATTTTTGATAATATGACCCATGAATGGAAGGGGAGCCGTGAAGAATTAATTGGTCAATTGATAAATATTGTAGAAAAGGTTATTAATTCAGATGTTATTCAAATTTCTCCTCCTCTCTTTAATTCAGATGATATGCGAAGAAGATTAATAATAACCTTGAGCATGACTAAAATTGTAAATCATATTTATCGATTTATTCGGCAAAACAATTCGACTAAAATTATTCCTGTTTTTGATAATGAAAGACCAATCAGATCAACCGCCGATATGCGTACTTGGTATACAAGTAAACCATGCGATAAAACAATTAAATCACATATTAATTTTTGCGTCTTTGACAGCACATGGGAATCAAGCGCAGCGTATAACCTAGATAAAAATACAAATGTATATTCCTGGGTCAAAAACGATCATCTTGGTTTTGAAATACCATATATGTTTCAAGGGGTAATACATAAATACATTCCTGACTATATAATTAAATTACAAAACGGATTAAATCTTATCATAGAAGTAAAAGGACAAGAAACACAGCAGGATAAGGTAAAAGGGGATTACCTTAATGACTGGTGTACAGCAATAAATAATCACGGCGGATTCGGAATTTGGAAATGGGATGTCGCTTATAACCCGGATCATATTGAGGAAATAATATCCAAACATATCAACTTTACTTAATAACACTTTTATTTCTTGTTTTCATAAGTACAAATTGGTCTGCTCTACTGTCTTACTTTGTAATTTGTTCTTAAGAGAGTTTTAAATATGGTAGAATCAAGATATTTGGAGAATAGTGCAAAATTTCGTCATATTTAGCTGTTGATTATTATTAACCTATAGGTTAACTTTATGAAAAGAAATTCGATAATATTACCGGAAGAATTTTTAGAAAGTGCTAAAAAGCTATATCCGGAAATTGATGCTGCTAATGTTGAAATAAGGATTGATGAACAAAATTTTGATTCTATCTTTAATTTTTTAATTGAATCTGACAAAAAAGGCAAATTGATAAGAAAAAAGAAATTTGCACGGATTTTAAGAGAAATTCTACTTGGCAATTATGATGATGATTTGTATGGTAAGGAAGAAGTATCCTCAAAAGCAAAGAATGTAACGGCAATGAAGTTTACGGGCAGCAATAACTATCGTATTGGTTGTAAAGAGTTCTTTAATGGAAATAAAAAAGTTGTAATGATTACAGCTTTTCACAAAAAAAGCACAAATGGCAGCAAGAACAGTAAGAAAGAAATTGCTATTTACGAAGCAATTGGGAGTTATGAATATGAGTTTTAAAAATGATAAAATAGTATCACAATTAAAAAAATTAGAAGAATTATTAAGATTTGAAAACGAAGAAGATCGAATTGATGTTAAAGCTTCTTTCATTCAACTTGATATACTAGCTGAAATAAAGAATTTAATGACAGAAAAAAATATTTCTAGAACTGAATTAGCTGAAAAATTAAAGAAATCAAAAAGCTTTGTCTCTCAATTATTTAGCGGCGATAAAGCTCTTAACCTTAAAATGATTGCTCAATTTCAAGAAATATTTGATGCTAAATTTATTCCTTCTTTCAAAGATTATTCTGAATACACTTTAGAGAAACAAATTAGCAAAAAGAATTTCCTTAAATCCAGTAAAGAAGAAGGCTGGGAAAAAATAACTCCAATTATTGATATAAAAACTAAACAAATTATTGGTTGGTTAGAGGCTGCATAATGGAAATTAAAAAATCAGATATAAAATTAGAAAATTTTTCTGTACTCGCTTGCAGTATAACAACAATTCCAACGGATACTAAAGTAAGTAGCGTTGATTTGGTTTCTCATACAATAAACTTGGATTTCGATATTCTTAGAAATGCAAAGAGTAAGAATAAAGTAAAAATATTGCTCGAGATAAACTCTAACAATACTGATAGCCCAAATGCTGGTTATGCCTATTCAATAGTTGCCGAAGCAGAATACCTTATTAAAAATTTGTCTAAAATGAAATCAGACACACAAAACAAACATATTCTTTTTACAGCAGTACCGCTGGCAATTGCAATGGTGCGCAGCCATCTATATAACGGAACATCTAACTTTCGTTATGGCCACTACTTATTGCCATCAATAGATTTACCGGATTTGTTTAATAAAAAATATAATAAAGACAATTAAGGGCCGTGTATTTTTGGCTCTTATTTATTGTTGTTTTTGAAAATAAAATTATATATATCATTAAGCAAATGCGGGATTTCGTGACAGCATCATGTGTCAAAACTAAACATAACGAAATAAAATAAATGAAAAGAGGGGCGGCCCAAATTGGTCGCCTTAAACTTTACACCACCTACGATGTATTCACATTTTCAGTGGTTCAGTACTAAAATATACTCTTGATTTATATAATGCAAGTGAAATATTATGATATTATTACAAGGCTGTTATCTAAGCGCATCTAAAATTGATTACGTTGATTATTCTATTTTGGATACCTGCCGGTAGATACCGGGAATACTGGTATTGAGATAATTTAAAATTTATTGCTTACAGATTATTATACAACAGATTTAATTCAGAAAAATCATTTTAAGTGTTTTTGAAAATTTATTATCTAAAATAATTCGATAAAGGTAAACTCCGCTAGCTAACCTGTTCCCATTCTTTGTATTCCCATTCCAAATAATTTTGTAAGTACCCTGTTCCCAAAATCCATTTATGAGAATATTGATACTTTGGCCAAGCAGATCAAATATTTCAAGTTTCACATCACCTGAAAATGGAATTGAGAATTCAATAACAGTGCTGGGATTAAAAGGATTAGGGTAATTTTGTTTCAGAACAAAATCATTTGGTAGCTCTTCTATTCTTTCAATTGAAGTAATTGATGTAGTATCATTACCAAACATTTCTCCATCTATTATCGCTCCTACTAAAATTTCAGAGATCATTTCACCTTTTAAACTTAGTAGTCCTATATTTTTTAGATATATTCTGTGGTCGTTTGTTAAATCCGGAACCTTCATAAAATCGAGAGTATAATTATAATCTGAGTCGGCAATATTTTCTTTTGCTGTTAATAACCATAAAAAACCATCATTATCAGAGAAAGTATCTCCAACACATGAAGAAAATTTAAAATTAAGAATAGGTTTATCATTTACCCAATGATAAAGACTTCCGTTTGAGTCAAGCATTTCTATTGAAGCAATTTCCTTTGTAACTTCATTTAGGTAAAATTGTTCATACTCTTTGTAATAATATTTTTTCATGTTGGTCATAACTGTGTCACCTACAATTTCATACCTTCTCTTAGTATCAAAAGAGCCTATGTATCCATCATATTTCCATACGTCTCCCACGTGTAAAGGATAATAATAGCTCCATAAGGTATTTTGTCCACATCCTAATAATTCACCAAAGGGCTTGTCTTGAATTATCCCTCCCCAAAATTCCCAACGGGTAAATTTTGAACTGCCATCCGGAGTACTGTAAAATGATGTTAATCCAAAATTTTCTATAATAGTTGCAAGCTGAAGAATTGTATTGTTCGAATCATGCAGATAAAAATCAACGGCGTTAAGTGTATCTCCAAACCCAATAACGGAATATTTTTTCCCAACCGTCCAACTTTGGTTTTCATACCTGGACGGATAAGTTGAACCTGCCGGCAGAGCAAAATCGAATAATAAAGTTTCAGTGCCGTCTATATATTCATATATATTGCCAAAAGAATCCTTTCGTTGGTAAAAATATTCAGCTGGTTTGTTTGAACTATTTGCACCGGCATAAAACTTTATTTCTTTATAAGTTTTACCATTCTGCATTAAAGTGTCTTTTACTATCTCTTTTATAAAAGTATATGCTGTCATTCGTACACCTAGTAGAGTGTCGTCATTTGTTACCAGATAATCCCATAAACTACCTTTAGTAAGCGGATAAAAGTTTACCGAGTCACTATCGTTCTTTTCTTTTAATAATACATCTACTTCATGAAACATTAATAAATTTTTATTTTTGTCAAAATATTTTTCAGTAAAATACTGAGCATATCCTACACTGATATAAACGAAGTGAACTAAAAGTATAATAATCTTTTTCATGAATTTTTGGACACAGTCCCAGTTCCAATTATATAATCGTTTTTATTTTTGTCCGTGCTTTATTAAGGATCACAGTATCTTACCAACAAAGAGAAATAAAATAATTGCGTAATCCATTCTTCATTCCTATCGGCTTCAACTTCATTTTCTGCACTTACTATTTTAGTAAATAGTTATTTTACCGCAAAAGCAGCGCTTTTTTTGTTTGTGAATTATTTATGGACTGTAACCTATAATAATAAATTCCAGATGATACTTTAAAAGAATTATTATTTGTGCCGTCCCAAGAAATTGTATGTCTACCAGGGGCTAATGAACCGGAAACCAGCTCTTTAATTAGCCTGCCATTTGAATCATATATATCTAATTTAATCCACTTCGTTGTTATTAAATCGAATGAAATAATAGTTGAGGGATTAAATGGGTTTGGATAGTTGTTATAAAGGTGAAATTCAGTTGGTAATGAAATTATGTCTTGCTCAATTCCAACAACTTTCGGTATACTTGTTATTGATTTACCATTCTTTCCAATAGCATAAAAATATTTTCCAATAGTGTTTATTCCAATTGGCTCGAAACCATCAGGAACATCTTCAAGGCACCAGTTGTCTCCGGCATTAAATGTCCTGTATAAAAACGTTTTATTTCCACCAGTAATTAATTTTGATACAACCGCAAATCCGTTTTTACTATCCAATTGCAATAGATCTATAAAAAAATTAAAGTAACCATTTATTGAATCTACGCCTTCACATAGAAAAGAATAATCATTATCCCACTTAACTCCATTATCAATTGAAATTGCAAATTCAAAACCTGATGACCATAACGTATCGCCACTTGCCCATGAAATATTATTTTGCAGAATATTTTTGATTGTCCCAATTTGTGTCCAGTTTTCACCCCCATCTATTGTTTTATAAACAAAGGTATCATCAAAATTATCCAAACCATAAGCCCCCAATAACCACCCAACCTCATTGTTCATAAATTTTATACTGCTAAATCTAATTGCTTCAGATATATCTTCTCTTTTACTCCATGTAGCACCACCATCTAGTGTATGAAGAAGAAACCCTTTGCCAAATAAATTTCCTGTTTCAATACTGCCAACTATCCATCCTTCATTTTCATCTATAAAAGATATATCAGCTAGCTTATAAGCTTCGTTAATGTTTGCATCTATACTTATCCAATTTTTACCTCTATTTGTAGTTCTTAATATCAATCCATCTCTCCCAATAATAAATCCTTTTTCATTACTTTTGAAGTAAACTTTCATGAATCTTACTGAGTCTGATGGTGTACTTTGTTTTATCCAATTTTCACCTGAATCGTTTGAATAAAAAATTTCAAAGTCACTGATGATCCATCCACTTGTTGAATCAGGAAAACTAACATCTATCATTTGTTCTTCTATTTTTGTGTCAATTGTTCTCCATTGACAGATTATTTTTTCAGAATTAAAAAGAATTATGATTATGGACAAAAGAAATATCTTTTTCATTTATTTTCACTTTTATTATAATAGTTACAAATAAAAATTTTATTTAATTAAAGTTACTTTTATTATTTGGGATCGTTCTTGAACTTTTAGTTCAACAAAATAAACTCCAGATGGTATTCTTTTTCCGAACTCATTTTTACCTTCCCATGTTAAGGTATAATACCCGGGATGCTGGGATTCGTTTACAAGTAATTTTATTCTGTTTCCTAATACATCGTAAATAGACAGCCTGACAAATTCTTCTTTATCAAGATTATATTTGATGGTTGTACTTGGATTAAAAGGATTTGGATAGTTCTGAAACAAAGTAAATTCATCAGGTAGATGCACTCCTTCTTCAATTCCGACAGTAGTTGTATCACCATATAAAACACCATTAATCACACATCCTAATAATACATCAGAGGCTTGTTCATATTGAGCAGAAATCATTCCAAATTCTTTAGTCCAATATTCTCGACTGACTAATGGAGCAGTTTCACTTAATCTATCCACCGCATAAACAATAACATTTTCCCCAAAGATATTTGTCTCTATTGAATCAGTTATTGTGTTCTGCAATTCACTATTATCATACCAAATCTGAACCCAATGATCATTTACCATAGGATTTAATTTAAAATATGTATAAAGAGAATCAGAAATCATTTCATCATACCTAGCATAAAATCCATCGTCTAACAAGGTTACGTAACTTATTGTTTGTGAATTTTCAATAGTTTTTATGGAAAAAAAAGAAATTCCATTTATTATTTTTATACTATCTAAAACTTCGATTTTTAATACAGAGCTTTGCGAAAAAATTGTTGAATTATAAAACCACTTATTTCCTGGTTCTATTGGAGCAACTGAAGTAATTAATTGTGCATTTAAAAAAGAATTTATTAAAAAAAATATAAGCACAATTGTTATTTTCATCACCTTGCCGGTAAACAAATTAGTTAATCCTTCCTTATATAACTGCCATTTGTTATTATTTTTGACTAAATGATAATTGTCCATTATCTCGCTTCGCAATCAAAGGTTTTCGAATATAGTATGATCTAGTATTGTTTCACCCTAGCCGGGTTATTTAATCAATTACAAATGTTAGAAATAATATTATTAAAAGCATTGGTATAAATACATATTACGGCATTTTTAAAATAATTAAATATAGGCATTTTGGATTTCTGCCTTAGTAAAAAAACTGGTACTTATACTATTGATAAATTCAAATTTATTTAGCTATTATTATCAAATAAATAATTGATTGTGAAATAATATTGATGTTGAAGCCAAATGTTTGAATTGCCTCCGTTTTTAAGCGTAAATAATCCGGTAGTAGTAACCATTATTATCCTCTGTTTCTTAGGTGTGGTAATTTTTATCATATACAAATACTTTTATTTGCCGCTGCAGAAGAAACAGCAAAGAACAAAAAATAATTATATCAAACTAAATAGAGAAATCTCGGAAATACTTCTGGATAAAGATCCGAACCCGGTTTTAAGACTATCTTCTTCCGGGGAAATTATCAGGTTAAATGAAGCGGCTAAATTTGTAATGAATAAAAAGGGGGACATAAAACGTGATATTCTGGATAAAATCAGCCAAAGCGAATATACGGTAAAAGATATAATACATAAGGATATAGAAATAAAAGAAATTATTTCATTTAACGGACAAACTTTTGATGTGGAAATAAAGGGTTTTGGAAAAATAAACGCTCTGCAGATATATATGCATGATATTACAGAAAACTATGAAAATGAAAAAAAACTTAATGAATACCGGCAAAAAGTACAATTGTTGACAAAACAAATCGAAATATCAATTGAAAAAGAAAAAGATAGGATATCAAAAGAACTTCATGATTCGATATGCCAGGAACTTTTACTGATCAAATTAAATTTGAAATCCGTAAAAGATAATAACGGGAAAATTTCTCAGGAAATGATAAATCATATTGAGCAGACAATCGATTTATCCAGAAATTTGGCGTACCGGTTAAAACCTTTTGAATTAGATGATGTTAATCTAATTGACTTTATATATGATTTGTGCGAAAGGATAACAACTCCCGCTAATATAGAATATGAATTTATTCATAATAAAGATTTACCGGATTTAAGCTATGATTTAATTATTAACCTGATTAGAATAATCCAGGAAGTGTTAAATAATATATTAAAATATTCTAACGCTGAAAAATTTGTTATTGATCTATTGTGCAGAAACGAAAAAGTTAATCTATTAATTTCGGATAACGGGAAAGGATTTATTGTTGATACACTACCTGACGGCAGATATAATTCAAAGGGAATGGGGTTAATAAACATTCAGGAAAGAGTAAAGAATTTCGGCGGCAATCTGGATATCGACTCTTCACCGGGAAACGGGGTAACAATAATAATTGAAATACCAATTTTAGGGCATAAAAATGATTAATAAAAAAACAGTTATAATCGCTGAAGACCATACCCTGGTAAGAAAAGGTGTAATGGAATTATTTGAAAAGAATAATGAATTTATTATTGTGGCTGAAGCCGCGAACGGCGATGAACTTATAAAAAAATATTTTGATTATTTCCCCGACATTATTATCAGTGATATAAATATGCCCGTAAAGAACGGTTTACTTGCGGCCAAATTAATAAGAAAAAAAGACCCGAACGCGAAAATACTTTTCCTGTCAATGTACGATGATAAAAAACATATATATAAGGCTTTAAAAGCCGGCGCGATGGGTTTAATAAATAAAAATATTGATGAGGGAATATTATATCTGGCCCTGCGTAAAATAATAAACGGCGAAACGTTTTTCCCTTCGTATCAATCTAAATATGAATTGGCAAAGCTGGTCGATGAAGTAGAAAAAGAAAAGGATTTTTCGATTGAAGATGATGTAATATTCAGCGACAGGGAAAAAGAAGTGCTAAATTATTTAACACTCGGACTTAAAAGTGAGGAAATAGCTTCCAAACTATTTCTAAGTAAAAGAACTGTTGATTTATACAGATCAAGACTGATACAAAAACTAAACTTAAAATCGAGTATTGAATTAATAACATTTGCCAACCAGTATAAAAACGATTTCGGATTAGCTGATAATAAAGAATAGGTACAATTACCTAGTATATCATGTAGTTCTGCCAATGATACCTAGTAGTAATACGTCTAGTTTTCTCTTGTAATTTTAACCAAAGAGGAAACTATGAAAACACGTTTACTAACATTTCTATTTTTACAATTCATTTTAACAGCACAAATTTACCCGCAGGAAATTGGAAAAATAATTGGGAAAGCGGAAGCAAATCAATTATTCGGCGAAGTTCAAAGTTACGTGGAACTGGATTTGAATACGGCTAAAAGTTTATTAAATTCAGCAGGCCAATTTATTATGTTTAGCATTGTAAATGACCGGTTGATAGTTTTGGACGAAAACAGAAATGTTATTTACCCTTTTTTATCTGATGTAATTGTTAATAACACAGATGTTTATCATAAATACAGCGTCTCAAAGTACAGAGAACTTTTAGAAAAGGAACATAATCCTGGTAGTTCAGAGAACGTTAAATTTGAATTAAGAGCGGAAGTATTTTCTATAACTTACGGAGAATCAACACTTGAATTTTCGATGGGATGCCCTCCGAACTGCTAATTACATGTATGTCTAGTATTTACATAAATATATTTTCAATGATTTTCTGGCTGTTACCCCTAAAAAAGCAGTTTAGGGGTAATTTCTTTGTCTTTTTTTTAATATTAGCGGTTTTAGATCCAATAAATTTTGTGAATTATTATTTATTTAAAATAAGTCCTGAATATCTAAAAGTTATTGCTTCCATTTTGTTATTTCTCTTTGTTAATACAACATTTTCAAAAGAAATATTTTATAAAAAATATAATATAATTTCATTATTTATTTTTATCTGTATATGGATTATTTCTCCGCTTATAAATTATACCGTACTTGTAATACACCTGTTTATATTTGGTAAGATCGTCTTTTTATTTATTAATAATCTTTTTAATAGAAAAGTTATAAACATATTTTACATGGTTTTAATTGTTTATGAAATATTGATTTTTAGCAATTTAGCCTTAGTTATTTACGGTACTACCCTAAGTTTAGAATATTATTACCTTACTATAATAGTTATGGCCTCATTTGCAATTTTCTTTTCTTTTTATTCAGCTTCAGATAAAAAAGTAATGATTCCTATTACAAGAATTGTAGAATCCCTCAATTCATAATACAATCCTAAAAAATAGTTTATCCTATTATTCCAACATTCAAAAAATTAAGTAACTATATCATTATAGGTATAAGTACTAATGTTTTTAAACAATGATAATTCTACTTTATTTTCAATCGAATTAAACAATTGAATATTATTAAGGAACATCAAATAACGGAATAAAATTACCAATAATAAAAGTAATCATGGATTATGGCTGTAAATATTCTTTAATGAAAAGAATTAATTTCTTCCCTACAAAAGCATCGATATTTATGGTGCTTTGGCCGTATTAAGGTAGGAATGATTACCGTTTCTTTTAGGTCTTGTCAGGCCAAAGTAATTTTATATATAAAAAATATATTTCAGTAATTATCAGTTATTCTAATTCATGAATAAATTTCCGGTATAGCAAAAACTTACTAAGATATAGGATCAAGTAAGGAATTGTATTTACGACTAAGTTAAGCTTATTTACAAATTAATTCTTAATAAATCATGGTAAATTATGGCAACTAATAGTTTAGTTAGAGAAATTCGAGAGTTGAAGACTCAACTATCATATTCAAAGAATATCGGTTTCTTTTTTGGCGCAGGTTCTTCTTGTGCTTTAGGTATTCCCAATATAGTTCAACTTACTAAAGATATTAAACCTCTATTAGGGAAAGATGAACTTGAAACGTTTAACAAGATTTTTACGGAACTCAAAACTACTATTAAAGATCGAGAAGTAAATATTGAAGATATATTAAATCATCTTAGAAGAATAAGAGAGTTAACAAATGAACAAAAAACTAAAGAATATATTGGAATTAATGGCGAATCTGCAAAAAAAGCCGACATACAAATATGTAAAAAAATATATAAAGTAATTTTAGAAAAAGAAAATATTGCAAATCTAGATTCAACAAAAAAATTTTTCGCTTGGTTAAGTTTATTAAATCGTGAATATTCTAAGGAAATATTTACAACTAATTATGATCTAATAATTGAAAAATCTCTTGAAGCAAATCAAATTCCATATTTTGATGGTTTCGTAGGTTCATTCGAGCCATTCTTTTTACAATCAAGTATTGATCATGAAGTACACAATAAAGATTTAACTAAAAATTGGATACGACTTTGGAAAATTCATGGATCCTTGAGCTGGTTCTGGAAAAAAGACACAAAACTTAACGCTCAAAAGATTATAAGAATCGGAAAGATTGCAGATATTAGTAAATACGAAAATGAATTAGTGATATATCCCTCCAAGGATAAATATGATAGTTCTAGGAAACAACCATTTATAGCATACTTTGATAGGTTGAAAAATTATTTGTCAAATGGTGAGCTTCTTTTCATATTTGTTGGGTATTCTTTTTCAGACCAACATATAAATGATATAATATTTAATTGCCTTCGTGAAAATAACCGCTTATTTGCTATTGTCTTTTTCTATAAAGATGATGAAGTAGAAAGACTTCATAAACTTACATCTTCTTATTTGAATCTAAATGTTTACGGACCTACAAAAGCAATTATTAATGGAGAATTAGTAGAATGGAATTTTGATAAAAACGAATTAAAACCTAGTGAAGAGTTTCAACATTATTGGGATGAATCAAATAATAAAATGTTAATTGGAGATTTTAATAAACTTGTAGATTTTCTTCTAATTAATTCTGGTAAAAAAGAAATTATTGAGAAAACATTATAATGAAAAATGAAATCACATATTTAGGTTCAATTATTAGGGTAGATTCTGAAACAATTGAAGTTGAAGTTTCTAATGATATTCCCTCATCTGCTCCTATAATAAATGGAAGGCTTTATAAAATTGGCCAAATTGGGACATTTGTGAAAATTCCTATTGGTAATATTATGATATATGGAATTGTATCATCTGTTAGTAATACCCCGAGTAAATTAGATGAAAATATTCGTTATGACATAGGCTCTCGTTACCTTTCAGTTCAACTTGTCGGTGAGAAAATTGGTGATGGGGAATTTGAAAAAGGAATTGGAACTTATCCCACTATAAATGATGAAGTCCATTTGGTAACAGAGAAAGACCTTTTTGATATTTATGGAAACAAAGATCTGGGTTCTATTGAATTAGGGAAACATTCTTCGTCAGAGAATCTATCTGTATTTGCGAATCTGCACAAATTAGTTTTGCGCCACAGTGCAATATTAGGTTCAACAGGAAGCGGCAAATCTAATACTACAGTCAGCATTATTAAATCTATTATAAATGGTTATAGTGGTTCTAGAGTTATTCTTGTTGATCCACATGGTGAATATGCAACAGCATTTCCGGATGCAAAAATATTTAAAATTAAAGATCAAACAAATCCATTATTTATCCCTTTTTGGTTAATGACATTTGATGAATTAGCATACTTCCTTGTAGGAGCAAAACCTTCGGACGATCAAAAACCTGAACATAGATTACTTCGTGAATTTATAACAAAATATAAAAAGGAGAATTTTAAGTTAGGTGCGGGAGAAATTAATCCTGATTTTATTACCGCTGATTCGCCAATACCATTTAATATCAGAAAATTATGGTATGAAATGAACTGGTGGCTTAATGCAAGCTTTAACTCTTCGACTAAAAAAGATGAACAAACAAAAGAAGCTGCTGCCACTGAAAGTGAAGGTGATTATGAAAATTTAATTGGAGCAAAATTTACTTCACATTTGTCAACTCCTGCTGCAAGTCAGCCATATAAATCACAGCATCAAGAATTCTATTCATATGAAAAAAAATTACTGAATAGAATTAAAGACAGCAGATTTGATTTTTTATTCAGCCCGGGAGAATACAAAGATGAAAAATCACTAAAAGATTTACACAATTTACTAAATGAATGGATTGGAAGTGATAACAAATTAGCAATATTAGATTTGCATGGAGTACCATTTGAAGTTTTAGACATAACAATAGGATTAATCACTAGATTTGTATATGATAGTATGTTTTGGGGTAGGAATGAATCTTATACTGGAAAAAATCGGTGTTTGCTTTTAGCATTTGAAGAGGCACATACTTATTTGGGTAAAAATGACAATAATAGTTATTCAAAGGTGGCTGTTGAACGAATTTTTAAGGAAGGACGTAAATTTGGTGTCGGATCTTTAGTAATATCTCAGCGTCCTTCTGAAATTTCTGAAACAATATTAGCGCAAGTTGGTACTTTTATAGCTTTAAGACTTACAAATTCAAGTGATCAATCGGTTGTTAAAAACTCAGCCCCTGATAATTTAAATAGCTTAATCAATCTTTTACCTTCTCTTCGCGTTGGGGAAGCTATTATTGTTGGGGAAGCAATTAAAATACCTTCACGAGTTAGAATTGGCTTAAATCATCCACGCCCTACAAGTGCCGATCCGGAACTGGTCAAAGGCTGGTCAGTTAATCACTCACCAAACAATGAAAATTATAAAACTGTTGTAAAAAAATTAAGAGAGCAAAAATTTTAATGGAAAGACAATATGTTGATTCTTCTATGATAGCAACCGTAGGCTATGATTCAAATATTGCAATTTTAGAAGTTGAATTTAAAAATGGCGGTGCAGTATGGCAATATTATGACGTACCAGAAAATATTTATTATGAATTAATGTCTGCAAGTTCAGTTGGGAAATATTTTTATGGAAATATTAAAGGACAATATTCAGAAAACAGAGTTGGATAAAAATGTAAGACAAACAAACCAACATACCTTCAGTTTGCAAGTCCGGTATTGAAGTTAAGACGATTTAGTACAGTTCTTTAGTTATATGATTTATGAATAATGTTCTTCAAATGTAGGTATAGATAGTTAGTTCCGCCACGTGTACAACGAATCCGCCGCGGCGGACTCGGCAGTTGTGACAAATCCGTATTGTTGTTCTGGTCGTAGGGTTAGTTGCATCAATATCATGTTGCTCCAAAAGATAATAATGATATTCGCGAGTCTACTACCTAGCGATGAATTATTAATAATTGTTCTAGGAATATTAATAAATATTGCCGCTGGTTGCGATGTTCAATTTAGAAAATGGATGACAAAATAATAGTTTGCGAAACAAGTCTTCCTTAACAATAAATTAAATAACAAAATAAGGAGGTTTTAAATGTCACTTTATTATGTTAATAAAAATATACAAAGCACCGGTGAACATGAGGTTCATAAGTCAGAATGTATTTATTTGCCGGACATACAAAATAGAATCTATCTTGGCACATTTGATAATTGTAAAGAGGCTGTAAAAAAAGCAAAAGGGTATTATTCAAACGTTGACGGTTGTTACTATTGTTCGAATGAATGCCATAAAAAATGGTAGTTTAGTTTTAACTGTATCACTAGTAATCAGTACGGCCACAAAATAACTTTACTAAATTGATTTTATGAATTGAAATTCTAAAAAGTAATTCTTTGAATTATATTATGAAGGAAATATTTATCTTAATTAATTAGCGAAATAATAAATGAAGGATTGGATGTCAATGTAGTAGGGACTAATATTTCTACTTGTGTATTTGTTG
This sequence comes from Bacteroidota bacterium, assembly GCA_018829205.1. Lineage (GTDB taxonomy): Bacteria > Bacteroidota > Ignavibacteria > Ignavibacteriales > Melioribacteraceae > JAHJUE01. Next base: position 20,310 of record JAHJUE010000012.1, read on the forward strand.
AATAGGAAATTAAAGACGGGACAACATTTTCAGCGGCCGGCAGTAGATATTGTTCAAGCCATCGCGGGGATTATCGTTGAATTTATAAATAAATTCTTCATGCGGATATAAAATTATATGGGTCAATTATGGACATTAAGAAAAAAAATAAATTTGGTGAAAAAAAACAATTTCTTTTCCTAACATTAATATTAACCATACTGATTATCATTGCCGGATACTTTTACTATGATAAAGAAGAAAAAAAAATAAGAGGTCAAAAACAGAATGAACTAAAAGCAATCGCCCAGCTTAAGATAAACCAAATATCCGAATGGTATAAAGATGAACTTATTGATGCTATGGCTATCTCTCACAATAACCTTCTGGTTGAGAGAATAGAAAAATATCTGGAAAACCAAGGAAATGAAAAACCTGAACTCATAAAACTGTTATCTGATATTAAAGAAGAACATAATTATTCCGAAATTCTGCTTACTACCCTTGAAGGTGAACTTCTCAGTTCCACGGGTCAAAAAATTGATGCTGTAAATTCACTCATTAAAAATAAAATTAATCAGGCTGTAAATACAGAATCTATAACAGTTCTGGACTTACACAAAGATTCGTCATATGGTGAGAAAATTCATCTAAGCTTCATTTCACCGGTTGTAAATAAGAAAAATGAACCAATATCCGTACTTGTATTTTTATATGATGCGAAAGAATTCCTCTATCCATTAATTCAATACTGGCCGTTACCGACTCTTTCGTCAGAAACTTTACTTTATAGAGTAGAGTCCGACAGCATCTTATACTTAAACGAACTTAAGTTACAAAAAGATGCAGCTCTCAAGCTTCGTCTTCCTTTGACAAGAAAAGATCTGCCAGCCGTGCAAGGAGCATTAGGATTTACGGGAATTTTCGATGGCAAAGATTATCGTGGAGTAGATGTACTTGCTTATATAAGTCCAATTACAGGAACACCGTGGTTTTTCGTGGCTAAGATTGATAAAAGCGAACTGTTTGAAGGCCTAAATTCCGAGTTACTGGCAATAATAGTTATAACTTTATTTTTAATATTAATTACCGGCACCGGTTTGTCTTTCTTTTATAGTCACCGCCAAAGAAATATTTATAAAGAATTATATCACAAAGAAAAAGAACTCTGGCAGTCACAGGAAAAGTTTAAAGTTACAATTGACAGCTTAGGCGAGGGAGTGATCACAGCTGATACAAACGGAAAGATTCAATATCTTAATAAAATGGCCGAGGATTTAACCGGTTGGAATCATCGTGAAGCAAAGGGAAGAAAGCTTGGTGAGATTTATTCGGTAAAAAATGAAAACACAGGGAAGAAAGAAAATAATATTCTTGACAAAGTTCTTAAGCAAGGCATTGTTAAAGAACTTGCGAACCATACTCTTTTAGTTTCAAAGTCTGGAAAAGAGATTCCGGTTATGGATACCGGCGCTCCAATACATGATAATGGCGGCTCAATAATCGGACTTGTTTTAACATTCCAGGATGAGACAGAAAAACGAAGAAATCTAAAAAACTTGGCAGAAAGTGAAAGACGGTTTCGTTCTTCTCTTGATAATATGATTGAAGGCTGCCAAATACTAGATTTTGACTGGCGTTACTTATACATTAACGATGCGGCGGCAAAACATAATCGAAGACCTAAAGAAGAACTATTAGGTAACAAGTATATGGATATGTGGCCGGGCATTGAGAAAACTGAGGTTTTTACTGTAATTAATAAATGCCTTATAGAACGAGTTGATTATATAATGGAAAACGAATTTATTTTCCCGGATGGCAGCATCGGCTGGTTTGAATTAAAAATTCAACCAATTCCGGACGGAGTATTTATTTTATCCTATGATATAACTTCTCGTAAGCGTGCGGAAAATGAACATAAAAAATTATCACTGGCTATTATTCATAGCCCTGTCAGTGTTGTTATTACCGATATCAAAGGTAATATAGAATACGTAAATCCTAAGTTTTCAGAAACAACCGGATATAGCTTTGATGAAATCATAGGCAGGAACCCGCGCTTTCTTAAGTCGGGCACGCACTCAAATGAATTCTATAAAAATATTTGGGACACAATTCTTTCAGGTAAAGAATGGCAAGGAGAAATTCAAAATAAAAATAAAAATGGAGAACTATATTGGGATTACGTAAAGATCTCTCCGATATTGAATGAAAATGGCAATATAACTCACTTTGTTGAATTAAAAGAGGACATTACTGCAAGAAAAACAATGTTAAATGATTTGATTGCGGCTAAGGAAAAGGCAGAAGAAATAAATAAGTTAAAGTCTCATTTCTTTGCCAATATGAGTCATGAACTGCGGACACCATTTGTCGGCATTATGGGGTATGCAGAATTGCTTTCAGAGACATTAATCAATCCGGAAGATAGAGAAATGGCTCAAGGAATTTTAACCACATCCAAAAGAATGAAAGAAACATTAACTAAAATACTCAGTCTTTCCAAATTTGAATTTAATGGTATTGAAGTGGCAGATAAAGAGATAAATGTAGTTGATATGATAAATAGTGTCTATAAACAGTTTTCTGCGGCAGCTATACAAAAGAAACTTTCGTTTAGTGCAAAAATAAATTTTGAGTCTTTATTTATTGAAACCGATGAATTACTCTTTTCTGAAATTCTAAAAAACCTTGTTAGTAATGCTATTATTTATACTAATGAAGGGACTGTAGAGATACACGCGAATAAACAGATTAAAAATAGTCAGGATATACTAGTTATAAAGGTTGTCGATACTGGGATAGGTATTCCAAAAGATAGACAGGAAATTGTATGGGAAGAATTTAGGCAAGTCAGCGAAGGTTTAACTCGTAGTTTTCAAGGCACTGGTTTAGGTCTTTCAATAGCAAAAAAATATACAGAGTTATTAGGCGGCATTATCTATCTTGAGAGTGAAGAAAATAAAGGGACTGCATTTACTTTTGAACTTCCAATTAAGAATGTTATTAAGAAAGAAAATATTCCTTTGCATATATTAAATGAAAATAAGAATCAGCAAGAAATTCAACCTATTACTAATAACCAGAGAAAGAAAAAAATACTCCATATTGAAGACGATATCTCAACAATAGATGTCTTCAATCGAGCTCTTTCAAAAATCTATGAAATTGAATCGGCTGAGAGTGCAGAAGTTGCTTTATCCAAAATAAAAGGAAACATCTTCGATGTAATATTGATGGATATTAATTTAGGACAGGGAATAAATGGTATTGAATTGACTAAAGAAATCAGAAAGATTCCTAATTGTGCAGGGACTCCCATTATTGCTGTCACGGCTTATGCCAGTGATAAAGATCAAAAAGAATTCCTATCACAAGGGATGAGTCATTACATTGCCAAACCATTTATGATGAAGGAACTCCTTACATTACTTGAGGCTATAATCAGCACAAAGAAAGAATAAATTATCTTTACGTATTTTATAAAACCTCAATTGTTTTCGAAATTTAACTAGATTATATTGGTTCTTTCATCATTTGATTATTAAAAAAAAGTGGTAAGTTTATGTCAGCTGATGAATCAATCAAAAAAAGTTTCTTATATTAAGTCTCAAGAATATTTCCACTTCACCTTAGTTCTCATTTCATTATTTGCGGTTTTCTTTTTTTCAGCTTCTGATAAAAAAGTAATGATTCCAATTACAAGAATTGAAGAATCCCTCAATTCATAATAAAGTCAAAGAAATTAGTTTATTGATTCATATGCAAAAACTTAAGAAATTATTTCATTATAGGTACATTTACTAATGTTTTTAAACAATTGTAAATCTATTTTCATGTGAAATGAAATAAACAATTGTATTATATTTAGTTTTATTAGATTAACTAAAATAATTACCTCAACATATAATTAAAATATTATCAGCACTTGTTGGTACTAATAAATGCTCAGGGATACTTCAACTGTGCAAATCCGGTTATTAGTTTGGTAATTGAATATGTTAGGCTGCTAATAAAACCAAAGATTAATTATTATGAAAATATTTTATACTATCATTCTAACTTATATTTGTATAAGCATTTCCTTTGGAAAACAACCATTTGCTGAAGTTCAATTAAAAGAAGGTCTCCCAAAATTGGGATCAAAAGTTGGCGGATATGAAGCACCTATTCATGGGGAAATAAAATCAAATGGACTTTTTCATTCAATATATTTTGTAAAAGATCTCGCTAAAGAAGAAACTAAATATTATTTGTTAATTTCCTCAAATCCTAAGTCAATAAATACCATAATTGGTTCTATGAAAAAAATGGAACAAGAATTTTATGATTCATTAACAATTACTTTGCAAAACGAAAATGAACAAATGGTTGCTATTGAACTCTATTATAACAAAAGTATAAAAGAATTAAAATATCGCTGGTGTAATTCAAAAGAAAGCAATGATGAGAATCCCGGGGGGTTTCCACAATTAATAAATCCCAAGGTAATGATTGGATCCATTGCGCCTAATTTTAATGTCACTATGCAGAATGGAGATAAAATAAGTCTAACTTCTTTGAAAGGTACATATGTTTATATTGATTTTTGGGGTACTTGGTGTGGCGGGTGCATAATGGAAATACCAAATATTCAAAAACTAAGAGATAGTTATAACTCAAAAGATTTATTCATAATAGGACTTGCAGCATATGACAATGAGGAAAAACTTTCAAAATTCTTGGTTAAAACTCCACTTAATTATCCAACCGCATTGATTGATGAAAATATTGTGAATGAGTACGGAGTTAAAATATTCCCTTCATCATATTTAATTGATAAAAATGGAAAGGTAATAGGTAAAAATATGAGAGGTGAAGATTTAGTGGAACAAGTTAAAACTAGAATCAATAATACCAAATAGCTTAACAATCAAATCTTCCCGCTGCTTCGTCAAACGGGTTTGTAATTGTTCTTTTGTTTTGTGTTTTATAATAGTTACTCTTTATTGTAGTATATGTTATAAAGTTAGTTCCGCCTTGTTTGTTACGAATCCGCCGGGGCGGGTAAGCAAGGCTGCAAGTTCTAAAAATTTTTAACTTGCCTACCGGAAGGTAGGTAATAAAAAAAAAATGTAATTCTGGGCGGCGGGTTATTTGCAAGGTCGTTAGGCTCTAAAATTAGGAGAATTATATTAATGAAAAATATTGTAAAAAGTATTCCAATTATTGGCTCAGTTGCTAAATTATTGTATCGAAAGCTTATAAACCCTACCAAAGCCTTTACAACTTCTAAAAACTATTGGGTTGAACGTTATGCTAATGACGGAAATTCTGGTAATGGTTCTTATGGTAAATATGCTGAGTATAAATCTGAAGTAATAAACAAATTTGTTAAAAAAGAAGGTATTAAAACTATTATTGAATATGGAAGTGGAGATGGTAATCAACTTAAATTATCAGATTATCCAAAATATACTGGATTTGATGTAAGTCCAATTGCTATTTCACAGTGTAGAAAGTTATTTGCAAATGATAACTCAAAGACTTTTAAACTGATTGAAGAATACGAAGGCGAAAAGGCACAACTTACGCTATCATTGGAGGTAATATTCCACCTAGTAGAAGATGAGATATTCTTAGAACATATGAATAAGTTGTTTGAATCATCAGAAATGTTTGTAATAATATTTTCTTCAAACACTGATAAAATATCAAATGATCCTCATGTAAGGCATCGTAATTTCTCAGCATGGATTAATGAAAATAGACCAAATTGGAATCTTTATGAAAGAATACCCAATAAGTATCCTTATAATGAAGAAACTGGTGAAGGTGGATTTTCTGATTTTTATATTTATAAGCTAGGAGCCTAACAAGCAAATCAACGTGCCCTCTTAGTAAAGCTGGGCAGTTGATGTTCTTAAGTATTGTGAAAAAGTAAGTAAGCTTTTAATATAGAAGTAAATAAATAATTAGTTCCGCACCGCTTGTCAGCAACCTGCCTGCCAGCAGGCAGTTTTAAGCTGTGCTACAAATTCTCGGCATTTGTGACAAAGCCGCAATGTAGCCCACCTACGCAAACAACATGCTTCGGTGGATAAATTCTGGGCGGCTGGTTATTTGTATCGCCGTTATACTTTTGAAAATAAATAATCTTTATTATGTATAAATATTTATCAATATTATTATCGTTGACTTTCTTATTGGGTTGTACTGAAAACTCAAATGAGCCAAATCTTAATTCGTCAATTGAAGATGTCCCCCAAAAAAAAATTGTATGGACTTCATTAGCTAATACACCATGGCCAATGTATCACCACGATCCTCAATTAACTGGAAGAAGTGAATATGCAGGTCCAAAAAATGGATTAATAGAATCAATTAAATTTGAAAACTGTCGAATGACAATGAGTGGTATATCAATTGGGTACAATAACACAGCTTACTTACCATCAGGCGATATCTCTGAAACATTTTTTGCATTTGATTTCAGCGGAAATATAAAATGGGAGAGTCAAACATCAAGTACTTCAACAGCACTTATAACTTCAGACAGTTTGATAATACTTCCAACCATTTATAATTCACTAACTACATATTCACTTTCAGGGGATACTGTTTGGAATTCTAAAATAAATATTATGAATAATTTGGGAATGAATATTGACAGATTAGGTAACGTCTATTTAATTGATGCCGAAAATTGGGGGGATACTCATGGTAGCCTAAAATCATTTGATAAGAACGGCAATCTATTATGGACTTTCTTTGATGAACGAATCAATACAAGTGACGCAGTCCCATCATTTTCACCAGACGGAAGCACAATATATCTTCAAGGTTCTACAGTTTCATTATTGGCTGTAGATATTGCTTCAAAAACTGTTAAGTGGACTTTCGGAAATAAAAGATTATCATCTGCACCAGTTGTTGATAATGAAGGTAATATTTACATACTCCCTGGTGAATCTGGCTCAATTAATTATGTGATATATTCTTTAGATGAAGCAGGGGTGATCAACTGGGAATTTGCATCAAAAACATCAGGGCTTTTTGATAATATCGAGCCAACTATTGATTGGAATGGAAATATTTATTTTGGTTGTGATACACTTTATTCTTTTACAAATAGCGGGAAACTAAGGTGGGCAAAAGAATTGGAAGGAAATATTTCTTCTGCGTTAGTCTGTGACAAAGATAATGACATTTATTTTAGTATTTCGCCAGATAATATTTATTCATTTCATTCAGATGGGGAAATAAAGTGGATAATTAAAGATCTACCATTTAGAACGGTTGGTTCATGTCCGGCAATAACAAATGATGGAAAATTATTATTCCCATCATGGCGGAACAATCAAATATCGTTGTCGATCGTAAAATAGTAATTATTCTAATTCATTAATTATAAAGTTTCTTGCAAAAGTATAACAAGCAAATCTACCCGCCCGCTTCGTAAAGCGGGGAAGTTGCAGTTCTTAATTGTTGTGTTTTATTAAAGTTGGCTTTTAAATTAGTATTAAATAAATAATTAGTTCCGCTACGTTTACAATGAAAGTTAAACGTGGCTACAATCCGCCGCCGCTGACTCGGCAGTTGTGGTCAACCGGCTAAGTAATACTGGGCGGTGGTTATTTCAAATGCCGTTATGTGCTTTTCATAAATATGAGGTAAACATATTATGCTTTATAGCAAAAAAAGTATAATAATAGTTTTATTTATTATCACCCTTTTAATTCCAACAATAACTTATTCGCAATTGATTAAACATTTTGGTATAAAAAGCGGGATATCAAATTCATGGCAAACATATGAAGCATGGGAATATGGTGAAACGAAGAATAGTGGTAATAAAATGGGGCCCAATTTTAGTGTGTATGCAGATTGGCTAGATAACTCTTTTTTCAGTTTTATAACCGAAATAAATTATAGTTCAAAGGGTATGAAAGCTCCATATTTAACAGGATATATAATAGAAGAAGAAAAACTTAATTACTTATCTTTTGCAATTCTTCCAAATGTTTATACAAATTTAGGAAATATAAAAATTTATGCCTTAGTCGGGCCAAGAATAGAATTTTTAGTTAGTAGTTCAATAAATACCAATGCCCCCATCTATATTCATAATGAAATAATAAATGAGTTTAACAAATATGAAAAAACTTCTTATGGTTTGTTAATCGGAATAGGTTTTAAGTTAAATAATATATTCCCAGTTATAATTGGAATCGAAGCACGTTATAATAAAGATTTATCAAATTTATATGAAGTTTCTTATTTGAAAATAAAAAACAATTCAATTGATTTGCTATTAACGGCAGAAATATAAAACGCACCTAGCAAGAAAATCAAACCGCCCGCATCATCAAGCGGGGTAGTTACTTTTCTTTAGTTTTGTGCTTTATTAAAGCTGGCTTTTAATATTGTATTAAATAATGATTCGGTGGATAAATTCCGGGCGGTGGGTTATTTGCAACGCCGTTACATGGTTTGGAAAAAATAATGAATTCAAAAACCTTAATATTATTTTTGTTGTTTAGTTTAACTATTTTAGCACAACAAAATTCAGATAATTACCTTCCGTTGGAATTCGAAAATTATTGGGAATTAAGATATAACGATACATCGACAAATATTAGTGATATAAAAATTACAGTTTTGGATTCCTTGCTAATAAATAACAATATATATTTTGTGTTAGACAATTTTATCCCTTCTCCAGTATATCAAGACTATGATACCATTCGAATTGACGAAGATGGCAATATCCACAAATTATTTCTTGGGAGCGATATTCTATGGTTTAATTTCCCTACGCAAGAAAGTAAGGTAGATACAATTAAATTTAATCCGCCTTATTCAGACTACAGTTATGTATGCTCATATTCGTTAAATAATAATGTAATAACTTCAACCGGTGAATATACAAATGCATTAAAAATATCAATACAAATTGATTTTGCTGTTTCCCAATTTAAAAGAATCTATTTAGTTAAAAATGTTGGCATAGTTGCTACAAGTGAATTTGGTGAAGGAACAGAAGGATATGACTACAATTTGTATGCAGCTAATGTTAACGGGAGTTTAATTACTGATATTTCAGAGGAAAACTATCTTCCAAGTAATTATGAATTAAAACAGAATTATCCTAACCCATTTAATCCTAGTACAATTATAAATTTTTATTTACCTATTTCAGGATACGCAGAATTAATAATTTATAATAGTATTGGAGAGATTATAAGTAAACCAATATCGAGATACTTACGTGCTGGTGAACATTCATATTATTATGAAAATAACAAATTATCATCGGGAATATATTTTTGTCGATTAATAACTTCAAATATTAATCTAACAAAGAAAATGACACTAATTCGTTAAACCGTATAACAAACAAATCAAGCCTACGGCTTCTTCGAACAGCCGTATTGATTTTCTAAAAGAAGTACAAAAAGGAAGTGAACTTTTAACATTGTACAAAATAAATAATTAATAACGCCACGTTTTTACGGCAAGTTATACGTAACGCCGTTATATTGCTTAATAAAAATCGTATATGAATACTGAAGAAATATTAAAAAGCGAAACAGTAAAATATTGGACAAGACTTGCAGCATTCCTAATTGATTTACTTGTAATGTATGGGATTACTTATTCAATCGTAACAATTGCTTCAATAATACCCTATTATTTGCCTCCATTAAAATTGTTTATTTTTATAGCAATTCCATACAGTACGATATTTATTTTTATTATGGGTTCTACACCGGGTAAAATAATTGCTAAAATAAAAATAGTAAGCTTTACTAATAATGATCCGACTATAATATCTATTCTAATTCGTGAATTATTTGGAAAGATAATTATTGGTTTTCTTCCTCCATTAGTATTAAGTAGTCTGTTATTCCCAAATTATTGGTTCTATTATTTATGGACAGTTCTTATTTATCAATTGATTTTATTCATATATATTCTTTTTAGAAAATCAACTTTGTACGACTCTATTGCTAAGACAAAAATTATTAGAATAGAGAAAAAGGATTCAAAAATATTTAAGACAGTAAGTTTTGTGTTTATTATTACGTCCTTTGTTATTCTAACGAGGGTTTCTAATTATGGCAACATGAATAATTTCATTCCCAAACACAGCGAAGCAGCACTTACGCCCTATGTAAAATTTATTGATGATAATAAAACTAATCCAAAAGATTATATACTAAATCTATTTGACAAATATGATTTAGTTGTCTTATGTGAAAGATTTCACCCAGAAATGACACAATGGGATTTAATTTATCAAATTGTAAGTGATTCCATTTTTACAAATAAAGTTGGCAATATTTTCACTGAATATGGTGCAATAAATTTACAAGAAAAATTAGATCAACTAATGGAGGATCCGAATTTATCCGAAGATGAGGTTGAAGAAAATATTATTTATATAATGAGAAACTTGGGGATTTGGGGATCTTGGTCAAACACAAATTTTTATTTATATCTTAAAAAGCTTTATACTTATAATAAACGTCTCCCAATTTCTAAGAAAATTCATCATTACTTTGCTGATGTTCCAATAGATTGGAATGATATGACACCTGACAAATATAATATATTTCGAAAGCGTTATTTAAATAACAGAGATCACGAAATGGCTTTAAATATTATAAATGGATTTAATAAAATTAAAAAAAGTGATAGTAAAAGAAAAAAGGCACTCGTGATAATGAATTACAGACACGCATTTAAATTTAATAAAGGTGAGGAAAATACCGCAGCCTTTCTTTTTAAAGAATATCCATCGACTACAGCTAATGTATTACTCAATACGGTAATATTTGATTGGAATTTTATTAATAGACGGCCAATTCAGAATGGTATATGGGATGAAGCGTTTGAGAAAAAAGGTAATATAAACATTGGATTTAATTTTGAACAATCTCCATTTGGTGACGATGCTTTTGATCTTTTCCCAAAAAGCAGATGGAAGAAACTGAAATATAAAGACGTATTTACTGGTTTCGTTTTTTATAAACCATTGAATGAACATTTTATACAAACTGGAATTCCAAACATGTACGATGATTTTCTAGATGAAGAGATGAGAAGAGATAAATGTATTGACGTAAATGATTCTAAAAGCTATGATGATGCAAAAGCAGTATATATAAATAATAGTTTTAAAAAAGGCATGGAATATTATTCAATTGTTGATAGTCTATTTAATTTAATTATCCTTTTAACCGTTTTAGTTCTTGGTCTGCCAACATTTACCTATTTAAGTATCAAAAATTATAAAAATGATAATTAAAAAAGTATTTTTGGCGCAATATAACAATCAAATCTTCCCGCCGCTTCGTCAAACGGGTTTGTAATTGTTCTTTAGTTTTGTGTTTTATAATAGTAGCTCTTTAAAGTAGTATATGGTATAAAGTTAGTTCAGCCTTGATTGTCACGAATCCGCCGCGGCGGTCAAGCAAGACTGCAAGTTCTAAAAATTTTTAACTTGACTACAGGCAGGTAGGTAATAAAAAAATATACCAGTCCATCTACGCAAACATCATGCTTCGGTGGATAAATTCCGGGCGGCGGGTTATTTGCAACGCATTTATACTTTTTTTTACATTTGATGGAAAAAATAGATAATACGGTATTTATGAATATCCATAGATCAATAATAATTATTTTCATAATACTTGCCATTCTTCTACCATCATGTGACAAATCAATTGACCCCAAGCCGCCAAAAAGTATCAGAGATTATACATGGACAATTGATACCTTAGAATTACCAGATCCATTTCAAAACTTGATGAGTTCAATGTATGCTGCAAATGAAAATGATATTTATCTAGTTGGACATAATAGTACTGGGGATTTCAATGGAGGTATGTGGAATTATAATGGAGAAGAATGGGCTACAGTTAAGGTAAGAGAACAAGTGGGGGCATACGGAACTTTAAATGCAGTTCATGGTTCAGCTCCAAATAATATATGGGCTGTTGGTGGGTCTTTTGAATATGCAACAATTTTACAATATAATGGGATAAAATGGAAAAAGCATTTGGCAGAAACATCAGATGGAATATATGGTACACCACTATCAAAAAATAATGTTTATTCAGTATATGTAGAAAGTGAAACAGCAATATGGGCATGTGATAATGGAGGACTTGTCTATCATTACGATGGTAATAATTGGGAAATTGATACTATTAAAGTCGTTGCATTAGATAGTTTAGATGTTTTTCAATTGTATAATATTGTTAAATACAATGACGAAATATTTGTTACAGGAGTAAAACGTCAATCCAATGAAGGATGGGGAGAATTATTTTTACTCAAGAAGAACGGATCGATTTGGGAAATCGAAGAAAGCTCGGATTATGGAATCGGTGATCCCAAGTTTGATGTTCGCTTATTTGTATCGCAAACAAATAATTTTTATTCCTTAGGAACCGGTGGGATTTACTTAAGATTAAATAAGCAATGGAAAAACATATTTTCAATTGAGAGTTCAATAAACGATATCAGTGTAGAAAGTGAAAATAATATTTTAGCTGTTGGGAGCTTTGGAAAAGTATTCCATTATAATGGCAATGATTGGTATCAAATAACTGAACTTGAACAATTCTCAGAGATATATGTAGATGTTCAATTATTCACAAAATCAGATGAAGCAATAATTGTTGGCTGGCTACTAGATGGCTATCCTCAAAAAACAATTGTTGCCCATGGGAAATAATATTTTATTATTCCTATATTCACAAAAAGTATAACATCTTTAATAAGTAAAGAGTCCCGACAAAAGGCGCCGGGCAAGTAAGATAAAAATGGAATAACTATTTCGATAATTCGGGACGAAAAACAAGTTATAACAAATTTGGTAGTTCAAAAGACAATCAAATTTAGCGGTTGTGTTTTAACATAATTCATCGATATAAGTTCAAAATGAAACTAATAAATAAAATAATATTATTAATAATCTTGGTCACTTCTTCAATTAATGCCCAAGATTATATTTCGCTTGATTTAGGTTTGACCGGAAATTATCATACATATTTTAGATCTATAAATTCTTATACATTCGCAACTGAATTAAAACTTGGCGGCGGATATTCAGATTCTATATTTGAATGGAACTTATTTATAAGTTATTGGGATGATTTAATAAGAGACGACAGTATAGTACAAGATGGTAAATTATATACATATTCAAATTATACTATTGGTTATAGGATAAATTTATTTCCAAAAGAAATGTTGATCCCGTCATATTTGGGTTTAGGAATTTCTTTACATCATGTCCCAATGGTAAATTTGGTTAAAAGATGGACGTTAGATTATGACCCAAATGATGATACATCAAGAGAGTTCTTTACTATAGATGCAGCGATTGGATTTTATTGGCCTTTGGCAAAATCATTTAGAATAAGAGGTGAAATAGTTGCAAATATTCCATTTGTGAAGATTGATTTAATCCCAGATAATGGATTAAATGGTGCAATAAAAATTGGTATTGATTATTATTTATGAACGCATAACAACTTTAATAAGTAAAGAATAAAGAATAAAATAGAATAACTGTTTTGATTAATCGGGATGTATAATAAAATGAATCAAATTATATAATAACTTAAACAATTATTTCATTATAGGTACATTTACTAATGCTGTTAAAGTGGAGTATTTCTATTTTCATAGAAACGAAATTATACAAAGTACCTGTAAGATTTAGTTAATCTGGAATAATCTATCGGAATATTAAGAAAACACTATAACTAAAGCCTGTTATGGGGTCGGTAGATGTTTTGAAATTAAAGTTAATAAATAATTAGTTCCGTACTGCTCCGCAGTGATTGTGCCTCAGGCTATTTGTAACGACGTTATTTGCTAAGAAGGGAAAAATGAAATTATTTATATTTTGTATTCTAATCTCCTCCTTCACTTTTGCTCAATGGCAAAAAGTGGATTTAGATGTTGGTACTTCGAATTCAATGATAAAATATAATAATAATTTATTTGTCGGTGGCAAATACAAAGGATTTTATATTTCAAAAGATAACGGTATTAGTTGGGAGTTGTCAAATAGCGGGATAAATTCTAATTCATTTGAAGCATATTCTTTTTTAGTACAAGAAAGTTTATATGCATGCACAAATTCAGGAATTTACTTATTTGAGGTAGAAAAAGAAAACTGGAAACAGTTAAATGAATTTTCATCTGATGCTTTGTATATAAATGGTGATAACATCATATTAGGTTTAAATCCAAGCGGATTGATTTATTCTGTTGATAATGGAATATCATGGCACTATGACAACGAAAATTTATTTTTGGATTCTAAATCAATAATTCGCTATAAAGATTACATATTGGCGGGAAGTACAAGTGGTTTATATAAGTCATTAGATAGCGGAAAGACTTGGGAAAATGTTAATAGCGGGTCATTTCTTAAATTATATAATTATGAGGGTAAATTATATTCTTCTCAACATCAAAATTTATTCCAATCATTTGACGATGGTGTTACATGGGAAAGTTTATTTTTATCATATTATTTTTCAAACGATTTTGTTATTTATGACGATGTTTTTTTAGCAAGCAATTATAAAAAGGGAATTTTATGTAAAAGAGAAATTATGCCAAGATGGAGAGAGGCTAATTGGGGTTTGGATATAAATAGTTCTAGATTTTTATTTATTGATGAAACATTAATATACACGTCAAATGATAACGGTTTATGGCAAAGACCTTTGAACGATTTCCAATTACCCGAACTAGAAATAAAAGATAATTATAATTTTGAAGCAATTGCCGGAGAGCATTTTAGTTCTGCACTTTACCTGGGAAATCATGGATATGATACTGCCTTTGTATCAAATATAGTCTCAAGTAATGATTTAATAAAAATAAAGTATGAATCTCTTATAATCCCACCAGATTGGTCTAAATATACAAGTATTGATTTTTTTGCGGAAGATATTGGAGAAACAAAAACAACAATTACAATTAATACTAATACAAAAAAAAGAGTTTATAAAATTGATGTTGTTATTTCAGTGATTCCGGCTGAATTCTATCTAAAACAGAATTATCCTAATCCTTTCAATCCATTTACTATTATCGAATATTCTATACCAAAATCAGACCATGTAAGGTTGCTAGTTTATAATTCAGCTGGTCAGGTTATAAAAACCTTAGTTGATAAAAAACAAATTGGAGGAAAACATCAAGTTAGTTTTTCATCAGATGGAATAGCTTCGGGTGTATACTATTATCAGTTATTGGTAAATAATATCAAAGAAACAAAAAAAATGGTTTTAATAAAATGAAAATTATATCTAAAAATGCCCTTTTATCATTCTTATTTTTAACAAACATAATTCTTTCTCAGAACAGATGGGAATTTGTCAATCCAAAACCCACGGGTTTTGATTTGCACAGTATAAAAATTGATTCTGAGCAAAATGTTTGGCTTGTAGGTGAATATGGCACAATACTAAAATCTAACGATAATTGTGAATCTTGGAAACCTATTACTTTAAATTATACTGATAATTTGTATGATTTATCAATTGTAAATGAAAAGATATGGATTGTTGGTCAAAATGGGAGAATATTGTTTTCGAATGATCAAGGTTTAACCTGGGATCAGCAAATATCCAATACAAATAAATCCCTATTAAAAATTCAATTTATAGATGAAATTCATGGTTGGATTATCGCAAGCGATAGTTTGGTGCTGAGAACTATCGATGGAGGAAACAATTGGCTGCAAACATTTATTAGTAATAAATGGAGCCAAAATGATATAATGTTTTTAAACAAAGATATTGGATTTCTTCTAACAGGTTATTTTAACGAACCAAATCTTGATATTGAACCATGGACTGCCGGTGCCTTATTTAAAACAATTGACGGCGGATTAAGTTGGGATAAACTTGAAAGCGGCAGCACAAAATATTCATCAATTTATTTCTTAAATGATAAAATTGGATTTATGTCAATTCATAATAATGAATTGGGCAGAATGTTTTTGAAAACAACAGATTCTGGATTTAGCTGGGATACATTATCATATTCTTCCGTATTTGAAAAAATGTATTTTACCGATGAACAGAATGGAATTGCTATTGGCGGCAGTTCATTTACAAAGACTATTGACGGCGGTATAAATTGGGAAACGAAAACTGATATAAAAACTCCATCACTTGAAAGCCGGTTAACCGGACTTGTCTTAAAAAATTCAAATATATTACTTGTAGGTACTGAAGGAAATATCTTAAGAAGTACGGACCTAGGTGAAAATTGGTCTCAGTTAAATTCTTCGATCAATTTTTATTATGCTTCTCTTAGAGGCATAATTTTTAATAATGAAAGTGTAGGATATATCTACGGGGGGGAATACCTGGAGTCTTCCGAATCGGAATCTATCTTATTAAAAACAGAAGACAAAGGAAGTTCGTGGAATCGATTAAACTCACCAAATACAGATGCAATTTCTTTATTGAAAACCCATGATAATATATTGTGGGCTTCAAGCGGTACCAGACTTTTTAGATCTGATAATGATGGCGAAACTTGGGCTGATATAATTGATATATCAAATAACGGCGACTGGCTTATCAGGCAAATAGAAATCGTTGATAGTAAAAAAATAATATTTCTGGGCGGAAGAAGAATCTATACTTCTAATGATGGAGGAAATTCATGGACGTATACAAATGAATTCGGAGTTCAATTCTTAAAACAAATTGTATTAATTACAGACAATAAATGGATATTATTAGGCCATACTGCTGCGACGGAACCCAACTATATTACAACCGATGGCGGGGCCGTATGGACTGAACTTAATTATAGTTTTACCTCAATGCAGTTTATAAATGAAAATATTGGATACGCAATATACGGTGGTTTATATAAAACAATTGACAGCGGTAATTCGTGGGAAATGATAAATGAATCTGTTAATGATATTGCATTCTGGACATCAAAATTATTTTTTTACGATGAAACAGTAGGATGGTTGAATAGCTCTGACTATTTATATTATACTAAGGATGGCGGATTATCCTGGGTAAAAGAATATGGAATTAAGGACATTCTTAATTGGAGTGGTCCGGCCTTAAGTATAAAAAGTGAAACAGAAGCCTGGGCTGTGGGATCAAACGGACATATTTTAAAACTTACATCCAATGGTGTGTCCGGTAGTTATTCATTTAGCTACGATTTGCCTGAACAAATAATTTTATATCAAAATTATCCCAATCCGTTTAATCCAAGTACTTCAATTCAATTTTCTATTTCACATTACGGTAAAGTGACGCTGAAAGTCTACGATGTTTTAGGTAAAGAAATTTCTGTTTTACTGGACGATTATTTAGAGACAGGGACTCATAATTTATTATTTAATCCTGATAATCTTGCTAGCGGCATTTATTTTTACAGACTAACTTTTGACAATTTTGCGGTGACTAAAAAATTAATGTTCATAAAATAAATCGCATTTAGAAAGCTAATGAAACCAACACCTAGTCATTAACTGGCTGTCACGGTCGTACCGTGACAAAAACGTATGTTAAAACTAAAAAATAAACTATAACTAATAATAAAATGGGTAGAAGAGGCAGATTAAACCTAAAGGAAGAAAGATTTTATTTTGTGACAATAACTGTAGTAAGGTATATCAATATCTTTTCTTACTCTCCATTTTGCGATATACTTATAGAAAATATTAAACATATAGAAAAAGATATAAATTTGATAAGCAAGGTAATATAATTATGATCTTACATTTCTATTGGATGTAAAAAAAATAAACCTTGGTGGTCTGACAACTGTAGCCGATTGTTCATGATACAAAGTTTATGAACGTGTATGGAGAATTAGTTATTATATTATTGAAGAAGTTGGGAATAATATTACCGCGTTAACCAATGATCATAATACTATTTACCAATTTGTAGACGCAGAAGAGACAGATCATGAAGAGTTTGTTCAATTCCAATTAAATGAATATTATAGATAATCCGGAGTAATAATATGAGTAGGTGGAGTTTAATTTTGCTACTAACAATTAGTTTAGCAATTACTAATATAATTTATTCTCAAAATGAATATCAGATTGGCATTTCAGCTGGTGTGGTTGAAACTAATTTTGACCTTGATCATGATATTGGTTTTGGAACGCTTATATCATTTTCCTACCTGCCAAATGAATCAATTCAATTATTCTTGTCTAGCGGGATTATTACATGGAATAATATGGCTTACTACAACAGGATTTATAATAATAAAATTACACCGATAATTATGGGTGCAAAATATATTTACAGTTCGAATAAATTTCAGCCATATTTTCTCATAGAATTGGAACAGATATATGGTTATAGATTGAAAGGTTTTGGGGAAGAAGTTAATCCGCTTCCGTATGATGTTCCGGGATATAAGAACTATATAACTGAGTCAATAAAGTTTTCTGATCTAATGCTTGCCGGAGGATTAGGATTTAATTATAAACTGGATAAAAACATTAATATCGAAACATCATTTGTTATAAGTTTTATTTCTAATAAGAAAAATTCAGATGCTTATCATATGAGATTATTCACAGGGCTAAATTATTTGTTTTAATTACATGCAACCTGCAACATGAAACCTGTAACATGAAACTCGCAACCTTCAACCCGCAACCAAAACCCTTCACGTTTTTCTTATTTTATCAACAATCTTTTCTCCCGTTCTTCCTACGACATAACCGCCTATACCGAATTGCAGCAGAGTCCATGCCTCATCATTTAAACGAAAGGAGAGCAGACCGAAGGAATCACAAATTACAAGCGCGAGAAATGTTAGCATTGTAATCGGCCGCCAGTTTCTTTGAAGCCAGCTGTGACCTTTAGCTTCCGCCTCAATAATTTTACTTTGCGATTCGAGCAGTTTCCCTTCATATTCAAGAGCTTTACCCAAAAACTCATTTTCAATTTTTGTCAATTCGTTTTTAAGTCTTTCTCTTTCTTCATCTGTGGTAGTAATGTTATCGATCAAATCCGTGACCGGTTTTACTATCCCGCTTAAGAAATTCAGAATACTCATTTTATCCTCCTATCTTATGTTGTTTAATTAAAAAATTATAAAAACTTTCCATTCATCCATTCATCCATTCAATCATCCAATCACCCAATCTTCCATACATCCATCAAATCATACAATCATTCATTCACTCATCCTTCACACCGCTGGTACGCCCGAACACAGACAGCTTCACCTCGTAAATTTTGCGGATAATATTTTTCTCAACCTCGCCAAGTCTTCTATGCAGCTTTTCAAACCGGCTTAGGTAATTTTTTTCTATGGTGGTAGATTTCTGTCTTGTCTCCTCTATATCTTTTTCAATTCTTTTTATCCTTGCCCAGAAGAGAATATTTACGACCCCCGCAAGCGCGCCTATAATGATTAGGTATATTTGTTTTTCTTCCATTGTTCACCTCGCTGATTCTAGGACAAACATAAAATGCTGCCGGAAGGAATTCACTGTATTTTAGAGTACAGTAAATTTTGTCATACCCGTGGAATTAACTTTGGCCGTTTTTGCCTGCCTGACGCTAACAAAGAAAGACAAAAGCATAACATTGATTGTTGAAAATGTTGGTCCGGACATATAATTTTTTAGCAAGCATTGACGCGCTATGTTATGCAGAATAAACCAGTAAATATTAACCGGATTATTAATGAAATTAGATTCAAGGAATACTACGCCTTGGGATTGATTGATGAGGTTGTTTTACGCAAGTTTAAGATAAAATGGGACTATTTTCATTACCGCAAATCGATGTCGATGATAGATTCAATTTTTACCTTAGCTGACAAATATTCTCTTTCATACGACTCGGTAAATACAATTTTATTCAGGCCGATGAGCAAAAGTTTAAACCCCGAACTGCTCCCTGAAATACCAGCAAAATGTAACGGCAGGGAGTACAAGTTTTTCTGATTATACATGTCTGCACATATGGCGAAACCAGCAAGAAACCAGCTAGTAACCAGCATGAAACCAGCATACACCTATACTAAATCCATTTCCGGTTTACTGTAATCAAAACTACAGTTACAATCTGCGCCCCGTAATTTAGATTAGTGTTGCACTTCATCATTAAAAAAAGGAGGTACAAGATGGCAAGTGTAAAAGGTAATGTGCTGGGCAATTACCGCGGCAGGCTGGGTAACCTGGCGGCCCGCATTGTAAAAGGGAAGACCGTTTTAGCGGCGCGGCCTTCTTCCTTTTCAATTAGTCAAGCTCCGCCCGCTGTCCAAGCGCGCAGCAGGTTTGCGGTTACAGTAGCGCTTATTGGTTATATTCTTAATCATGCCGATCTTTTTCTAATCTGGGACAATTTTAAAAGCCCGGGTAAAAGATTGAGAAATACAGTCTTTCAACATAATTACCATTTGTGTGATTATGCCAGACCGACAATTGAGAATATACTAACTCCAAACGGATTCGCTTTTCCGGTACAGAGCGCGGTATTAAATGCCGGCGCGCTTAATCTAAGTATTGACGCGCTTAATACCGTAACGACTTTTCTGCCCGAAGAAGTGAACCTTACATTCTCATGCCTTGTTGTGTTTTATAATCCTGTCGATCCCGAAGATGAACATTACAGTATCATCAATCTTACCAATGATGAAACCGGGTTCGATTTTAATACTGCCTATACAGGCACTATTAATCTTGATAACGCGCAGCAGGCGGTTGCCGCTAAATATCAGAACAGTATTGTTCTGATAAGCGCAGCTTCAAAAAACTCAAACGGTGATATTATTCAATATTCATCGACATATTCCGAAGAGGCGTAGCTTAATTAGGCAAGGCTCCAATAGGGGCCTTGCTCTATATTATTTGATTCGATGACAGCATAATTAAGATTAATAACACATTGTATTTTAAAAAAAAATAATTTAATTTTAATCAATATTAGGAATTATAAAAATGAAAAATTATCATTTAACATTTACAAGGCTCGGCTGGAAATTAAAAGCTGAAGGTGAAGAATATGCGGAAAAGATATTCAGAACGGATAAAGAAACCGCGATAAAAGAATGCGCCGCTTTGCTTAAGAAGTGGCATGAAAGCGCGTCCTTAAAAATTCATAAGGAAGACGGAACTTTTCAGGAAGAAAGAACCTATCCGCGAAGCGCGGATCCGGTAAATTCGGCGGGATAATTTTATCAAATTAATCCCTTTTTATTTATCAAATTAAATGGTTTATTTAACCGGAATTACCTAAAATTTTACGGATATATACCGATAATATAAACAATATCCAATTTGTTTTGGAAGTCAGATTTATACATATTCGGCGCCTATTAAGAGGTTTTAAAATTAAGATTTTTATATATACCATATTATTCTTTTTATTCTCGCAATTTACCGTTTTAATTGCCCAGGAAGACAATGTCCTATTTGATCACCTTACGGTTGAGGATGGACTTTCGAGCAGTTTAATATTTGAGATGACGCAGGATTCATTAGGATTTGTGTGGATAGCCACGCTTGACGGTTTAAATAGATTCGACGGTTATAATTTTAAGGTTTACAGAAGCGACGATTCGGTTAAGTCCGTATCCGATAATTGGATATCATGCATTACAACCGACCGTTCGGGAAATATTTGGTACGGCACAAGAACGGCAGGAATTGGGCAGATTGATTATAAGTCCGGCAAATTTATAAATTACAAAGAAAGACTCTTATCGGAATTCGGGGAAGAGTCGCTTAATATTCAAAACCTCTTTATCACTTCCGAAGGAAAAATTCTAATAGGCACATGGGGAGCGGGACTTTTAATTTTCGATCCCCCTAATTCCGTATTCACGCAGTACAAAAATAATATAAGCGATAACAATTCGATATCCGAAGATAAGGTTTACGCCGTATACGAGGATTCGAAAGGAAATTTATGGGCCGGTACGCAGAGAACCGGTTTGAATAAATTGGATATAAATACGGGGAAATTCACGCGTTTTGATCTTATAAGCGACGACCCGAATATTGTTTCTAATAACTTTGTGCTTACAATTACCGAGGATTTTAAAGGGGATATATGGGCAGGCACTTATTCAAACGGACTTTTTAAGATTAGTCAGCCCGGCGAAAAAATTATAAGATATGATGCTCAGAATAATCTTCCAGCCGTAAGAATTTCCAAGGTATTTGAGGACAGCAGCAACAATTTATGGATATGCACCAACGGTACAGGAATATTTAAATATATCAGGCACAGCAATAAATTTATCAATTACAGGAATAACCAGTTTAATACAAACAGCCTGAACAGCGATAAGGTATGGTCAATGATGCAGGATAAAAACGGGTTGTTCTGGTTCGGCACTTTAACAAACGGCATTAATATTTTTAATTACCAGAAAAATAAATTTAAGAGATTGGTTCATAACAGTTATGATAAAAATACAATCATTGATAATTATATAAAAGGTTTGATGTTCGACATTTACGGTAAACTATGGATTGGCACTCAAACCGGCATTTCAATACTTTCCCCTGATCAATCAATAAAACACCTAAGCGAGAAATCGGGATTAAACGTCGGCGATATTCGCGCGGTGTATGAAAGAAAAAACGGTGAAATATGGATTGGTACATGGGGAGGCGGAATAAATATTTACGACCGATCTGCTTCAAAATTTAGTTACATATTAAATAAGCCGGGCAATAAAAATTCCCTTGCCGATAATTACCTGCGCTGCATTCTCGAAATAGACGACAAGGTATATATAGGCACCGAAAGGGGATTAAATGAATACAGTCCCGGAACTGGAAAATTTAAGCTGTATGATCATGATGACAACGATCCAACATCTATAAGCAATTCGCAGATTACGTGTCTGTATTACGACAGCAAAAATAATCTTTGGGCCGGAACCAACAAAGGGCTTAATATACTCGATAGGGAAAAAGGAATTTTTAAAAGAATTGATATTAACGGCACCGATTTGGTTCCTCAAAGAAGCATTATTAGAAAAATATACGAAGATTCAAACGGCACTATCTGGATTGGAACATTAGGCGCAGGTTTCGCTAAATATGACAATCAAAGCGGGAAATTTCATTTCTATAATCAGAAAGACGGTCTTTCAAACAACGCTGTTTTTGAAATACTTGAAGATAATCTTGGCTATTTATGGATAAGCACGGGAATCGGTCTTAATAAATTCGATGTGCAGAATGAAGAATTTACCGTCTATACAGTCGCGGACGGACTGCCGAACAATGAGTTTAACGCAGGCGCGGCGGTTAAAAATTCAAACGGTGATTTGTATTTCGGCGGGGTAAACGGACTTACATATTTTGATCCCGCTTCATTAGGAACAAATCAATACGTGCCCGGAATTGAAATAACCCGTGTATCGGTAAATGGAATTGAATATAATAAATACGGTTTTTATAATTCTACAGGCAAAATCGAACTGCCTTATAATAAAAATTATATTAACATATCTTTTACCGCGCTGGATTTTGCCGATCCCGAATCAAATACGTTCAGTTATAAACTTGACGGACTAAACGATAATTGGGTAAGCGGCGCAAACGGAAATACCGCCGTATTTACTAATCTAAGTCCGGGCGAATATTTGTTCCGCGTAAAAGGGGCGAATAAATCGGGTAATTGGAATAATGAAGGAAAAACTCTTAGAATAATTATTAATCCTCCCTGGTGGGACAATGTATATGCCCGCATCATTTATATAATATTATTTTTTGTAATAATTTACAGCGCGTTTAAATTTAGAATTAAGAATATGCAGAGCAAACAGGCGCTGCTTGAAAATCTTGTTAATGAAAGAACTATTGATCTGCAGAAAAGTAAAATTCAGCTTGAGCAAGCCGTTGCCGCGAAGGATAAATTATTTTCAATTATCGCGCATGACTTAAAAAATCCTTTTGTGGCATTGCTCGGTTATTCTGAGCTGCTGAAAAAAAACGATACGGATCTCAGCATTGAAGAAAAACATGAATCTATTGATAACATTTATAACGCGTCAACTTCTGTCTATTCGCTTCTTGATAATCTGCTTGCCTGGGCCAGACTCCAGTTAAGCAATATTGAAAGTTATCCCGCTGCATTGGACGCGGCTCTTATTGTTGAAAATGTGTTTAAGATATTTTCAATTTCCGCTTCAATTAAATCAATTAAATTGAAGAACGACATAAATGAAAAAACATTAATATTCGCCGATCAGGATATGACCGAGATTATTTTCAGAAATATTGTTTCGAACGCTATTAAATTTACGCCTAACGGGGGTACGGTAAAAATCTCCGCGGTTAAACATAATGATAAAACGGAAATAATTGTCGAGGATAACGGCATCGGCATAAATGAAGAAACATTATTGCGCATAAATATGAATGAAGGGCACCAGATCTCATCGGACGGTACTTCCAAAGAAAAAGGGACGGGGTTGGGAATTATGCTTGTAAAAGAATTTATATCCCAAAACAACGGAACCTTTAAAATCGAAAGCAAGTTAGGCGAGGGGACAAAGATATCAATCAGTTTTAAATCCGCTTAGTAATAGTTAAATGAAATTTAAAACAAAATGAGGGCTGTCTTAAAATTGCTTTGTGACTCTTTGTGTCTTAGGGCCTTTGTGGTTAATGTTTTGAATTTGTTGGAATGCCAAATCTTTTTTCTGCCACTAAGTCACCAAGACACAAAGTAAAATTACTTTTGAGGCAGTTTATTTAATTTCAATGCTGCCGTCCCGCTACTGTGGGATACAGAAAAGTATAAAAGAAGGCGGCAGAATATTAAAAGATAAAAAAAAAACCGAGTCGTGAATTTAATTTCGAAAATCCGGATCCCATAATAACGGAACCTTTAAAATCGAAAGCAGGGAAGGCGAGGGGACAAAGATATCAATCTTGTTTAAGTCCGCTTAATTATACCTATCATTAAATCCGGCAAACGGTAATAAATCGTTTAGCAAAACTTCATGACTGATAAGCACAAACATTCGATACGAAAATTAAGATTGTTTTATATCTTTCATTAGTGTATAGAACTATTAGAATAATTATAATGAACTGTAAAAAAGTTTGTGTAAACGGCATTTATAATTAAATGAATTCATCGAGTCGATCATTAAAATATATTTTAAAAATAGAAAGTACACTACCACAGCCTAACAATTTATCTTCAGAACTAGATTTTTAACATCCGAACATTAGCTCCGCCATTTACCGGGGATAGTGCTTTACAATATGCATCTTATAACCAATTTAATTTTATTGAATAATCACTTAATCACCCCGCTAAGAAATGAAATAACTGCCTTTATCTTTTCGCTTATATTCTTATTAATATAATCTATGTGATGTTTAGGTTATTAAAATTTTATACGAAAGGTGAGAATCAGTTATCAATCGAAAAGAAGCAAGATATTCAGAAAAGTTTTCGAGAAGGGATTAAATTAGTTTTACGGCATATCTTCTTGTTAAAATAACCTACTAATTAAATTCTAAACCGAATATAAAATTATACATTCCAATAACATTTATAAAGGTTATGAAATATTTAATTATTGGAGATTTAGGTACATATACCGATGATTTATTAATTTTATTATGCTAAATATAGTTGGAGCAAAATTTTCGTATTGAACTATTTTGAAAACATGATAATATTAAGTCTCATGAATTTTATTTATAATATATTTTTGTAATAATACTAAAGGCCAATTTATGGAGCGGTATACAAGAATGGTTAAAATACTATTGTTATTATTTAGCTCACTTTTTTTCAGTTTTTGTAGTAATAAGGATAATCCTAGTATTTATGATCCCGATGCTTTAAGGGTTGCCGGTAAATATAAAGCAGTGACTTTTATTCTTCCTGGACTTCATGATAATCCAATTGACATAATAGAGTTAGACGGATTTATAAATATTGAATTGTTTTTAGATTATTCCGTAAAGGGAAAATGGTCAATCCCAAAAACTTCAGAACTGAGCTATAGTGGTTTTGAAGAGGATATTGTTGGATCTTTCTCTATAAGAAATGATTCATTGCAATTTATTGGAATGAATAATGTGATTTCTCACCCCCAGATTTATTATATCATTAAAGAAGATAGTCTAAAAGCATATTTTGGAGGCATCCCTTTTCCAGCAACTATAATTGAATTAGTAAAAGACTAACCACAAATTGGAGTATTATATGAAAAATATTGTTAAAAGATATTATCGCCTTTTATTCATATTAATAATCCAATTTATCTATGTTAATTTTTTATATGGACAAGGATGGGAAAAAATAGAACCAACATTTGATCCGCCAGGAACGTATCATTTTTTTTCCGGTGCATTTTTTAACGAGAACAACGGCTGGGCAATGGATATTGACAATGGGAAAATATTAAACACGACTGACGGTGGACTAACCTGGCATGTTAAACGTGATATTAAAGCAAATTCAGCAGGCGATATATTTTTTCTTAATGAGGCTATTGGCTGGATAATTTATTCATACACAGATTCATCAGTTTTATTAAAAACAGAAAACAGCGGGGAAACATGGGAGGAGTATTCTTTACCATTCTATTCGTGGCAAATATATTTTATTGATGAAGAAAAAGGTTTTGCTTACCGTGATACTAATTATTGTTACCGAACAATAGACGGGGGAAAAGAATGGCAGGCAATTGATATTAGTTTACCCGATACAGCAACAATAGCTACAGATATATTTTTCATTGACAGCCAAAAAGGATGGATGCAAGCAAGACACGGAGAAGGAGGGTTTTCTGGCACTCTCGTATACTATTTTTTAACAACAAATGATGGTGGTTTAACTTGGACAATTAGTAATCGTTTTAAAAATATAGGATTTACAAATATTGCATTCTTTGATTTAAATAATGGTATTGTAACACAGCTAATAGGCGCACACTACTATACAAATGACGGCGGGCAGACGTGGATTAAAACACAGAAAGAATCAAACTCGAGTTGGGAGTTAATAATAACAGACAGCAGTACTGCTTGGTTGTCTGGTTTTGGTATCCATTTAACAACAGATAAAGGAAAAACCTGGCAGAAGATAGAAACCAATACCTCGGAGCATTTGTACGATATATTCTTCGTAGATAATTCAATCGGCTACGCATTTGGTTCATTTAATACGTTTTTAAAATATAAGAATACAGTAGGAGTAACTGATGAGAAAATTAAGATAAATAAAAATGAATTACTGTTAGAAAGTTACCCTAACCCAACCAACTCAACATCAATATTATCTTTCACATTACCTAAAAGTAGTTTAACAGAGCTAAATCTTTATAATATTAATGGAGAGAAAGTTAAAACAATTTATAAAGGATATCTTTCTCAGGGACAGCATAGTTTCCCTTTGGTACTAAACAATCTTTCAAGCGGGACATACATCTGCTTTATAAAACAAGCTGATAAAAGCAAATCAATAAAAATATTATTGCTAAAATAAGAGTGGAGTGAAAAATTAAAAAATTAATAATTATCGTCAGCTTATTTTTTATGCTGCTTCATAATTATGAATAATTTGCGCAGCACTCAAAAATCAGAAATAACATGGTAGTCAATTCATTAAACGGACTTGTAAAAATGATCTATAATCCCTATTTAGAAGTTATCGGTTCAACGGACATTGAAAAAGCGAATTAATATTTGGAACTAAACAATAAGTTGATTAGGAATAAAAAAGAATTAAACGACTTAACTTATGTCAATTCTCAAAAAAGCCATGGTGTTCAGCACTTTTTCTTCAAACATAATTATAACGGCATTGAAGTGATCTATTCGGGCATAAATCCGCATTATAATAGTCGGTCCTATTCCAATAAACCCTAATCAAATACTGTTGGAAAATTCATGACGGTTAAATGCCGTAGTTATTATATAATTGTTAGATTCTCAGAAAAGGGAATAGTTAAATGAAATTTAAAACAAAATAAGGGCTGTCCTAAATTTGCTTTGTGACTCTTTGTGTCTTAGGGCCTTTGTGGTTAATGTTTTGAATTTGTTGGAATACCAAATCTTTTTTCTGCCACTAAGTCACCAAGACACAAAGTAAAATTACTTTTAAGGCAGTTTATTTAATCACAAGGCTGCCATTCCGCTACTTTTGGATGCAGAAAAGTATAAAAGAAGGCGGCAGAATATTAAAAGATAAAAAAACAAGTCGTGAATTTAATTTCGAAAATCCTGATCCGAAAATAACGGAACCTTTAAAATCGAAAGCAAGTTGGGCGAGGGGACAAAAATATCAATCTTTTTTAAGTCGATTTTAAATTAAAAAGGTAATTAACAAAATTTACTGAGAATTAAGTCTATTAGACTGTGTCGAATATTTATATTTAATAATATTTTATAAATTGATGAAAATTTATTTTTAATTTCCAATCTAAAATACTATCTTAATTGTCTAATTTTTGATTTTTCAGTACGCACACGGAGAGATGGGTGAGTGGCTGAAACCAACGGTTTGCTAAACCGTCGTAGGGGTTAAACTCTACCGAGAGTTCGAATCTCTCTCTCTCCGCAATTAAAGGGAAGTATTTTTACTTCCCTTTTTTGTTTTAAATTTAATGAATGTAACAAATAACAAACCTGTTCGAATAAAGATTATTAATCTACATTCCAAACATAAGAGTAAGAACATTTTATCTTAATGAAAACTTACTCTTTTCATTCCCAATACAATTAGAAAGAGAATAAAAACTCCAATAACCGCAGCCGGGCCGCTCGAAAAATCGAAAATAAAAGCGAAATATATTGCCGCTGGCGGTACAACGGCCCCCACTATTACGGCGATTACAAACACGCTTAAAACTCTTTTCCCTAATATTACTCCAATGCTGGAAGGAATTATTAAATATGCGAAGGTAAACACATCGCCTACAAATCTTGTTGTTAAAGAAATTCCCATTCCTACAACTAAATAAAAAACCAGTAGCCAGAACTTTGAATTGATTCCATGCGCGTCAGCCGATTCTGGATCAAAAACTACAAATTTCAGCTGTTTTTGAAAAATTGAAAATACCGAAATTATTACAGCTAGAATTACAAGCATTGTGTAAAATTCGCGCTGACCGATAAATAATATATCGCCTTTAAGAATTGATTCTATTTCGGATACTTCCGCTACCGGACTTTTTTGAATAAGCATTATTCTTGCCGCAATTGATACGACAAATATAATGCCGAGTACGGAATCTTGAGTTAGACTTTTATGATACTGCGCTTTTGTAAATATTAAAACAGCGGCTGAAGCGAATAGCAGCGAAAAGAATGTAGGCTCGAGATGATGGAATATTGAGTCCTCTGTGATAGTTATATTAAACAAAGAAGCTGCAAACGATTCCAAATCAATTAAATGAAGAAATGAAAAAGCTACTCCCGCTATAGCGGCCTGGGTTAATGAAGCGCCGAAAAAAACTACACGCTGAGAGACTACAAATACGCCTATAAATCCGCAGATTATTCCCGCTATTATGCTTCCCATAACCGCGAATGGGAATAACTCTATTAATTGATTAATTGTTTCCAAATTATTATCTCTTTTTTGATGTAATAATAAATTCGCCGTTATAGGTGGATACCGAGAACTCCGATGAATACGTTTTACGCAGATTATCCTCCGATAGAATTTCAGAAATATTTCCGAACTGGAAAAAGTATTTTTCCATTAATAATATCTTCTGCACATAATTGGCGACATCGCTTAATAAATGACTTACGAGCAATATTGTTAACTGTTTTTCTTTATGAAGCCTTTCAATTAATGCGAGCAGCGAATAATGCGAAGGCGTATCCATTCCGTTTGTAGGTTCATCGAGTATAAGAATATTCGGTTCAACCGCCAGCGCACGCGCTATTAAGGTCCTTTGTCTCTGTCCCCCCGATAAACTTGAGTAATGATAATTTTTTAAGTCGCAGATGCCTGCATTATCTAAACTCTCTTCTACAATTCTTTTATCTTCCTTGCCGGGATTATTAAATAACCCCAGCAATGAATACCTGCCCATCATAACAACATCATAAACAGTGTAGGGAAGAAGCGGCTGAACGAGATCGCGCTGCGGTACATATCCGAAAATTAGACTTTCTTTTTTTACGACGCCGCGTAATGGTTTTAAGCTTCCCAAAAGAGTTTTAAGCAGCGTGCTTTTACCCGCGCCGTTGGGTCCGACTATACCAATAAAATCATTTTCATAAACCGAAAAGTTCAATTCTTCCAGTATTTTTGTTTTGCCGTATCCGATTGTAACATCCGAAAAACTTATTATCTCTCTGTCCGCCATTATTAACCTTTTTTTTTAATTGCAGATTGCAAATTGCAGATTGCAAATTGCAGATTACAAATTGCCCGAAATATTGTTTATAATATAATCCATCATTTTTATATATGAATCGATGCCCTCCATTCCGAATACGGCAATTGGAACTTTAATAACCTTAATACCCGTCTGAGAGGCAATCTGATTAGGCGCTTTGTCGCTGTAATAATTTTCCATTACAATAACATTTGCTCCGCTTTTCTTTATAATGTTATACAGTTCCGCATTATGAGAAGGTGTAGGAGGTATTCCGGGCTTCGGTTCTACATAACCGGAAATTTTTAATCCGTATCTTTCGGCAAAATATATCCAGCTGGCATGAAAAAAAACAATTGATCTTCCTTCGGCTTTTTTCATTTTTGAATTCCATTCGATTAACTTCTTATCCAAAGTGGAAATATAATTTTGATAATTCTTTTTGAAATATTCTGAATTTTCCGGAGATTTAGCTAAAAGTGCTTCAAGAATTTCTGCCGCCATTATTTTAGCGTTATAAGGATCCAGCCAGTAATGGGGATTGCCGTATGGATGTATGTCTCCTTGACTGGCGTCAACCTTTCCCGCCGGTATTTCTTTTTTTTCTATTCCATTTGAGAGGTCAATAATTTTTAAGTTGTCGTTTCTTGAACCGTCAATAAGCTGCTGCGCCCATATTTCAAGCCCCAATCCGATTTTAAAAAATAATTCCGCTTTTCTTAATTTAAGCATATAACTTGGAAGTATTTCAACATAGTGTGGATCCTGATCACCCCGGCATATATAATCGGCTTCAACTTTATCTTTGCCGATTTCTTTTACCAAATCATATATAACTGATGTTGTAGCTACAACCTTTACCTGCCCAAAATTCATTGATGTAAATACTAATAAGAGTAAAATAACTAATATATTTTTCATTTTAATTTTTTCCTTATCCATTATGATTTCCTAAAACGGGTGCGCTTTATGAGGCCCAAGTGAAAATATCATCTGCATCTTAAACATTGTCTCATCATCCCTAATTGTTCCGTCTTCATAATCAAACATCAAACGCTCTGCTCCAATCCTAATCGCGAGAGTTTCTTCAACCGGGTAATATCCGAACCATCCGGATATGCCCGATGTTTTATTGCCGGCGTCGTTTGCAAGTGAATTAATCCCGCGTTCGCTTCCGATTATACCGTATGTAAAATCATATTTTAAACCAAAACTAAAAACTTTGTTGAATTGATAATCAAAGAAAATAAATCCGCCATAGGTATTGATAGCGTCGCCTAAAACAAAATGTTCTGCTCCTTCTAATTCATTTATTATATCGCGGTGATTTAACAAAGCTTCGGTTTGTATTGTTAATGATTTATAGGTATCGGGTTTATACTTATACTTAAAATCAATTCCTCCGTAAATAAAATTTACGTTTTTTATTAAACCGTTATCAAGACCGGCTTTACCTAAAGTTCCGGCGGCTCCATTTAAACCGATTTCCAAATTTGAGTAATCCGAAAGTCCGAAAAAAGCTCCCAGCCGAGCTGAAATAACCGGGCTGTTGGTTTCATTCAATTCAAACTCTTCATGTGCCTCTTCGCCTTCGTGAATTTCATCCTCATGAATCTCTTCTTGGCCGTGTTCATGTCCGCCTATTCCTCTAAAAGAATCCCCCTTATACAGACCGATATCAAAACTGGAAAAAAAGTTTTCTGTGGGTAGAATAAAACTGAGATTAAATCCTATATCGTTTAATCCTTCTTCACCGAAATAAATCCGGTGCGCTAAAGGTCTTTCTGTAAAAGGCCACGCGTGCCCGTGAACAGTATTAATTTTTCCGAAACCTAAAAGATGTTTACCGCCTTTTAACTGCATATCGAGCGGAAGTCCTCTTAAGATTTCAAAATAAATTTCCTCAGCGGCAAAACTGCCTTCATGATATGCGATATTTGCCGAAGCTTTTGCGTAAGGATTTAAATATCCGTTTATAAACATTTCCAGAGAAGGATCTTCAAAGTTGATTTTACCTTTATAGGGGGAACCCTCGTTAAAATTTGTGGTTGTATTAAATGTCCCGATTAAGCTTATATCCGGGTTAACATTTGACTGAGCAAAATTTATATTAAATAACAGCAATAAAAAAACCGCGGTTTGTTTTGACATATTAAACTCCGTTTTCTGTAATTAATAATTCAATTCCGTTCTTGCCGGAATCAATTAAATGGAATGTAGTTTTTAGGAATTATGAATATAAACTTGGAGGTCCGCGCAGTTTTATTGTCTCTAACAAAGGGGGGAATATATCCAGCGAAAAATTAACCGGCGTAAAGTTTTTGTAATCCGGTATAATAAATAAAAACCGGCTAACAATTCCGGAATCGTAAATCTGGGATTGTAAAAAATTCGCTAAAACGCAGTTTGCCTGTCCGTCTAAAAACGGGTCGTTTGTATTTGAGGAAGAATTATGATTAACGAATTCAATTCGTAAATTTATATCAATGTTATGTTTATGAAAAACAGCGGATGCAAGAAATAATATATATATTCCAAGCATTGCGCAGTTAAAAAACTTTTTACTTTTTTGCGATATTTTTTGCATCTTAATAATCAAATTGGATAACTGGTATAAATTTAACAAATCGATTTGTAATTCAAAAAGAAAAAAATAAATTTAAATGATTGCTTTAATATTACCAGTATTTTAATTTCATTACACAACAGCCATTCGGGATATTAATAATTAAGGAGGTATTATGCCGTCAGAAGGACTAAACGGGGAAGTATTTTACCCAAGCAGTGAAGTAATTGAATACGCGAATATTAAGAATTGGGATGAACTTAATAAACGGGCTTCTGAAGATTATCTCGGTTTCTGGGAATCAATGGCGGGGGAACTCGATTGGTTTAAAAAATGGGATAAGGTACTGGACGATTCGAACAAGCCTTTTTATAAATGGTATACCGGCGGTAAGTGTAATATTTCCTACAACTGTCTGGACAGGCATGTAAAAACATTCAGAAGAAATAAACTGGCCTTGATTTGGGAAGGGGAAAAAGGGGAGTTTAAGTCAATGTCTTATTACGCTCTCCACCGCGAGACATGCAAGTTCGCTAATATTCTTAGAAGCATGGGAGTAAAAAAAGGAGACCGCGTTACAATTTATATGGGAAGAATTCCGGAAATTGTTATGGCTATGCTGGCATGCGCGAGAATCGGCGCGGTACATTCGGTAGTGTACGGCGGTTTTTCAGTTGAAGCTCTTCATGAAAGGATTGAAGACAGCCAGTCTAAGGTTTTAATAGTAGCCGACGGCGCCTATCAGCGGGGCAAAATAGTTCCGTTAAAAGAAATTGCAGATGAAGCACTGCAGAGAGCAGGCGGAATTGAACATGTTCTTGTGGTTAAAAGAACCGGTCAGGAAGTAAATATGGAAGAGGGAAGGGATATGTGGTATCACGAACTTCTTAAGCTTCCTATTGCCAAAGGGGACGGATTTATTGAAGAGACCGACGCGGAGGATCCGCTCTTCCTGCTTTATACTTCCGGAACCACGGGAAAACCAAAAGCGATTATGCATACCCACGGCGGTTATATGGTTGGTACTTATACTACCTTAAAATACGTATTTGATATTCATGAAGAAGACCGTTTCTGGTGCGCCGCCGATCCGGGCTGGATTACCGGGCATAGTTATATTGTGTACGGCCCGTTGTTAAACGGCGCGACAAGTTTTATGTATGAAGGCGCTCCGACTCACCCATATCCGAACCGCTGGTGGCAGATGATAGAAAATTACGGTATTAATATTTTTTATACCGCGCCTACCGCCATAAGAGGTTTAATGCGTTTCGGCGACGCATGGGTTAAAAGGCACGACCTTTCATCGCTGAGACTTCTTGGCTCTGTTGGCGAACCAATTAATCCTGAAGCGTGGAAATGGTATCATAAAACCGTAGGTAATGAAAAATGCCCAATTATGGATACATGGTGGCAGACCGAAACAGGAATGTTTATGATAACGCCTATGCCATGTGTTCCACTGAAACCGGGTTCGGGAACAAAACCTTTTCCAGGAATTGAAATGGATATTTATAACGAAGATGGAAAACCCGTTAAAGATGATGAAGAAGGATTTATGGTTATTAAAACGCCATGGCCTTCTATGATGAGAACAATTTATAATGATCCCGACAGATATGTTCAGCAGTACTGGAGCAAATTCCCGGGCGTCTATTTAACCGGGGACAGCGCCAGAAGAGATAAGGACGGATATTATTGGGTAATTGGACGTGTTGATGATGTAATTAAAGTTTCGGGATATAGACTTGGAACAGCGGAAATTGAAAGCGCGTTAGTAAGTCATGCATCCGTTGCCGAAGCCGCCGCAATCGGACTTCCACATGACGTAAAAGGAAACGCGATTCATACATATGTTATTTTAAAATCCGGCGTTAATAAATCCGAAGAATTAAAAGAAGCATTAAGACAGCATGTTGGGCATGAAGTTGGACCTATAGCGAAACCCGAACAAATTGAATTTGTAGATTCATTGCCGAAAACAAGAAGCGGTAAAATTATGAGACGCGTTTTAAGAGCTAAAGCACTTGGTCAGGATCCGGGCAACCTTTCAACATTGGAAGATTAATATTATTCTATACTGCCGGCAATTAAAAGGGTCTTATTATAAGACCCTTTTTTATTTACTATTTACTTATTTGTTAAGCAATAAATTAATCTCTTATGTCTATTAACGGAACAAATCTTTTATCAATATAAACCCGCCGGAAATCATTTTATAAAAATCAAAATATACCTCGATTAATTTATTTTTTTATTATCGAAATTAAGGTTAAACTTATTGTTGGATTTTTATTCATTACTACAAATATATATGATCAACACATTTGTAAGATGATAGAAATTATAAATAAAAATAACCCGAACGGGTCATTATATATTATTTAACAACTTCTTATATTTTGAATAACTTTTTCAAAGGTAGATAAAAAATAAATCCCCCAATTCACAAATGACAGGCTTATGAAGTTAAAAATTATTTTTATTAATCTAGTTATCATATTCCTAATTGCACATAGTATCAACGCTCAGAATATAGGTACAATTAGAGGAATTATTACCGACTCGACAAACGGAGAAGCTTTAGCATACGGTAATGTTCTTGTTAAGGAATTAGGTAAGGGAGCATCAACCGATACGCGTGGTTATTTCCTTCTTCCTTCAATTCCCGCTGGAAATACATATACGCTGGTCGCGACATATGTAGGTTATAATGCTAAAGAATTAAAGGTATCAGTTACGCCTGGTAAAATAACTCATGTTGATATATTGCTGTCACCTTCGGCGCTGCAGCTGCAGACTGTTGAAAAAATCGGATATAGAATTGCAGAAGAGAACGCTACCGATATCGGACTTCAAAGAATATCGGTTAAGAATCTGGATATGCTTCCCAAAGGTGTTGAGACGGATGTTTTCAGATCGCTTCAATATATACCCGGTGTGCGTTCAACCGGCGACGTATCGGCAAGATATTACGTTAGAGGCGGAAGCAGCAACCAGAATCTGGTTCTGCTTGAAGGCGTGCCTATTTATAATCCTTTCCATGCTTTAGGCATGTTCAGCGCGATTGATCCCGAACTTATTAATAACATTGAATTTCACAAAGGCGGTTTTTCAGCTGAGTACGGCGGAAGAATTTCATCTGTGTTAAACCTTATTACTAAGGACGGAAATAAAAATCAATTCAGCGGCAAGGCAAGTTTCAGTCAGCTTACCGGCAAAGCCTTGGTAGAAGGTCCAATTCCTTACGGGTCATTTATTTTGACGGGAAGAAAATCTTATTCGAGTGAAGTTCTGAAAAAATTTCTGAATGATCAGAACGCGCCTGTGGAATTTTATGATGTTTCATTTAAATTGAATTATTCCAACCCCGAGTTTATGCCTATTTCCAAATTTACGGTTACCGGATTTCTTAGCAACGATAAATTGGATAACGATAGCCCCACGCAGGAAGATTTTGAATGGTCTAATAACTTATTCGGATTTAAATGGTTTCAGGCAGTTGACGATAGTCCATTATTCCTTGATATAGGTGTTTCATTAAGTAATTTTACGGGAAAGGTATCTCCTAACGAAAGCCAGTCGAAAGAAAAAAACAATGAACTTTCGGATGTTTCCGTTGATATGAATTTTACATATGTGTTTGATTCAAAAGACGAACTTGGATTGGGATTAAAAATTAAAGAAATAAGAACGGATTTATTTTTAGAGAATAATTTCGGGGCCAAAAGCGATATCGGTTCTTCGGGAACAATTTTCAGTTTATTCGCTAAATATAAATTTTTAAGCACTGAAAATTTCGGAGTGGATATCGGGACAAGAATTAACCCAATTCATTTAACGAAAAGCGCTACCGGGAACCACTTCTTAGAACCTAGACTCAGCGTTACATACAGACCTTTTCCGGCTCTTGCAATCAAAGCCGCGGTCGGGAAATATATTCAGGAATTAACGACTCTTTCGGATGAAACGGAAATTATTTCTTTATTTGAACCTTGGATCATAACTCCCGATTATTTGGAGCCCGCTGTTTCAAATCATTATATGGCGGGACTTGAATTTAATTTCACGGAAAATATTTCATTTGAAACCGAAGCCTATTATAAAATAGCGCATAACATTCCCACATTAAACGATAAGAAATTTTATTCTGCTGATCCTGATCTTGTAGCCGGTTCGCAGGAATCGTACGGATTCGAATTCCTATTCAGATTCTATCAGGAACCTGTGAATTTTACGGCTTCATATGCGTTAAGCTACGCGTATAAAAAAGTTGAAGACTGGCTTTATTATCCCAGATACGATTCAAGAAACGCGCTTAATTTATCGCTTGAATGCAATATCGGTTCGGGATGGCAGGCAAGTGTTGTATGGCTTTACAACAGCGGTCTTCCTTTCACACAGTCAATCGGTTATTATGATAAATTTTACTTTGATGAGCTGTATTCATCAAAAGATTATATATATGAATCCTATAAACCGTATGCCTTGCTTAGGGACATAAATTTGGGAAGAATGCCTGATTATCACAGACTTGATATTAATCTTTCCAAAAAGTTTGATTTGTCCTTTATCAGTTTTTCACTCGATTTCAGCATCATAAATGTTTACGACAGAAAAAATATTTTCTATTTCAAAAGAGATACAGGCGAGAGAGTTAATATGCTGCCGTTCCTTCCAACAGCAACCGTAAAGGTAGAAATATGAAATTAAAGATTTTATTATTAGGATTAATACTTATCCTGGTTTATTCATGCGAAGAGGACTTAAATCCAAATGCCGAGTTCTTGGAAAGAAATGTTCTTACATGCGTGGTACGAAGCGATACGAATTATCAGGTGCTTACATTAACAAGAAGCTATCAGGTGGAAGGATTGGATCCAAACGAGAATAAAATTGATCCGGCTATCAAAAACGCCGATGTTAAAATGTGGTATAATAATAAAGCTTTCCAGTTTAAGGATAGTTCTGTCGCAAGAATTAATAATGAACGCTATAACACACCCGTTTCCTTTTATTATAATAACGAAATGAAACCTACTCCCGGTAAAGATATTGAGGTGGAAGCATTATTGCCTAACGGTTTGCTTTTAAGATCGGTAACCACCGTTCCAAAAACGAACTCACTTTATTTTACAGGGAGCAACCGAATAATATCACTCGATAATAAATTCGGTCATATTGAAATAACATGGACAAAATTTACTAACCTATATTATCACCCGGTATTATCAATAAAATATTACGATAATAATCTCGGCGATAACCAAATTAAAGTAAAGGTTGTCCCTATTAAATATATTACATCTCAAGGAGTTGAAAAACCTTTTTATCCTATTCCCTCTGAACAGAATACAGTTACTTTTGATCAAACCGCATGCGACAGGGCAATGAGAGAAATTTCAGGTGATAATCCTGTTAAATCGGATTATTCAATTCTGGACGCGGAGTTAAAATTGATGGTGTTTGATGAAAATCTATCAGCTTATTATTCTTCGGTTGGTACCTTCCTTGACGGATTTACAATAAAGGTCGATCAGCCCGATTTTACAAACATCAACGGGGGATTTGGAATATTCGGATCGTACTCAATTAAATACTATAAGTTAAACTTTACCGAAGAATATGTTCAGTCGTTCGGATATGTTGCCGGTATTACCGGTTTTTAATATCAGAACTAAAATATAAAATTAAGAGCAGGTATGTCGAGCAAATATTTATCATATGTTTTAATTTTACTCTTATTCGTATTTAATTCATGCGAAAAAGAAGTTTCGGTGTCGCCTCCGGATTTGCCCCCGCCGGACGGTTCCGTATTTATTAATACGGTCCCCGACAGCTTTAAAATAATTATGGAAGGAAAGGACAGACTTAGGCTTACACCAGACAGCATCAGATGGCTTGAAACAGGAATATATAATTTCACCTTGAGAAAAGATCATTTCCTTGACTCTACCTTTACTTTGGATGTAACCGAAGGGGAGAAATCCTTTATTACAATTGATTACACTATAAACCCAAAATTCAGGGGAAGTTTGTTTATCGAAAGCAATCCTCCTGATGCAAAAATATTTCTTAATGATTCTAATACGGCATTAATTACACCCGCTGAAATTAATAATCTTATGCCAGGCGTATATAAAATAACTTTAAAGAAAGAAGATTTTAGTGATTATACTTTTTATAAAGATGTTAACAGCGGCAAGACAACAAAATATAAGCCTACATTAATTGATACAACAATATGGGACTATTTTAATACTACAAATTCAGTTATTGCCGCAGATAACCTTTCATCAATTACAATTGACAATGATGATAATTTGTGGATAGGATCAAGGGAAGGATTATTAAAATACAACGGACTTGTATGGAAGGTATTTTTTCCTGGTACTTCTCTTCTTCCGCATCCGGTTGTTTTGTTTGTTCAAACAGATGAAAAAAATAGAGTATGGGCTCTAACAGCAGGTGGTATGGCAATATTTCAGAATGATGAAGTTCCTTTGAGATTTACGAGCAGCGGCTCAAGAACTGCAATGGCTACAGGCTTCGGCACCGATTCGGTAAGTACAACAATTGTAAAATCCGGTAGCCCGTATTATTTCGCTACCGATATTGGGATGGGTATAGCAAGTGAAGCAGGGAACTTAAGTTTTAGATTTAATTTTACCACAATCCAGGGTACTACAAACCGTTTAACTGTTTTTGAAAAATTGGATCAGAATACATTGCTTATCGGTACCGCCGAATCGGGTTTGGTTATATATAAAGGTGAAGGAGAAATCCAAGTACTAAACAGAGGGAATTCAATTATTCCGGGCAATTCAATTTCGGCGATGTTTAAAAGCAGCGAAGGGGTTTGGATCGGTCATCTGCCTGGCTCGGGTACTGGGGGCGGACTTTCACTTTTTGACGGTTCTAAATTTTATGTTTATAGTCTAGGCGTTCCTCCTCCCTTAATCAATTGTATTTTTGTGAACAGCAATGGGATTAAATTTGTCGGTACAAATATCGGTTTGTTTATATTCGACGAATTTGAAAATAGAATATTAATAAATGAAGAAAGCTCCGGACTGCCTATTAAAAATATATCGGGAATTACGGAAGACTCATCCGGTAAAATATGGATAACAACTGCCGGCAGCGGATTGTTTAAATTAAAGAAAATACCTTTTTAATTATGAATCAAAAAGAAAAAATATAATGAAATATTTCTCAATTCTAGCTTTACTTATAATAGTATTTTTAATGTCAGCATGTGAAAAAGAAGTTTCTGTTTCCCCGCCGGATGAACCGCCTCCGGATGGGTCAGTATTTATTGATTCATACCCGGCAAGTTTTATGATATATATGAACGGGAAATATAGAATTAGAAATACACCCGACAGTATTAAATGGCTTGAAACCGGTTCATATGAAATTCTACTCAGAAGAGATTTATTTCTTGATACCGTATTTACCGTTGATGTAGTTGAAGGGGAGCGGACAAATATATTTATTGATATAAGCAAAAATCCGAGAATGCTTGGAAATCTTTCCGTTGTAAGCGAACCTGAAGGAGCGGAAATTATTATTAATGATTCATCAACTTCAATTTATACTCCTTATATATTTAAAAAAATGCTTCCCGGTATTTATAAGGTTTCGTTAAAATATGAAAATCATGAAGATATTAATTTTTCAATTAATGTTAAAAGCAACTTTACCGCTTCATATAACGCTGTAATGATTGATACAACAGTTTGGGATTATTTTAATATGGGAAACTCCGGATTGCCTGCAAAAGTATTAACATGTCTGGCAATTGACGATAACGATGTAAAATGGATAGGCTCGCGTGAAGGCGCTGTAAGTTTCGACGGAATAGCTTGGAATCTTCAGTCGCCAAGTAATTCAGAATTAACCCATCAAATTGTAACTTCAATTGCAGTCGATAGCAAGAACGCGAAATGGATAACCACAATAGGCGGTATAGGAATTGCGAGCGATATGGAGGTAGACAGTAAATGGGCTAAAATAGATAACGGGTTAAGTACAGATTATTATAATAAGGTGTTTATTAAAAAAGCGGAAAGAGATATATATTATTTTGGGACTGATCTTGGTCTAGTTATTTTCGCGTTCGACGCCGATCCTTTTACAATGAGTTATACATGGAGAGATGTAGGCAATCCTTTAAGCAGCAGCATAACATCAATATGGAACGGTACTAACGGATATTTAGTCGGCTCAAGCGAAAGCGGCGTAGCTGTCAGCCGTGATACATGGGTAGTTTACAACAGGCTGAATTCAAATATTCCGGGCAATACAATTTCCGCGATGTATGAAAGCAATGAAGGTATCTGGGTTGGACATTTGCCCGGTTCAGGTACAAGCGGTGGATTAAGTCTTTATAACAACGGAAGGTTTGATGTTTTTACATTGTACATTCCCGGTCCCGTAATTAATACTATTTTTGTTGACAGCAGAAATATTAAATGGATTGGAACAGACTTTGGATTATTCGCTTTCAAAACAATATCAAATAAGGTTCTGATAAACGAATCAAATACCGGACTTCCGATAAAGGACGTAACCGGTATCAGCGAAGATTCAAACGGTAACATCTGGTTTTCAACAAGAGATAACGGACTTTATAAACTAAAAAAGATTAACAAGTTTGTGCAATAAATAATTTATAGAATCATTAATATCATTTTTTTATTTTATAAACTGAATCAAGCACGGTGCCGTCGACCCATTTTATCACGGCGACAACTTTATTTTTATCGGTTTTAGGTTTTTCAGGCACGCCTCCGCAAATATCATATACTTCTTTCTGAATTTCAGTAATTGTTTTATACGGTAGTTTTGAATTTTTTACCGCTTTTAATAAATCCTTTCTTTTAGGATTAATTGCAATTCCTCTTTCAGTTATTATTACATCTATAAGTTCTCCGGGTCCGCATAAAGTTGTAACTTCGTCCATTATTACCGGAATTCTATCTCTAAAAGACGGGATGGCAAGTATTGTGCATTTTGAGAATAAACAATTCTGCCAGCCGCCTATTCCATGAAGTAGATACCCGTCGGAATGACTTACAACATTGGCATTAAAATTAACATCAACTTCGGTAGCGCCCAAAACAACAGCATCAATTATTGAAGCGAAATTACCTTTGCCGTGATAATTGTAGCTGGTAAAGGGACTGGTATTAACATGATTGGCGTTTTCACGCATTGACCGCACACCTTCAAGATCGAATGTTTGTCCGTCAAGAATATAATCCGTTAAACCTTCTTCAAGCATCTCAACTAAATACTTAGTGCTGCCGCCTCTAATAAATCTGGCTTTTATTCCTTTTTCTTTCATTCGCTCTTTTAAATAAACCGCAAAAGCTAAATTGGTTCCGCCGGCACCTGCCTGAAAAGAAAAACCGTTTTTCATTATTCCGGCATCTTCCATAAATTGAGCTACATATTCGGCAATCAACAATCTGTCGGGACTCTTAGTAATTTCTGTTGTTCCGGATACTATTTTTGACGGATCTCCCAACGAATCAACCTGAACTACAGTATCTACATTATTGCCCTGTATCTGCCATGGATAACATGGGAAAGGTACAAGGTTATCGGTTACAACAATAACATTATCGGCATATTCGGAATCCGCTAAAGCGAATCCTAATAATCCGCATGCTGAAGGACCGCGGTCGCCTGTCGCATTACCGAAAGGATCGGCAGTAGGAGCTGCAATTACCGCAATGTCGACATGAACTTCGCCGTCCTGAATTGACTGGTATCTTCCGCCGTGAGAACGGAGAACTCCGATACCTTTCATTTTTCCT
This sequence comes from Bacteroidota bacterium, assembly GCA_018829205.1. Taxonomy (GTDB): domain Bacteria; phylum Bacteroidota; class Ignavibacteria; order Ignavibacteriales; family Melioribacteraceae; genus JAHJUE01. The sequence continues at coordinate 63,045 of JAHJUE010000012.1, forward strand.
TCGGTAGTAAATTTACCCAAAGGACCGTTCATACTTCCTTCAATATGATGAATTGTTCCGTCTTCAAGATATTTAATCAAATGCTGGTGACATGGAAACGATGCGCTGGGGAACCATCTAATATTTTTAATTCCCATAGATTTAATAGTATCAAACAGCAGGTTTGTTACAACATCGCCGTTACGCAAATGATGGTGCGTTGAGATTGTCATTCCGTTTTTTAATCCGGCTTTCTTTAAAGCTTCCTTTAAATTCTTTACAATTTTATTCCCGTCTGACGGATAATCGGCGCAGCTTCTAATTGGGGGAGCGGCAATCCTTCCGCTTGGTTTATGTTTTCCAATTCCTTTAAAAGGAATTTGTTTTTCTCCGTTAACTGTTGTTGGCACAAATCTTCCGGCAGAGTTTTTTTCTAATTTCATTTTTATCCTTTAGTAGCATTGTCATTCCGGCAATCTTTTATGCCGGAATCGCAGCTTAAGCTTAGCAGATTCCCGTAAAAAGCATACGGTAATGACAAAACGTTACTCTCTCCAATTTTTAGAAATAATATTATTCAATAAAGCTGACTCAATAACTTTCTGCGCGCGTTTTACAACGGGAGCGTCAATCATTTTGCTCCCTAAAGCTACAACTCCCATTCCTTTAGACTGCGCATCTTCAAAAGCGAGAACAATATTTTTTGCTTTATCTATTTCATCATTTGTAGGCGCGAATGTTTCATTTATAACCTTTATCTGACGCGGATGAATACAGCCTTTCCCCTCAAACCCCAAATTCTTTGCTTCTATTACAGAGGCTTTTAATCCGGCCATGTCCGAAATATCAGAAAAAACGGTATCAATAGCCTGAATTCCCGCGGCTTTTGCTGCGTTTACAACCATGCTGCGCGCGTAAAAACTTTCTTTGCCTTCATTGGTTCTCTGTGTTCCTATATCCGCGGTATAATCTTCCAAGCCAACCGCCAAAGCGCAATTATAGTCCGATGCAGCGGCTATTTCAAAAGCGTTTATTACGCCCCTCGCGCTTTCAATAATTGGCATATAATAAATATCGTTTTTGATATTATATAATTCCTTAAGCACCTCAACTTCGCGTTCAACATTCTTTACATGAACGGCAGATTCACATTTAGGGATTAGAATAACATGAACATTATGAGGCACAATAAATTTTAAATCTTCAATTCCTCTCGGCAGCTGATTAATTCTTACCATTCTTTCTGATTTGTAAAAATCAACAGAGCGCAGCGCGTTTCTAACCATTAATTGAGCGGCGTCTTTTTCCGGGGGAGAAACACTGTCTTCCAAATCAAGAATAATCGCGTCGGGATTATGAAGTCCGGCATTCGTATAAAACTTAGGTTCATTGCCGGGCAGATAAAGCCTGCTTCTTCTAAGTTTGTCCTTTGAAGATTTATATTTATTATTCGTATTTAAAGGGAGAAGATATTCTTTAGTGATATCGGGGAATAATCTTTTTACCGCGTTTTCAAAACGGGCGCATAATGTAAACGGAAGCGCTCCGAAGTCATTTATGTAAATATCCGCATTATTAAGTTCGAAAAACTTTATCATATCTTTAACAAGTTTTCTGATGCTGTTTCCATACATCACTTCAACCTTGCTTTCAATATTTATCTTTATGCCTTTCGAATCATTTTTGCAAATTTCTATAAAACAATCTGAACTGATTTTTTCCCCTTTTTTTCCCGATGAAGCTAATTGAATTTGTTTCATTTTTATTTACCCGGCTTTAAACAACCAGCTTTTGCATAAACTGATTAATTGTTAAATCTTCACAGTTAAAAATCATTTCTTTAATTTCTTTTTGTCTTTCGGCAGTTAGTAATTCGTGCGAAAGAGCGTTGAATTTGTTCTCAAGATCTTCAATAGTCATAGGTTCGCGCGGATCTCCTTTCGGGAATTCCAAATACTCGGAAAATTCTCTTCCGTCCTTGGTTTTAATTACAACTTTCGAAGGCTGTTTAGCTGGGAACATTTTTTCAAACTCAATTGAAGGTTCGCCTTTAATTTTATCAATTACTTCAAACACTCTCTTATCGTTAAGCTTCTCATCAGAAAATGATTCTGTTGTGACTTTTTTATCTACAATTGCTACAGCCAAACAATAGGGGAGCGAATGGTCGGCTGTTTCTCTTGATTCAGGTCTGTATTTATGCGGATCGAACAATATATCGTATGCTTGAGCCAATGTGGTTACTCTAACTTCTTCCACTTGAGAATAATCCAGATTATTATTAACCATTACTTTAATCGCGCAGGTTAAATGTGTATGCGAAAGCGCTTCGGTAGGGAATGCTTTCATTCCGCATTCAAGAATTTTATAATTTTGACCTAAATCTTTAACAAGCGCGTCAACGTCCCAGCTCCATTTTGAAACACCGTCTCTGCCCTGCATATCAACCGGCGAAAGTTTTTCATTTTTTGCGTCCCATCCAAGGAAGCAGTCCATAAATCCTTCCTTTCCTTCAAATACTTTTTCAGTTCCTGAATAACCTTTTTTTGCCATCAGGGCGGCAAACACACCGCTTTGAACCGCCATAGGGTCAACAGTATTTTTCATCATCGTTAATTTACCGGCAGTCGGGCATCCTATTGTATGGTTATGACATCCGCTTATACCTATTGCGTTTACCATTTCATCAACTGTTAAACCTAATAACTTTCCCGCAACAATCGGGGATACAAATTGGGTTAAAGTTGCGTGATGCCATTTACGTTCACGAATTCCAGGTTTCGCAAACAAACATAAACGCTGTTCAAATTCATATGCCAATACAATAGCTACAATAATATCCTTCATTGAAGCGTTGACAATTTCACCAGCCGAAAAAGCAGCAGGCATAATATCGGACGGATGAGAAGGATCTTCTTTCCAGTAAATATCATTAAAATCCAAAGCGCGGATCATTAATGAATTAACGAGCGCTGCATTAACGGCAGGAATCTTTTCACCGAAACCGATAATTGTAGCTTCCTCTTTGCCGGCCATATCCTTGTAAATATCTCTTATTATATTTACATCCTTTGTATGGTAGCCGCCGTAGGCGCATCCAATTGAATCATATAAATATCTTTTTACTTCGTGCACGACATTATCAGGCAAATTCTCGAATTTCAGATTAACAGCAAATTCGGAAATTTGCCTGGAGATAGATTTTTCCATAAAGAGTATATTCCTATTTGTTTCTTATAATCATTATTTAACTTGAAAATATGTTGAATAAAGCTGTAGTATCTCTTCCTTAAATTGAAACGGATCAATTTCTTCATCGCCTACTTTAAAGACGAAATTCTTATCACCTTTTTCGTAAGAGAATTTATCAAATGTTGAAGGGAATTTGGTAAAGTCGATTTCGTGTCCTTCGGGCAAACTCGGGTCATCAATTATTACTTGATAATTCTTCTTAGCAGTAACAATATCCTTACACAGTTTAATATATTTATGACTTGCAGTTTTGCGCAAAAGTCTTTTAACCGGTTCGGATGTTTTAAGAGGGGAATTTTTAATCCATTCCTGAAAATGGTAAGCCGTTGATACAAAATTAAACATTGCATCTCCGCTTACAAGCCGGTCAAGATGTTCGTAATCGCGAATTAGTTTTTCAAAAATATTTCGCGGAGTCTGAAAATCATGTGTTGCTTTCATTGCTGCCTCCAGTTTGTTTCTTAAACCAGGGTCGCGCACTAATTGCGCCGACTTTGAATAAATCAGGACGAAATCCTTCCCGCACATTATTCAGAAATTTATATATTCTTTTTAACCCAGTTTTCAAGTCCGCCGTCAATAATTAATTCCTGTGCGGCAGTTCCTACCGGGCTAATTGAGTATTCTTTTCCGTCAGCATAAATTACAGAATTTTTAAAATCGATTTTTGCTTCTATCTTTGTAAGAACTGTAAGTTTATCTTTCCCGAATTTATTTTTTAGATCATCAACTAATTCAGGTGCTTCAATACCCAGATAGCCGTTATTCAGACTATTTCTCATATAGGTTTGACTGAAAGATCCGGCTATAACGCATTGAATACCTTTATATTTTAATGCGGTAGCTGCCTGCTCGCGAGAACTGCCCGTCCCGAAATTAAAGCCTCCTACAAGTATATCTCCCGCGTTAACATTGTCTTTAAATTCAGGATCATAATTTTCCATCACAACCTGAGCTTGTTCTTCAGGAGTGATGTCATCTTTATAAGTATATTTACCGGGATAGATACCGTCTGTATTCATATTATCCTGATTGCAGAATACAAGCTGACCTGAAATAATTTCAGGGAATCCTTCAAGAATTTTTACATTTACTTTAGATTTATGAGTTCTGGATTTAGATTCAATTGCGGCAGAAATATTTGAAACAGCTTCATCCCAAGGAAAATCAATAAAACCGGAAACGGCAGACGCAGCTACAACAGCGGGAGAAGCTAGATAAGCCTTTGCATTAGGTGAACCCATTCTTCCTTTAAAATTTCTATTTGTCGCCGATATTCCCACTTCACCGTCTTCCAGCAATCCGGTTCCCAAACCTATACACGGTCCGCATCCGGGCGGAAGCGTAATTGCTCCGGAATCAACCAAGGTCTGCCATGTACCGTTTTTCTCGCATTCATATTGAACTTCGTTAGATGCCGCCGCGATGTAGAACTTCACGCCTTCTTTAATTTTTTTACCTTTTATTGCAGCCGCGGCTTCCGCGATATCATCAATTCTGCTGTTTACACACGAAACCAAATATGCTTTATCTACCTTAATTTTTTCTTTTTTTATTTCCGGAAGGGAGGTCATAACTTTTACAGAATTTGGACCGGAAACATGAGGGGCAATTGAATTAAGATCTATAGTAATTTCTTTAGAGTAGTAAGAATCCGGGTCAGGTTGTAAATGTTTTAAATCTTTTTCCAGCTCATTAATTCTTTCAATATTAATTCTTGGGTGCCGACCGTTTCCGTCAGCGTCCGAAGGCACTCCCTGAAGTCCGCGTTTGTTAATATACTCCGCTCTTTTATAAAGCCAGTTAATTGTTATCTCATCAATCGGGAAAACTCCCGCAAGCGCACCCCATTCAGTTGTCATATTAGCGATGGTCAAACGTTGATCAATACTTAACTCTTTCAGTCCTTCGCCTACAAATTCAATAACATAATTTAATACTTCGTCTTTGTTGAAGAACCCGCATAGTGCAATAATTACATCTTTTCCTACAACGCCTTTTTTTAATTTTCCTTTTAATTCAACCTTAGCGACGGGGGGAATCTGCCACCAAGTTCTTCCCGTAGCCCAAATTGAAGCTGCGTCGGTTCGCACAATTGGAGTACCGAGACAACCGATTCCGCCGTACATATTCGAATGACTGTCGGATGCGACCGCGACCGTTCCAGGCCATGCATAACCTTCTTCAATCATTATCTGATGGCCAATTCCGCGGCCGGCGGGATAAAAATCCGCGCCCATTGATTTCGAAAATTCTTCGATCTTTTTATATTTCGCTAAGTTTTGTTCGCTGGTATCCTGAATATTATGATCCAAAGTATGAACAACCTGACGGGGATTAGCAAGCTTTGTTGCGCCGATACTTTTGAATTTTGGAATTACAGCTCCTGTATTGTCGTGTGTCATTACATAAGCCGGTTTTATTGAAACATAATCACCGCTTTGGACAATCTGCCCTTCATCCAGTCCGAAGGCATATTTCTGAACAATTTTTTCTATTAAATTCTGAGGCATTAAAGCTCCAATAATATTTATAATTGATAACCTAAAAAGAGTCTGTAATGATTTTCTTTAATTTTAGGATCATCGGAATTAAATAAATCATCGTTTTTGAAATCATTTAACCCGACCCAATATTCCATTGTTATATAAAAATTTGAAAACGAAGTGCCGACACCGGCGCCAATATTAAAAGAATATTTATCGAAAAAAAATGACGCATCCTGCTCAATCCAATTTCTTTCGGTACCCGGTTCATCAAAAATTCCGCCGTATGCTTTGCTAACTGCATTTGTATATTTTTTAACTTTTAATCCCAGACTGAAATTTAGAGGCAGGGATTCTTCCTCAAGAACCGCAAGACCACCGAATTCAAATGCGTCGAAATAGAACTCATCTTTATAACCGTTGTCCTGTTCTTCACTAACACCGCCGAACCGTATATAACCAAAAAACGGTTTCAGTTTTATTGATTGCGAAAGATTAATTTTGTAATAAATTCTGGATGAAAGCGAAAGTTGAAAGACTGATCTGTCGCCTTCGCTGTCTCTAAGTCCCCATAATAATTCATTACTTCCGAAACCGATTTCAAGTCCCAATCCGGAAGGGAAGCTGGATACGGTTTGTCCCGCTGCGGGTAAAGAAAATAAAAATAATAATATTATTAGGTACTTTTTCATAAATTGATTATAGCTTAAGAACATCCGCTTTAAATGGTTCAAAACTTACAAAATCCGCATGGTGCACAATTATTGATTCTATTGTTCTTTTTCCTAAATCGCCTTCAACAGAATGAGAAAGAATTATATGCTGCACATCCGCGGGAATACCAAATCTGTCAGCAATCGCGACCCCGCTGAAAGGATGTCTAATTAATTTACCTTCGCGGCTTGTACTTAATTTTCCGTCAACAATTTCATATTCCAAAAGTTTTCCGACATCTATTAATATAGCACCTGAAATGAGAATGTCCATATCAATCGTAATTTCTTCACCGAAATTATTTTTCATGATTTTTGCTATTTCCACAGAAAGCTGCACAGCAGTTCTTTTATGGTTCATAAAACTTATATTGCAGTCTTTGATAAGAAGCGAAAACGGAATTTTTTCCAGGTCTTCAGCTGAAAGTACGCTGTTTTCAATTGCGTATTCCCAGCATTTAAATGTTTTTTCTTTTAGATCCGGATTTTTAATCCATTCAATTTCCGGCCAGATTTTTTTTAATTGTTCCCGCATTGGTTCTCCAATTTTTGAGTAAGAAATTAGAAGTAAGAAGTTAGAAGTACTTCTTATTTATTTCGAATATTTTTTTATTAAACTTGTCAGCATCGCAAAAATTTCATTGGAAAGTTTTGCAAGTTTTTTGATATCATTATCATTCAAATAATCTAATTTTAATGCTACTTCTATTTGAGTATCAATTTCTACTAATGACGACCTTGATATTTCAAAAAATCTTTTCTTTTCCAAACTTGATTTTCTCGAAGCCCCTTCAGATAAATTAGATATTATAGAAATAGAAGCTCTTCGAATCTGATTCGTTAATGAAAACAATTCTTCTTTAGGAAATTTATTAGTAATCGAATAAACTTCTAAAATCAATTCCAAACTTTTCTTCCATACTTCAAGCTTCTTGTGACTTAATTGAATCAATTCTAACCTCTAACTTTTTACTTCTTTCTCCATATCCCAATATTATAAAAAAGAAATTATCGCATCTGTCATCTGTTGTGTCGTTGCCGCGCCGTATTTAATTGAATCAGCGCCGCCTCTAATTTTCATCATATCGTAAGTTTTAACCTTGCCTTCTTCAATTACTTTTGCAATCGCGGTTCTTATTTTATCTGCTTTTTCTTTTTCACCGATATGATCTAACATCATTACGGCGCTTAAAATCATAGCTATCGGATTTACAATAGAAGGATTTAGTTCTTCATATTTAGGGGCAGAGCCATGAGTAGGTTCAAAGACCGCGACTTCATCTCCAATATTTGCTGAACATGCAAATCCTAATCCGCCAACTAATCCGGCGAAGCCGTCGCTTATAATATCACCGAACATATTTTCTGAAACTAATACTCCGTAAGTTTCTGGATTTTTTGTAAGCCACATCATCTGTGCATCGATATTTGTATCCCACAAATCAATGCCCGGGTATTCTTTAGCGATTTGTTTGGCGATTTTAAGATACATTCCTGATGTTTCACGAAGTACATTAGGTTTTTCGCAAACTGTAACGCTTTTATAACCGAATTTATTTGCGTATTCAAATGCTGCTCTAATAATTCTTTCTGTAGCATTTTTAGTAACAATTCTTGTCGAAATTGCCATTTCTTCGCTTGGAACGTTAGCAAAACTTTTCATTTTAGGATGAGTTTCAAAAGCGTCTCTTACTTGTTTTGGAGGATTAGTCCATTCAATTCCGCCGTACATTCCTTCAGTATTTTGTCTGAATATTACAGCGTCAACTTTTGGTTCCTCAAATCCTCCTTTTCCGTCCTTGCGAATAAAGTTAAGCGGGTTTCCTGTAAAAGCTTGACAGGGGCGAATACAGATATCCAGATTAAAATGCTGACGCAGACCAACAATGGGGGAGAAATAAACAAAACCTTTATCCTGTAATTCAGGAGCAAGTTCTTTTACGGCATCGTCTTTTGGTTTACTTGTTATTGCACCGAAAAGACCTATTTTATGTTTTTCCAACAATTCAATTGTACGCTGAGGAAGCGCATTTCCTTCTTTCTGCCAGAATTCCCAGCCAATATCTCCGTGAACATATTCGGCGTTAAAACCTGCCGCTTCCAAAACTCTTATTGCTTCGGGTAAAACTGTTTTTCCTATTCCATCACCGGGTAAAGAAACAATTGTTCTCATATTGAGCATCCTTTTTAGATTTATTATGTAATTTTTTCATATTTCTTTAATGTTATACTCACTGTAACAATTTACCGCAAAAAAAACGCATTAAAGGCGTTTTCGTAAATAAATAAAGAAGATAAAATTCTCCTCAAAATTAGATAGTTGTTTTGTAATTAGCAAGGAAAAGCGGATTTAGGTATAAAATAATTTAAAATTTCAAATCGACTTGAATACTAATTCTGCTGCTCAAATTTCCGTTGATTTCATTTAACCCTGAACTTAATGTTCTTAATTCAGGTTGATAAAGTTCCGAATACTTTGCCGAAATTATTATGTTGTTTAATAAATCATAGTTTATTATAAAATACCATTTGCTACCTTTACCAAATAAGGCGGTATTGTTCATTATTCCTATTAGATCATTTTCAAATTGATATATTCTCGAATCATACGAATCGGTGTCAAAAAATATAAGTCGGGCATAAAAACTTAACGCAGGTGAAGGAGAGTATCTTAAATCCTGAAATAAAAGATATCCTCTGCTTTTATAATTGCTTTCCTTTAATGTAAAACAGGAATATTCCGCTCTGGTTTTTAATCTAAAATTTTTAGATAAATTAAAAATCCCTTCAATTCTTATTTTCTGTTTTCTCTGAATGTCTATTAAATTGATATTATTCGATTCGGTGCTTATCTCTTTTTCTTCTTTTGTGTAGCGGATCCGGAATTTTAATTTGGATGAAAATGAATGAAATAGATCAATTAACAATTCATTCCCATAAGTTGAAACCGGATTTGAAAATGTAGCGAACGGAAACTTAAATTGATCGTAATAAACATTAATAGATGTTGAATTTATTTTTGTTTTTAAGCCGAAATAAAAACCTTTTTCATTTATTGTATTAGAACTTTCGCCGAAGCCGCGTGAAAAAATATTGTAATAATTTCTAGGATAGTTTCTGAATGAAGCCGCGAGCGAAAATGATTTATTAATCCTAAATTCAACATTGTTTATACTGGCCGCGGAAATTCCGTTAAAAGAAAACTCTCCGTTTATATAAAGTTTATTATAAACGCCCGAATAGGAAAGTGAATAGAAATTAAAATCGCTTCCTTTTAAATCATAAATTTTTTCTTTAATAAATTGATTGGAAAATTTTGTATGAAAATAAAGAAAGTTTATACTTGTCGATTCGTTTGCAAAATAATTAACAATACCGCCAGTCATAACTAAATTTGTCTTATCTTTTTTTGTTAGTTCGTTTTCGCTTCTGTGATAACCGTCCAACGGAGTTGAAGTGATAGAGCCGTCAAACGAAATATTAGCGTCAATTTTATTTGATGAAAAAAAAATTGACAAATCAAACTTACGGGAATTTATTCTTGCTGCCGCTCCTCTAAAAAATTGATTTTCGTCGGTTCCGGAATACGGTACAATGCCTCTTCCGCTTCTGCCGATTGACGAAACTGCTTCGCCGCTTTTTGAAAAAGCATAAGGACCCCAAAGAGCAAGACCCTGACCGAATTCAATCAGGTAATCACCTAATATTATTTTATCAAATAAATAAAAATTATCGGCATTTAAATTAACGGAATAAAAATCGGAGAATGATTTTTCGCCTGCGTCTTTTTCTGTTAGAATATTAATCTTGTAATCTTTCAATTCTCCTTTTAATCTATTGTAAAACTTATACTTGTTCCCTTGATAAATTTTTTCGGAAAAACCTTTTCTGTTTTGAATGTCTTCAATTACTCTTGACCTAATTTTCATTTTTATATTTTGGTAAGATGTTGCATTTAATATGGCTGATTCATCGGCAAATTCATTTTTGACAGTTACAAATGAAATTATATTATCGAGCGAAACTTTATTTAAATCTTTAATTGAATAAAGATCAGTTTCTGATTTAAAATATCCAAAGTCATTTCTGTAGCTTATGATTGTTTGAGCAGTATAAAAATCAATAAACGGTATTTTTAATAAATCATTTACGGAAGCTGAATTTAAATCAACCGGATTATTCTTAAAATCTTCAATAAGATTAAAAAGCTGTGAATCTTCATCATCCTCGGTTGATTCTTCGAGTATAATGTTAAGGCCTTCATTGGATTGAAATGTAGTATCGTTTTGTGAAAGCAGGATTATAAAAGGAAGAAAAAATAAAAATGTAAATAAAAATTTCATTGTTTCTAAAAGTTTATTATTAATCCTGCCTGATGGGTCAATCCCAAGTCATGATGAGTGAAAAATGCATAATCAATTCTGAAATATGAATATAATATTCCCAGTCCGCCCGAAAAAGTATCCGGTTCGTTCATCACCCCTAAACGTAGATTGATAAATTCAATGGGCTCAAATTCCAAACCGAACTTAACGGATAAAGGATTTTGAATTTCTTTTTCTAAAGCTAAATGGACAATAAATTCGCTTGCAATATTATAACTTACACCTGATCTGAAATATGATGGAATCTGCCCGCCGTCATTTCCATAAGTAGAGCGGGTGAGATTTTCGGCCGTAAATCCAATAGTAATATTATCAGCTAATTTTGCCGAGGTCCCAATTGTAATCAAAAAAGTATTATCATTACCGTATTTATGGATTGATAATGAATTATAAAAGATTGAGATTCCGGCGTAAAAATCAGTTTGAATTTCTTTGGCAAAAGAAAGTGAAATTTTGTTTTCTTTATAAAGATCAAATCCGTATGTTGAAAAACAGGCCGCTAAAGTTCCAAAATTAAAATTATTGGAAGCGCCGCCGAATCCGTTTGAAAGCTGCTTTAAACCGAAAGGAGAAGGAGAGTAGTATACGCCCATTTCAAAAGAATTTATTTTAGCAAGTCCGGCAGGATTTGTAAAGGCTGAAAATACATCTGAAACATTAGCAATATCGGAGTGAGCCAGAGCAATTTGTTTGGCTCCCGGTAAAAATTGTGCGGAACATGTTTGATAAACATAAACTATAACAATTGTTAATAATATGAATCGATGCAGGTTCATACATTTAAATATTAAAGAATTGTTTTAAAAGAATCAATTATTTATTTTAAAATTAAATTTCTCCATTATATGTAGGCAATCATGAAAAAAATCATCTTTTTATTCTTACTTCTGCCGGCTGTTATATTTTCTCAAGAACTTGCCGCAACCGTTGTTGTAAGTTTTGAACAATTGGATAATGCATCTAAAGAGAGACTGGCAAATTTTCAGCAGGATGTTGAGAATTATTTAAATTCTGCTCGTTATACCGACAAAGTATGGGAAGGTGAAAGAATTCCATGCCAGTTTAATATTTTTTTTACAGGTTCTTCTAAAGAAATAAATTACAGCGCGCAAATGGTTGTCTCCAGTCAAAGACCGATATACAAATCAAAATCCAGTTCGCTTATGATGAGGGTACAGGATAAAAACTGGCAGTTCATTTATGAACGGAACCAGGCATTATATTTTAATCAAAGTTCATTCGATCCGCTTACGAGTTTACTGGATTTTTATGCTTATTTAATTTTAGGTTTCGACGCTGATTCATTCGAAAAATACGGAGGGTCACCCTATTTCGCCAAAGCGTATGAAATTGCCGTATTGGGCGCAAGCAGCCGCTTCTCCGACGGCTGGTCGGCTATAGGAGCTTCCTTCAGTAAACGTGGATTGGTTGAAGACATAGCTAATGCGAAATATGAAAAATTCAGAAAAAATTATTTTGATTATCACTACAACGGATTAGATATAATTAAAGAAAACAATGAGCTTGCAGTAAGCAATCTTGTTAAATTAGTTGATGATATTTATGAGAATTATGAAAAGATGACAAGAAGCGTATTATTAAGAGTATTTTTTGAAGCTAAAGCAGGCGAGATTATTGACAATTTCGGGAAGCTTGCTGAAAAAGATGTATTCGAAAAACTAAAAATAATTGATCCCGCTCATATAACTAAATACAATGAAGTTTTAGACGCTAAATGATAATTAAAGCATCCATACCGGATGCTTTATTTTAATAATTCTATATTAATTATTCTGTCTTTCTGATCTATTTTATTCACTATATCCATTCCCGAAATAACTTTCCCAAAATTTGTGTAGCGCCAATCTAAATGTGGAAAATTACTATGCATTACAAACCATTGTGAACCTTCAGTATCCTTTCCTGAACTTGCCATACCTACATAAGCCTCATCAAATGGCTGAAGAGAATATTCTGATGTTATTTCATATCCGGGTCCGCTCCAGCCGGTTCCCGAGGGATCGCCTGTCTGAATAACAAAGTTGGGTACAACTCTATGAAACAAACACCCGTTAAAATATTTTTCTGACGCCAAATAACAGAAATTGCCCACTGAAACAGGGGCAAAAGAGGGAGTGAATTCAATTACAAAACTTCCCTTATCTGTATTAATTTTTGCTCTACTGTACTTAAATGAATATTCCCATATAATATTAAAATCAATATCTTTGTCTGCACCCGCGTATATTTTCTCATTTAATATATTTTTAGCGAATGCGCTTAATAAATTTACCTGCGATGTTTTAAATATTTGGAGTAATTCAAGAGCGAAATCACCGGAGATATTTTTTGAAAGTCTGTATAAAGATTTTAGACTTTCGCTGTAATTCTTATTGTTTATATATGTAAAAACCTGTTCGAGAATTATCTGCTGAAGCGCGCTTATATTATTTTCTACAATAACAGAATCAAGATTTTCCGCTATTAATAATATTCCGATTGGAGAGGAAGAATTTAGAATCGACAGAATGAATTTGTTGAATTCCGCATTTCCGGAAAGAGATTCCTGCAATGGAATTACGGCCTGAGCAATATTTAAGAAATCAGTTTCAGTCGTATCTTTTATATTTCCTTTTATATAATCAAAATTATTCTGGGGAAGAAGAAGATAATTTGAGAGAATTCTATATATAAAGTCGGGACTAATTATGCTGTCATAATTTTCAATTAATTCAAGATATTTATCATTTTTATAATTGCAGTAATTTACGAATAATTCCCCGCGCGCATTATCGGTTATATTTGAGTTGTTTATTAACTCCAAAATATTCTCATATAAATTTTCTTTCAGTCCTTTTTCAATTTTTATATTTGAAATAGAAATAGCCGCCTGTCTGGATACATTAGCGTTTACGTCAAAAAGCAGACTCAAATATTTTTCGATCATTTCATAATCTTTAAAATCATAAAAACATAAAGTGCGTGCGGCTTCTGTTCTAATCCTTGGATCATTATCCTTCAGCAATTCATTAAAAAGAAGATCATCATTAGGGAAAAAGGACTCCTTTCTTAAAGAGCCTAAGGCGTAATATTTGAGTGCATTAATATCATTACTTTTTGATTTAAGAATATTTATTAAAACTTGTCTTGCATCCTCGCTTCCTACAAGTCTGTATAACGCAAATAAAACGTCAAAATTTCTTTCCAAATTATCCGTCTCATCAATTTTCGAAATTAAAAATTTTATAAAATTTTCCTTTTGCGGGAGGGGGAAGCGTGAGTTGAAATTATTTAAAGCGTAAGGCAGTCCAATGAAATTCCGATCTTTATTTACGTTGATTATTTCAAGCAGCTTTACAATATCCGAAGAATCGGCTGTATTACCCAAAGCTTCAAAACATTCTTTAATATATTTGTTTTGATTTGGATTTAGAATTTTATCGAATAAAAATTTCGTTGATAAACCGGAAGGGCCAAGCTGACCCAAAGCGAGAGAGATATAATTCCCGTAAAGATCAAAATTTAATTTTATAATTTCCGGGATCCAAGTTTGGTCATTACAATGACCTAAGCTAAGCAAAGCGGCTCTAACCGAATCACCGTTTGATGAAGCAAGGTAATCTCTAATTAGTTCTTTATCAAAACTTCTGTTAAAAGTGGATTTAATTAATTCATAATCGTTATTAGTATATTGAGCGGAGACCGATGTGTAAAATAATAAAACGAAAAGTATTTTTTTCATAAGAATCCATCTTTAAATATTTATTTCAAAAACTCTGTACTTTTTATATAGTTCTCCGTTCATTACTTCCGCTCCTCGTTTCATCATTTCATTGTCTTCGAGAACCCAGCTTGCTTCACCGAAATAGATGCCTCTTTGAGCAGCACGGTTTACAATTTCATAATATAAAACCGCATCAAGTCCTTTCTTTTGAAACTCAGGTATTAAACCTAATGTAATCACACGAGCCCAAGAGATTTTTTTATTTTGAGTTAATAATTTCAGAAAACCGAAAGGGAAAAGTTTGCCGTTAAGTTTTTTTATAATAAAATTATAATCAGGCATAACAAGCGCTGCTCCGACTGTCTCGCCGTTTTTCTCAACGTACAATACTAGGTTCGGATCAATAAGAGGTTTTAAATCCTTTGCCATATGATCGATTTCTGCGTCCGTTAACGGGACAAATCCCCAATTGGGCGCCCAGGCTTTATTATAAACATATTTGAACTTCTCAAGTTCATTGTTAAAGTCCTTTTTGTTCATCGCTCTGACGGTTACGCCGGCTCTTTGTTTTGCAATATCCGCAACTCTTTTTAACTTTTCGGATGAAAGAACTTTTTTGTTTTCAAGTTTATAAGCGTATAAATCTTTAACTTTTTTAAGACCGTAACTTTCAAGCAGCGTGATATAATACTTGGGATTATACGGCATTAGAATACGTGGCGAATCATCAAATCCTTCAAGAAGCAGACCCCATTCATCGTTGCTGGAGGGATTGGCTGGTCCGCGCATTTCGCTGAATCCTTTCTCTTTTAACCATGTTTTAGCTTTATCTAATAGCGCTACGGAAACATCAGTATCATTTATGCATTCATAAAATCCGAAAAAACCTACATTGTCGTTATGAATTTTATTATGCAGGTCATTTTTTATCGCAGCTATTCTTCCTACAGCTTCACCGTTTCTGTATGCAATATATAATTCAATTTCCGCGTGTTTAAAGAACGGATTTTTTTCTTTGTCTAATAAATTCAATTTGTCCATTACTAAGGGAGGCACCCAGAACGGTTCGTTTTTATAAATCTTCCATGCAAATTTTATAAACTCTTTAAGATCACTTTTGGATTTTACAATTTTGAAATTTATGTCGTTCATTAATGCTCCGTTCGGTTATTTACAAAAAAAAAGCATACCGGTGAAATGGTATGCTTAATTTAATAAAATTATTGATTACTTAAATCAATCCTATTTCTTTTCCAACTGATTTAAATGTATCAATTATCGCGTCAAGATGTACCTTCTCATGAGTTGACATATAACTTGTGCGCATCATCTGTCTTCCTTGCGGAACACCCGGGGAAATAAATACGTTTACGAACACTCCTGCATCGTATAATTTTCTCCACATCTGAAATGCTAATCCGTCGTCCCCAACAATTACGGGAACAATTCCTGTTCTTCCTTCAAGAACATTAAACCCGGCGCTGCGTAAATTATTTCTAACGTAATTAGCGTTGTCAACAAGCTGTTTAACTCTTTGAGGTTCCGCTTCAAGAATATCTAAAGCCGCGAGAGCAGCGGCCACAGAAGCAGGAGTAGGGGATGCGCTGAATATTAGAGCTGGTGAATGGTGCTTCAAATAATCTATCACTTTTGCTTTGCCTGCAACAAATCCGCCCAATGAAGCAAAAGTTTTGCTGAATGTACCCATTGTTAAATCTACTTCTTCTTCAAGATTAAATTCACTTGCCGTACCTCTTCCGCCTTTGCCTATTACGCCAACCGAATGCGCGTCGTCAATTAATATTTTGGCATTATATTCTTTTGCAAGTTCAACTAATCTAGGCAGATCAACAATTTCACCGCCGGTACTGAAGACACCGTCGCTTACAAGAAGTTTAGCGGTTTCTTTAGGAACCTTATTTAATACTCTTTCTAAATCCGCCATATCATTATGTTTGTAGCGTAACAGATCCGCGGTGGCGCCTTTGGCCATCAAATTACCTGCTACAATACACGCGTGATTATCTTTATCGGAAATAACAAATTCACCGCGCTGTACAAGTGTTGGAATTATACCCTGCGCGCTTTGATAACCTGTACTGAATAGTAATACGGCTTCTGTGTTGAAAAATTTTGCGAGTCTCTCTTCCAGTTCGATATGCAAGTCAAGAGTACCGGTAAGGTATCTGGATCCGGAACAACCGGTTCCGTATTTCTCAATCGCTTTAATAGCGGCTTCTTTAACTTTTGGATGGGCGGTAAGTCCAAGGTAATTATTTGAACCCGCCATAATAATTTTTCTTCCCTCAATAGCAACAACAGGCCCCTCATTTTCCTCAATTGCTCTAAAGTAAGGATACATTCCCAAAGCCTTGATTTCATCGGCACGGGTAAAATCGTAGCACTTTTTAAATAAATCCAATAAAGCCTCCAGTAGATTATAAAATTCTTTCTTTTTTCCGTATTTTCAGATTAGTATTTTTATTTAACCCGAAAATTTATAATTAAATGGGTTCAAAATCAAATTTAACATAAACTTAACAAAGGTTATGCAAGTGAAGAATATTTCTGTAGTTACCGGAGGAAACGGCTTTGTAGGAAGTCACCTCGTTGATCTGCTGCTGGAAAAGGGTCATCATGTAAAATGTATAGTAAGAAAATCAAGTAATCTGCAGTGGCTGAAAAATAAAAATGTTGAAATAATTAATTGCGGATTAAACGGCGGACCTGAATTAAACGATGTTTTAAAAGACGCTGATTATTTATTTCATGTTGCCGGAGTGGTAAAAGCTAAAAAGCCTGAAGGTTATTATAAGGGGAACGTTGAGCCTACAAAGGTTCTGCTAGACACTTTACTTGAAGTAAATAAAAGCATTAAAAGAGTATTGATCGTAAGCAGTTTAACCGCCTGCGGACCGGCAAAATTAAATATGCCGTGTACCGAAGAAACAATTCCTCATCCGCTTACAAACTACGGTAAAAGCAAGCTTGCTCAGGAGGAACTTTCGAAAGAATATATGGAAAAACTTCCGATTACGATTGTGCGTCCGCCTGCTGTTTATGGTGAAAGAGATACTGAAATTTATTTATACTTTAAAACTTACAAAGCCGGACTAATGACATTAATCGGATTCAATGATAAACAGGTAAGCCTGATTCATGTGATTGATCTGGTTGAAGGAATTTATTTAGCGGCAATTAATGAAAATTCAAAAGGAGAGACTTATTTCATTTCTTCCGAAAAATTTTATACATGGCCTGAACTTTCCGGGTATACGGAAAAGGCAGTCGGTAAAAAAGCATTTAAAATTCGCATCCCACATTTTCTGGTTCTGATAATTGGCGCCGTTGCTCAATTCTTTGCGATGTTCAGTTCAAAACCGGCCACATTTAATTTTGAAAAGGCAAAAGATTTTATTCAGGAAGCTCAAACATGCGATACGTCGAAAGCCGTAAACCAATTGGCATACAGGCAGAAAATTTCAATTGAAGAAGGAATGAAACGAACCGTAAACTGGTACCGTGAAATGAAATGGCTTTAATTTTTGCATAAATTCGGGAAGCCGGCATGCCGGTTTCCTTTTTAATTACATTTTGCGCCTTCTTCAATCCATGTCCTTATTGCTCTTCTCTGGTTTTCCGTTAAAGGCTGGTATCCCAACGGAGGCATCTGGCTTGCGCCAGATTGATTCTCAATCGACCATATAAGACTGCTGTTATCCGGTTCGTGCGGAAAGACAACTAAGGGACTTTCGGTAGCCTCAGCGCAGCTTGCCAAGGATACTCCGCCGGCGCGGAATTGACTGTTGTGACATCCGGCATTATTGCATTTTAGTTCAAATACACGGAGTAGATGATCGTTAAAACTTATGTCCTGTTCGGGAATAAATGAATTATCAATTTGGTTTAATGTGTCATCGCATGCCTGCGAAAAAAGTATTATTATAAATAAAGATAGTATCAAAGAGTTATAGAATATTTTTTTCAACATTTTCCCCAACATTAATATTTATTGTTTATATATAACATTAAAATAATTTTTGAAAATTATAAATAAGAATTATTTTTATCATTACAAAATTATAGGTGAAAAAATGAAAACCATTAATTCGACCTGTCTTGGTGTAAATCATGTCATTTTATTTATTTTAATTTATTTTGTACAACTGAACGCTCAAAAAAGTTTGCTTCAGTCCGGACCAATGAACGGTTATTCCGCAATGCGCGAAGTTCAAGTTTGGGTTCAGACTACAGAAGAAGCCGACGTGCAGTTAAAATATTGGGAAAAAGGGAAACAGAATAAATTTGAATCCGATTTTGCGGCTACATTTAAAGAAGATGCATTTACGGCTCATATTACAATAGAAAATCTTAAACCGGGTACCGTTTATAATTATGAACTTTTTATTAATGAAGAAAAAATAATTCTCCCTTATGAACTTAAATTTCAAACACAGAAATTGTGGCAATGGAGAGAGGACGCTCCAGATTTTTCATTTACCGCAGGAAGCTGTTTTTATGTGAATGAAGATCCTTATGACAGACCTGGAAAACCATATGGTGACGGTTTTCAAATATTTAATTCCATTACACAGCGGCAGCCTGATTTTATGCTTTGGCTGGGAGATAATATTTATTTAAGAGAAGTCGATTGGGATTCGCGAAGCGGCATACTTGCTAGATATACTCATACTCGATCATTTGATAATATACAGCAGCTTCTCGGTAATACGCATAATTACGCTACTTGGGATGATCATGATTACGGTCCGGACAACAGCGACAGAGGTTTCTGGAATAAGGATTTAACCTTGGAAGCATTTAAATTGTTCTGGGCTAACCCGACGTACGGAATTGGCGGCAGTGAGGGTGTTAATACATTTTTTAAATGGTCGGATTGTGATTTCTTTTTAACAGACGGAAGATATTATCGGGCGCCGGAATTTAGGAAAAATATCGACAGGGAACTCCTTGGAGAAAAACAAATCGAATGGCTGATTGACGCGCTTGTTAAAAGCGAAGCGCCTTTTAAATTTATTGTGTTGGGTACCGCCGCATTAACTTCCGTTGCTAATAAAGAATCTTATGAAACTTATAAAATTGAAAAGGATAAATTATTAAAAGCAATTAAAGAGGAAAAAATAACCGGTGTTATCTTTATAACAGGCGACAGGCATTATACGGAACTTACAAAAATGCCGAGAGAAAATGATTATCCGCTATATGATTTTACAATATCGCCGTTAACATCGGGCGTGAATACAAAAGGGAACGGGGGAAATGAATTTATGGTTGAAGGAACACATGTTCAGGAAAGAAATTATGCTTTATTTGAAATTACAGGTAAAAATAAAAATAGAATTCTTAAATGTACAATTATAGATAAAGACGGCAAAGAAATTTGGAACTATTCAATAAATGAAAACGAATTAAAATGAATTGTTTGACAAATGAGAAAAAGATACTTACTTTTGTCATGCCAAATTTATCCGGTTCTGTTTATTTTTTAGCTGTATAAATTTGTGATAATTGGGGTAATAGCTCAGCTGGGAGAGCGCGACGCTGGCAGTGTCGAGGTCAGGGGTTCGATCCCCCTTTACTCCACAAAAAAAACTCGGTTGGAATTTCCAGCCGAGTTTTTTTATTAGTTTTATGTTTTATCTATTCTTTTCTTCTTGCATAAACAATAGTTAATCCTATTGCCATAACAATTACGCCTGCCCATACTAGATTTATAAATGGTTTCTCGCTTATTTCAATTGCTAAGGTTTCATTGTGATTATGCCCGGTGTGATCTTCTGTTTCATTTATTGAAGTAATTTGAATTACACCGCTTACATCGAAACTGTTGATAACATATTTTTTTCCGGAATCATCAAATTCAATAATGTTATTTTCAGGATCGTTTATCACGATGTTTTTCGTAATTATATCACTCCCGGATTTAATCTCAAAGACACCTGTTAAATCAAATTTCTCATTATTCATCATTTTCGCCATCGCGTCTTCCGGCATATCGAATTTAACAAACATAATTTCTTTGTCTGCTACCTTAACCGGATATCCTTTTCGGAATGAATAACTTGTTTCGGTATTCTGATGAGTGCCTTCATTATAAGAAACCGGTGAAATATAAAGGTCATATAGGGCTCCGACCATAATATGCGGTTCGCGCATTATACTGTTATTGTAGCTCGAGACAAACATGACGGGATTTGCAATCTTTGAACTTCCGCCGTCCTTAACCTCAACATTAAATTGATATTTGCTGCCGCTGTCAAACGCCGTAAAACCTGTAAATTTTATTTCCTTGCCGTTAAATTCGTATGTCTGGTTTTTAATTAATTCAAATTGGGCGCTGCTGTTTAATATCGCGCTTAATAATACGCCGATAAGAAAAATACCGAAACCAATATGCGCAACATGTCCGCCTAAAAGCATTACGTTTTTATTCGACCTGATAATTAATTCAACGTTTGTAACCATGGTAAATAATGAAGAAAAAATAAGAAGAATATATAATACATTAGAAACCGCTGCTGATAAGCTTACAATTACGGTAAGCAGAATAGATAAGGCAAGAGAAACAGACAATTTTTTTACGAATATTTTCTGATCGGTATTTTTCCAATTCAGGTATAATGTAAATGCAATAAGTAATAGCATTATTACCGCGAGAGGAAGATTCATCTGATTATAAAATTCGATTTCAACCGATTGGCCGAATATCGGTGCAGATGTACCGAGAAGAACGGATAAAGCTGAACCAATTAATACAACAGCTCCGTAAAATAATCCTGATTCTCTTGATAATAATGAATATGAATAAGCCGAATTAACTGATAAACTTTTTCTTCTAATAAACATTGCGGAAATTAATAAAAACAGAAATGTTAATAAGGAAATCAAAAGAACATTATAAACCAATGAGCCGGGATCGGTAAACGAATGAACCGAAGCGTCCGCGAGTATTCCGCTTCTTGTTAAAAATGTACTGTATATAACAAGTATAAAAGTAAAACCGGCAAGGAATAAATTTGTCTTTATAAATTTCCCGTTTTTATTTTCAATTTGCGATTGTTTCTGCAAAAGTAAAGTATGCAGCAAAGCAATGCAGATTATCCACGGAACCAGACTGGCGTTTTCCACCGGATCCCAAGCCCAATATCCGCCCCAGCCTAAAACTCCGTATGCCCAATAACCGCCTAGCATTATTCCTAATCCAAGTACCAAGGCTACAGCTATTACCCAGGGGAGTGATTTGTCTACCCAGGATTTATATTCATTTCTAACTAATGAAGAAAATGCAAACGCGAAAGGAACTCCCGCAAGAGCAAACCCTAAAAATAAAATCGGAGGATGAATCTGCATCCAGAAATTCTGAAGCAGTGGATTTAATCCCTTGCCTTGAATTAAAATTTGATCTGAAGAGACTCCGTTTGCTTTTAATATTTGTATTAAATCATCTCCAAATTTAAGAAATGTAGTTTGACTTTCGCCGTCATTAAAAAGAAAGTTTTTAACAGCGGACATTCCCAAGACAGTCTGATTAATAAATCTTGTTTCAATATAATTTGTATCGGACCATAAATAATTAAAAGGACTTTTCATAAATGGAGTAATTAAAACCAGCAGGAAAATTATCGTAGGCAAATAACCAAGCATTAAAGCAGCTTCCGATTCGTTTTTTTTCTGATACTGAATAAGCAGAATTACTCCCAAAATTACCGAGAATAATACCCAAAGCAGAAAACTACCTTCCTGTCCGGCAAAAAAAGTCGACAATAATAATCCGAATGTTAAATTACTATCGCTGTAATCAAATACATATTTTATATGATATTGGTGCGTAACAATAAAATAAAGAAGTAGTGCGGATGCGAATATTATTAGTACTGTTGTTAAATGAAATCCAATGCGTGCTTTATTTAAAGCTTCTTTATCTCCTTTATAACTTCTAAAGTACATCCACAATGAAAATAAGGATGATAAAAGTGCTAAAACTACAATTGCGTTTCCCAACATAAATTTACCTCTGTAAAAGTATTATTAAATCTCTGTATCCTTTTTTTCAAAAAATACTATGCAAAATTAAGTATTATTGTTGAAAAGCCAAGGAAACAATTATATAAAATTGATTTTTGTTATTCTTAAAGGACTAATCCTTTGTTTTGAATCCGTTTTCGACAAGTTTCTTTTTTGCATGATCCAAGCTGACTTCTTTTAACTTCATATTGCAAAGTGGGCAGCGTCCGGATTCGTCTGAAATAACATTCCAGCACATCTGGTCCTGATATACTTTCCCGTCTTTATTCATATCAATTTCTGATAAATCAATTTTTCCTTCTCTAACTATTGAATCTTTTTCATGTTTCATATCGTGCATTTTTTCGTGTTTCATTTCTTTTTTTGTTGAATCGTGCATGCTCGTATGATTATGCATCATTCCGTGCGAAGATGTACTGTCTTTAACATCTTTCATATTAGAATGGTTCATTTTAGTATTTGTCTTTTCCTGTGCGTTTAAACCAATAAACATGACAGTTATTAATAAGAATGTAAGTAAGATGTTTATATTTTTCATTTTGTTTCTCCTTGTGATAATTATTAGTAATTAATTTTAATTAAGAAGCCCGGTCTCTTCGTTTGTTTTTAACATTTTATTCATTTCTCTTTTTTTAATTATATAAAATATTGCCGGGTACACAGTCAGTTCCATAAGAAAACTTGTGATAATTCCGCCGACCATAGGAGCGGCAATCCTTTTCATAACATCGGATCCTATTCCGGTACCTATAAGAATAGGCAGAAGTCCAAGCATAGTCGTTAAAACTGTCATCATTTTAGGGCGTATTCTTTTTACCGCGCCTTCAAAAATAGCCTCGCGCAGAGACGAAAGGGAATTCATTAAACCTTGCTTTTTGAATTTTTCATAAGCGATATCAAGATATAAAAGCATGATTACGCCTGTTTCAGCGTCAATTCCTACCAATGCAATTATGCCTACCCATACCGCAACACTTATATTAAATCCTGCTAAATATAAAAACCAAATTGCGCCTACAAGTGAAAAGGGGAGAGCGAGCAGAACAATACCGGTTTTAGTCCAGGATTTTGTATTAATATATAAAAGAAGAATTACTATTAACAATGTTATCGGAATTACCATTAACAAACGTTTGCTGGAGCGTTCCATATATTCATACTGACCGCTCCAGATTAAAGAATAACCGGCCGGCAGTTTTATTTCTCTTGCGATAACTTCTTTCGCGTTTTTAACATATGTGCCAACGTCAATATCTTTTATGTCGACATACACCCATGCGTTTGGTCTCGCGTTTTCCGATTTAATGCCCGGCGGACCTTTTCTAATTTGAATATCCGCTAGTTCGGATAAAGGAACTCTTACTCCTGCAGAAGTCTGAACCAGCACTCTTTTAAGAGATTCAATATTATCTCTAAAATCTCTTTGATATCTTAAATTAACAGGATATCGTTCAAGTCCTTCCACCGTTTTAGTAACATTCATACCGCCTACGGCAGACATAAAAACATCCTGCACATCGGCAACCGACAATCCATACCGGGCAATCGCGTTTCTATCAATTTCGAAATCAATATAATTGCCACCTACTGATCTTTCAGCAAAAGCAGATCTTGTTCCGGGTATTTTTTTTACCGATTCTTCAATTTCTTTCCCTAGTTTTTGAAGTACATTTAAATCAGGTCCGCCGATTTTAATACCCACCGGCGTTTTTATTCCAGTAGAAAGCATATCTATTCTTGTTTTAATCGGCATAGTCCAAGCATTTGTTAGTCCCGGAATTTGAATAGCGTTGTTAAGTTCTTCGATTAAATCATCAACTGTTATTCTGTCACGCCATTCTTCTCTCGGTTTTAATTGAATTGTTGTTTCAATCATTGAAATGGGCGCCGGGTCGGTCGCAGTTTCCGCTCTTCCGATTTTTCCGAATACCGTTTCAACTTCTGGGAAGGTTTTTATTATTCTGTCGGTCTGCTGTAATAATTCTTTCGCCTTTGTTATGGATATCCCGGGCAAGGTTGTCGGCATATATAAAAGATCTCCTTCATACAGAGGAGGCATAAATTCAGATCCTAATTTAGAATAAGGATATATTGTTATAAGCATAATTATAACGGCAGTTATAATTACAAGCCAATGTTTTTTCATTACAAAATCAACTACCGGATGATATATTTTTCCCAAAAATTTTGTAATAGGATTTTCATTCTCCGAACGCATTTTACCTCTTACAAAAAAACCGATAAGTATTGGTACTATTGTAACAGCCAAAATTGCAGCGGCTCCCATTGAATATGTTTTTGTGAACGCCAGGGGTTTAAACATTCTGCCTTCCTGCTGTTCCAATGCGAAGACAGGCAGAAATGAGACCGTAATTACAAGAAGCGAATAAAATATTGACGGGCCGACTTCTTTAGCGGATTCTAATATCACAGTCCAATGATCGCGTCTTTTATCTTTTGATTTTTCCTGTTCCGCCGCCATATGTGTATGAGCATTTTCAACCATTACAATTGCCGCGTCCACCATAGCGCCTATTGCGATTGCAATTCCTCCCAACGACATAATATTCGCGTTTATACCCTGATATTTCATAACAACATAAGCAGCGAGTACAGCGGTAGGTAGTGTAAAAATAGCGACTAATGAACTCCGGACGTGCATTAGAAATAAAATAATTATAATTGCAACGATTATACTTTCTTCAATTAATGTTGTCTTTAAATTATCTATCGCTCCTTTTATCAACTCAGATCTATCATAAGAGGTTATAATTTTTACATCTTTTGGCAGAGATGTTTTTAATTCCTCAAGTCTCTGCTTTACGCGGTTAATTACTTCTAGAGCGTTTTCGCCGTACCGCATGACTATTATTCCGCCAACGGTTTCCCCTTCGCCGTTCCAATCGGCTACACCTCTTCTTAGTTCAGGGCCAATATCAATTGATGCTACGTTTTCAAGGTATACCGGGGTTCCTGTACCGGGGGAATACCCGATAGTGATTTTCTTTAAGTCATCAACATTCTTGATATAACCTAAACCTCTGACCATAAATTCCATTTCGCTTATTTCGAGCAGTCGCCCGCCCACATCGTTATTACTTTCTTTTATGGCAGATTTAATTTTCTTAAGCGGGATGTTATATGAAGCAAGTTTGTTCGGATCAACATTAACCTGATACTGTTTTACAAATCCGCCTATGCTTGCAACTTCCGAAACCCCCTGAAGGGCGGAGAGTTCATACTTTAAAAACCAATCCTGAATTGATCTTAATTCCTGCAAATTTTTTTTATCGGATTGAAGTATATATTGATATACCCATCCTAGTCCCGTAGCGTCGGGCCCAAGCTGCGGAACGGCTACAGAGGGAAGTTCTTTCTGCATTGAGCTTAGATATTCAAGCACCCTGCTTCGGGCCCAATAAATATCGGTTCCATCTTCAAAAATTATATATACCATTGAGTAACCGAAAAACGAATAACCTCTTACAACTTGAGCGTGAGGTACCGAAAGCATTTTAGTGGTAAGCGGATATGTTACCTGATCTTCAACTATTCTAGGTCCTTGTCCGGCGTATTCTGTATAAATAATTACCTGGACATCGCTTAAGTCCGGTATTGCGTCCACCGCTGTGTTTTGCACGGACCAAATCCCGCCACCGATTAACGCAGCAGTGAGAATAATCACCATAAATTTATTATTAATAGACCATTCGATTATTTTCGAAATGAAACTATCTTTTTGACTATCGTTTGAAATCATTTCTAATCTCCCAGATTCAATAAAAAGTATTTGACAGCATGAGTGTATTATCTCTTTTGTCTGAATACTTTATAATCTTAATTCTGCTATTTATGCTTAAACCCGTTATTTGTTAAATTTTCCTTTGTCTCTTCAACCGAATATTCCAATAGTTTCATTTCGCATAAAGGGCAATTGCCTGATTCGTCCGAAATCACATTCCAATCCATAGGGCATTCAAATACTTTGCCGTCATTATTAATATCTATAGATTCAACATCAATTATACCTTCTCTAACAATAACGCTTCCGATTTCGGTTTGTGCATGTTTATGTTCAGATTCTTTCGTATTGCTTATCTTTTCATTTTTATTTTCTTCTGAAATCGAATTCTTATTTTCCGGGTTTTCGTAATTTACACTATTGTACATATTTATTGCCGATCTTAAACTGCTTTCTGAATCAATTAAAAACTGTGCGGAAGAAACGATTTTATCACCTGTCTTTAATCCGGATAAGATCTGATAATATCCGTCGCTATAACCACCTAGTTTTATTTCGACAGGTTTAAACTTCCCCTGACCGAGCGAAAGAATACTAATGTTCTTTTGTCCGCTCCTAATTACCGATGTTTCGGAAATCACAGGCATTAGGCCTAGGTCATTGCCTATTATTTCAACTTTTGCAAACATATCCGGTTTTAATTCATTGCTATTGTTAGAAATATTAATCCTAACCTGTATTATTCTTGTCTTAGGATTTATGGTCGGGTAAATAAAAGATACCTTACCTTCATATGTTTTTGCGGGGAAGTACGTGAAATTAATTTTAGCTTTAGAACCTATCGAGACTTTGTTCAGCTCGTTTTCATAAATATCCGCTTTAAGCCAAAGATTTGATAAATCGGCAATATGCAGCAGCTGTTTACCCGCCGCTATCTTTTCGCCTTCAATTACGTATTTCATTAATACTGTTCCGTTTGCGGGGGCGTAAAGAGTTACATATTTTCTCAGTTTTTTTGTTTCGATAATGTTTTTAATATCCGCGTCGGAAATATCAAGCAGTTCCAGCTTCTTAATAGTATTGTTTATTAGTTCATCTCCGCTGTTTAAAATATTATTTCCTTCTTTTCCGGTTGTGGCATTTTTATATTCAACTGCGGTTAATAATTCCTGCTGAGCGGCAACAAGTTCAGGAGAATAAATATCTGCAAGTTTTTCTCCTTTTTTTATTTTTTGTCCCGTATAATTAACATAAAGTTTTTCGATCCATCCGTTAACCTTTGTTGTTACTATAAATTCATTTCTTTCATCCGTTGTTAATACACCGTTGGTATTAATTACATTCGATAACTTTTTTTCTTCAACTGTGGTTAATTTTAAATTCATATTCTGCTGTATGGATGCGTCAATTGTAACTACACCGCTTGAACTGCCTTCATCGTCATAAACCGGGACAAGTTCCATTCCCATCTTGGATTTGCCAGGCTTATCATAAATTTCATTAGGATCCATGGGCGCGCGCCAGTATAAAATCTTTTTTTCGCCCGATGATTTATTATTAATTTTTATAGGTGTTAATTTCATTTCGCATATTGGGCAATTACCTGGTTCATCCGAAATAATTTCAGGATGCATGCCGCATGTATACAATTGTTTTTCATCAAAATTATTATTTGAACTTCCGTTGTTAAAAAACAATAAATAACTTGCCGCTGATACGGTAACAATAGCTGCTATTATTATTAAAATTCTTTTATTCATTACGGTAACTCCGTTATAATTCATTTTACTTTTTCTTCTGCATTTGCAGATATTCAATTTCGGCAGCGGTGAAGTCTGCTGATTATCGTTTATCTAAATCCATATTTTATGCACCGCTTAACAAATCCATAAAAATATTATTTAAATAATTTTTTACCCGTCAAAAATTCCAACTGCGACAGTTCCTTAAAGTACATAGTTCTTAAGCTGTATAAATTTGTCTGTATATCATTTAGTTTGTTCTGCGCGTCAATTACATTTATAAAGTCAATTTCTCCAACTTGGTAATTCGCTAACGCGGATTTTAAAAGCTGTTCTGTTTGTGGCAGAAGTCCTTCACGAATTAATTTTTCCCTTTCTTTAAGTTCATTTAGTTTCGAAGTTGACTGGCCGAAACTTTTATTAAGCATTTGAAGAGAAGCTTTATATTGATCAGAATACATCTTCTCCATTAATTCGGATTCTTCAATTTTTGCAGAAGACTTGCCCCCGTAATTCAAAGGCAGATTGAACCCGACAAAAATTGAAAGGAAATCATTTAACGGAGTACTTGTTTTTGAAATTTCATCACGCTGCGAATATTGCACGGTGAAATTAAAGTTCGGGTAAAAATCATAATTAACAAGTTTTTTCATATATAATGCTTTCTCTTTCGCGATAGAAATTCCCTTTAAATAGGGTCTGTTTTCTTTCGCGTATTCTTCAAGCATATTGATAGATAAATCAGCAGCAAGAATTTCAGGTATTTTTCCGGTTTGAACCGGCGAGTCAAATTCAAGAAGTAGAAATGAATTAATTGAGGCTAGATAAGAAGATTCCTTGCCTTTTAGCTCAAGTATTTTTTCATTTACCTTGGTTATCTCAACATCAATTTGAATTATGTTCTGCTGACTCGCTTTTGAAACTGTGTATTTTGTATTTACGACTTGAGCAATTTGCCTAAGGTTATTTTTAGTTTGTTCCGCGATACGAATAGCTTCACGTGTAAATCTTAAATCGTAATATATTTTTTTAATTTCGTTTATTATCTCATTTTTAGCGTCATCAATTTCCTGCTGATTGATTTCAGCGTCCCTGCTTAAAACGTTTTCCGCAGCATTTAATTTGCCTGGAAAGGGCACAGCTTGACTTAAACCGATAATTTTACCTGTCATAGGTTCCTGTGTAAAGGAGAAACTGTTTGTCGGCAAGTTGGCAAGACCTAATGTCAGCATCGGATCGGGCAGGTTAACTGACTGCGGTATTTTGGATATTGAAATTTCTTTTTTGTTCTGCAAAACATTTAAACGGGGACTAACTTCAACAGCCCGGTTTATTATCGCGTCCAGAATTTTGTCCGGCCCTTGAGCAATTATAAAATTATTAGCCGCTAAAAGAACTAAAGCAAACGAAACCGCTTTAATAAAATTCATTTTATCTTCCTTAAAAATTCAAATAGAATATTTCTGTTATTCATAAAGCAAGGCGGATATACCTTACCCATGAATTAAAAATTGAAATGAAGAATGAATATCAAATTAAAAAAGAGGAGACGGTCAGATAAATGGGGGGAGATTCAGTGTTTAATACAATAGAATTGTCTGCAAAATAAGATGTAACTTGCTGGTAATTCCATTCATCTGAAATATCCGCATAAACCTTTACTTTAGTAAGTTCTTGAGTTTTTACGATTTGAATGTTTTGTCTGGTTGGATTAAAATTATGAATGCATCCGCAGCCGGTAAAGTTTTTTTCAAAAGATATAACAGGTGAAACGCATTTTTCATCTGCTGATTCATTTTCCATTGCCTGACAGCATGATATTTTTTTTACTTCTTCTTTTTTTTTGTGGCAGCATTTATCCTTATTCATTTGATGTACAAAAAAAGAAGGCGCGGAAAAATTCAATACGAGCAGAAATAGTATGAAATTTCTAAAAATTTTTATTTTATGGTTTTTAATCAGCACAAAAAACTTTTATATCTTGTTATAATAATACAATTATAAAGAACGAGGGTTTAACAAGCAAATAAAAAAATAGTTTCGTTTAATTTTCAACCGATATCAAGATAAAGTAGGGTATAAAAATATGACCGGTAAATTTATTGTTAATAGTATATTGATGTATTATTTTATTATCACTTCTAATATTAACTTGGATTTTTAATTAAAATGAAACGAGGAATATTTAATAAGTCGGCGGTTTATTTATTTCTTTTATTTACTCTGTTATTAACAAATTTAACATGTGAGTTTAACGATCCTGACCTTTCTCTTCAAGATGATGAAATTGCCGAATTCGATCCTGCTTTTGTTTTAAGAATGTTTCATGATAATAATTTGCGAAAGGAAATTTATAAAGAAATAATTTCTAACCGCCCCGACAGTACCTTACACATGCCGGCATTAGAATATATTTCCATAAGAGATATTGAAAAAATTACGTCTTTATATTTAGTAAACAAACAAATTTACAGTCTATTTGGTATTGAAAATTGCACAAATTTAACGACGCTTGATATATCATCTACTCCTATTAATTCTATTGCGCCGCTTTCCGGACTACCTAAACTTAAAAAGCTTTACATGGTTTCATGCGGATTGAAAAATTTAATTCCGTTATCTGATGTTTATTCTCTTGAATATATTGATGCGGATCAGAATATGATTTCGGATATTTCCGCACTTGCCGACTTAACAAACTTAAGAACAATTAAACTGTCACATAATAATGTTAACGATATTTCCGCGTTGGAAAAATTAAATATCCTGGAACATTTCAGCGTAAGGAATAATAGTATTGCGGACATTTCAGTTTTAGAGAACTGCAAAAAACTAAAAATAATTGATATCGCTGATAATAAAATAAAGTCGCTTCCGGATTTTAAAGGATTCAGTGATTTAATTAGAGTGGAGGCAAGGAGTAATCAAATTACAACAGTAAGCGGAATTAATAATCTCCAAAATCTAAATAGTCTTTACCTAGAATCTAATAATATAACATCGGTTTCCGATTTAACAGATCTGCCTGCCCTGCGTAATTTGTCACTGGCGTATAATTATATTTCTTCCATAAGCGCTATATCTAATTTAAATAATCTTGAGCAGCTTAATTTATTTGAGAACAGAATTAGCGATTTGTCATTTTTATCTGCTATGCCGAATATAAAATATCTTTGGCTTGGAAATAACCATGTAAGCGATTTTTCACCAATCCTAAATTTGACAAATCCCGATTACCTGGATTTCCGAGGTAATTATCTATACGATATAGATTTTCTTGCATCGTTTACCGGTTTAAAGAAATTAGATATCAGTTATACAAACGTAGCAAGTATAAAGGCTCTGGCTCCTTTAATTAACCTTGAGACACTTGCTTTTTACCGGACTGCCATAAGAGATATTTCTGTTGTCGCAAATTTCAAAAAATTATATTATCTGGATATGGGAGAAAATAGATTGGAAAATATTGATCCGGTTAAAGAACTAAATTATTTGAACTATTTGAATCTGGTTTCTAATATGATAAAGGATCTTACGCCGGTTATTGAATGTAAAGGGATGAGAAATCCCTCAACGCTGAATATTAATAATAATCCGCTGAGTGAAATAGCTATTTCCGAACAAATACCATTATTGCGGGCGAGAGGAGTTTATGTGTTTGACTAATAAAAAATTCATTTAACTTTTTTTTGAGAAGCAAAAGCAAAAAAATGTTTTTTATGCTTATCAAAAGGTTGAGTTATAAAAATTCTTTCCAAAAATTATTAAGCAGTTGTTTGAATAAGAAAAATATTCAAATAAAAATAATACAGCCCCCGTCATATAATTTGTGATTTCCCAAACAAATAATTTCCATCCCATAATTCTGTATATAATTTCTTAATCCCGCTCCGTCTTTGTGCAAATCTATATTACCGTTAAAAAATATTTTATTGTTGGTAATACCTGAACACCCTCCAATAAATCCATTCCTGTGGCCGGGTATATTTATTTCTGAAGGGTCGAAAAAGAAACACTTAAAATTATTTTTGATTAATTCCTTTTCTATCCCTTTATCAGAAGTCATAAAAGCATCATGTCCGAGATAAATTAGTCCGCACCTTGTATAAGCCTGCGGAAGATTAATAAACTTTTTATCCACTGTGACTTCCAAAACCGTTTCTTCAGTATAACCTTTTTTGTGAAAGAAATACTTGGGTGTGCCTAAACAATTATAAGCAACACTTTCCTTGAACTTCTCTCCGACATGCTTTTTACCTATCCGGTATTTTACTTTATATTTGTCTAAAAGAATAAATAGGGAAGAAGGGGAATTAGGAGCGGCAATTAAATTATTATTATCATGATAAATAAAAATATCCGGGTGGCCTGAGATTGAATTATATGTTATTCCTTCTGTCCGGAATAAATATATGTCCTCAACATATAAGTTAAGATTTGTTAATGATTCTTTACTGCTTCTGTAATCAATTACGGCTAACATTTATTTCGTAGTCATTTAATTGGTTATCTATTATAAATTTATGCGGGATACCTTTCTTCTCCAACTCCAATTTATTTAGCTTTTTATAACCGACAGCATAATTTATAAACCTGCTGTTCGCTGATATTAAATAATCACCGTTTTTATTATCATTAATCGATTTTGTTATTATTTCATTAAATAAATTTGTGACAACTAGTTCTTTGAACGAGCTGTGAGCCGGACCCGCAATAAGTGAGCAGCCTTCTTTTAATTCTTCGGAAGGATGAAGTCCAATTCTTAGAATTGTTATCTTGTTTTTTATAAATATCTTTACAATCTCTTTTGTCCAGTTTACCGCTTCTTGAATTGTTAACGGTTGATAAAGTTTTTTATTAAAGAGTTTTTCGAGAGCCGTATCTTTTACAACAAGAGTCGGATAAATGCGCGTGCTCGTAGCTCCTAATTTCACAATATCTTCGGCAGTATGAATTGATTTCTCAATAGTATCGCCCGGCAATCCGATCATCATCTGCAGGCCTAATGAAATATCATATCGGCGGATTAATTCGCATGCTTGAATAATATCTTTATAATTATGACCTCTGCCGGATTTCAAAAGCACTTCGTCGTTTGTTGATTGAGCGCCGAGTTCAATTGCCGTAACATTATAATTTTTTAGCAGCTCTAGTACTTCGATATTTATATAATCCGGTCTTGTCGAAATTCTTATTCCGCCGGCTTTTTTATTTTCTATAAAAATATACGCAGCTTTTAAATATGCTTCCTGCAGTTTCAGAGGCAGGCCGGTAAAACTTCCTCCGAAAAATGCTATCTCAATTTCTCTGCCGTTGTTCATTGTTGATAAATGTCTCTCAATTATTTTGCTTATCTCTTCTGGATTAGGAATACTTAATGTACCGCTGATTTTCCTTTGATCACAGAATACGCATTGATGCGGACATGATAGTTCGGGCAGAAATATCGGGATGTTCGAATGTTTCCTATTTTTCATAATGAAATATAAAGAATAGAATAAGATTTATGAATACAAAGTTCAAAAGCACTGTTAGTATTTTTAAGTGTATTTTTTGAATTTATAATTTTATTCTTCCGTGAAACTTTCGTGACATTTAGATTCTATTTTGCCATCGACAAATTTTTCAACTATTAAATGGAGTAAAAAATGAAGTACATGAAATCAATATACAACGCTGCCGTATTATTGTTGATCGTTTCATCCTTTTCATTCGCACAAGAAAAAGAAATGATGAAAGAGAAAAATATGAAACAGGAAGAAATGAATATAAAAATAAATCAAAACATGGACGGAGTTGCGATAAAAGGTTACGATCCGGTAGCCTACTTTGCTGAGGGAAAACCTGTAATGGGTGAAAAAATGTACAGCTGCAAATGGAACGGCGCGTTATGGCAATTTTCAAGCAAGAAACATTTAAATATGTTCAAAGAAACTCCAGACAAATATGCTCCTCAATACGGCGGATTTTGTGCTTATGGTGTCAGTAAAAATGCATTGTTCGAGACTGATCCATTGGTATGGAAAATAGTCGACGGCAAACTTTACCTAAATAAAAATGAAGAAGTTGCAAAACTTTTTAAAGGAAATTTAAAAGAGTCAATAATGAACGCGGAAATGAATTGGCCCAAATTAAATACAATCGAAAAAAGCAACTAAAATAAGAGAATGTTTCAAAGGAAATTTTACTTTGTGTCTTGGTGCCTTAGTGGCAGAAAAATGATTTGACCAGCAAACAAAGTCAAATAGTAGCCACAAGGACACTAAGACACAAAGATTTACAAATTAATTCTAAAAATACCCCTTCTAATTGTTAATAGTTATATAAACCTATTCCGAAGAGTATTCCTTTAACATTTGAATCAGTTTATATTAGTTTTAAAATTTTATGTGAATAATACTTATTAAAATTTATATGGGTTCTCAATAATTGACCGGATTATTAAGTATTGAATCTCAATTTTATGCAATTAAAAGGCACTAAATAACAATAAAACTAATATCAGAAGTATTTCAATAATTATAATAAGAATAAGCCTTTTTATAACGCGCCGACATGTTATATTAAGAATGATATTTAGATTTAATATCAATTTATAAACAAACTTAATAATTATAATATTATCCGCTAAATAGAAAAAATGTTTTTGCGGTTGTTCATTCTCTTAATAATTTGTTGGAATATGTTTAAACGTATCTATTTACTCCCCTTGATTGCAATGTTATTAAATTCATGTTCTTTATTCGAATTTGATGTAGAAATAGATGCGAATAATCCGTTTATAAAATATACCGGAAGAATTGAATTTCTAGATTCTGCTAACGTAAAATTAAGCTGGTCTGGTGTTTCAATTGAAACGCTTTTTGAAGGCACAACTATTTCAATAAAACTTGTTGACGGAAATAACGATTATAATGTTTTTATTGACGATAAACTTGATACTGTTTTAGTTACGAAAAAAGATACGGTTTATACTTTAGCTAAAAATTTAACCGACACACTGCATCATATTCTAATTACAAAAAGAACAGAAGCTTCTTTAGGTGAAGTAATTTTCAGCGGATTTATTATCAACCATGATAAAAACTTCTACTATCCGGATAAAATAAAAAAAAGAAATATAGAATTTATTGGTGATTCCTTTGTCGCAGGTTTTGGCGTAGAAGGATTATCGCCCGAATGCCTTTTTGAGAGGGAAACAGAAAATAATTATTTGGCCTTTGGACCAATATTGGCAAGGCGGTTTAATGCCGAATATTTTGTGGAAGCAATTTCGGGGAGTGGTATTATAAGAAATTTCGGAGACAGTTTATCAGCTTCATTATATCCGTTTCCTTATTATTATGACCGCATAAATATTTTTGATACAACAAAATGGGATTTTTCAAACTGGATACCTGATGCCGTTATTATTAGAATAGGGAATAACGACTTCTGGAGCAAACCTTATCCAACACGATCTCAATTTGAAAAAGCATATAAAGAGTTTATTCTTATGTTAAGAATGAAATATGCGAACACAAATTTATTTTGCTTAAGCGGCGCTGAAGAACAAGATCCGGATTCAGAGTATATTAATAATGTGGTTGATGATCTGCGGATTAATAACCGCGATAAAAATATTCATTTTGTGAAATTAGATGTGAAATTAAATCGTCCCGACGATTTTGGATGTCAGTATCATCCAAATATAAATGGACAGAAAAAAAT
Organism: Bacteroidota bacterium; assembly: GCA_018829205.1. GTDB lineage: Bacteria > Bacteroidota > Ignavibacteria > Ignavibacteriales > Melioribacteraceae > JAHJUE01. The sequence continues at coordinate 98,824 of JAHJUE010000012.1, forward strand.
AGCTGATTTCCTCGAACCAATTATTAGGGAAAAGATGAATTGGAAATAAACTAAAATTTAATCATGTTTTGAAGGATGCTCAATTCTTTTAACGATAGTTTCAATTTCAGAATAACCTTCGTGCATTTTACGCAGTTCACTTTCTAACTTATATATTTTGTAGGATTCGGGAGTTTCCGAACCGCCGAGCAGCCAATTAATATCACAGCCCAGCCGCAATAGTTTTAATAATATTTTTGATCCGGGTTCTCGTTTGCCGCTTATATACTGTTGAAGCTGCTGCGGTGATATATCCATTGATTCGGCTAGCCGTTTTAATGTACCGTATTTTCTTTTGGCGAATGCCCGTACCCGGTGACCAATTCCTATTCTTAAATCTTCATCTGAAAATAAATCTAAATCAATTGGTTTGTCATCGGTATAAAGATTTAAATCGTATTGATAATCTTCAATTGCCTGTTTAATCTGCTCATAAAGATCTTCGTCAAATTTATCGCTTTCATATAGAAGATATTTAAAAGTGGAAAGTTTTAATCCCAGTCTTTCTGATAACCAGGATTCTTTTATTCCGTGCGATTTTATTAACTGCTGCAGTTCCTGTTGTTTACCCAAATTTCACCCTCGAGTTATTGAGTAATAATTCAAAAATAATAAAAATAAATGAATTATTAACTAATATCTTTATAAATTCTCCGGGAAAATAGACTTATAAATTTATAATAATTTCATATTTCTTGATTTCATAATCAGAATAATTTATATATTTTTAACTTCTTTGAAATGAGCAAGCAATTATTTTGACTTAATGTGTTTTCTGACTTTTTGATATCGGCAATAAAAAAATAAAATAAATGAAATTATTCTCCGAATTTTCCGACTACAAATACATTCTGAAAATTGCACTTCCCGCAATTGCCGGACTCTCAACTCAAATGGTTGTCTCGCTTGTTGATACGGCAATGGTTGGCAGACTTGATAATGCCGAATCGTATCTTGCCGCGATGGGATTAGGAGTATTAGCTACATGGGCAATTATAAGTTTCTTTTCTAGTTTTGCGACGGGAACCCATGTGCTTGTTGCACGCCGATTCGGTGAGAAAAATTACGGCAAATGCGGCGATGTCCTAAATACCTCTCTTATAAATTCTTTTTTAATCGGTTCGGTAGTTTCCGCATTTGTTGTTTTTTTTGCTTTCGATATCGCTGACTTTTTCGCAGTCGATGATCAAGTTGGTATATATGCAGGAGAATACCTCTACTATCGTTTTATGGGAATCCCGTTTTTTCTATTAACGGTTTCATACCGCGGTTTCTTTTTCGGAATAGGCAAGACTAAAATATTTATGTATTCGGGAATCCTAGTGAATTTTCTGAATATTGTTTTTAACTATATTTTTATATTTGGTATGTTCGGAATTGAGGGAATGGGACTGGCGGGAGCTGGTTTAGGTTCAACTCTTGCGACCGTTTGCGATTTTATCTTTTATTTCAGCGTTTCGGTTCTGCCCGGTTATAAAAACAAATACAATTATTTCAAACATTTCAGTTATATATCCGAAATCGCGAAATCAATTACCAAAATTTCACTCCCGGTTTCATTTCAGAATATATTTATGCTTATAGGATTTTTAAGTTTTATTGCGATAACCGGATATATTAGCACACTTGCGCAGGCCGCAAGCAATGTTGTTTTTTCATCTTTAACAATTTCGTTAATGCCCTGTTTCGGGTTCGGAATTGCAGTGCATACCTTGGTGGGAAATAATCTGGGAAGCGGAAATATTAAAAAAGCAAAATATTTCGGTTTCGCTACAGCAAAAGTCGCGACAATTTATACTGTATTTGTTGGACTTGTTTTTACATTTTTTCCGCGGGCGGTTCTAATTTTAATTACTAACGATTCTTCTGTAATTGAATCGGCTGTTCCAGCGATAAGAATTGCCGGTTTCGGTCAGATTTTTTATGCGATGGGTGTTGTGCTTGCAAATGGTCTGCAGGCTTCGGGTCAGACAATGTTTGTTATGATGGCTGAGGTGGTTGTAAACTGGTTTGTATTTGTACCATTGGCTTATTTACTTGGCGTTGTATTTGAACTAGGACTTAAAGGGGCATGGGCCGCATTGCCATTTTATGTTATTCTTTATTCAGCTGTTATTTTTGTTAAATTTAAGTACGGGAATTGGGAAAAGCTGAAAAAGGTTTAATAAGGCCATTAATTTGGAATAATTTTTTAAAGGACATCACTTGACTATTTTAATAAATAAAGATATATTTTCTGCATGAAAAACCGTCTTATTCAAATAACAATTGTTATTGTATTCTTTTCACTTACGGCCATGCTTAGCGCGGGCGCTTTTCTAAATTATTTTAATACAAGAAGCGACAACGGGAATGTTGTTATCAGCTGGCAGACAGGCGCAGAAGACAACGTTGTATATTTTATTGTTCAAAGAAAGCCTGCTAGCGGAAGTTTTATTGATTTAGCGAAAATAGCAGCAAAAGGTAATAATTCAACATATGAATATGTTGATGAAAGCGCTTATAAAGCTAATGATCAAGTTTATGTTTATCAGTTAAAAATTGTAGATGATGACAACACTTTTTCTTTTTCAGGCGTTTCTCACGTCGCGCACAGCGTTTCAGGTATTAAACAGACATGGGGCAGCATTAAAGCCTTATTCAGATAAGCGTAATTTATTCTAATGATTCATTTACCCGCACCTTTTTATCTTGCATCTAAATCTCCGCGCAGAAAAAAACTTTTAAAACAAATCAATATTAATTTCAAGTCGTTAAACGTCGATTTAATTGAAGAAGTTTTGGACGGTGAACATCCGATTAAAACCGTAAAAAGATTATCCGCGCATAAAATGCTGATCGCTGAAAAGAAAATTAAAAACGGCATAATTTTAACAGCTGATACTATTGTAGTTCTAAAGGGACAAATTATCGGCAAACCAAAAGATAAAAAAGACGCCGAAAAAATATTAAAATTCTTAAGCGGAAATACACATTACGTTTATACTGGTTTCGCTATTACAAACCTTTTGAATAATAAAAGAATTGTCGATTATGAAAAAACAGCTGTTACTTTTCATAAATTGTCAGTTGAAATGATAAAAGATTATATTGAAACCGGAAGTCCAATGGATAAAGCAGGCGCTTACGGAATACAGGATGATTTCGGCGCGGTATTCGTTAAAAAAATAAACGGTTCATATTATAATGTAGTCGGATTACCCCTTTCCAAAGTTTACAATTCCATTTTATCAATCCTCTAATTTTTATACTTCATTCTTATTAAATTCATTTTTTGTATTTTTACTACTATTAATTATTAATTATAATTTATTGCCCCAAGCTGTAATTGTGGCAAATCATTATTAAGTGTAAAATATAATACGGTCCATTATGGTAAAAGATAGCAAAATTTCATTCCCTTCAGCCGATAAAAAAATCGTTTTCGAAAACGGAAAATTACTTGTGCCTGATTTTCCAATTATTACCTTTATCGAAGGGGACGGAATAGGAGCGGATATTTGGCCTGCGGCTAAAAAAGTTTTGGACGTTGCCGTTAAAATAGCTTACGCCGGTAAAAAGAAAATTGAATGGCTGGAGGTTTATGCCGGAGAAAAATCGTTAAAGTTTTACGGAGGAGATAATTTGCTGCCCGATGAAACAATAGATGTTATTGATGAATTTAAAATGTCAATAAAAGGTCCGCTTACTACTCCGATAAGCGGAGGCGTACGTTCGCTAAATGTGGCATTAAGACAAAAACTTGACCTTTACGCGTGTGTGAGGCCGGTAAAATGGTATAGAAACGTTCCTAATCCAATGAAAAGACCGCAGGATTTGGATATAGTGATTTTTCGGGAAAACCTGGAAGATAATTATACAGGTATTGAGTGGAAGCGGGGAGATGATTCAATAAATAAACTTGAAGAATTATTAAAATCGGAAAATACCTATAAGAAAATAAGATTCCCGGAATCCTCAAACTACAGCTTAAAATCGGTTTCAAAAGAAGGTTCAATTAGAATTGTTAGAGCTGCAATTAATTTCGCCGTCAGGAATAATCGAAAAAGCGTAACTATTGTTCATAAAGGAAATATTATGAAATTTACCGAAGGTAAATTTAAAGATTGGGCTTATGAAACCGCCTTAAACGAATTCAGAGATTTTATTATCACCGAAGATGAACTTTGGGATCAGGTTAAAAGTCCGGACGGAATTACTCCTATTAAAAAAGAAGGAGCTTTTGCATTTTTGAGAAACGGTAATTCAGCGGGAAACCCAGGCGATAAAATTGTTGTAAAAGACAGAATTGCTGACGCGGTATTTTTGCAGTTATTATTAAGACCAACTGAATTTGACGTTTTGGTAATGCTGAATTTAAACGGTGATTTATTATCGGATGCGGCAGCCGCTCAGGTTGGGGGACTTGGATTAGCGCCCGGGGCAAATATTAATTATGAAACTGGAGTCGCTGTTTTTGAAGCATCGCACGGAAGCGCGCCCAAATATGCCGGCTTGGATAAGGTTAATCCTTCTTCTCTAATACTTTCGGGAGTTATGATGCTTAACCATTTGGAATGGAATCAGGCTGCTCAAATAATTGTTGATGCTTTGGAAAAAACAATTACCGCAAAAACCGTAACCTACGATTTAGCGCGCCAAATGGAAAATTCAAATGAAATCACATGCTCAAAATTTGCGGATGAAATAATTAAAAATATGGCGGTATGAGCAGCTAAATAACAGTTTGTCAAAGGTTTGTTTTTTAATTCTATTTTACAAATCTATTATAATTTGTTTTATATATTGTCAAAATACAATCTGTAGACATATATATCTTGATTTTATTGCGTATCGTTATTATTTTACAATCAATTATATTTAATATATGGAGGTTAAAATGGCTGATGAAAACGGATTGGGTAAAGGATTAATAGTAGGATTTCTTGCTGGCGGTATTGTGGGATCCATAATTGCGTTATTGTATGCGCCTAAAACAGGTAAAGAATTAAGAGGCGATATCAGAGAAAGAACTGATGAATTTATTGAAGATGCGGAAACCTACATAAATAGCGCGAAAACAAAAGCAAATGAAATGATTAATGACGGCAAAAAAAAATCGGAAAAATTAATTTCCGAAGCTAAAGTAAAAGTAGATGCCCTGCTAAAAGAAGCCGAAGATATACTTGACGAAGCAAAAGGAAAAGCCACTGTTGCCGTTGAATCCGGAAAGGATAAAATAACAAAAGAAGGCGATAAGCTTAAATCCGCCATAAAAGCAGGCGTTGATACATATAAATCAGAAAAAGAAGCATAGATTTATGACACTAATTGACGTATTAATTATCATTTTAATTGTTGCTGCTGTTGTATTATGTGTTTATTTAGTTTTTACCTTAAATAAATTAAGAAAATCATTTGAGTCAATTGAAAATGATATTCATATAATTTCCGAGAAAACTGTTCCTGTTCTTGATAACTTGGAAGAAATTACAAGAAAAGCTGCGCAAATTACTGGTGATGCCGAAGAACAGATTTCGGAATTAAAATCATTTATTCATTCTATTAAAAGGAAGGTGAACAGGGTAGTTGATTTACCCGGTAAGATAAATCCCGAACATAGAGTAAGTGAACTTTTGAAAAACCTTAACGCTGTTGCGAAAGGTTTTTCTGTTTTTTGGTCAAAACTGTTTAGTTAAACTATCGTATAGGTTAATTATAGGAGAGCACATTGAAAGAATTTAATGCTGAAAGTATCCGCAATCTGGCTTTTGTGGGCCATGGCGGAAGTGGTAAAACTACCATTACAGAGTTTTTATTGTATACCGCCGGTGAAATTAACAGAATCGGCACAACTGAAGAAGGCAACACGGTTTCAGATTATAACACTAACGAAATTGAAAGAAAAATTTCAATATCTTCAACTCCTCTTCACCTCGAAAGAAATAACGTAAAAATAAATTTTATTGATACTCCCGGTTACTCCGATTTTGTCGGACAGGTAATCAGCAGTCTTCATGTTGTTGATACCGCTGTAGTTGTTATTAAAGGAGCCGAAGGCGTTGAGGTCGGTACAGAAATAAACTGGGAAACAATTAAAAATCAGGATATGCCTGCGGCTATTATTGTTAATAAGTTGGACAATGAGCATTCTAAGTTTGACGAAACAATCAAAATGGCTAAAGAAAGATTAACCTCGGACGTTACCGTAATTTCTTTTCCGGTTGATGAAGGTATTAATTTTACCACTGTTGTTGATATTCTTAAAATGAAAGCATTAACTTTTAACGACCCTACATCAAGAAAGGTAGTTGAAAGCGATATTCCCGAAAAATATAAAGACCTTGCTCAGACATTAAGAGAAGAATTAATTGAAAAAGTCGCAGAATCTACCGAAGAATTAATGAATAAGTTTTTTGAGGAAGGTACGCTTAGCGATGAAAACTTAAAAAAAGGACTTAAAGCGGCCATGCTTAACAGAGCCTTAGTCCCTGCGTTTGCAGCTTCAGCAAGAAAAGGGGTTGGGTTAAACGACTTTTTGGATTTTGTTGTGGATTATTTCCCATCGCCGAAAGACGGCGCCCCGGGTGAAGGACAATTAGTCGACAGCAAAACAAAAATTGAAATTAAATGCGATGAAAAAGCCGAACCTGCATGCCTTATCTTTAAATCACTTTCGGAACAGCATTTAGGCGAGTTGTCAATATTTAAAGTCTATTCAGGCTCTCTTACCGCAGGTATGGATATGGTAAATACCTCAAGAGGTAAAAATGAAAGACTTGGACAATTGTTCGTTATAAACGGAAAACAAAGAACAGAGGTCGCAAAATTAAACGCCGGCGATATTGGCGCGGTTGTAAAATTGAAAGATACTCATACTGGAAATACATTGTCATCAAAAAACCTTTCTGTTGTTATAAAAGAAATTGAATTGCCCGAATCTGTTATCCGCGGTGCTGTAATGGCTAAAGCAAAAGGTGATGAAGATAAAATTTCATCGGGACTTCATACCGCGCACGAAGAAGATCCGACCTTCAGCGTTCAATATGATCCGGAACTGGCGCAGACTATTGTTTCAGGTCAGGGTGAACTTCAATTGTCGCTGGCAGTTAAAATGCTTAAAGACAGATACGGGGTTGAGGTTGATTTGGTTGAGCCTAGAATTCCGTATAGAGAAACAATTAAAGGCAGATGCGACGACGCTGAATTCAAACATAAAAAACAATCCGGCGGAAGAGGCCAGTACGGCCATGTTCACCTTAAATTAGAGCCTCAGCCAAGAGGTGCGGGATTTGAATTTGTTAACGCCATTGTGGGCGGAGTTGTGCCGGGCAGATTTATTCCCGCGGTTGAAAAAGGTCTTAACGAAATTATGGCCAAAGGTGTTTTAACTGGCAGCAAGGTTATTGACGTTAAAGTTACGTTATTCGACGGAACCTATCATAACGTCGATTCCGATGAAGTCTCCTTTAGATTAGCCGCTTCGCAAGCTTTCAAAAAAGGTTTTATGGAAGCCAAACCGGTTATCCTTGAACCGGTTTATGATGTTACCGTAAAAGTCCCAGAAGAGTTTATGGGGGATGTTATGGGGGATATTTCAAGCCGCAGAGGCAAAATTTCGGGAATGGATGCCGACGGTTCTTTCCAGGTTATTAAAGCTAAGGTTCCTTTGGCCGAACTTTATAAATATTCTACCCATCTTAGAAGTTTAACTTCGGGAAGAGGAATTCATCATAGAGAATTCTCTCATTACGAAGAAGTGCCTAAAGAAGTAGAGGCAAAAATTATTGATGATTATAAGAAGTCTAAAGAAGAAGATTAATAAGCCGTTTCAGTTAATTTAAGCAGTCGGCGATAATTTATTGCCGACTGCTTGTTTTTTGTTTGCGGTATGATTAGAGGTTTTTGTGGAAAAACTTTGGTCCCCCTGGCGTTCAAATTATATTAAATCATTTAAAGATAAGGACGAATCGGAAAAATGCGTATTCTGCTTCGCTGAATCGCTTAATATTGAAAATGATGATAACCTTGTAGTCAGAAAAAGCAAACTAACTTTTACAATGCTTAATTTATACCCTTACAACAGCGGTCATTTAATGATTATACCTTACCGCCATGTCTCCGATATTTTGGAAATTACCCCCGATGAAAATCTTGAGATCTTAAGCGAAGTTCAAAAAGCGGTTAAAGCGTTAAATTATATATCCAAACCGCACGGATTTAATATCGGCGCAAATATTGGTAAAGCAGCCGGAGCCGGAATAGATCAGCATATTCATTTCCATGTACTGCCCAGATGGACAGGGGACACTAATTTTATGCCCGCTATAGGTAATGTTAAGGTAATTTCGCAGGACCTTCTGGAAAGTAAAAAATCCATTATTAAATCCTATGATGATCTTGGATTATAATCTGTCTAATCTTCTTATTAAATATTTCACAATTTATTTCTAATAATAGAAAAGTAATTTTCTTATAAATTTGAAAACTTCCTCAAAGAAACTTAAATTGCATCCAACCGATCAAAAGTTAATTCCATTTTAATAAAGAATGTAACGGGAGTTTAATGAAAGAATATCTTGATTTAGTAAAACTTGTTCTGGATAACGGCATACGTAAACACACTCGTACTGGCGTTGATACAATTTCTTACTTTTCAGCCAATTACAGGGTAAATCTTCAAAATGGTTTCCCTTTATTAACTACAAAAAAAATGTATTGGAAATCCCTTCTTCACGAAATGTTATGGTATTTATCAGGTGATGAACATATAAAAACTCTGAGAAAACAAACAAAAATATGGGACGCATGGGCAGATGAGCAGGGCAGACTTCAAACCGCATACGGAAGATTCTGGAGAAGATATCCTGTACCATCGGGCGGGGCAATTCTTGACGGAGAAGTTTATGTTGATAAACATCATCCCTTTGTAAGTGAAGAAGAAAACGGAGCCCTTACTTTCGATCAAATCGGCTGGGTTATAAATGAAATTAAAACAAATCCGAATTCCCGGCGTTTGGTGATTCTGGCATGGCATCCTGCAAATGCCGTTGTAAGTAAACTTCCTCCGTGCCATTATACATTTGCTTTTAATGTACTCGACGGAAAACTTAACTGTCATTTAAGCCAGCGTTCCGGTGATATTGCACTGGGTATTCCTTTTAATCTCGCGGCATACTCATTGCTTACCCAGATTATTGCCCAGGAAACCGGATTGGAACTTGGGGAATTTTCACATTCCATTATTGACGCACATATTTATGCCGCCGATAAAGGATCAGCAATGGAAAAATATGATCATGTTGAGGGTTTATTGGAACAATTAAAAAGAAATCCTCTTCCTCTTCCAAAATTAAAAATTAATAAAAAACCGATTGATGAACTTACATTCGACGACTTTGAACTTGAAGGTTATCAGTCTCATGATAGAATTTATTTTGAAGTTGCAGTTTAATTTGTTTATTAAAATTGTGTCTAAATATTCCCCTTGCGTTTTTAATTATATTACGGTTAAATTAAACGGAAAATTTTTTTGGGGGACATGTGAAAAAAGTATTTCTAACGGCAGTATTCGTAATATCTTTTTTCCTGATTTCATGCCGGGAAGATATCGTTGAATTTGCGGAAATTCAAAAGGACAGCGGTTCGCTGTTCTTAAGCAGTTACCCGCAAGGCGCTGTTATATTTCTTAAGGATACTCAGACAAATTTTAAAACTCCCGAAGAATTTGACGAATTGGAACCGGGTGAATATATTATTACTCTTAAATTGGACGGATACAGCGATACTACAATTGTTGTAAATGTGGAAAGCGGGAAAAGAAATTTCCTTAGCATATTCTTAAATAAAAAAATAAAATTCTGATAAATATTTTGAAAAAAATAATAATCGCTGCAATAGCTCAAAATTATGTCATTGGTTCCCAAGGTACAATTCCATGGCACTCTAAAGAAGAATTTAAACATTTCAGGTTAACTACAACCGGATACCCCGTTATTATGGGGCGAAATACGTTTGAATCTTTCGGTAAACCGTTAAAAAACAGGCTTAATATTATTATTACGCGCAGACCCGAAAACAAATATAAATTTGATGAATTAATGTATTTTACCGATATTAAAAGCGCTTATAATTATTGCGAATCCGCGAATTATGAAAAAATATTTATTATTGGCGGCGGTGAAATTTATAAGTCGGAAATTAATAATTGCGATGAGCTTATAATCTCCGTAATGAAATTTGAAGCCGAAGGGGATACGCGTTTCCCGGAAATTTCAAAAGATGTTTGGGAAATCGCCGCAATCAAAGAAACAGCTGAATTTGAAGTCTATTATTATTCGAGAAAGAATTAATAATTTTCTTATCTTTCATACCTAAATTTCCTCATAATAATTCTATTGAAAATTATATATATGTCTGCGAAAATTAAAATATTGCCCGAAAATATTACTAATAAAATTGCCGCCGGTGAAGTTGTGCAAAGACCCGAATCCGTAGTAAAAGAATTAATGGAAAATTCCGTTGATGCCGAAGCGAGGAATATTGAACTTATTGTTAGAAGAGCCGGCAAATCTCTTATTCAAGTTGTTGATGACGGTATCGGTATGAGCGAGCAGGATGCGCTATTGTCATTTCATAAACACGCGACTTCAAAAATCACTTCTTATGAAGATATAGAAAGTTTACGCACATTCGGATTCCGCGGTGAAGCACTAAGCTCAATTGCTTCGGTTTGCCAGTTCGAAATAAAAACCGAAACCGGCGATGAGGAAATTGGCACCTTAATTAAATTCGACGAAGAAAATAATATCCAGAAAGAAAAAGGATCTTTTTCAAAAGGCACTTCTGTATCTGTAAAAAATTTATTTTATAATACTCCGGCCAGAAGGAACTTCTTAAAAACCAACGCTACTGAACTTAAACATATTATAGAAACATTTAAAAAAATATCTTTAAGTAATCCCGAGGTCGCGTTTAAATTGTGGAATGACGACGACCTTTTATTCGATTTTAAATCCGGCACTCTTGAAAACAGAGTAAAAGAAGTTTTCGCCGATAATATTCTCGACGCCGTTGTTGAGGTTAAAGAAATTACCGATTATTTGTCAATACGCGGTTATATCGCCAAACCTGCCTTTCTTAAAAGAAGCAAGGGCGAACAGTATCTCTTTATTAATAACAGATATGTTATTAGCAAAACAATAAACCACGCGGTGTTTTCGGCGTATGAAAATATTCTTGAAAAAGGAGATTATCCTTTCTTTGTATTGTTTATTGATCTCGATCCTTCAAAAGTGGATATAAATGTTCATCCCCAGAAACTTGAAGTTAAGTTTGACGATGATAATGATATATACAGATTTGTTAACGCGGTTATTAAAAAAAGTCTCGGAAGCCACGATCTAGTCCCGGCTATGACATTCGGAAACGATTCGGCGAATAATGAAAAATTGCGTTACGATAATTACAGACAATCTGACAAAGATGATTTCTCCGACAGACCTTCGTTTGTTTCGAAACCAAATTCTAATAAGCAGGCTTACTCCGATAATGAAATCGATCTGTTATTCAGCTCGTTAAATAAAGAAATTAAACAGGCCGCGCCGGGGGAACAGACTGATCATCCGTTTGATTCCAAATCTCAAAAAGAAGTTTATCATTCGCTCAGTTTAAGAGATGAAAACCCTACCTTTATCGTAGCTCTTCATAATAAATATATTCTTGCTCAGATTAAAAGCGGCTTGATGATTATCGATCAGCATGTGGCGCATGAAAGAATATTATACGAAAAAATATTAAACTCGTTTGAGGCTAATCTTCCTTTTTCACAGCAGCTTTTATTTGCGCAGACTTTTCAAGCCGATCCTGGCGATTATGCGTTGCTTAAAGAACTTGAACCTTATCTTGTGAAAATGGGATTTGAATTAAAGTTCTTCAGTAAAAATACAATTGTAATTGACGGTGTGCCGGGGGACTTAAAAGTTGGATCCGAAATCGACGCGTTAAATGAAATCCTGGATGAATACAAAACCAACCAGCGCGAAAAAAATCTTGAAGTGCGCGATAATCTCGCTAAATCTTTTTCTTGCAAAGCCGCTATTAAAGCCGGTGATAAATTGAACGAAAAAGAGATGCGCCTTCTTGTAGATCAGTTATTCGCCACTTCTATGCCTTATGTATGCCCGCACGGCAGACCAATTGTTATTAAAATTCCGTTGGATGAGCTTGATAAACGATTCGGACGCACATAAAATGAATTTTTATAGGATCAAAAAATCAGTATATTTAACAAAATTGTTTGTTAAGAATAGATTTTTATAAGAGGGGAAAATGAATTCTGAAAAATATAATGCTGCAAAAAATAAATATATAGATGATATAAAAAAATCAAAATCAAACGGTATTAAGTATACATCGGTTTCCGGTGAGGAAATTAATAATTTGTATTCTCCCGATGATATTAACAATATTGATTTTCTTAATGATATAAACTTTCCCGGTCAGTTCCCGTACACAAGGGGTATTCATCCTAACGGATACAGAGGAAAGGTTTGGACAATGCGGCAGTTTGCGGGTTTCGGTTCGCCGCAGGATACCAACTCTAGGTTTAAATATCTTCTGAACCACGGTCAGACCGGGTTATCGGTCGCTTTCGATTTGCCCACCTTAATGGGTTATGATTCGGATGACGATAACAGTATCGGCGAAGTCGGAATTTGCGGTGTCTCAATCTCATCGCTTCAGGATATGGAAATTCTTTTCGGAGGAATTCCTCTTGATAAAGTTTCTACGTCTATGACAATTAATTCTCCGGCGGCAATGGTTTTTGCATTTTATCTTTCTGTCGCAAAAAAACAAGGCGTTTCATTTGACCAGCTGCGCGGTACGCTTCAGAACGATATTCTGAAAGAATATATCGCTCAGAAAGAATATATATTCCCGCCCAAACCTTCGATGAGAATTATTACTGATATGATCGAGTATTGTACAAACGAAGTCCCGCAATGGAACCCGGTTTCGGTAAGCGGTTATCATATTCGCGAAGCAGGCTCAACCGCCGTGCAGGAACTGGCATATACATTAGCGGACGGGTTCGCTTATATAGAGGCTTGCATCGAAAGAGGAATGGATGTCGACAGCTTCGCGCCGAGAATATCATATTTTTTTAACTCGCACCTCGATTTTTTCGAAGAGATAGCCAAATTTAGAGCGGCGCGCAGAATATTCGCCAGAAGAATGAAAGAAAAATACGGAGCTAAAAATCCGCGCTCATTGTGGCTTAGGTTTCACACCCAGACTGCAGGCTGCACATTAACAGCGCAGCAGCCGGAAAATAATATTATGCGTACCGCCTTTCAGGCTATGGCTGCCGTACTTGGCGGAACTCAATCCCTTCATACAAACTCAATGGACGAAACTCTCGCGCTTCCGAGCGAGAAAGCGGTTAAAATTGCTTTAAGAACCCAGCAGCTTCTCGCTTATGAAACGGGTGTTATTAATACAGTGGATCCTCTCGGCGGCAGTTATTATGTCGAATCTTTAACGAATAAAATGGAAGAAGGGGCTAATAAAATATTTGATGAAATTGAAGCACTGGGCGGTGTAATTCCGGCTATTGACGCAGGTTATTTCCAAAAAGAAATTTCCGATGCCGCTTACCGTTATCAGCTTGAACTCGAAAAGAAAGAAAAAATTATGGTGGGAGTTAATGAATTTATTGAAGAAAAGGAAGATCACGGAATTCCGATTCTGCAGGTTTCTCCCGAAGTTGAAAAGAAACAGAGAGAACAATTAGCCGTTCTAAAACAAAGCCGAAACAACCAGACGGTTATTGATTGCTTAAATGAAATAGAAAATGCGGCTGTTGATGGTAAAAACCTTATGCCCGTTTTTATTAAAGCCTCGGATAATTATGTAACATTGGGTGAAATGGTTGGCAGCTTAAAAAAACATTTCGGTATATATGAAGAATCAGCCGTTTTTTAATTCTGGATTTATGAAAAAGAAAATTATTGCTTTAATTTATTTACTTGCGCTGATTACCGCCTGCTCTGCCTCAAAGTTTGAGTATAAGGATAATAGTACAAGTCCAAGTGAAAATACAGGAACAGTCAGCGGCTCCGGTTCCTTTGATATTGTCAGCGTCGATAAATTTTACTGCTGGATTAATTTAATGCCCGGCCCGGAACAGGTACCCGGATTAAATATTTCCGGTTCTTTGTCAATGCCCCTTTCGGAAAAATACGATATTGAAGAAATAAAATTAAACCTTATAAAAATATACCAGAATGGTCATCCTTACTTTATTTTAAAACCGCTGATTCGTGATAACAAAAGAATTAAATCGGAATATAATAAAGAGTTTATCTTCTCTACGGTTGCCGGATCAAAACTTGTACCCGGTTTCAACAGCGACGAGAGTATTACAGTCGAATTTATCTTTGATAACGACGGCGAAACTATTACATATAAGATTTACGATCAATTAATAGAAAAGGCATATTAACGGAAATGGAATATCAGTTTTTACTTTTAGTCGGACTTTTAATTTTTAGCGGATTCTTCTCCGGTTCCGAAATAGCGTTTATCGTTTCAAATAAAATTAAACTCGAAATTAAAGCCCGCAAAAATAAACTTACGGCTAAAGAAGCTATATATTTTGTAAATAATCCTCAAATACTATATTCTACTATTCTTATTTCTAATAATATTATAAATGTGGCTTTCGCTTCAATATTTACCGTAGTTGTCGGCACAGCTTTTCAATTATCCGATTTTTCAATTTTAATATATTCTACAATTCTTCTTCTAATATTCGGCGAACTTCTGCCTAAATATTTCGCTTTTGAAATGTCTGATACGGTTGTGCTTGCCAGTTCAATTCCTATCAGAATTGTATCTGTAATTATTTATCCGTTCGTAAAAATTACTTCTTCTTTATCCGCGTTGCTGATAAAATCTGGTAATGTAAAGGAAGAAAAAATATCCCTACTTTTTCAAAGAGAGGATTTACAGGTTCTGCTGGACGAAAGTTCTCAGGCTTCTGGAAATCCCGACGATACTTACGATATAGTTAATAAAATAATTGATCTTGGTGAACAGAAAATCTACGAGGTAATTACACCGAGAACTGAGATTGTTGCTATTGATATTGAAAGCAATATGGAAGAAGTGCTTAATATATTCATAGAATCGGGTTTTTCTAAAATTCCCGTATACGAGGATAATATTGATAATATTAAAGGTGTTATTTACGCGTATGATATGTTTAAAAATCCAGGGGATTTAAACAGCATTATCAGAGAAGTATTATACGTGCCGGATACTAAAAAAACACTTGAAATGCTTAATGAACTTTTAGCCAAACGTGTATCTATTGCAGTTGTTATCGATGAGTTCGGCGGCACCGCGGGTATAATTACTACTGAAGATATTATTGAAGAGATGCTCGGCGAAATTATGGATGAGCATGATATCGAAGAAGAAATTATGAGAAAAATCGACAACAATACATATATTTTAAGCGGTAAGGTTGAGGTTGATCTTATTAATGAAGAGTTTGAACTGAAAATTCCCGACGGTGATTATGAAACAATTGCTGGTTATATTACCTCAAATTTAGGCACAATCCCTACTAAAGGAGAAACATTTAATATTGATCATTTCAAATTTTATATCATCCGCTCCGATAAAAACAAAATTGACCTTGTAAAACTTGTTGTCATTCAGGAATTATTTGAAGATTTGTAATCCTTTGCCTGCCTTGAATCTTTTCATTAAATAGTACATCTTATCCCATATAAAGTTTAACTATGAGAAATTATGTTCGAAATATTAGGTTATGTAGGCGCGCTGTTTATCGGTCTTACCTTGGGTTTAACTGGAGGAGGAGGGTCAATTCTAACCGTTCCGCTTCTTGTTTATCTTTTTAACGTAACGCCCGTTACAGCTACGGCTTATTCATTGTTTATTGTGGGATTAACTAGTTTAATCGGAGCGGCGGCATATATGAACAAAAAAATGGTCAGCTTTTTAACCGCTTTGATATTCGCCACTCCCGCTTTTATTACAGTTTATTTAACCCGGAAATTTATTATTCCGGCAATTCCTCCGGAATTATTTTCAATAGGAAGTTTAACAGTTTCAAAAGATATGTTTATAATGGTTTTATTCGCCCTGCTGATGCTGGCGGCTTCGGTTTCAATGATTAAACCGGGTAAGAATGACGAAGTAAAAGGTGAAATAATATTTAATTATCCAATGATCATTATCGAGGGAACAGTTGTCGGATTTTTAACCGGACTTGTAGGCGCAGGCGGAGGATTTCTAATTATTCCGGCCCTGGTTATTCTCGCTAATCTGCCCATGAAAATGGCGGTTGGTACTTCATTGTTAATTATAGCGGTTAATTCATTAATAGGATTCGTAGGAGATGTAACTGGCGATATTATAATTAACTGGCAGCTTATTGCAGTAATATCGTTTCTGGCAATTGTAGGAATATTAATAGGCAGCTATCTCTCAAAGTTTATCCCCGGCAAAAAACTGAAACCCGCATTCGGCTGGCTCGTTTTTGTAATGGGTATATATATAATCGGCAAAGAAATTTTAATAAAAATATAATTAGGAGTAAAAATAAAATGGCAATTTTCGGAACATTCTTCCAATCCGGTAAAACAGTTGTTAACCTGGATTCGCTTACATTTGAGTCCCAAATGAAAAGTGAAAATGATTCTGTTCTTCTTGATGTTAGGACTGAAGATGAGTTTTATGAAGAAAGAATTCCCAATTCAAAACTAATAAATTTAATGGATCCCGAATTTCAGACAAAAATTTCGAATCTTGATAAATCCAAAAGTTATTATGTTTACTGCAGAAGCGGAAACAGAAGCTACCATGCGGGAAATATGATGATGAAAATGGGATTTGAAAAAGTTTATAATCTTGCTAGTGGAATTATCGGCTGGCACGGCGAAACCGAAAGCGAGTAAAAAGGAGAATTAAAAATGTTTTTTCAAAATATATATGAAAAAGGTCTTGCTCAGGCAAGCTATCTGGTTGGATGTCAAAAGACAAAGGAAGCTGTTGTTATTGATCCGCGCAGGGATATAAATGTTTATCTCGAAATCGCGGAAAGAGAAAATCTGAAAATTACTAAAGTTACCGAGACGCATATTCATGCCGATTTTCTAAGCGGTGCGCGTGAATTAGCCGCAGCTACAGGCGCCGAATTGTTGTTATCCGATGAAGGCGGAAAGGACTGGAGTTATGAGTTTAATCATACGGGATTAAAAGATAACGACGTTTTTAAAGTAGGCAATCTTAAATTTGAGGTTATACACACTCCCGGTCATACTCCCGAACATATCAGTTTCCTGCTTACGGATACTGTCGTCAGCTCTAAACCTATAATGATATTTACAGGCGATTTTGTATTTGTGGGGGATATAGGAAGACCTGATCTTCTTGAAAAAGCGGCGGGAATTACGGGTACTCAGGAAATCGGCGCCCGTCAAATGTTTAATTCATTGAAAAAGTTTAATAATCTCCCCGATTTTGTACAGGTGTGGCCCGGACACGGAGCAGGTTCCGCATGCGGAAAAGCCCTAGGCGCGGTTCCTAGTTCTACCGTGGGATATGAGAAAATTGTTAATTGGGCTCTAAATATTTTTGACGAAGAAGAATTTGTAAATACTCTTCTTGATGGTCAGCCCGAACCGCCGAAATATTTCGCAATGATGAAAAAATTGAATAAAACCGGTCCGGCTGTTTTAGGCGGACTCCCGTTCCCGGCGAAATTAACAATGAGTCAATTTAAAAACCATATAGATAATAATACAACTATAATTGATACCAGGGATAAATTTTCATTTGCAGGCGGACATATACCCGGCTCATTAAATATCCAGGATAATTCGGCTTTCAGTACATGGGCGGGATGGCTGCTGGACTATAAGGAAAATTTTATACTAATCGCGTCCGATCATAGAATTAATGAATTAAATAAAGCGTTGATTAGAATCGGTTTGGATAATATATCTGGTTATTACCACGACATGGACGCATGGGCAAATGCAGGTCACGAACTTGAAACCTTAAACCAAATAACTTGTCAGGAGCTGAACAATAAATTGGAAAATGATGAAGTTCAATTAATTGATGTGCGCGGCGCTTCGGAATTTTCCGCAGGAAATATTTACGGAGCTGAAAATATTCATGCCGGTTATCTGTTAAATAACCTGAATAATATTTCCGCGGATAAAGAAATTGTTGTACATTGCCATTCGGGCGACCGTTCAAGTATTGCCGGAAGCATACTGCTTAAAAACGGTTTTAAGAATGTTTCTAATTTAACAGGCGGTTACGCCGCATGGATGCAAGAATGCGGTAAAAATACCAATACTCTAAAAGAATTAGTACAATAAGTTGATATTATTTTGCCGCAAAGGCGCTAAGACATTAAGAAATTAATAAATCACTTTGTGCCTTTGAGTCTTTGTGGCAGAAACAATTTCTCTAAAATTAGTATTCCTAAAAACTTATATGAAAAATCCAATTTTACTTTTCGACGGAGTCTGCAATCTCTGCAGCTCCGCTGTTAATTTTATAATCAAATATGATAAACACCAAATATTCAGATTTGCCCAACTTCAATCCGGCACGGGTAAGAATTTACAGCAAGAATTTAATCTGCCTGATAATATTATTAATTCCGTAATTCTTATTTATGATGGGAAAGTATTCACCAAATCAAATGCCGTTATAAAGATTGCAGGAATGCTTCCGTTTCCTTTTAATCTGATACCTGTATTCAGAATTGTACCTAAAACATTACTTGATAAAATTTATGATGTTGTTGCCGGAAATAGATATAAATGGTTCGGAAGAAAGGAAAGCTGTATGATCCCTTCTAAAGAAATTAAAAATCTTTTTATTGATTAAATAATTTTTGCCCTGTAGAAGAAAAATAAAATATTGCAATTATTTTATTGACTATATTTTGCTTCATAAAATAAAAACAGAAATATCTGTAAAATGACCGCTTTTTTTATATCTTTACATCTTTGAAAATATTCATAAAATATTATTGAACTTCACCGTAACACATAAATCCGCCGACTGCAAAGCAAGAGCAGGCAGCTTCAAAACTGACCATGGAATTGTTGAAACTCCTATTTTTATGCCAGTTGGTACGCAAGGCAGCGTAAAAGCCGTACCGCAGAGAATAGTTGAAACAGAAATTAATGCGCCTATTATTCTGGGCAATACCTATCATCTTTATCTACGTCCGACTCCTCAAATACTTGAAGAGGCGGGGGGACTTCATAAATTTATGAACTGGAATCGTTCTATTCTTACCGATAGCGGCGGATTTCAGGTTTATAGTCTTGCGGATATTAGAAAGCTAAAAAAAGACGGGGTTGAATTTCAATCGCATCTGGACGGATCAAAACATTTTTTTACGCCTGAAAAAGTTATCGGTATTCAGCGCAGCATTGGTTCGGATATAATGATGGTGCTCGATGAATGCACGCCGTATCCGTGCGACTATGATTACGCGAAAAAGTCTAAAGATCTTACTTCAGATTGGGCTGCGCTAAATAAGGAGGCTTTTGTTAATTCCAAACCTCTTTACGGTCATAAACAGTTCCTCTTCGGTATTATTCAGGGAAGCGTTTATAAAGACCTGCGTGAATCATCTGCAAAGGATTTGATTAAACTGGACTTTGACGGATATGCCATAGGCGGACTCGCAGTAGGCGAACCTGCCGGGGATATGTACGATATAACTGATTTTACAACCGACATTATGCCGGAAGATAAACCCAGGTACCTGATGGGCGTAGGAAGACCGGAGAACATCCTTAATTCAATTGAAAGGGGAGTGGATATGTTCGACTGCGTTATGCCTACCCGCAACGCACGGAACGCATACCTGTTCACTTCGCGGGGTATTCTTACTATCAGAAACGCCGTTTATAAAAATGATTTTACCCCGGTTGATCAAAACTGCGGCTGTTATACATGCTCAAGTTTTACGCGCGCTTATTTAAGACATCTATTTATCGCTAAAGAAATTCTTGCTTATGAACTTGCGACTATACATAACCTTACCTTTTATCTTAATCTCGTAAGAGAAGCAAGAAAAAGAATTATTGATAATTCTTTCGTAAATTGGAAACAGGAAATAATTAAAAAAATATCTATTAATATTAATTCACATCAGGAGGAATAAATGTATAATCTTTTGGCTATGACACCCCCGCCCGGTGAAGGCGGCGGAGGAAGTATGGTAAGCACCTTAATTATGTTCGGAGCGATTTTCGCTATTTTCTATTTTATGATTATTAGACCTCAGCAGAAAAGAGCAAAAGAAAGAGAAAAACTCCTTTCTAATATTAAAAAAGGGGATAAGGTTATTTTAAGCAACGGCATGCACGGCTCAGTTGCAGGTCTGGATGAAAAAACTTGTTTAATTGACGCCGGCAATAATGTTAAACTTAAATTCGAAAGAAGCGCTATCGCCTCGGTTGTACAGCCTTCTAAAGAAGAAAGCAACTAATTTTCTTTATAGCTATTTTTAAAGAGACTATTATTAGTCTCTTTTTTATTTTAAAGAAAAGAATTTTAATAGTTTGGAACGCAGTTTATTTAATCTCTTTATTTTATTGAGATAATTTTTTCAAAGGTGTCAAAATGAAAAAGATATTTTTTATAATTCTAACGTTAGTATTATTTACCCAGAATTTATCCGCGCAGCAGAGCATTATTTATAAAGGAATAATTGAGGGTGATATTGATCTAAGTTTGGCGCCTTATGTGAAACGAGTTATTAGCAAAGCTGAAAAGAATAATGCCGACGCGGTGGTATTTGTAATTAATACTTTCGGCGGCAGGGTCGACGCCGCAACGCAGATTAAAGACGCTATTCTAAACAGCAAAATTACTACCGTGGCATTTATTAATAAACGCGCTATTTCAGCGGGAGCATTAATCTCTTTGTCATGCGTAAAAATTGTTATGGTACCGGGAGCATCAATAGGCGCATCGACCGTTGTTGATCAGACCGGACAGAAACAATCTGAAAAATATCAATCCTATATGCGCTCAGAAATGAGAGCTACGGCCGAGAAAAACGGGCGTCCAGCCGAAATTGCAGAAGCTATGGTGGATGAGTCTATTGAAATTGAAGGGCTGGTGGACAGCACTAAGTTAGTGACCCTAACTTCAAAAGAAGCAGTAAGTTACGGTATTGCCGATACTGTTATTTATAGTCTCGATGAAGCGCTTGAAGCGCTTGGTTACGCAAATCCGGAAATAATTGATGTCGAATGGACCTGGGCCGAAAATGTTTTAAGATTTATAAATAATCCTATTATCTCGTCGCTTCTGATTATGATTGGACTCGTTGGAATGTTTACGGAAATTAAAACCCCAGGCTGGGGATTACCTGGCACCGCGGCGATAATTGCGCTTACTGTCTTTTTCGGAGCAAATTATATTCTTGAACTTGCCTCATTTATTGAAATTATCCTTTTCGCAGTCGGAGTTGTTCTTCTAATCCTTGAAATATTTGTTATTCCGGGTTTCGGAATTCCTGGCGTTCTGGGAATTATATTTGTAATTGGAAGCCTCTTTTTAGGGCTAATTTCGGATTTCCCGATTATCAGCTGGAGTTTGGTCGAAGACGCTATTATTCAGCTTGCAAGCGTATTTCTAATTACTGGAGCAGTTATTTTTCTCCTTTCCCGTTTTCTGCCGCAGTCGTCATTCTTTAACCGGTTTATTCTTGTAGATGAAATTAAAGAGCAGTCGGGTTATTCCTCAAAAGAAACATTAAAACATTTAATTGGTATCGAAGGCAAAGCGCTTACAGATCTGCGTCCGGCCGGAACTGCAATGCTTAATAATGAAAGAACGGATGTTGTTACCGAAGGGGATTTTATTAGCCATGATACGCAAATAAAGGTAATTAGAGTCGAAGGTTCAAAGGTAGTGGTAGCCAGAAAAGTTTAAATTAACCTTAGTACAATAAATACTTATTTCTTAATGACTTAAATTCATTTATCTCATTCTGCCACATTGAGATAATTGAGTTGAAACCTTGGTTTTCCGAAATCATTTCGCGTAAATATTTTTTACCGAAAAGTCTTTCAATCGATCCTCTCCAGCTGAATTCCTGCGGGTAATTTTGAGCGATAATTGATATTAATTTTACTCCGAACTCTACCGGCTTAAATTCTTTTCTGTCTTCTATAGTAATTTTTATTCCGCTGCAATTAGTGTTTTCATATTTCGGCTTAACCGCTTTACCGGGAATTTCAACCGGGGTGAATTTTTGTTCCTTAAATGATGCTCCCCGTATATCTGATTTTATTAAATCCTGAATTATTTTTTCTGAATTTAAATAGGGAGCTCCGAATAAAAGAAAGGGAAATTCTGTTCCGCGTCCTTCCGAAATATTTGTCCCTTCCAAAAAACATGCTCCCGGATATACTATAGCTGTTTCTAAATCGGGAATATTAGGTGAAGTCGGAATCCAGTTTAACCCGGTTTCGTCATAATAATATTCTCTTTTCCAATTCTTCATTTTAATAATTCTTAATTCCGCTTTAATTCCGTCTTTAAGCATTTTTTCTTCGTTAAAAAGCAGCGCTAGTTCGCCCATCGTCATTCCGTGCATTACGGGGATTGGCGCTATTCCAACAAAGGATTGAAGTTCTTTATCCACAATAGGTCCGTCAACATTAATTCCGCCTATCGGATTTGGCCTGTCAAGCACAATAACCGGTATATTGTTTTCAGCCCCGGCTTCAAGCGTATAAAACATTGTTGAGATAAATGTGTAAAAACGGACTCCCACCGACTGCATATCAAAAATTAATAAATCTATATCTTTAAGCATTTGAGGTGTGGGTTTTCTTGTTTTGCCGTAAACAGAATAAATCTTAATCCCTGTCTCGTCAGTGGTATCATTAAGAATGCTCCCGTCTGCATTATCACCTTTAAAGCCGTGTTCCGGGCCGAATAGCGCTTTAATTCTTATTCCCGGAATGTTTAATAATGTATCGGCAATATGAGTCCCGTTTCTTAATAGCCCGGTCTGATTTGATACTATTCCTAATGATTTTCCTTTCAGCAGATCCAGGTTTTCAGAGATTAAAACATCTGCGCCGGTAAGTACGTACGGTTTAGTATTTTGGCAATAAGCGAAGGAAGTAATTAGGATTAAAAAGAGTGCTGAAAATATTTTTCTTTTATTCATTTAATATTACCGCTGATATTAACGCGCGGCCGGCAGGAACTGACCGCGCTTATTAATTTATAATCCGTTGTTTTCCAGAAGTTCTTTTCTTGAAAAAAAATGAGAAATTTCTTTTGCCGCGTTTTCATCCGAATCAGAACCGTGTACTATATTTTGTTCGATGCTCTCAGCGTAAATAGCTCTTATTGTGCCCGGTTCAGCGTTTTTAGGATCGGTTGCGCCGATAAGTTTTCTGAAATCTTCTACCGCGTTCTCTTTTTCCAATGCAATCGGCACGCACGCGCCTGAAGTCATATACGCTACAAGATCATTGTAAAAAGGTCTTTCTTTATGAACTTCATAAAATCCGCCCGCCGAATCACCTGTTAATTTTACCATCTTTAATGCTAGCACCTTGAATCCGGCTTCGTTTATTTTTGCAATTACCTGTCCAATTAAATTTTTTCTTACGCAATCAGGTTTTAAAATTGCTAATGTTCTGTTACTCAAGTAAATCCTCCATATATAATTTATTAGAATGCATGATTGTTTGATTGGCTGATTGAAAACTCAATCATTCATTCAGCCAAACATTCAATCTATTTATTTCTTCTTTTTCTTCTTTTTATCGTCTTTCTTTTTGTCAGATTTCTTTTTTGAATCTACTTTTTTCTTTTTATCGCCCGCTTTTGAGTCTTTTGCTTTTGCCGCGTCGAGTGCCTTCGCCATGGTAATGCCTATTTCAGCGGGACTTTCAACAACATGAATCCCGGCTTTTTTCATTGCTTTCATTTTTTCTTCGGCAGTTCCTTTGCCTCCGGATATAATTGCTCCGGCGTGTCCCATTCTTCGTCCGGGAGGTGCGGTTCTTCCTGCAATAAATCCTACAACAGGTTTATTAACATATTTTTTAATATATGCCGCCGCTTCTTCTTCGGCCGATCCGCCGATTTCACCGATCATAACAATCGCTTCGGTATCGGGATCCTCGTTAAACAATTTTACAATATGAATAAACTGTGAACCGATTACAGGATCGCCGCCAATGCCTACGCAAGTCGATTGTCCTATCTTTAAATCGCTTAACTGTTTTACCGCTTCATAAGTTAAAGTGCCTGATCGGGAAACAACGCCTACTTTTCCTTTACGGTGAATAAATCCCGGCATAATGCCTATCTTTGCTTTACCGGGAGATATTAATCCCGGGCAGTTTGGACCGATTAATCTTATATCTTTGTCCCTAATAGTATCATATACGGCAACCATATCTTTGGACGGAATGCCTTCGGTAATACAGACAATTAATTTGATCCCTGCGTTTGCAGCTTCTAATATAGCATCAGCTGCGAACGGCGGGGGAACAAATATTGCCGATGCCGTAGCCTTTGTTGATTTTACTGCGTCGGCTACAGTGTTAAATACAGGCACACCGTTAAATTTTGTACCGCCTTTGCCGGGTGTTACGCCGCCGACAACATTTGTACCGTATTCAATCATTTGACTTGTATGGAAAGAACCTTCACCGCCGGTAATTCCTTGTACGATAACCTTCGTTCTTTTATCGAGCAGGATACTCATTGTTTATTCCTTGTTTTATTTTTACGGAAAATTTTAACACATCAACTTAGTGAAATTAGATTTTAATTGCATCTAAAAGTTAGAAGTGAGAGGGGAGAAGTTAGAAGTTTTTTGCATGAGCTTGAGCTTCCACCTTTCAAGGCATAACTAAAGCTCCGACTATTCCTGCAACAGCAAGAGGGTTTTTTACTTTATCAAAAACGTATTTTATTAACCCTTTTTTCATGTTACTACAATAGGGTATTTCATTTAACTCTAGCTAAAAAATTATTTATTTTCGTTTTTTATAAGCGTCTTTTCTATGGAAAACGTTTTGTAATAAAATAAAAATTTCATTCTCAATTATAGTGTACTCAAATATTACCCTGTAATCTCCAATTCGAAGCCTATAATCGTTTCTCGTTTTTAATTTTTTTATTTTAAGATTTTCGGAATGTGTTGATAATTCATTCAGCTTCTTATAGATTTTTTTTGCTTCTATATCGGAAAGTTTATCAAGTTGTTTCTCAAAGTTTGGTGAAGTAATGATTTTCATAATAATTTGCGCTTCTTCATGTAATCATTCAGTTCAAGGAAATTTCCTTTCTTAAATTCTTTTTTAGCGGTTTTCATTCCTTCAATTTCACTTTTATCTAAGTCTTCATCTTCAGGCTGAGCATTTCTTAAAACTTCGAGAAAATTTAAGTCATTACTTCTATGCGCTAAATATTCCGCATAGTGCTTAAGACTGTTTAATTCAACCGGTTCTAACTCTTCTACTATGGATAGTATTTTCTTTTTAGTTTCTTCTAATGTTTGAGTGTTCATCTTAAACCTTTCTTTTCAGCATGAAAAGTATTTGTCTTTTTAATTATTTTTATTGAAAAGTAATGTAATTATTTCCGATTTTCAACTGGTAAATTTTTTAGGGCAGAAGAAATCTGATGTCTAAAATTTGTAGTAGTGGACGCAACCCTCCCCGGCGGGCAAGACTTTGCGTCCATTACATTTAAATCTGTTTGCTTAACTGCAGCAGTTTCTCTTCTTCAAGTTTTGGGGATTTGAGGTAATAATTTTCACTTCTTTCTATTATAAAACGTAAGGTCTTTTTTGCCAATTAATAGTCCCGGCACACTTATATCTTCGTCAATTTCCTCCCAATGTATTCCGGTTCCGTTGCCGCTTAAAACGTATTTTTCTTTTTGTGCTGAACTCGCGTTAAGGAGTCTGGGGAAATATTCCAAAGGAACGGAAAGCTGCCGTCCGTCGGATAAATGAACCCACAAATTGTATTCATCAAACCATACTTTCGTAGCGGATGCTTCAATGGTTAAAGTGCTCATTCCATTTACTCCTTATTAATTCCTTGTTTTCTTCTATTACTTTGCGAAAACTATTTAGTTCTTTACTTGTGCATCCATAATTGTATTCAAGAGAAATATCCGGGTCTAACCAAAATTTAGCTCTATAAGTATTTTATTGAACATGTATATGGCAGGGTTCTAAAGGTTCGCCTTCATTTGAGAAGAAATGAAATCTGTAACCTCGCCAGGAAAATACTTTCGGCATTTATCCTTTCCCTAAAATGTAACAAAATAATACTTTTTCTTTAAAGGAATATCAATATTATTTTTAAAAATAAAAAAAAGTGTTATGGGAAGATCGATGATTTCTCCGCCTCAGACGAAGATGCAATGAAAACGGATTTATAAAATTGTGTAGTAGAGACAGCCTGCCGTGACGTTAGGTATGATTTTTCGTCCAAAATCAGTTAAATTTGTTTACTCAATTGCAGCAGTTTCTCTTCTTCAAATTGATTTGCCAAAAGCTGCATTCCAATAGGGAGGCCTTCAGAATTTTTACCAACCGGAATACTTATTCCCGGTATTCCGGCAAGATTTGCGGATGTTGTGTAAATATCTTCAAGATACATAGAAAGCGGATCGTTCGTTTTCTCGCCTAGTTTGAATGCGCAGTCGGGAGTGGTGGGCGTTAATATTATATCAACCTTTTCAAACGCTTTATCAAAATCATTTTTAATTATGCGCCTTACTTTTTGAGCCTTCCTGTAATATGCGTCGTAATATCCGGCGGATAAAACATAGGTGCCCAGCATTATTCTTCGTTTAACTTCGTCGCCGAATGCTTCCGAGCGGGAATTGTTGTACATATTTATCAAACTGCCGCTTTCTTTCGACCTGTATCCGTATCGCGCGCCGTCGTAACGGGCTAGATTTGATGACGCTTCGGCCGTCGTTAAAACATAATATGTAGCAATGGTATATTCGTTATGAGGAAATTCTATTTCTACGATTTTATGTCCGGCGGATTTTAATTCTTCAATTTTAAGCTCAATTACTTTTTTAATTTCCGCATCCAGACCTTCGCCGAAAAACTCTTTCGCTATGCCTATTCTGAATTTTTTGTTTTCATTTATACCTGATAGAAAATCCGGGACCGGTATATCCGCGCTAGTTGAGTCGTTTTCATCCTTGCCCGATATGATATTCATTACTTTCGCTATATCTTCGACGTCATTTGCGAACGGTCCAACAGAATCAAACGAAGATGCGAAAGCCGTTAATCCGTATCGCGAGACTCTTCCGTATGTAGGCTTTAATCCGAATACGCCGCAGAATGCCGCGGGCTGACGTATTGATCCTCCCGTATCAGTTCCCAACGAAACATCGCATAGTCCGGCCGCTACAGCCGCGGCGCTGCCGCCGCTTGAGCCTCCGGGCACACGTTTATTATCATGCGGATTTAATACAGGACCGAAAGCCGAGTTCTCGTTAGATGAACCCATGGCGAATTCGTCGCAGTTTGTTTTGCCTATTATTATCGCGTCTTCGTTTATTAATTTCTGTACCGAAGTGGATGTATATAACGATTCGAAATTTCCCAGTATTTTAGATGAACAGGTAAGTGCTTTGCCTTCAATTGCGAGCACATCCTTAACCGCGACTACCATTCCCGCTAATTTACCCACCGTTCCGTTTTTAATTTTCTCTTCGATTAAATCCGCTTTCTCTGCGGCGTCTTCGAATACAAAATTATAACAATTCAGATGTTTGTTATCTTCAATCTTTTTTAGAAAATAACGTACATTATCGGCTAACGAAATTTCACCTTTTTTTATAAGGTCTAGTTTCTCCGAATGGTTTTTATAGTTAAGGGACATGAACCGGATATCAGTCTAATTAATTAATCTTTTTTATTATCGTCGTCTTCAATTTTTATATCATCTTCAACTTCTTTAACTGCTTTTTTGAATTCTCTCATCCCTTTGCCTATTCCTTTCGCGAATTCAGGAATTTTTTTCGCGCCGAATAGAATTAAGATAGCAACTACAATTAGAATTATTTCGCCTGCGCCTAAGCTGCCGAACATTTTATACCTCTATGTTTTAGTTTAATAAACTTTGTACAACTGATTTAAAAATAAAGCTCCCGTCGGTTTTCCTTAATATAGGATCGCACGCGTTTTCGGGATGGGGCATCATGCCAAGAATGTTTTTTTTCTTATTTATAATTCCCGCTATATTCTGCTGCGAACCGTTTGGATTAAACCTGCCGTCAATTTCCCCATCGGGGGAGCAGTACTTAAATACTATCTGATCGTTTTTATTTAATTCCTTTAAAGTCTCCTCATCGGCGAAATAATTCCCTTCGCCGTGTTTCATAGGTATTTTAATTATATCCTGTTTTATATCCTTTGTAAATATGTTGTTTCTTGTCTGAACAGAAAGATGTACATCCTTGCAAATAAATTTTAACGATTCGTTTCGTAACATAACACCCGGAAGAAGCCCCGCTTCCAAAAGTATCTGAAATCCGTTGCATATTCCTATCACTATCCCGCCTTTATCGGCAAACTCAATTACCGATTCAAGAATAGGGGAGAACCTGGCAATTGCGCCTGTTCTTAAATAATCGCCGTATGAAAATCCGCCCGGCAGAATTATTACATCTGAATTTTTTAAATCATTTTCCTTGTGCCATAATTGTTCGGCTTTATTGCCCAAAACTTCCTTTACCGCGTAATAGGCGTCAAAATCACAGTTTGAACCGGGAAAGGTTACTACTCCGAATTTTACGTTCATTAAACCTTCTCCAGCGAATACTCAAAATCTTCCATAATAGGATTAGCAAGCAATTTCTCGCAGTATTCCTTTACTTCTTTTTCGGCTAGAATGTGATCGTCGGTATTTACGTTAAACTCTATATATTTACCGATTCTTGTATGATCTACATTATTGAATCCGAGCAGCTTCGCGCCTTGTTCTACCGCTTTCCCTTGCGGGTCCAGTATTTTAGGTCTTCTTTTAATTATTACCGTGGCTTTATACAATTTTTATCTCTCTTAATTTGTTTCTTCGTTATAGGTTATTTCTTCATTCTGTTTTGAGTTAAAAAAAAATGAAATCATTTTTCTTAAAATACCAAATAATACTATTGAAATGAATATGTAAAATAACGCCGTTCCTGCAGTTAAAATCACTATAAATAGTCCGCTGAGGAATAATAAAGCCGTTATCACTCTTTCTTTAGGAGTCTGTTTGAAAATCTGCGGCAGAGTATCGTATTTAACCTGGCTTACCATAAGAAGCGATACAAGCACTACAAGCGGAATTACAAAATATGAATATGGTTCCGGAACAGTATTATTCTTGTGAAAAGCGAATACAAATGACGTAAGCGTTAACGCCGCAACCGGTATCGGAAGTCCTTTGAAATCAGATTTGTTTGTTAAGTCTTCCAGCTGCACGTTAAACCGCGCAAGCCTGAAGGATCCGAACAATAATACAAGCGAGCTCAAAATTATTCCAATAAATCCGAATTCGTTAAAATATAAAAAATAGATCAGCAGGGAAGGAGCCGCGCCGAAACTTACAACATCCGAAAGGGAGTCAAGTTCGACTCCGAATCTGCTCGATGTGCCTACCATCCTCGCAATTATTCCGTCGGCTGCGTCAAAAAATGCCGCCCCGAATATTGCGTATGCGGCAAGGTCGTAATTACCCTGACTTGCAAACACAATGGATAAAAAACCGCAGAATGAATTTAAAGCGGTAAAGGTATTTGGAATTATTGCTTTAGTAAGATTAAAATTCTTCATTTATTTTATTCTGCTTATTATTGTCGTTCCCGCGCTTACTATTTCACCTTCTTTAACCGCTATTTCATGATTTTCTGGGAGAATTATATCAACGCGGCTGCCGAATTTTATCATGCCGAAGCGTTCGCCCGCTTTTACATTATCTCCGACCTTAAGATCACATACGATTCTTCTGGCTACAAATCCCGCTACCTGCGTGAATAATACCTTCCCGTAATCCGACATTATTCCTATTTCAGTCCTTTCGTTTCTTTCATCAGCTTTATCGTGAAATGCCGTAAGAAATTCACCTTCTACATACTTAAAGTATTCAACCTTACCGTCTATCGGTATCCTGTTTACATGTACGTTAAGAGGTGACATAAAGATGGAAACCTGCGTGCAGGGTCCTTCCATATATCTGTCGGCATTTACTTTTTTTATAAGAAGTACCTTTCCGTCGGCGGGGGATATTAAAATTTTTTTATCTTTCGGCGTCGTCCTTTCGGGATCCCTGAAAAAATTAAGGGTGAATATTAAAAGAATTGTTCCTGCCGCGAATAATGAATATTTTACGGCGCTGTTGTTTATTAAAATTGCCGCCGCGAATATTAGAAATACCGCTATTGCTATTACCCCTACCGTACCGTATCCGTATTTTGTAATCATATGTATTATTTTATTCTAAAAATTTATTAAAGATAAGCAGTTTCAAAAGAAAACACTAATTTAATATTTTTTCGTAATAATTTCTTTGTGATAATTATTTTTCTTAAATTTAATTCCTAATCTAACTATAATTTGTACGATAATTCTTCAAAATTTTTAATAAAAATTACCCGGAGGTTGAATGAAAGGCGGAATGCAGGGAATGTTGAAACAGGTGCAGAAAATGCAGGCTGAAATGGAAAAGGTGCAGAAAGAACTCGCTAATAAAACAGTTACCGAAGAAAGCGGCGGCGGTATGGTTAAAGCTACCGCGAACGGACAAAAAGAATTAATCTCTATTCAAATTGAAAACGAAATAATTAATAGCGGCGATAAAGAAATGCTCGAGGATCTTGTTGTTGCCGCAGTAAATAAAGCTCTTGAATCTGCCGGCAAAATGGCCGAACAGGATTTATCCAACGTAACAAAAGGAATGATTCCTCCGGGACTCAATATTCCGGGATTTTAGAAATTGAACATTATAGAACCTTTACAGATTGCAATCGAAGAATTGAGCAAGCTTCCTACTATCGGACGCAAAACAGCGCAAAGGCTTGCTCTTTATATTTTAAAAAGCGATAAGGATAGCGTCGCTAATCTTATTAAAGCGGTTACGGACTTAAAAGAAAAAATTAAATTCTGCTCTGTCTGTTTTAACCTTTCGGTGGACGATACCTGCGAAGTATGTAAAAGCCCCAAAAGGGATAAAAGCATTATATGTGTTGTTGAAGAGGCAAGCGATGTTATAGCTATTGAAAGTACAAACGAATATAAAGGCCTTTATCACGTGCTCGGCGGCGTCCTTTCTCCGCTTAGCGGCAAAGGGGTCGAAAGTCTTAAAATAGCCGAGCTTGTTCTAAGAGTAAACGAACCTGACGTTAAAGAAATTGTTCTTGCCTTAAATCCCGATACCGAAGGGGAAACAACATCTCTTTATTTAACGCGCCGGTTGAAACCTTTAAATAAAAGAATTACACGTCTGCCTACCGGACTCCCCCTGGGCGGCGATCTTGAATTTACCGATCACGCTACGGTCGGACGCGCAATCCTAAATAGAATTGAATTATAAAATGAGTGAATGGTATAAAAACTGGTTCGCTTCGGAAGATTATCTTAAGGTATACAGACATAGAAACGAAAAAGACGCGGTTAACCTTATTAATTTAATTCTTTCATCCACAAATCTAACGCACGGAAGTTCTGTGCTTGACGCGGCTTGCGGCGCAGGACGACACAGCGTAGCATTAAAGAAAAAAGGTTTTAATATTACCGCTTTTGATTTAAGTATCGCTTTGCTGAAAATAGGACTATTAAATTCACGCAAATTAAACTTAAATATAGATTTTTTTCAATGCGATATTAGAAATGTACCTTTAAAAACAAAGTTCGATCTTATTATTAATCTTTTTACAAGTTTCGGTTATTTTGATTCCGACGATGAAAATTTTAAATTTATAAAGGACGCGCAGCGGCTTCTGTTAAAAGGGGGATATTTCGTTTTCGATTATTTGAATAAGGATGAACTGATTAAAAACCTTGTCCCTGAAACTAAAAATATTCTTAACGGTAAAAATTATTTTGAGAAAAGATATATAAAAGGCGGCAGAGTTATAAAAGAAATTATTATCAACGGAAACGGCGAAAATAATAACTATATTGAATCCGTTAAATTATATTCATGCGATGAATTAATTTCCGTATTCGAAAATTCCGGCTTCCAAATCCAAAATTTGTACGGTGATTATAAAGGAAATATCTTTAATAAAAACAACTCCGGAAGGCTTATAATAATTGCGCGAAATAATTGCTAAAATATTAATTGTAATCATTTTGTCCGCCGGCGGCTGCGATCTGCTTTCTACTCGCGATTCCGAATCCCCTATAACTGCGCGCGCCGATTTTATACCGGCTTCTACTCCCGATATTTTGTTTAATAATCTCGTTAGCTCGTTTAAAGAAAAAGTAGTTGAGAATTACCTCGCGTGTTTTGTCGATGAATCGTTTCTGAATAAAAAATATCAGTATAAACCCGGCGCGGGCGCGGCTTCCAAATTCCCGTCCCTTCTTAACTGGGACGTTGAATCGGAACGGCAGTATTTTAATAATATGAAGGCGGCTGTGCAGACGGGCGTTCCAATTACTCTTCAGCTGTTTAATGAAAATAATACATTGCAGATCGACAGCGCCGTTTACCAGTTCGATTATTCAATTACTCTTTCAACGGGCGACGCTTCCCTGCAGGGCGTTTTCCAGGGCAGCGTGCAGTTTATAATTAATATCGACAGCAGAAATCAATGGGTAATTACAGGCTGGGAGGATATTGAGAAAAATGAGCAGACTAGCTGGAGCGAATTAAAAGGCAGGTATTATTAAAATTTTATTAACATATTGTTTGTTAGTTTTTCTTTTAGCAGGTTGCTTTAACCCTTTTGCGCCCGAACTTGATAATAATCTCGGCAGCGACGGTTCTTTAATAAGCGATCAGAAAAATATTGAGGGAGTTTTTCAAAACCTTCAATACGCTTATACGTTTAAAGATACTTCTATTTACGGGGGACTGCTGGATAACGGTTTTTCGTTCATTTATAGGGATTATAATCTTGGCGTTGATGTCTCATGGGGCAGGGATGAAGAAATGAAGGTGACGCACGGATTATTCGAGAATTCGCAAAGACTAGATCTTGTATGGAATAATATTGTCGCTACTACATCCGATTCAACAAATATTGTGAGAAGTTTTAATTTGACTATTACTTTTAACCCAACTGATATTGTGTTTGTCGACGGCAGAATAAATCTAAGTTTAATTAAAAATCCCGCCGGCAGATGGATGATTACACGCTGGGTTGACGAATCTAATTTCTAAGAATTATATGATAAAATTTTATTTCAGCGAAAGTTATAACTCATTTAAAAGAGCTAAGTTAAGCTCTTTTATTACCGTAACTACTACTATGATCGCTATTCTTTTTACGGCGTTTTCTATCGGACTGTTTGTTATTTCTAATAAACTTAACGAAAAACTTGCCGGACAGGTGGAAATTACTATTTTTCTCTCAGATTCCTTAAAGCAGGGGGATATTAATAATGTCCGCTCGTCACTTCAAAAAAACGAAAATATTTCATCTGTTAAATTCCTAAGCCGTGAGGACGCGAAAGAAAAATTTATTAATGAAACCGGCGAGAATTTTGAGTCGATTCTTGAAATAAATCCGCTCCCGGCTTCTTTTACTGTTAAGGTTAATAGGAAAATTATCGAGGAAAACCGGATTGAAAATATCGCCTCTTCCTTAAAAAGAATTCACGGCGTTGATGATGTGGTTTATGATTTTGATTATACGTTAAGACTTCTTAAAATAATAGAATCGGTTAAACTCGGCGTTTATATCGCTTCGGCGGTTCTTGTATTATTATCCGTTTACCTGATCTATTTTACAAACAGGCTGATTATAAGCTCAAAAATGAATCAGTTTAATACTATGAAGCTTGTCGGCGCCAAATTAAGCGCTCTTAAAATTCCTCTTTATATAACGGGAATTGTTACAGGTTTAATTGCCGCGCTCTTTTCAATTATATTATTTAATACCGCGGCTCTTCTTTTTGAAAAATTGTATAGTAATGTAAGGTTAAATGATTATATTTATTTTTTTAATTTAATTTTGTTATTATTAGGCTGTTTTTTCGGACTGGTTGGGGGTCTTTTTTCTACAAGCAAAATCTCACTTAAGATTGAAAATAATAAATAATTTATATCGGGGAATTCTAATGCTGAGAAAAGTTTCTTTACTCTTCTTTTTTGTATTTATTTTCGCGTCTCAAATTTCCGCGCAGGATGATTCTTATCAGCTGGGGTCAACAAATTTGGGTTCCAGACCTCAAGGAGGTTTTTTT
Organism: Bacteroidota bacterium; assembly: GCA_018829205.1. Lineage (GTDB taxonomy): Bacteria > Bacteroidota > Ignavibacteria > Ignavibacteriales > Melioribacteraceae > JAHJUE01. The sequence continues at coordinate 133,340 of JAHJUE010000012.1, forward strand.
GATTATTCAGATCCCAAAACAGTAAATTTTACTGTGTCGGTTTGGGGTTATGTTAAATATCCGGGCAGGTATCTTGTCCCGATTAGTACTTCCGTTTCCGATTTATTATCGTATGCGGGCGGACCTAATACGGACGCTGAGCTTGATGATTTAAGGATTTTCAGAAAAGGGGATGATAAAGGGGATAATCTAATTAAATTTACTTACGAAGATCTTTTGTGGAAGGATAATATCGAGTTCTCCAAAAGGTTTGTCCCCGATCTTCAGGCTAATGATATTCTAATGGTGCCTGGAACGCAAAGGTACTTTTTCAGGGACTGGCTGAGCATATTCTTAAGTTTCCTTTCGGCTATTTCAACAGTCGTCATTTTAATTCTTAATTTAACTAAGGACTGATAGAAATTGGATAATAATTTTAATAACGGTGCGGGCAGAAATAATTTTGAACAGGATCAGAATTCGTTAAAGGATTATTTAAATCTTGTTTGGGCTAATATTTTCCCAATCTCTTTAATTGCTTTCGCGTGTTTAATCGCTTCAATTCTTTACGCTATTAATGCCGTTGATATATATAAAACAGCTACAGTATTAAAACTCGCTAAACCTTCCGGAAATATTCTCGAATCCCCTCTAATGCCCGAATTCCAGGATTTCGGCAGCGACCGTTTTATTGCTAATGAAATTGAAATCTTAAAAAGCTATACAATTAGGGAAAAGGTAGCCGAAAATCTTATCGCTAGATTTAATGAATCCTCTAAACCCGACAGCTTTTACCTTATATTAAATTTTGACCCGGATACATCCGAATCCAATACCTTTTCGCAAAGCGTTAAAAAAATACAATCGGTTTTTAACGGCGATAAAAAGGAATTCGCGCTTAGATCTGTTTTCTCAATTACCGAAGTACTTTTTAAAAACGTTACTATCGAACAGAAAAGGGGACTGGATATAGTTGAGATTTCAGTTGAATCGCCTTCTCCTTATGAAGCGGCGTTAATTTCTAATACATACGCCGACGCCTATAGGGAATTAAATCTTCAGTATAACCGACAGCAATTAATCTCGGTGAAAAAATTCCTCGACAGCCAGAGAGAGGAAAAACTTAATGAGCTTATTACCGCAGAGGATAGATTAAAGACTTACCAGGAAGAGGGCGGAATTATTGAACTGGGCGAACAGGCTAAAGCTTTGATTGAACAGCTTACCGATTTTGAATCCAAAAAGAACGCTACTAAAATTGATCTTACTATTTCGGAAAAAAGCCTTTCGCAGTATAAACAGGAATTGGCCGAACAGAATCCCAGGTTAAAGGATTATCTTGAAAATTTAACTACCGAACCTTACTTAAACAGCCTTCAGAAACAGATAGCCGAACTTCAGACCAAACGCGATCTAGTGAAAATTAATAGCGCTAATAAGACCGCCGATATTTCTAAAACTATTTCGGATTATGATAAACAGATCAGCGAACTTCAGGAAAAGGTAAAGGATAAAATCTCAATCTATAGAGCGGGTATATTCGCTTCTAGTCCCGAAGAAATTAAACAGCTTACCCAGAAAGTGCTCGAAGAACAGATCAGGTACCAGTCCCTCGCTTCTTCTTTTAATGAACTCGATAAAATTGTAAGAAGTTATGAAAAAAGATTTAATGAACTCCCTAAAAGAACAATTGATCTGGCCAGACTTCAAAGAGAAAAATCGGCTTTTGAGAAATTGTATCTGCTTGTCGAGGAAAAATACCAGGAAGCTTTAATTAATGAACAGTCGACCCCAGGCAACGTATTAATCATAGACGAGGCTAGAATACCTATTGAACCCGCTAAACCGAACAGAAAACTTATAATTTTAGTCGGTTTGTTTTTAGGCGTTTCAATGGGCGTAGGTTTCGCTCTTGTTAGGAATTATTTCGATAATTCGGTAAAAACTCCTGAAGATATTCAGAAGAAAAATATTAATGTGCTTACATGGATTCCTAAAATCGAAGGAATTAATAAAAATAATAAAGAGTTTGAGTTTATATTTTCCAAACGGCCCGATTCAATACCGAGCGAAGCTTTCAGAGCGCTTAGGACAAGAATCCAGTTTTCTAAAATCGATCAGGAAAAACTTAAAACAATTCTTATTACTTCGGCTACGCCGGGTGAAGGTAAAACTACAGTGGCGGTTAATCTTGCCGGCAGTTTCGCCCACGCGAATAAAAAAACAGTTATTGTCGACTGCGATTTAAGAAAACCGAGAATGCATTCCTTGTTTGAGGCGAACAGATTCCCAGGTTTTACGGATTATTTTTTCTCGCAGGCTTCGTATGAAGAGGTGCTTAAAAAATCAACCGTAGAAAACCTCTATTTTATTACCGCCGGAACAATTCCTCCTAATCCTTCCGAAATTATCGGATCGGTGCAGATGGAAAGATTCCTCGAAAAACTTAAAAAAGAATTTGATTATGTTATAATAGATTCGCCTCCGGTAATTGCGGTTACCGATTCTGAAATTTTATCTCGTCTGGTCGACGCTTCGATTCTTGTTGTATCCGCGAATAGTACCGAAATTGATCTTATGGAAAGAGGTGTTGAGCTTCTTAAACATGAATACGGTTCGTTTATAGGTACCGTGCTTAATAATTTCAGCTATAGAAGCGGCTACGGTTCTTATTATAAATATTATTATTATTATTCGCACGGCGGAAAAGATTCTTCACGTAAAAAGGAAAAAGTTTAATGAGCAAAACTGCCGTTGTTACGGGGGGAGCGGGATTTCTCGGTTCCCATTTATGCGATAAATTAATCGCCGAAGGTCTTAATGTTATTTGTATCGATAATCTTTTAACGGGTAATATTAATAATATATCCCATCTTTTCGGCAATGAGAATTTCCAGTTTATTAAACATGATATAACTAATTTTATTCATGTTCCCGGCAAGGTTGATTATATTCTCCATTTCGCTTCTCCCGCAAGTCCAATCGATTATCTTAAACTTCCTATCCAGACTCTTAAAGTCGGTTCGCTCGGGACTCATAAGGTACTTGGATTAGCTAAAGAAAAAAACGCGCGAATATTACTTGCTTCGACTTCCGAAGTTTACGGCGATCCCGAAATTCATCCGCAGAGAGAGGAATACTGGGGAAATGTTAATCCTATCGGTCCGCGCGGTGTGTATGACGAAGCTAAAAGATTCGCCGAAGCTATTACAATGGCTTATCACAGGTTTCACGGGGTTGAGACTAGAATCGTAAGGATTTTTAATACATACGGACCTAGAATGCGTCTGGCCGACGGCAGAGCTCTGCCTGCATTCGTATCCCAGGCTTTAAATGGAGAGGATGTTACTGTATTCGGCGACGGGTCTCAGACAAGAAGTTTCTGTTATGTAAGCGATTTAATCGAAGGCATTTATAAATTGCTTCTTTCGGATGAAACGGAACCTGTTAATATCGGCAATCCTTCCGAAATTACGATTCTGCAGTTTGCCGAAGAGGTGATTAAACAAACAGGTTCAAAGAGTAAAATAATCCATAAAGAATTGCCGGAAGATGATCCGAAAGTCCGCCAGCCGGATATTTCCAAAGCTAAAAATATATTAGGATGGGAACCGAAGGTTGATAGGGCAGAGGGATTGAGGATTACTATTGATTATTTTAAGGCAGAATCCAGAAGTCAGAATTCAGAAGTCAGTATCTAGAAGGCAGAATCCAGAATCCAGAAGTCAGAATCTAGAAGTCAGAATTCAGAATCAAGAAGTCAGAATCAAGTTCGCTGCGGTGAATCAGAATCCAGTCCGCCGCGGCGGATTAGAAGAAAATCTTTTATAAAAATTTAGTTGTAGTAGTCATTATTTAATCTGACAACCCCTGTTGTTAGTTAGCTATTAACTGCAAGATTATAACCAAGCATTTTGTCTTTAGCAAGATGCTTGGTTTGTAAAAATGTTTCCATCGGTGTTCTGCCATCACAATGTTTTC
>JAHJUE010000013.1 GCA_018829205.1 Bacteroidota bacterium
ATTTTAAAACATTATTTGTGAAAATAAAAATTTAACAATGAGTAAATATTTCGTTTATATTATTTATTCGGCAAAAAATGATTTGTATTATATCGGTCATACAAAAAATTTGATTGATCGATTAACCAGACACAATCAAAATAGAAGTACATTTACTAAAAATAAAGGTCCTTGGAAATTAGTAATTAAAAATAATATATTTTCGTGTAGTACAACCGGGTTTACAAAATCAGCGTCATTATCAATTATAGCTGATTTTTGCCATGAGTTTCCGCCGTCTTTGCTAATATAAATAACATTATCGGCGCCCGCATAAATTGTATTAGTTGTATTGTCAACGCAAATGCTTGGTATATTTACATTTTGTGGAATATCTTTTACTGGCATCCACTGAGCGTATAAATTATATGAAAATAAAAAAATAACTAATATTGTTTTTATCATTAGTGTCCATTTTTTTATTAAAAAACGGCAAAAATGATAACTTGTATTAATTAAAAAATCAATTGGTTTTTGACCTGCCAAGGAGGAAAAGTGCGAAAATTAATTTTATATATAGCCGCAAGTCTTGACGGATTTATTGCGAGAGATGATGGTGGTTTGTTGTGGCTTGAGCAATTTCCTAATCCCGACAAAAATGATTATAACTATAAAAAATTATTAGATTCAATCGATACAACATTTATGGGAAATCTTACATATAAATGGCTCAATAACCAGAATATTTATGACCCTTATCCAGGGAAAAAAAATTACGTTTTCAGCAGAAATATGAGGTCTGAATCGGAATTTGTAGAATTTATTAATGATGATCCGCTTAAGTTTGTGAGAACAATTAAGAATCAAAACGGCAAAGATATTTGGCTTGTAGGAGGAGGAAAATTAAACGCTTTATTTCTTCAGAATAATTTAATTGATGAAATCATACTTACTTTCGCGCCGATAATTATCGGCAAAGGAATTAGATTATTCGGGGATATAAATATTGATCTTGAGAATAAATTTAGGCTTCTAAATAATGAATCATTTAAAAGCGGATTTGTTCAACTGCATTATGCAAAAGATAATGCGGGTTAAAAAAACTTTCCTAGATGCGGCAGGTAATTTTATATAAAATCAATTATAAAATATAAGACAAACAGGTGAAGGCACTGTTTCTGATATGCCGGTAAATTCAAGCAGACCGGTTGTATTATTAATTTTAAAGACATTTATATTATTAGATTTTTGATTTGCGACCAGCATAAAATTGCCATCCGGATCAATAACAAAATTACGCGGCCAGTTTCCTTGTGTTGATTCAAATCCTATATTCGTCAGTTTTCCTGTTTCTTCATTAATTTCAAAAACAGCTATTGAATTATGACCACGGTTGGAGCCGTATAGAAATTTACCGTTAGGATGTATATGAATATCAGCGCAATAACTTGTTTCATTAAAATCCGCAGGTAAGGTTGAGTAAGTATCAATCAAATCTAATGAGCCGTTATTCTTATCCACATTAAAAGAAATTATTTTATTATTTAATTCATTAATAACATAAGCAAACTTACCGTTTTGGTGAATAACAAAATGCCTTGGTCCCGATCCGGGTTCAATATCCGCAGCACTTCGTAAAATTAACTTTCCTGTTTCACTATTAATTGAATAGACTAAAATTTTATCGATTCCCAAATCAACCGCGTAAGCGAATTTATTTTTACTATCCAAATAAATTGAGTGCGCGTGCGGTTTGGTTTGACGTTTTAGGTTTATGCTTGAACCTACGTGTTGAGCGACATCGGCGGCATCCAATAAAGCGCCGGTTTCATCAATAGGGTGAATTGAAATATTCCCGCCCGAATAATTTGCGGTAAGCACAAAATTATTTATATCATCAATAGCAATATAACATGGATCAGCTCCCAAGGAGGATTTTTTATTTATAAATACTAATTCTTTTGTAAGCTTATCAATTTTAAATGAGCTTATGCTTCCGCTGTTTGAATTTTCATAATCTGAGACTTCATTTACCGAATATAAAAAGTCTTTGGTTTTATTGATTGCAAGAAAGGAGGGGTTTATTACATTCCCGGTAGTAGATTGTATTTCAATTTTGCCGGTTTCTTTGTTCATTTTTAATAGGTAAATACCTTTGCTCTCTTCACTTGTATATGTTCCCACATAAATAAAAAGATCATTCTTACTATTGTTTGAAAAAACATTAGATGATGAAAAACACAAAAGAAGGGCAAAATTTACTAATAAAGGAATTTTCATTTGTAATACTTTATTTTTTTGAAAAAGTAATCTAACATAAAAAAAATCCATATCTAAAATCTAAAATAATGCAATAAAAAAGAATTTGAACCGTCATAAGGATTAGTAATTAAAAAATTATTTTCAAAGGAACATATATCCTTTTATATGTTAAAAGTAATTACAAAATAAAATTCTAAAAAGGAGCCGCATATAATAGATTCTACTATATTTAATTTCAATGTGAGTAAACGAAAAATATTGTATTGATAAAAATGAGGTTTAATATGGAAATGAATCTTCTTGACCGCAGCAATTATTTCAAAGGACTTTTGCTGTTAACCGCAAAAGATAAAAATATATCAGAACCCGAAAAAAAAATGCTTCTTCAAATTGGTAAAGATCTTGGATTTGCCAAAGATTTCTGTGAAAAAGCTCTTCAAGAACTACCATATAACGAGTATATTGTTGATCTGCCTCCAGTATTTTCTAACCGTGAATTAGCCGAGATTTTTATAATAGAAGGAATAAAACTCGCGTTTTCGGACAAAAATCTGCATGTATTTGAATTAAAATGGCTTATGAAAACAGCGGATCTAAATAATATTGACCGTGAATGGGTTATGGATAGAGTTATTTCACATATTGAAACGGATAATGTAGAAACTGAAAATTCCGAATTAGTTGCATCATAAATATTAAAAATACAACACTGAATTTATTTTTAAAGACTAAATTCAGTGCTGTCTTAACTAACGAAAAATTATTCGGCTAAAAACTTTAATTCTTCCATTGTAAATAATGGAAGTAATTTTAAGCCCGCTTTTTCTAAATTGTCAAAAGCTTTCGGGTCGCGTACAATAACTCCCATAACAAAATTAATTTCAGCTCCGAGTGCTCGCAGTTCGTTTACGCTTGTAATTATTTGACCGCCTGTGGTTACAACATCTTCAATTACACAAACTTTCTTCCCGGCAAAATCTGTTCCTTCTGCTAATTTTCGCGTTCCATATTCTTTTGCTTTTTTCCTCACAAAAATTGCCGGAATTCCGGTTTTGAATGAAAGCGCAGTTGATAAAGGTATTCCTCCCATTTCAAGTCCGGCAAGTATTTGCGACTCGGCAGGAATAAACGGTTTCATATGGTTTGCAATTTCATCTAATAATTTAGGATCGCTTTCAAATTTGTATTTATCAAAATATTCGTTTGAAATTTGTCCTGATCTTAAAAGAAATTCCCCCGTAATGTGTGAGGTTGAGTAAATTTTTTTCCCTAATTCGTCTTTTGTCATAGTAAAAGGACCTGGTTTACTTTTATAAATATTTTATTAATTAATAGTACTATTATAAGAAAATAATGTTTAGCAGAAAAATAATTGAATGAAAGTTGATATTTTTTTTGTAATAAACATCAATTAACGGCAATAATTGCAAGTTATAAAAGCAATAAATAGATTAAGCGTTAAGCAAAAAAATATTATATCTTTATTTTCCGTCATAATTTTATTTATTTTGTGGTTCGCATTTTTAGAAAATAATATTTGTTGTAAAATTTAATGAAAGAGGTTGCTATTAAGAATTTAGTAATTGTTGAATCGCCGGCAAAAGCAAAAACCATTGAAAAATTTCTTGGTGAAGATTTTACGGTAACATCGAGCTACGGACATATAAGGGATTTGGAAAAGAAAAACTCGGGCGTTGAAATAGAAAATAATTTTAAACCGCTTTATAAAATTTCTGATGACAAAAAAAATGTTGTAAAGGAATTAAAAAAACTGGTTAAAGATTCCGAGCAAGTTTGGCTGGCCTCTGACGAGGACCGCGAAGGAGAGGCTATTGCCTGGCATTTGAAAGAGGTACTGGAATTACCGAAAGATAAAATTAAAAGAATTGTTTTTCATGAAATTACAAAACCCGCTATTGAAGCCGCTATTAAAAATCCGAGAAGTATTGACGATAATTTAGTAGACGCCCAGCAGGCCAGAAGAGTGCTTGACCGTTTGGTCGGGTTTGAACTGTCGCCGCTTTTATGGAAAAAAATTAAACCTTCTCTTTCGGCCGGAAGAGTTCAATCTGTTGCCGTGCGTCTTGTAGTTGAGCGTGAAAGAGAAATTGACGCCTTTGTTCCAGAATCCCAATACCGGGTTGTTGCGAATTTTATTTCTGCAGATAACGGCAGCGCAATTATAAAAGCGGAACTTTCGAATAAGTTTAAAACAAAGGAAGAAGCATTAGTTTTTCTTGAGAAATGCAAGAAAGCCGAATTCTCGGTTGAAAGCCTCGAAAAGAAACCGGCTAAAAAATCTCCGGCAGCTCCTTTTACAACTTCAACATTACAGCAGGAGGCAAGCCGTAAGTTAAGATTTTCGGTTTCTAAAACTATGCTGATGGCTCAGCGTTTATATGAAGAAGGTAAGATTACATACATGCGTACTGATTCGGTTAATTTATCTGAAACCGCTCTGGACGCGGCGAAGAACCAAATTGTAAGTGAGTACGGAAAAGAATATTCAAAAACTCGCCAGTATAAAACAAAATCTTCAAACGCTCAGGAAGCTCACGAAGCAATTCGCCCTTCATATTTTGAAAATGAAACTGTTTCCGGATCAGCCGACGAAAAAGCGCTGTATGAATTAATTTGGAAACGCGCAATTGCTTCGCAAATGAGCGATGCTGATCTTGAACGCACAACCGTTAAAATAAAACTTTCAAATACCGATGAAATATTTGTAGCTAAAGGCGAAGTAATTATTTTCGACGGGTTTTTAAAAGTTTATATGGAATCAACCGATGAAGATAACGGCAACGGCGATAAAGATGAAAGCGGAATTATCCCACCTCTTAAAAAAGGGGAAATTGTTGAATTAAAAGATTTAATCGCTACAGAAAGATACAGCCGCGCTTCGGCCAGATATACCGAAGCCAGTCTTGTTAAAAAACTTGAAGAACTTGGCATCGGCCGCCCTTCTACTTATGCACCTACAATCAGCACAATTCAAAAACGCGGATATGTTTTAAAAGAAGAAAGAATGGGTACTGAAAGAAAATATAACGTAATTACATTAAAAGATAGAAAAGAAATTGTTGATGAAATAAAAACTGAAATTACCGGAGCTGATAAAGGCAAATTATATCCGGCCGATATTGCGATGCTTGTAAACGATTTTTTGCATGAAAATTTTCCGCAAATATTGGATTACCAGTTTACTGCTAGTGTTGAAAAAGAACTTGATGATGTAGCAGCCGGACAAATTGACTGGCATAAAATGCTCGGAAAATTTTATCACCCGTTTCACGAAAAAGTTGAACATACAACTGAAAACAGTGAAAGAGTTTACGGTGAAAGAGTATTGGGAACCGATCCTAAAACCGGCAAACAAATATCTGTAAGAATGGCAAAATTTGGCGCGGTTGCTCAATTAACAAATCTTAATGATGAAGAAGATAAGCCAGTTTACGCCGGTTTAAGAAGAGAACAAAAACTTGAAACTATTACAATAGAAGAAGCTATTGATTTATTCAAACTGCCCCGCAGTCTTGGTGAATATGAAGAGAAAGAAGTTGTTGCGGCTATAGGAAGATTCGGACCCTATTTAAGGCATGACGGAAAATTCACTTCATTAAGTAAGGATTATGATCCGTATACAATTGAACTTGATGATGCAATTGAAGTAATAGAAGCTAAAAGAAAAGCTGACGCTGAAAAAACGATTAAAATTTTTGAAGAAGATCCTGAAGTTCAAATTCTAAAAGGAAGATGGGGACCATACATAAAAGCGGGAAAGAAAAATGTAAGAATTCCTAAAGATATGGATCCCGACAAACTTACTTTTGAAGAATGTGTTAAGATGGCTGCTGAAGCACCTGAAAAAAAAGCATTTGGAAGAAGAAGTAAAAAGAAAGAGTAGTTTTTATAACCGGTTTCTTAATACTTAATTTACGCTAAGAAACCGGTTTTTTATTTTTAAATTTTAACTCTTCCTTGGACGGAACAGGATCAAATCCGCTTCCTCCCCACGGGTGGCAGCTTAATATTCTCTTTATACCAAGCCAGCCCCCGATAAACAATCCGTGCCGCTTTAACGCTTCCAAAGTATATTGTGAACATGTAGGCTGATACCTGCAAGATGAAGGTAAAACAGGTGAAATTAATAACTGGTAAAATCTTACCAGCAGTATAAACGGAAAAGTTAATATGTTTAAAAGTATTTTCATAAAGTAAGAACGCAGATATAACTACCTATAAAGCAGGTTATTTATCTGCTCTTTAAAAATCAATTAATTGAATAAGATGTTCCTTCCTTGCCGTCCTTGACTTGAATTCCTGCTTTTGCCAGCTCATCCCTTATTTTATCCGAAAGAGGCCAGTCTTTATTTTCTCGTGCCTGCTTTCTAATATCTAAAACCAGCTTCATTACACCGTCAAGTTTATCATTATTTCCGCTGTTCTCTTTTTCTAATCCTAATATTACAGTAACAAAATCATTAAAATATTTTTTTAGGTTATTGAATGTTTCTTTAGAAATTGAACCCAAATCAGTTTTGCCGTCCTTAAATGAATTAATGTGTTTGGATAAATCAAACAATGATGCTAAGGTTTGCGGAGTATTAATGTCATCGCTTAAACTTAAGAAACATGATTCAATTAATTCATTAATTTCCTTTTCCAAATTTTGGTTCAATTCATTTTCTTTTGTATAAGTTAAACTGTTTAAAACATCTAAAGAATTCATTAATCTGTTTAAACCTTTCTCGGCGGCCTGCAATGCTTCGTTCGAAAAATCAATCGGCGTTCTGTAATGAGTCTGCAAAGTAAAAAATCTTACAGTCATTGGAGTATAAGCCTGCTCAAGTTTTTCGTGACTGCCGTTGAATAGTTCTTCAAGTGTAATAAAATTTCCGAGCGAGCGTGCCATTTTCTGACCATCTATTGTGAGCATATTATTATGCATCCAATAATTAACAGGCGATTTGCCGAATGCGCCGTTGCACTGAGCAATTTCAGATTCATGATGAGGGAACTGCAGATCCATTCCACCGCAGTGAATATCAAAAGGGACTCCAAGATATTTAGCGCTCATTGCAGTACATTCAACGTGCCAGCCTGGAAATCCTTCGCCCCAGGGGGAATCCCATTTCATAATATGTTCAGGTTTTGCTTTTTTCCAAATCGCAAAATCGACCGGATTCTTTTTCTCTTCGGTTCCTTCTAAATTTCTGCTTCCGGACATTAAGTCCTCAACTATTTTCCCCGAAAGCTCACCGTAACGTTTTCCCGATTCCATATATTTCATTACATCAAAATAAATAGAGCCGTTTACTTCATATGCGAATCCATGTTCAAGTATATTTTTTACAATATTAATTTGTTCAATTATATGTCCGCTTGCCGTCGGTTCAATACTCGGCTGAAGAATTTTAAGCATGTCCATATATTTTCTGTAGCTATTAATATATTTCTGTACTATTTCCATTGGTTCAAGTTTTTCAAGTCTGGCTTTTTTCGAAATTCTATCTTCTCCCGCGCCCTGAACTTCATCTTCGAGGTGGCCAACGTCAGTTACGTTTCTAACAAACCTTACTTTATATCCAAGATATTGGAAATATCTGTTCATTACGTCAAACCCAATATTACCTCTGGCATGTCCAAGGTGAGGGTCGCTGTAAACAGTTGGTCCGCACAAATAAATACCTATATGCCCTTCGGTAATGGGTTTAAACAATTCTTTTTTTCGAGAGAGAGTGTTATATAATTCAACCGGATATTTTTCAATTAAATTCATGTAAAACCAATTTTAGTTATTTGAAATATCTTGATCTCGATCTTTGTCGTTATCTTTATCGAAAAAAGAAGTTCGAGACCAAGATCATGATAAAGAAAAAAAATTATTTATTTCTTATATATTTTGCCGCATCCTTTGCGAAATAAGTCGCTATTAAATCAGCACCTGCGCGTTTTATGCTTGTAAGTACTTCCATCATTGCGTCGGTTTCATTTAACCATCCTTTAGCGGCTGCGGCTTTTATCATTGAATATTCACCTGAAACATGATATGCGGATACTGGTATTAAAACATTTTCTTTAGCTAAACGGATAATATCCAAATAAGCCAAGGCTGGTTTAACCATAACAATATCGGCACCTTCGTCTTCATCGGTCATTAATTCTTTTAACGCCTCATCAACATTAGCGGGGTTCATCTGGTAGGTTTTTTTATCACCGAATCCAGGGGCGGAATCAAGCGCGTCTCTAAAGGGTCCGTAGAAACAAGAAGCATATTTAGCGCTGTAAGCCATAATGCCTGTATTTATATAACCTGTATCTTCAAGAGCTTCGCGGATTGTAATAATTCTTCCGTCCATCATATCCGAAGGCGCAACAAAATCGGCTCCCGCTTCGGCGTGAGTAATAGACATTTTAGCAAGCACTTCAACTGTTTCGTCATTTATAATTTCGCCGTCGCGTACAATTCCGTCATGTCCGTAACTTGAAAATGGATCTAAAGCGACATCCGTCATAACGCAGATATCGGGCACAGTTTCTTTAATGGCTCTAACTGTGCGCTGCATTAACCCTTCGTGATTAAGTGCTTCGGTACCGGCATTATCTTTTAATTCATCTGGGACTTTTACGAATATCAAAACACATTTAACACCAAGCTGATAAAGCTCTTGAACTTCACCTAAAAGTAAATCAAGTGAATATCTGTAATAACCCGGCATTGAAGAAATCTCTTCTTTTTTATTCTTTCCTTCTATTACAAAAAGAGGAGCCATTAAGTCATTTGTTGTTAAAAAGGTTTCCGTTGTCATTGAACGGATTGCTTCTGTTCTTCGTAATCTTCTGGGTCTGGAATATGGAAACTGCATTATTAAATTCCTTATATCATTTTTAATTATTCGTCAATTACAATTATTGAAAAATCGCTGTCTGAAATATAAGAATAGTGTTATTCCATAACAATGAATGAATGCTTAAAGATTAATTGTTATTTGCTGATTATGATTTTATTTTAGAATAAACTTGCTAATAAGTTAAGACTGACATAATTTTTGCAGTCTTCTCTTGTATTAAAATACAAAACAAATCCGGAGAATTAATGCCCAAAATTTCTGCAGTTAATTTTACAAATCTAAAAAATTATTCTCCCCCCGATTCATGGCTGAAAATATCGACTATTGATGCTCATACCGGGGGAGAACCTTTAAGAATAATTTTAACAGGTTATCCTGAATTAAAAGGAAAAACAATACTCGAAAAAAGAAAATTTGCTAAAGATAATTATGACCATTTACGTACTGCAATTATGTTTGAACCGCGAGGTCACGCAGATATGTATGGATGCATTTTAACCGAAGCCGTTACGCAAGAGGCTGATTTCGGAATTTTATTTTTACATAATGAAGGCTACAGTACAATGTGCGGTCACGCAATTATTGCTATTACAAAAGTTGCCGTTGAAACAGGTTTCGTAAAAACAGTAAATCCAGTTACGGAAATTATAATTGATTCGCCCGCGGGATTAATAACTTCATACGCAATAATCCGGGATGGAAAAGTTGAAAATGTATATTTTCATAATGTCCCTTCGTTTGTACAAATTTTAAATAATGAAATTGAAGTGAAAGGACTTGGAAAGGTAAAATTTGACATTGCTTACGGCGGCGCTTTTTATGCTTTTGTGAACGCCGATTTATTAGGTATTTCCATGGCGCCTGATAACTACAGTCAGCTTATAGAAAAAGGCATGGAAATAAAAAGAGCGGTAATGAAAAATTATAAATTAGAGCATCCGTTTGATGAAGACCTAAACTTTCTTTATGGTACAATATTTACCGGTAAAGCATTAAACGGAAATGCCGACAGCAGAAATGTATGTATATTCGCTGAGGGAGAAGTTGATAGAAGTCCTACAGGTACAGGCGTAAGCGCGCGTATGGCTCTGCATTACGCGAAAGGTGAAATAAAATTAAATGAATCCATGATAATTGAAAGTATACTCGGGACCCGTTTTAAAGCTTCTCCAATTAAAGAAACAAAATTCGGGCCTTATAATGCGGTAATTCCCGAAGTATCGGGAGAAGCGTTTATAACAGGGAAAAATGAATTCTGGATTGATCCGGCTGATCCATTAAAAAACGGTTTTATTTTAAGATAAATTAATAAGGAGCTCTAATGCTGAAAAAACATCCTAGCGGTATAATGATTTTATTTTTTACGGAAATGTGGGAAAGATTCGGATTCTATACTTTAATGGCAATACTGGTTTTATACATGGGAAGTGAATTCGGCTGGGATGATTCACAAAAGGGGGACGCATACGGATTATTCTTAGGACTTGTCTATTTTATCCCGCTGCTGGGCGGCTACATAGGCGATAAAATTTTCGGACAAATAAACACTGTCAGGGCCGGAGCAGTTCTTATGATTGCCGGGTATATATTTTTAGGATTTTCATCCGCAGAAAATATAATGTTTTTTTATTTGGGATTATTCCTTGTTGCTTTCGGGACAGGGATATTTAAAGTAAACATAGCGGTACTTGTCGGAAATCTTTATAAAGAAAAACCCGCATTAAAGGACGCAGGTTTTAATATATTTTATATGGGTGTTAATGTCGGGGCAACAATTGCGCCGCTAGCCGCGACAATTATCAGCGCCGTTTGGGGAAGTTATAATATATCATTTTTTGCCGCCGCCGCGGGAATGACACTGGGAATTATTAATCTTCAATTCGGAGTTAAAAAATTGTCCGCAACCGATACCCGTTCCGCTAAAGCTAACGGCAATGATTTTACCGTATCAAATATTCCGGCCGCAGAATTTACACAAAGGATTATTTCATTAATTATTTTATTTGTTATCGTAATATTTTTCTGGATGGCATTTTACCAGAACGGTTTTGCTTTAACGTTGTTTGCCGAAAGGTCAACTCTTAAAATTGACTGGCTGCGTCCCGAGACCTATCAATTTTTTAATCCGTTTTTCATTTTAGTATTAACCCCACTATTATTGGGATATTTTTATAAACTTAATAAGTCCGGCAAAGAGCCGGCTACCCCAATGAAAATATTTATTGGTATGATGATTATGGCATTTTCTATGATTATTATGGTTGCCGCTTCGCTTCAGGGCGGAAACGACGACGCCAATAATATGATGCCCGCATGGTTAATTGGAACATATTTTATAGTTACTCTTGCGGAAATTATGATATCTCCGATGGGACAGTCATATGTATCAAAAGTAGCGCCTCCTAAAATTCAAGGATTAATGATGGGAGGATGGTTTGCCGCAACGGCATGCGGAAGCTACGGTTCCGGCTTATTAGGAAAATACTACAGCGATTTTGCGCATCACGAATATTTTTTAATACTTACAGGACTGCTTCTTTTTTCGGCTTCCTTAGTATTAATTTTTATGAAAAAATTAAAAAAATTCTCGTAATAATTTGAGGTACTAAATTTATGATAATTAAAGAAAAAGTAAGTCAAGCAAAAGAATTATTAAAAGAGTTTAATATTGATTGCTGGATAACATTTGTACGCGAGTCTCAAATTAACGGTGATCCGATTCTTCCGTTTTTAACTGATGCCGATTTAACATGGCATTCGGCATTTATTTTTTCAAAAGACGGAAAAACCTGCGCAATTGTGGGCAGATATGATGAGGCAAACACTAAAGACCTGGGCGTTTATGATAAAGTTATCGGATTCGTAAAAGGTGCCAAAGAAGAAATCCAAAATTACATAAAGGAATTAAACCCGGAACAGATCGCAATTAATTATTCGGTCGGCAGCGAAATATGCGACGGACTTACATACGGAATGTATTTAACACTTTATGACTATTTAAAAGAAATCGGATTTGAAAATAGATTAATATCAGCGGAAAAAATAATATCTGCTCTTCGCCAAAGAAAATCTCAGACTGAAATTAATTATATGCAAACCGCTATTAATCATACATTGGAAATATTTGAAGCTGTTGCCGGGTATATAAAACCCGGAATGAAAGAAAAAGAAGTAGCAGCTTTTATGAAAGCAGAAGTTGAAAATAGAAAACTCGGTTTCGCTTGGGAAGAAAAAGTTTGCCCCGCCGTTTTCAGCGGTCCGGATACTGCCGCGGCTCATTACGCTCCTTCCGAAAGATTGATCGAGAAAGGCCATATATTAAATATGGATTTCGGAGTAAAATATAATGGCTACTGCTCAGACCTTCAAAGAACTTTTTATATTCTTAAAGACGGTGAAATTGAAGCCCCGCAAGACGTGATGATTGGGTTTAATACAATTGTTAAGTCGGTTGAAGATGCTAAACAGGCAATTAAACCCGGCAGGTTCGGACATGAAATTGATAAAGTTGCGCGCGATGTTATTGTTAATAACGGTTATGAGGAATTTCCTCACGGACTCGGACATCAGGTTGGAATGTATTCGCATGACGGTACGGCATTACTGGGACCTGCATGGGAAAAATACGCCGAAAAACCATTTCAGCCATTGGAAGAAGGTATGGTATTTACAATTGAACCGAGACTTGAAGTAAAAGGAAAAGGAATAGCAACAATTGAAGAAATGATTGTAATTACAAAAGAAGGCGCCGAATGGTTATCCAAGCCTCAGAAAGAAATAATACTAATTAGAGAATAATAAAAAATTACAAAAGGATTATTATGGATTTAGCAGGTATTTTCCCGCCATTACCTACACCGTTTATTGATGATGAAATTGCGGTTGACAAACTTAAAATGAATATTGATAAATTAAACAATACGAACCTTTCCGGTTATGTTGTTATGGGCTCCAATGGCGAAAGCGTTTATTTATCAATGAAGGAAAAAATTGAACTCGTTTCAAAAGTAAAAGAATATGCTTCTGGTAATAAGAAAATTATTGCGGGTACGGGACTCGAATCTATAAAAGACACAATTAAATTAACAAATGAAGCCGCTGATGCAGGAGCGGACTGTTCATTAATTTTAACTCCATCGTATTATAAGTCTAAAATGACGCATAATGCATTTGTTGAATATTTTTATAATGTAGCCGATGAAGTAAAAATTCCCGTATTAATTTATAATGTTCCAAAATTTACTGGAGTTGATATTGAAACCGGAACAGTTGCCAAACTTGCTGATCACAAAAATATTATAGGCATTAAAAACAGTTCAGAAAATATCGCTCAGCTTGCCGAAATAATTTATTCTACTCCGGATGATTTTATAACGCTTGTGGGAACAGCTTCAGTAATTTTTTCGGGCATGTCAATTGGCGCTAAAGGAGCAATTGCCGCACTAGCAAATATTGCTCCTTATGAATGTCTTAAAATATTTGATTTGTTTAACAGCGGTAAAATTGATGAAAGCTTATCACTGCAATTTAAAATGCTTGCTCTAAATAAAGCTGTTACAGCAAAATACGGAGTGCCGGGACTTAAAAAAGCAATGGATTTGTTGGGATATTTTGGCGGGAATCCGAGAAAACCTTTGCCGATTTTAAATGAAATTGAAACGCAAGATTTAAAAAATATTTTAGCATCTGCTGATATATTAACTGTATAATTAATTTTAAAGATATAATAATTCATCCAATTACTGACTAAATTATGGCGAAAAAAAATGAAAGGAAAAATTCTTTTAACAATTGCCTGTACTTTATTTTTATTTAGTAAAATTACATTTGCGCAGGAAACTAAAACAAAATTATTTGAATGGCTGAAATCAAAATCTGAAATTGATATTAAAGAAATTACTTATTCCGATAACTATAATGAAGCTTACGAAATTATGATTGAACAGCCTGTTGACCACAAGAATCCCGACGGTGATAAATTCCGTCAGCAGATATTTCTATTTAACGTAAATGAAAACAGCCCTGTTGTTATTGAACTTGATGGTTACGATGTTGACGGTAAAAGAAAAAATGAGCTTAGCCAATTATTAAAATCAAATTATATACTTGTCGAGCATCGATATTTTGCCGAATCAACGCCCGAAAATAAAAACTGGCAGTATCTGAATATTGAGCAAGCCGCCGGGGATGCACATAGAATTATTCAGTTATTCAAAGAATATTATAAGAATAAATGGGTAAGTACCGGAATAAGTAAGGGAGGGCAAACTACAATTTATCATAGATATTTTTATAATGACGATGTTGACGCTTCCGTTCCATACGTTGCCCCAATTAATCTGGCAAAAGAAGATCCGCGAATTTTTACATTCTTAAATAATGTAGGCGATGAAAGCTGCAGACATATTATAAAAGAATTTCAAAGAAACGCTCTTGCAAAAAAAACTGAAATTCTTCCCATAATTTTAAAAAAGGCCGAAGCAGACGGAATAGAATTTGTTATTGATCCAATGATGGCATTTGAATACGCGATATTAGAATATCCATTCTATTTTTGGCAATGGGATGATAATTGCGCGGGAGTTCCCGGTACTTATGTTTCATGCGAAAAAATTGCTGATTATTTATGGGGCTTAAAATTCTTTGATTTATACGATGTAAAAGAATTAAAGAGAATAGAGTCATTTTTTTATCAGGCTTATACTGAAATTGGATATTACGGATATGACATAACAGATTTTAATGATTTGATTACGGAAGTTAAAAATCCGACAAATGAAATTTTTGCTCCCAAAGAAGTTAATTTAAAATATAATTACGAATCTATGCAGAAAGTATATGAATGGATAATGAATGAAGGACAGAACTTTATATTTATTTACGGAGAATATGATCCGTGGAACGCATCGTCGGTTCAATTAAACGGTACGACAAATTCAATTAAAATGGTAAAAAAAGCAGGTTCGCACGCAACAAGAATAAAACATTTTAATAATGAAGAGAAAGAATTGATTTATTCAACTTTGGAAAAATGGCTGGACATTAAAATTAATAGATAATAAAAAAATTATTCTTGGCTGTTGTTCTTTCCCATTTGAAGATATTTGATTGCATATTTCATAAGCTCGGGGAGCGTTGTTACCTCGAGCTTTCTCATTATATGGGCTCTGTGAGCGTCGACTGTCCTTTTACTTAAATGAACCCTTGTGGCAATTTCAGAACTAGTTAATCCCTCGCCGATATTTTTTAAGATTTCTCTTTCGCGCGGCGATAAATTAGGTTTATTGTCGTTTTTCTTACCGGATAGAAACTCAAATCTGTTGTATAATTCCTTAAGTTTTTCTTCAGGCCAGTTCTGTCCGAAATATTGTTTGCCGTCATTAGCCGCTCGGATTGCGTACGTAAGTTCGCCTTTCATTATATTTTTACTTATTAATCCGTACGCGCCGTTTTTCATAGCATAATAAATGTATTCTTCCGTATCATGCATTGATACGAATAAAGCTTTAACATTTTTATCCTTTTTCTTTAATTCTGCTAAAGCCTCAACGCCGTTTAAGAAGGGCATTGATATATCAACAACTATTACATCCGGTTTCAAATCAAAATAAAGCTGAAGCAGTTCTTCGCCGTTATCAGCTTCGCCTACAATAAAAAAATCTTTTTCATCTTCAAGCAGACTTATTAAACCGCTTCGGAAAAGTTTATGATCATCGGCAACTATTATACGAATCATTTTTTCTTTATTATTATTTATATTGTCAATCAAACGGGTCCTCAGAAAATATATTTAATCTTATAGTTTTATTTAGAGATATAAGATAAATAAATTCTGATAACATTTGATAATTGTTTATTTGGTTATTTTTCTTATAAACTGTCAGTTAAACCTCTAAATCTTTTTCTAAAGTCAAAAACAGCTGATCAAGAAAAATTCGAACAAAATCATTTTTACTTATTCGGGTATCAATCAAACTAAAACATCTATTAATCGTTTTTATTATTAATCTTGATGGAATTTCAGGGAATACCTTGGCGATTTGACGGGTTAAAATGTAATTATCATCATTATTAGATTTAAATAAATAATCACTTAATAAAACTCTTTTCAGCTTTTTTTCCGCTTTTGATATAACCATATTACAATCCTTGCTAACAAATTAAACTTAATAGGATTAATTCTAAAAGTCATCAGTACAATTACCGTATTTCTGCTTATTAATTTTGAGAAACCTTAAATTCGGAATATAAAATTAACGCAAAAAATTGTATTTATAGGTGAAAATTAAGGTATTTTAAACCACTATAGGTATTAATACCTACGGATTTTTTATCAATAATTTATTGAAGAAACTTTATTGAAAATTTAAAACGGCGAATTCTTTAAATTAGCTAATTACTCCATTATTATGTAAATTTATCCGTTAAAATATTCCAAAAGCCTATTTTTTTAATAAAATCACGGAATCTAAATTTGATCTATTGGGATATAAGCCCCGAACTATTTTCGCTCGGACCTTTCTCTATCAGGTGGTATGGTCTTCTTTTTGCTCTTTCTTTTATTGCCGGATTCCAGATTATGAAATGGATATTCGTAAAAGA
Source organism: Bacteroidota bacterium (assembly GCA_018829205.1). Lineage (GTDB taxonomy): Bacteria > Bacteroidota > Ignavibacteria > Ignavibacteriales > Melioribacteraceae > JAHJUE01. The sequence goes on from JAHJUE010000013.1 coordinate 16,695, forward strand.
GAAAAAATCAGAAAACGATTTAAATGATCTCGTTATGTATATGATTATCGGTACTGTTGCCGGCGCCCGACTAGGTCATTGTCTTTTTTACAACCCCGGTTATTACTTGAGCAATCCCCTTGAAATATTACTTATTTGGCACGGCGGTTTAGCAAGTCACGGCGCCGCAATCGGAATTATAATTTCTCTTTACTATTATTCTAAAAAACATAAAGATCAGGCATATTTGTGGATATTTGACAGGGTTGTAATTACTGTCGCTTTAGCCGGATTTTTTATAAGAATGGGAAATCTGTTTAACTCAGAAATTATAGGAATTCCAACCGATTTGCCTTGGTCCTTTATTTTTGCATCAATTGACGGTTATCCGAGACATCCTGCCCAGCTTTACGAAGCGATTGCTTATCTTTCTATTTTTGTAGTTCTTTTTAATTATTACAGAATCAAAAACGGTAAAACCCGTGACGGTTTTATTTTTGGTTTATTCCTTATTTCAGTTTTTACTTTCAGATTTTTTGTGGAATTCGTAAAAGAAAATCAAACTCCTTTTGAAAACAACATGCCTCTTAACATGGGTCAATTGTTAAGTATTCCTTTAATAATAGGCGGTATCGTGCTTATTATCAAAGCAAATAAAGTTCAGCCCGTATCAAAAAACAATAAATAATTTTTAATTAGTTTGAAGGATATTAAATTGAATTACTTAAAATTATTGGGTAACGGAATAACGGGAGTAATTTTACTTTCGTTTTTTATATCATGCGCCGATAAAGAAATTAATCAGACTGTTTACGACGCATCGTCAGACAGTCTACGATTTGAAGGCGAATCTCATATCAGGAATATCAAACAATTAACTTTCGGCGGAAATAACGCCGAGGCTTATTGGAGCTTCGACAACAAACAATTGGTTTTTCAAAGCGACTGGCAGCAAATAAATGAGCAGGGCTGCGATCAGATTTTTACAATGAATGCAGACGGTTCCAAATTAGAGAACGGTTCTAATTATAAGCTTGTTTCTACGGGCAAAGGGAGAACAACATGCAGCTATTTTATGAAAGACGGAAGAATAATTTACGCTTCGACTCATGCGGCTGATCCAGATTGTCCGGAAACCCCAATGTTTGTAAATGGAAAATATGTTTGGGCAATCTATAAAACTTTCGATATTTATATATGCGATGCCGACGGGTCAAATAATGAACTTTTGATAGGCGGAGAAGGATATGATGCCGAAGCAACAGTTTCACCTGACGGAAAGTATATTATTTATACTTCTACAAGAAGCGGCGACCTTGAACTATGGCGGTATGAAGTAGCTACAAAAGAAATAATGCAGCTTACGAATGAACTTGGTTATGACGGCGGCGCATTCTTCTCTTATGATTCTAAAAAAATTGTATGGCGTGCAAGCAGACCCGAAGGTAGGCAAGCAAATGATTATATTATGCTTTTATCGCAAGGATTGGTTGAACCGAAAGAACTTAATATTTTTGTCGCGGATATTGACGGCTCTAATAAAAAGCAGGTTACTAATTTACCAGGCGCAAATTGGGCCCCGTTTTTTCATCCAGACGGTAATAAACTGGTTTTTGCTTCAAACCATCATTCTCAGAAACAAGGCGGAAGATTATTTGATATCTTTATGATAAACATAGACGGCACCGGATTGAAACAAATTACTAATTCAGGAACGTTTGACGCTTTCCCGATGTTTTCTTTTGACGGAAAGAAAATTGCTTTTGCATCAAATAGAAGAGCGGACCGAAAACCAACAAGAGATACAAATATATTTGTAGCCGATTGGATTGAAAATCCTGCTGAAGAAGATATTAATTTTAAATAAATATGACAGAAAAAGACTTTATAAAAAAATGGGTTGGTGAAATTGGTGAATTGTTAAAAAATTTTCCGGATGATTTTATTGATATAAACTACTGCGAAATTGTGAAAATGCCCGGAAAAACTTTAGTCCCCGGCTCCGAATTATTCGGGTCACATGAAATTCTTGACGTAGAAGGGAATCCGTTTCTGCATGTCCAGGATTATTCTAAATTAAAATTTATTCTTTACGCGAATAGAACTAAACCGAATCAGATTTATTTACCTATATCCGAAGAAACAATTAAATCAGCCGTAAAAAATTATGAAAATCATATCGATTCATTTTTAATTGGAATTGAAAAGGATTATAAAAGTAATTTCCCTTCCGCAAAAAACTTCAAAGAAATTTCTAATACAATATTTTATAACCTTAACATACAGCGATACTAAATTTTGATCCCGATAAGCGATAATATAAGTGAATATATAAAATCAGTTTTAGGTGAAGAATATCTAAACAAGTTTAAAGAATATATCAATTCGGGTTACAGCAGTTATGTGCGTATAACAGGTGAACAATCAGAAAAAGATTTTCTTATTAATAATCTAAAAAACTACGGAATTAAACTTGAACAAATTCCCGGACTAAGTTTTGCTTATAAAATTATAGAAGGGCAGCAGACAATTGGCAAAACATTAGAACACGCCCTCGGAAAATATTATATACAAAGTTTATCTTCAATGATTCCGGCCTATGTTTTAAACCCATTGCCGGGTGAAAAAGTACTTGATCTTTGCGCTGCGCCCGGTTCAAAAACAACCCAGCTCGCTTCCTTAATGAATAATACCGGCACCTTAATTGCAAATGAACCAAATCTTCAAAGAGTTAAAGCGTTAATTTATAATTTAGACAGACTTAGTTTTGTAAACCTGGCTGTAATTAAAGATAAAGGTGAACTGCTAAGTAAATTTTATGAAAATTATTTTGATAAAATTTTAGTCGACGCACCATGCAGCGCTTTAGGCATAATTCAGAAAAAGGGGGAAGTAAGCAACTGGTGGAATTTGGAACAGGCAGAAAAAATCGCCGAGCTTCAATTCAGACTTTTATTAAGCGCGGTTAAAATGGCTAAGGTCGGCACCGAAATTGTTTATTCAACTTGTACGCTTACACTGGAAGAAAATGAAGTAATTCTAAATAAGGTTTTAAAAAAATATCCCGTGCAATTAATGGAGTTCGAACTTCCTTTACAGACTCATGAAGGATTTGTTAAATACGGAGATGAAGAGTTAAATCCTGAAATTAGAAAATCAAAAAGAATAATACCCTGGGAAATAAATTCGGAAGGTTTTTTTGTCGCTAAACTTCGCAAAACAGGCGATACTGAAGCAATGAAAAGAGCTGAAATTAAAGACAGAGGGCATGTATTTTTATCTTCAAATAGTTCTAAAATAAAAAAATACTTAAATGATATTAAAGAACATTTCGGAATAGAAGAAAACATTTTAAATAAGTATAAATATCTTAGAAAAAATAACGATATATTTTTTATAAATGCAGATTGGGATGAAGAAGATTTAAATCCGTTTATGCGCGTTGGTATTAAGTTCGGCAATATTGATAATAAGGACAACGCTCATCTATATTCAAACGCGGCCAGCCTTTTTGAGAATAAGGTTTCCAGCAATGTTATCGAACTAATAGAAATGAACGATTTAAAAATTTATATGAACGGCGGGACAATAAAACGGGAATTTGTTCCGTTCGGACAAAAAATAATTAAGTATAAAAATTATTTTATTGGAACGGCCGTTGCATCTAAAGACGGACTGAAAAGCAGGTTCCCCAGGGCAATGAGAACCGGTGAGATTATTTTATGATGTTTGCTTCCCGTTAATAACCGGAAATGATTTTTAAAAGCAGTTAAATAAAAAAGGCGGTTTATTAAACCGCCTTCCTGTAATTATCAGTAATATTTATAACCTTCTAAACATCATAATATAATGCGAATTCGAATGGATGAGGTCTTTGCGCCATAGGTTTAATTTCTTTTTCGATTTTATATTTAATCCATGTTTCAATTACGTCTTCCGTAAACACATCTCCTTTAAGCAAATATTCGTGATCTTTTTCTAAATTTTCTAAGGCAAGATCTAACGACCCAGGGGTTTCGGGTACGTTCTTTAATTCTTCAGGTTCCATATCGTAAATATCTTTATCAAGAGCTTCGCCCGGATCAATTCTGTTTTGAATTCCGTCAAGACCGGCCATCATAATTGCTGAGAAAGCAAGATATGGATTTGCCGTAGGGTCCGGACATCTGAACTCAACTCTTTTTGTTTTAGGATTACTCGAGAACATTGGAATACGCACAGCCGCGCTTCTGTTGCTTTGCGAATAGGCCAGTCTAACCGGTGCTTCAAAACCGGGCACTAATCTTTTGTAAGAATTTGTAGTGGGGTTTGTGATCGCTAGCAGCGAAGGAGCGTGTTTAAGAATTCCTCCAATATAATACAAGGCTGTATCGCTCAATCCCGCATAACCGTTGCCGGCGAATAACGGTTTCCCTTTTTTCCATAAACTTGAATGCACATGCATACCGCTTCCGTTATCGCCTTGTATTGGTTTAGGCATAAATGTAACGGTTTTGTTATTGGCGCGGGCTGTGTTTTTTATTATATATTTAAACATTAACAGCTGATCGGCAGATTGAAGCAATGGAGCAAAACGTAAATCTATTTCACTTTGACCTCCGGTTGCAACTTCATGATGCTGGCATTCAACATCAAGTCCGGCTTCAATCATATTTAATACCATATCATTTCTTAGATCATTTAAAGAATCGGTAGGGGGTACCGGAAAGTAGCCTTCTTTATATCTGGGTTTATATGCCAGGTTCGGACCTTCATCTCTTCCTGAATTCCACCGGCCTTCTATTGAGTCAACAAAATAATAACTTGAATTAGGCTGAGAATCAAAACGGACGTCGTCGAATATAAAGAATTCGGCTTCGGGACCGAAATATGCAGTATCCGCAATTCCGGTTGATTTTAAATATGCGTCTGCTTTTTGTGCTATATTTCTCGGACAGCGTCCGTATTTTTCTTTTGTCGCTGGTTCATGAACATCACATATCATACTTACTGTCGGCGCTTTTATGAATTTATCTACGAACATTGTTGAGGCGTCCGGAATAATTATCATATCGCTTTCATTAATAACCTTCCAGCCTCTTATTGATGAACCGTCAAATCCAAATCCGTCAACAAATGAATCGGCGTCCAATTGAGATACCGGCACGGTGAAATGCTGCCACTGACCGGGGAAGTCCATAAACTTGAAATCAATAAATTGAATTTTATTTGCTTTGACAAAGTTTAAAACTTTATCAATAGCGGATTTTGATACAGCCATATACTTCTCCTATAGTTTATATTTCTAATTTAGTTGTCTCTTTTAATGTCGATAAAATAAAACTTGTTATGGTTTTATGAACTCCGGGCCACGATTGAATTTTTCCTAATAATGCTTCTAGGGACGCAGTATCCTTTGTAAGTACTTTTAGTATATGCGAACCCTCTCCCAGTACGGAATAACACTCGGTAATTTCCGGAGTTTTTGAAACATTATGAGCGAATTTTTCATAATTTTTTGAGGAATCCATTACAATCGTTAAAAAAGCCATAATATCATATCCGAATGCTTTTTTATTTAGTTTTGTGTAATATCCCTCAATAATTTTGTGCTCTTCAAGTTTTTTTAATCTTTCGCTTAATGATGGGAGCGAGAGCCCCACTTGCTCTGCAATCGCATTTCTTTTAACCCTGCCGTTCTCCTGCATGAGATTTAGTATTTTAATATCTAAGTCGTCTAGCATGATCTCTCTTATTTATTTAGGAATTATATAAAATTTAGCTGAAAAAATAAGGCAAAGTAATGATAAATACAAATCTATTTTAAAATTATTTTATTTTTTCTGAATAAGAATTCATGTTTTTAAATACTTGATAAATAAAAACAAAAAAAAAGGCGGAATAACTTTAATTTTCAGCTAAACTGCCGATAATATTCTATGGAAAATCATGTTTATATATTAATTCTGATATCAATCGCTTTTCTGTTTTTTATGGGAACTCTGATTGTTTTAGCGAAAAAGAATGTTTTTTCAACGGAAAGATCAAAAGTAAAGAAACATAATAAATTAAATAAAACTGATAATTACGACGAACTTTTAAAGTTAGTAGAAAATTTAAAGAATGAATTAAAGATTTATCAAAATCAAAACGAATCGTTAAATGGAAAGATAGCAGAACTTGAAGAGAACGTTAAATCATTAAACAACCAGAAGTTTAATCTGCTTGAGAACAAGAAAAAACTTGAAAACCTGCAAAAAGAAAAAGACGATTTTATAACTACCGTTGTTCATGATATTAAAAATCCCGCTTTCGCAATTAATGGTTTTGTTAAACTGCTGGAGTCGTATGATTTAACTACAAAAGAACAGCAGGAAATAATGGAAGGACTTCTTAATACTTCAAATAGAATTGTTAGATTAGTTGAAGATGTTACAAAGGTACTGGAAACCGAAAGAGAAATTTCGGAAACTGTTTTCTCAAACTTTCAGCTTAATAATATTATTGATACGGTTTGTTCAAGATATTCAGGTGTAATAAAATCTAAAAATTTATCCCTTAAAATTAATAAATCCCCAAATTTGCCTTTAAGCATGATTGATGAAAACAAAATTGACCATGTAATTGATAATCTTATAAATAACGCTATTAAATTTTCACCGCCTAAAACTGAAATTGAAATAAAAACCTATAAAGAAGAAAATTTTATTGTAGTAGAGGTAAAGGATAACGGTTACGGTTTAAATCAGGATGAACTCGGCAAAGCATTTGAAAAAGGGGGGAAACTATCCACCCGACCTACTGCCGGTGAAAGCAGTTCGGGATTGGGATTATGGATTGTTAAACGCATTGTTGAAGAGCATCAGGGGCGTGTATGGGTTAAAAGTTCAAAAGGTTACGGATCAACTTTCGCATTTAAAATACCGATAAAACAGGAAAAAATTTTAGAAGTAGCCTAAAAAAAAAGCAGAAGCAATTTCAAATTAATTGAAACTGCATTCTGCCCATTAAAGTTTTAGTTTTTTAAAACCGCAGTTACTTTTTTTGCCGCGTCTTCTAACGACACCGCAACTTCAAAATTTAAACCTGATTTATCAAGCAGTTCACCGGCTTCTTTTGCATTTGTTCCTTCAAGTCTTACAACAATCGGAACTGTAACTTTGATTTCATTTACAGCGTCAATAACACCTTGAGCAACACGGTCGCATCTTACAATTCCGCCGAAAATATTAATAAGAATTGCTTTAACATTAGGATCGGATAAAATAATTTTGAAACCGTTTGCGACGGTTTCTTTATTAGCTCCGCCGCCCACATCCAAAAAGTTGGCTGGTTCACCGCCGGCTAATTTAATTATATCCATTGTAGCCATTGCCAAACCTGCGCCGTTTACCATGCATCCTACGTTTCCGTCGAGTTTGATATAATTCAGATTAAATCTCGAAGCTTCAATTTCGAGCGGTTCTTCTTCGTCAAGATCTCTATATTCAACCAAATCAGGGTGTCTGTAAAGAGCGTTATCGTCAAAATTTATTTTTGCGTCAAGCGCAATAACATTTCCTTCTTTAGTAACAACAAGCGGATTTATTTCGGCAATTGAAGCGTCTGTGGCTTCATAAACTTTGTATAATCCTGTTAAAAACTTTACGGCGTTTTTAAATTGAGTTCCTTCAAGTCCTAATCCGAAAGCGAGTTTTCTGGCCTGATAACCTTGAATTCCAACAGCGGGATCAACAGCTTCTTTAATAATCAATTCAGGATTTTCTTCGGCAACTTTTTCAATTTCAACTCCGCCTTCTGTTGAAACCATAATAACATTTTTCGATTGAACGCGGTCGAGAGTAATTCCAACGTAAAGTTCTTTATCTATATTTACACCTTGTTCAATTAAAATTCTTTTTACTAATCTTCCTTCAGGACCTGTTTGATGAGTAATCAGCGTCATGCCTAACAATTCTCCGGCCAGCTGTTTTACTTCATCCAGACTTTTAGCGATTTTAACTCCGCCTCCTTTTCCTCTTCCGCCGGCATGAATTTGAGCTTTTACCACCCACAAATTCCCCCCGATTTCTTTTGCCGCGTTTACCGCTTCATCGGGTGTAAATGCAACCTTTCCTTCGGGTACAGGAACGTTAAATTTTCTTAAAATTTCCTTCCCTTGGTATTCGTGTATTTTCATGATTTCCCTTAATTAGATCATATAATAATTAATTTAACAGCGATACAAATTATTGTTTTTGGGGGTAAGAATCAATTTCCCCAGTTGAATAAAAAATGATTATTTTGAACAAGATAATTGAAAATTAGTACTGTTGAAATTAAAATCCGTTTCTATATAAATTGGAAACGTTTCTTTACTACTCGAAATCCTTTGGTGACTTTGTAGGAATTCCAAGATCTTCCATTTTCCTGTAAAGTGAAGAAAGACCGATCTTTAAAGCTTTAGCTGCTTCTTCTTTATTATAATCAAATTTCATTATGATTTTATTTATATGTTCTTTTTCAAAATTCTTTAAAGCTTCTTTCAGCGCGTCGGGGTAACCGGCATCAATTTTTGAACCGCGCACGTTTTCGGTTAAATCATCCACAGTAATCATTTCATTTTTCACAAAAATAACCGCGCGTTCTATTACATTTTCGAGTTCACGCACTCCACCCCGCCAATCGTGGTTTATTAATAATTTCATAGATTCATTATCGGCGCCGAGGACTTTTTTCCCCATTTCATTGCTGGCTTTTTCGATAAAATGATTTACCAATAGGGGAATGTCATCTTTCTTTTCGTTTAGTGAAGGGAGTTTAATTTCAACAACATTTAATCTGTAATAAAGGTCTTCTCTAAACTCGCCGGTTTTTGTTTTTTCGTAAATATTCTGATTGGTAGCCGCTATTATTCTTACGTCGGTTGAAACAGGTTTTGTTCCGCCTACCGGCAGGAACTGTTTATCTTCAATTGCTCTTAAAAGTTTCACTTGAAGGTTTAACGGCAAATCGCCGATTTCATCCAAAAATAAAGTACCGCCTTCTGCGACTTTGAATAAACCCATTTTATCATCTGTGGCTCCGGTAAATGATCCTTTTTTATGTCCGAACAATTCGCTTTCGATTAAGTTTTCGGAAATAGCCCCGCAATTTATAGGAAGGAATATATTATCTTTTCTGCGGCTGTTGTAATGAATAGCCTTTGCCACTAGTTCTTTTCCTGTTCCGCTCTTCCCGTATATAAAAACGTTTGAATTTGTGGGAGCAACCTGTTCAATCAAATCAAATACTTTTTTCATCGGTTCGCTTTTGCCAATAATACTTCGGTAGCCGGATTCAGATGAAATTCTTTGTCTTAATGTTCTGTTTTCAATCGAGAGTTTTTTGAAATCAATAAGTCTTTTTAAACGTATTATCAAGTCGTCAAATTCAACGGGTTTAATTAAATAATCGTAAGCTCCGTTTCTAAGGGCGTCAATTGCCGTGTTAACAGAAGCGAACGCGGTCATAATCATAAAAAAAGTTTGGGGTGATATTTTTGCCGCTTCCTGCATAAGCTGCATGCCGTCCATCTTCGGCATCTTTATATCTGTAATAACAATATCAAAATCAAACTCCTTGATTTTCAGCAGGGCTTCTTCACCGTCTGCAGCCGAATCGGTAGTATAACCTTCGTCGGCTAAAATTAATTTAAGTGAATCGCGGATAGCTTTTTCATCATCTACAAGTAAAACACTTGCCATAGTATCTCCAATTATTTTTCTAAAGGAAGTTTTACAGTAAAGGTACTTCCTTCGTTTAATTTACTTTTTACTTCAATTTTCCCGTTCATTTTTTTTATAATTCCGTAACTTACCGAAAGTCCAAGTCCTGTTCCTTTACCTACTTCTTTTGTTGTAAAAAATGGGTCAAAGATTCGTTCAACCGTTAATTCATTCATGCCAGTACCGTTATCAGTAATTTCAACTAAAACATACTCGGAATTATGAAATGAATTTACCTGGATTGTGCCGTTGCCGTGAATTGCGTCAAGAGCATTTAGTAGAATATTTACAAATACCTGCAGCAGCTGGTCGGGTACAATATTTAATTTCGGAACCTCGGGATCCAAAGAAGTTTCAAAATTAACCTTGTGTACGCGTTTATCATATTTAACAATTCCTAAGGCGGTTTTAATTACATCGGTAATTTGGATAAAACTTTTTTCATAACCGGGCGGACGGGAAAAATCAACAAGTTCACGTACAATTCTAGAAATCCTGTCTATATTTTCCTTAATTGTTGAAAGCTGTTCGGTTATAAAATCATCTTTAAGCTGCCGCTGCAGAAGCTGAACAATTGAAGAAATTGAAGCCAGCGGATTACCGATTTCATGCGCAACGCCGGCCGCGACCTGACCAATAACTGCAAGTTTCTCCGACTGATCAATCTGCTGCTGAAGTTTTTTTACTTCCGTTGTATCTTTAATTATTACAGAGCGTCCGGCATAATCTCCGTTTTGATCGGGCAGTTTAGTAACATTTAACTGAACTGTAAGTATTTTCCCGTGTTTTGTTTTTCTTTCCGTTTCGAATATTCTTACATATCCGTTTTTTTTAGTTTCATCTTTAATATAATTTAATTCGGTTAAATACCTTTTATTATCGGGCAGTAGAGTGCTGCTGGACTGGTATAAAATTTCTTCTTCGGAGTAACCGAAAATTTTTTCGGCCCCTTTATTCCAAGCTACTATATTTTCATCTTTATCAATAACCATAATCGCAGAATCAGAGGCGTGGAGAATATTTGAAAGATACTGCTGGTTAGTTTCAAGCTTTGCCGCTAAACGGTCGCGGTCGCTTTCTAATTCCTGCATTTGCGCTTTCTGGTGAAGCATGCCGTATCTTGCATAAATCTGTTCAATTATTTCATCAATAAATCCTATTAAAATAATTGGGTCATATTTATAAGAGTTATCGTTTTCAATAGGACTTAATATTGCGTAGCGGCCTTGTGAAAAGATATGACTTATTTCAAGAAGATTTAAATTTGATTTAGAAAACAAATTATAAATATCAATCAGATACTGATCTGCTGTTTTATAATCAGAAGTTTCAATTACTTCAATAATTAATTTAATGCTGCTTTCAACAAATGTTCTAATCTGAGATTCGGTTAACTTGTCTTTTAATTTATCATTTACATTTTTAACCCAGTTTTCAAGAATTACCTTAAAATACTTTGTTAAAAGCTCTATTATAATTTTTTTCATAAATCCGTGATAAGTGGTGTAAAATTAGAATCAGGATGTTTCTCAAAATTAAGAATCAAAAATAAAGAAAGAGAGGATGAATTGAAAGGGAATTAAACTTTTGAATAAGTCTTTATCAGAAAACTGACCGAAATTACATTATAATATTGCTGTTTCTTTTCTAATATTCTCTTAACCTGATTAATGTTTTTTACTTTTTGTAACTTAAAAACTAAAAATGGGAAAACATAATTTTTATTTAAGAATTAAAGGAACACCCGGATTTAAATCATGTATAAAAGTAAATTTAATTACAACCAAAAGGTGAAAAAATGCTGAGGATTATTTTCTCAATTTTATTGTTATGTCAAACAATTATTTTATCGGCCGGCGGCATTAATCAAAAAACAAAACTAGAAGCAGTTAAGGTATTTTTATCGGGAGTTGAGTTAAGTCATTCGGCGCAGGTTGAACTGCCGTCAAAAGGGAATTATGAATTAGTATTCGATGGAATTGCCTCTAATATAATCGAAAACAGCCTACAAGTTTCGGCCGGCGGAAATGTTTTAATACTTTCGGTAAAAAGCCGAACTAATTATTTGACATCTAATGTAAAACCTCAAGAAGTTATTAAACTTGAAGATTCATTAAAAATATTAAATATGCAGAAATCAAAAACACAAAATGATAATGACGTGTTAAAAATGGACATTGAGTTTCTTGTGGCGAACAGACAATTCGCGGGTGAACAAAAAAGTATTACGGTTAAAGAGCTTCAACAGTTCGCAGATTTCTACTCCGAAAGATTAAAAAAAATTAAAAGCAATATTTTATCCGTTGAAATGAAACTGACTGAAATTGAAAAGGATATTTTAAGAATCACAAACCAGTTAAACGAAATTAATAAAAGAAGGAATCAGCCTTCAACTGAAGTAGTTGTAAACGTTGCTGCTGCAAAAGCAGAGAAATGTAATTTTAAACTAACATATTTAAATAATAACTCGGGCTGGAATCCTGTTTATGATCTACGGGCAGTAGATATTGTAAGTCCGGTTACTCTGAATTATAAAGCTGAGGTATTTCAAAACACAGGGATAGAATGGAAGGACGCTAAGATTATATTGTCGACCAGAAACCCAAGGGAAAGCGGCAACAAACCGGAACTATATACATGGTATCTCGATTTTGAAAATAGGTACGGACAAAATTGGGGACAACCACAGCAAAGACAATTAATGCAAAAAATGGCGCCGGCAGAATCAGTACAAATGGATGCCGCTGCATTAGAGCCTTCAATAGAAGATTTTATAATAATCAGCGAAACACAAATGGCCGTTGAATTTGCTGCTGAAGTTAATTACACGGTTCCATCTGATAATAAAAGGCATGCAATTGCTCTAAGAGAATATAGTCTGCCTGCAAGATTTGAATATTACGCCGCGCCGAAAATTGACGGTGACGCTTTTCTTATCGCATATATAAATGATTGGAAAGAGATGAATTTACTCCCCGGACAAGCAAATATTTATTTCGAAAATTCTTTTATCGGACAATCGGTTATTGATCCTTTTACAACCGAAAAAGAGTTGACACTTTCAATGGGACGGGATAAAAATATTATAATAGAAAGAAAAATGTTAAAGGATTTTACAGAGGATAAATTTTTAAGCAGCGATATAGAAAGGCATTTCGCCTATGAAATTAAAATTAAGAATAATAAAAAAAACGATATAAAATTGATTCTGGAAGAACAATTCCCGGTTTCAAAAAATGAAGATATAAAAGTAGAACTAATAAACAACGGCGGTGCGCAAGTAAACAAGGTAAAGGGAATATTAAAGTGGGCTATTGATTTAAATCCTTCAAAAGATATTTCACAACATTATGTCTATTCGGTCCGTTATCCGGCGGATAAAGTAATTCCGGGTTTATAATTTTATCTTTACTTCTTTTTCTTGATCTTTATCCTTATCTGTAAAGTTTGGATAAAGATTAAGAAAATAATTTATAAATAATTATTAAATGAGTAATAGATGATAAGAATGATTAAGATACCGCTGTTTGAAGTGGGATTGTAAAAATAAATTTTGCGCCTTTATTCGGACTGCTTTCAGCCCGGATTTTTCCGCCGTGTTTTTCCACAAATTCTTTGCATAAAATTAATCCTAATCCGGTTCCTTTTTCTTTATTTGTTCCTTCACGGCTCATTCCTTTTTTAAGATTGAATAAATTTTTAATTTCATTTTCAGTCATTCCAATCCCGGTGTCGCAAACACAAATTTCAGCCGTTTTATTTTTAATTGCCGCGGTTACGATAATCTCTCCTTTTTCGTGAGTAAATTTTAACGCGTTTGAAATTAAATTCCTTATAATTGATTCAATCATATTTTTATCGGCATATAGATTTATTTCATCCTTAATATCGCTTCTTAGTTTAATATTTTTTTCAATGGCAATAATCTCAAACAGCTCAATATTTTCCTTAACGAGAGAACGTAATTCAAAACTTTCCGGATGGAATTCTTTTCCTTCAGTCTGAATCATTGACCATTCAAGGAGATTAGATAGTAGTTTAAATATATTTGCGGCCGAAGAATTTATATTTGCCGCGTATTTTTTAATTTCATCATTGGTTAATTCGTCAATCTCTTCGTTAAGAAATTCTGAAAAACCAAGTATTGAAGAGAACGGACTTTTTAAGTCGTGCGCTATTACAGAAAAAAGCTTGTCCTTGTTATTGTTTAATTCTTCAAGTTCAGCGGTTCTTTCTTTTACTTTAAGTTCGAGATCCTCATTTGCTTTCTTAAGCAGTTCTTCGTTTCTTTTTCTCTCTGTTATATCGCGCGCAATTGTTACATAACCGGTAATAACTTCATTATCTATAACCGGAGTAGAAGAAAAACTCATCGGGATTAATGAACCGTTTTTACATTTAAACTCGGCATCAAAAAATCCTTCATGCATTCTTCTTTGACGGGTATAATTTTTATAGCCTTCGATGTAATCGGGATTATCAAGCAGATCAGTAAGTTTTTGGCCTACTAGCTCGCCTTCTGAATATCCGATTAATGATTTTAAATCGCCGCGCGCGTATTCAATTCTAAAATTTTCATCGGTCTTAATAAAAAGATCCTTCATTACCGAAAGTGTCTGCTTTAACGAATCAAATAATGTAACAACCGCTTTATGCCTGAATATATAATATATTGATAGTGCCAGCGCTATAGTGGAAGAAAAGAAATATGCTTCATAATCTTTTTTAAATATTGTCGAAAGAATTGATTCGCTGAAAGGCCCGGGGAGGAGTAAGAATAAATAAATAAATCCTGAAAACAGCAGTTTTGATTTAAAATTTTTATCGCCGAAACCACCTACAAACGAATAAAGCTGAGTAATACCTATTGTGAAAAATATTGAGCTCCATATAATATAAAATATAAATCCGTTAGGCGAGATTCCTCCAAACTCATTATAAGGCTGTGGAAGGTATCCTAATAATGTCATTGTATAACTAAATAGTCCGGTAAAATATATTATAAACAGAACACGTTTTTTATTCAAAGTATTTACAGAGCCTATAAATACAATTATAAAATGAATAAAAAAGAAAGGGATCAAAGAATATAAAAATATTGAAATTGTTCTAAAGAATTCTTTCAAAGGATCGATAAACATTACAGCCGAAAAATAGCTGGAAATGCCGTATGCTGTTAAAAGCATAATACACAAAAAATAAAATTGACTTATAAAACTGCGTCTTATTTTATAAATAATAGCCGATGCTATAATAATATTTATTAATGTATATGCGGCGGATACTTGGAAATATATCATGTGTGTCAAGGATTTCCCTGATGAATTAAAACTAATATATAAATAATAAAATAATTTTAAAACAGAATTAATCTTATTTTAATATTGACGCGTTTTATTTGCGGGGGATAATTAATTTATTTTTTAAACCTACGGAATGCAAAAAGAAACTGAGTAAAATAATTTAAAGGGAAAAATGTTTTTAATCCGTAATCAGAGGCTTTGTCATTCTCGGGTAAATATGCCGAGCCGAAAATCCAATCCCAAACTGCAAGTTTAGTTGAAAAATTTCTGTTTCTTCCTTTCCCCGTTGTGTGATGCCACCTGTGCATTTCAGGGCCATTAATAAAATATTGAATTTTGCCAGTTTCAACATTAATATTTGAGTGTATATACATTCCCCAAACCGCGCTTATAACACCTTTATATGCTATCACTTCCGGGGGAGCGCCAAGAAGTACAATAGGCAGAAACTCTACTGTTTGATTAATTATAATTTCTATCGCATGCGAGCGCGAACCCGAAAGCCAGTCGACTTTTTTAGGCGAGTGGTGAGCTTCATGAATACGCCAAAGCCATTTGTTTTTATGCTGCCATCTGTGCATCCAGTAAATATATAAATCATGACTTACTGTAAAGATTACCAATTGCAGCCAAATGGGAATATCCGCAAATAATTCTAATCGCGATATACCTGTTGTTGAATCTATATAAGCTATTATATAACCGAATATCAAAATACCAAGTATATAACTCTGAGCGATGGTGTACAGTACTAAATCGTCAAAGAATCCATCTCTTAAAATTTTTTGTCCCTTTGTATATGGAAAAATTCTTTCCAATATCAAAAATAGCGCTGCGGATGATATAATAATTATTATTGATATTTTTTCGGGTTGGGACAAACCTGACAAATAATTTAAGAGAAGGTCAGCCGCCTGTCCAAAAATATTCGATGTTAATATTTCTATTGATTCCATAACACCAAAAAGAAAAATAATTTAATCGGGTAAAACATAATTACAAATAAATGATTAAGCCATTTCGGTTTTTTTAATTCTTCTTAATTTATTTATAGAAGAGAGTTCACTATCAAAAACTTTTTTAATGCCGTCGCCGAGTGATTTTTCAATATCTCTTATATCTTTAACAAGTCTGAACATACCTTGAACCTCTACCGAAGCGGCTTGATCGGAACCCCACATAGCTCGGTCTAAAGTTATATGCCGTTCTATAAATGCAGCGCCGAGTGCGACAGCGGCCATTGTTGGCGCCAGCCCGGTTTCATGACCCGAGTATCCGATTGGTATATTAGGAAATTTCTTTTTATAAGTTTGAATAACTCTAAGATTTAGTTCCTCAAGCTTGCATGGATATGTTGAGGTTGACTGAGCAAGTAAAATATTCTCATTACCACAAAGCATTACAGCATTTTCAACTTCTTCCATTGAAGACATACCCGAAGAAAGCATTATCGGTTTACCCGTTTTTTTAACACATTTTAAAAGTTCAGAATCAGTTAATGAAGCAGAAGCAATTTTATAAATTACAGGATCGAATTTATTGATAAAATCAACCGCTCCCTCATCCCAGGGAGAAACGAACCAATGAATATTTTTTTTTCGGCAGTAACTGTCAATTTCGGCATATTCATCTTCATTAAACTCAACTTTGTATCGGTAATCAATATATGTCATTCTTCCCCAAGGCGTGTCTCTCTCAATATTCCATTGATCTTTTGGGACACAAAGTTCGGGAGTTCTTTTTTGAAATTTTACAGCATCGCATCCAGAGAAAACGGCACCGTCGATAAGTTTTTTTGCATTTTCCAGAGATCCGTTATGGTTAATACCTATTTCCGCAATAATGTAAACAGGCTCTCCGTCGCCAATAAAACGGTCGCCCACTTTAACATTGTTTGGTTTTATCATTTTAAAATTCCGATTACTTTTTAAAAATGTTTATTTAATCGACTTTGATTCAATTAGAAATTCAGCAAAATCTCTGAAAGCGCCATAACCGCCGTTGCTTTCCACAATAATATCTGAAACTTCTTTCGCGAACTTTGTGGCATCGGCAGGGCAGGCTGAAAGACCGGCCAGTTTCATAATCTCAATATCATTTGTATCATCACCAATAAAAGCAACTTCATCAATCAGTAAATTTTTTCTTTTTATAATTTCATTAAGAACTTCAACTTTATTTTTTATGCCTAGGTGTACTTCATCAATTTTTAATTTAGCAGCTCGCGAAGTAACGATACCTGAATTTTCACCGGTGATTATCCCGGTTTCAATTCCAACTAAACTACGCAAACGCTCAACGCCCATTCCGTCGCGGATAGAAAACCTCTTCATTATTTCTCCATCCTGAGAATAGTAAGATCCGGTATCGGTTAAAACGCCGTCGCAATCGGTTAATAATAATTTTATTTTTTTTGCCTTTTCAATAATTTCTGGATGTACATTCATTATATATTCTCATTTACTTTATAAACTTTTAACTTTACTAACTTTCAAACTGAATTACCATGCAGTCCAGCCGCCGTCAACAATTAAATTTGCGCCGGTCATATATTTTGATGAATCGCCGGCAAGAAAAATTAAAGCTCCTTTGTAATCGTCGGGTTTTGCCATTCTGCCTAACGGAGTCTTTGCGGAATACTTATTTATAAAAAACTCATCCTGATTGTTCTCAACTCCGCCTGGAGATAATGTATTCACGCGCACTCCGTCCTTACCCCAATAAGCGGCAAGATACTTTGTGAACATTATTACCGCACCTTTGGTAGCAGAATACGCAGGCGGTTTATAAAAGGATTGCGAGCCGTCTTCTTTTATATAAAGAGATTGGTCGGGGGCTGTAATTCCGTATGTTGAAGCGATATTAATAATGCTTCCGGATTTCTGCCGGGCCATTGAAGTACCGAAAACCTGTGAACATAAAAATACGCCTGTTAAATTTACATCGATAGATTTTTGCCAGAGATCAAGCGGATAATTTTCAAATTTAGATTGTTCGGCGGCGGCTTTCGGGTTTTCAAACATATCATTTATCGCCGCGTTGTTTACAAGAATATCGATATGCCCAAACATTTCAATTACTTTATCGCGCGCATTTTTTACGGAATCGGGATTTGTAACATCAAGCAGTAAACCCATTGAATGAGTTTCTAAAGCATCGGCAAAAATTATGCATTTCTCTTCATTAATATCGGCCGCTACAACATTAGCTCCCGCTTCAGATAATGCTTTGCAGTGCTCTTTTCCTATAAGTCCCAATGCTCCTGTTACAACCGCAGTTTTGTTTTTTAGTGAGAACAGTTCCATATAAAATATTCTAAGTAATTAATAATTATTTATTTATTCATGAATTTGAAATTGCAGTTTATTTTTTAACAGGTTTCATGTTGAAATTGTCTGTTTTTCTGAACACTGGCTGAACCGGTGTTCCCCTAAGCAATTCAAATACATTTTTATCTTCAACGGCTTTTTTTAAGAGCGGCAGAACATCTCTATAAGCATTTAATGTATATTCTATATCTTCATCAGAATGCGAGAAGCTCATATTATGAAATCCGGACCAAAGGACTCCCCGTTTTATCATTTCTTGCTGAACAAAAGATTTTAAAATAAGCGGATCTCCGGCACTACCGTCGAAAGAAATGATTGATCGCCAATTATAACCTGAAGCCTTGGTATAATTCATACCTAATCCTTCGGCAATTTCATTATATCCGTCTTTTAGCTTTTTACCCTGTACATTTAAATAATCGATTACGTTTTTTTCTTTTATTTCCTCTATTGTAGCTTTTGCCGCTGCCAATGATAACGCTTCGCCCCCAAATGTTGTATAAAAGAAAATATCTTCATCGGCCAAATCCATAATTTTTCTTTTACCCGTTAATACTGAGATAGGCATACCGTTGGCTATTGCTTTAGAATAAGTTGCGAGATCGGGTGTAATACCGAAATATTCCTGCGCACCGCCTAAAGCTAATCTGAAACCTGTCCACATTTCATCAAAAATTAATACAATGTTTTTTTCTTTACAGAGTTCGGCAACTTTATGCAGGAAATTGTCTTTCGGTTCCTGAAATACAACAGGTTCCAATATAACCGCCGCGGTATCTTCATCAATTGAGTTTTTTAGTGAGTCTATATCATTGTAGTTAAATGTATAACTAATTGCCTGTACGGCTTCCGGAATTCCATTGTTCCTTGCAGTTACGCTTATGTACCAGTCATGCCAACCGTGATATCCGCAGCATAAAACTTTATTTTTGCCTGTATAAGCGCGGGCAAGTCTAATAGCGGCGCTTGTAACATCGGCTCCGGTTTTACTATATCTAACCGCTTCCGCGTTCGGTAAAATTTCACGCAGTAATTCAGCCACTTCAACTTCAAGCGGATGCATTAAAGAAAAAGTAATACCGTTCTCTAATTGTTTTTTAATAGCCTCATCGGTTTTAGGATACGCATAACCCAGAGACAGGGGGCCAATTGCCATATTAAAATCGATAAATTCGTTTCCGTCAACATCCCAAACATGTGAGCCCTTTCCTTTTTCCAAATATTTTGGCGATGCGCCGTTCACATACTGAGTAGGACCTTTAGCCAGTGTTTGAGTAACGGAAGGTATTAAACCCAATGCTCGGCTGTAAAGTTCATCGGACTTTTCAATTACGGGATAATCGTTGTTCAAGCTAATATTGTTAGGCATAATATCTCTTCAAATTATTTTGTGATTAACTTTTCTTTAATTCTTTTTTATAATCATCAATTTGGTTTAATTCTTCAAGATGATTTTCGTACCAGTATTTGCCAATGTACCGGCTATTAATGTCATATATAAACGGTTTATCTTTTAGTAAATTAAGGATATTATTTATGCTGAATTTCGGATTTTTCTTATATAGCTCTTCATAAACAGTTCTTATAAATATATAGTCTTCTTCATAATCAATTGTCCATCTATGTTTTGCAGAATAATTAAATCCGGTTTCCCATAAAACATTTCCGATTCTAAATTTTTCAGGGTTTTCCCATATAAAAGGAGTAGTATGTTCGCGCTCAAGTTTACGTTCGGCTTCTTTCCAAGCTGTTTCAATTGTTTTTAACGACATAATTTCAACATCATTTCCGTCGGGATATGTGGCCGGATGCAGATTACTGACAAAATCGTATTTGTCTATATTATCGATATAGAACTTAAACACTTTGTCAATTATTTCTGGGTCAATTAAAGGGCAGTCCGAAGGAATTTTAGCCACCGCGTCGGCATTATATTTTTTTGCAGTTTGATAATGTCTGTCTAATAGATCATTTAGTTCGCCTCTGAAACATTCAATGCCCTCAGCTTTGCAAATTTCTTCTATTGTATTGTCGGACTTATCCGTAGAAGTAGCGACTACCACCGTTCCCGCAAGCTGCGCCGACATTACTCTTTCAACCATTCTTACTAGTAATGGTTTTCCGCAAAGTGACATTAATACTTTGTGAGGAAGTCTCGTTGAACCTGTTCTTGCCTGGATAACCGTAACAATTTTTAATTGAGACATATTTTCAATTTTATCAATGATTCAAAACCTGTTTATAATCATAATTTTCTTTCATTTCATTTTCCGGAGCCAATGATTCTTCAATAAACCGTCTTCCAACAGCTGCGATTCTTTCGGCCGAAGTTCCGTTGTTTTGAATGGGCATTAATTTTTTTAGGTCGCTTAACTTAAAATAAGAATGTACTTCTTTACCTAAAGCAAGTCCAATGTAAACTACTGAAGAATATTTCGCGATTAATACGTCGCAATTTGCAATCATATGATTTGTATTGCCTTGCTGGAATATTAAAGAACCGGGAGCATACTTCTCAATTTCCTTTTTCGCTCTTTCAAATAATTCATTTGGGTGAAGTTTAAAAATAATCTGTTTCCCTTTTGCTATTTTTACAGCGTCCAAAATAAATTTTTTACGGTTCTCAAATTTAAAAGTTTCTCTTGAGTCTGATGTAGCCACTAAAACATAATTATTATATGGGAAATCATTCTTCAAAAATTGTTTTGCGTTATCAAAATTTGGTATTCCTGTTACAACAATTTTTTTAGGATCGGCGCCTTTTTTTACAAATAATTCTTTGTAACCTTCGGAAGCTACGCAGAATAAATCATAATCTTTTGACAATCCGGTCGCCGCAGTACTAGCGATCCAGCGCGGGAACTTCAAATATTTCGCTAAATAATAACCAATTGTGACAGGGTCGGTCATACCTTCCTGCACGTGTATTACTTTTTTATCCCTAATATTTTTAGGCATTATTAAATCAGAACATGTAAAAACAAGATCGTAATTATTATTAAGGCCTTTATAGTCCATTTTCAGCGAGTTGGCTTCAAGAAATTCTTCTGTACTTTTTTTGAATTTTCCGCCTAATATTGAAAAATTTACAAATCCTTTTTGAACAAAAAAATCCAGAACTCCATCAGTATAATAAGGAGAAAAATAACAGTCGTACTCCTCGTATAAATTTTGATAAATTCTAAACATTATTGTCGTTTGATTTAACGAACCGCCGATAAACAGTATTTTCTTTTTCTTCATATAATTATTGTTTTATTTCTAACAACAATATTCAAAAAAAAACAGAATTTTTCTGTTATATAATTGTTAACAATCATTCCATATTGATAATAATTTGATAACATTAAATTTATTTTCAATTAATATTTATAGTATAAATTTGAGCATTAGAAATAATATTTTTAAAATTACTAAAATTACATTATGAAAATTGCTCATATTTCTGATTTACATTTCAGCAGGTCATATAAAAGTAATAATATACGAAAGACGAAAAGACTTATAAAATATTGCATAGAACAGGGTTTTGATCATTTGGTTATTACCGGGGATATCTCCGATAATAGCGATGAAAAAGACTTTTTAATATTAAGAAACATTTTAAATAATTTCAATTTACTCGATTCCGGCAAAGTATCATTAACGATCGGTAATCACGATATTTTCGGCGGTGTTCAAACCGCCAATGATATTGTTAATTTCCCTTCAAAATGCTTAAAAATAAACTATGATCAAAAAGTAAAAAAGTTTGTTTCATTTTTCAGTGAACTCTTCGATAGCGCGGTATTCCCTAATCCCGATAAAATTTTCCCTTACGCTAAGATTATAGGAGATGTTGCCATAATTGGAATAAATTCAATTCGTCATTATTCGAGAATTAAAAATCCCTTTGCTTCAAACGGGAAAATATATAATGATGATTTTGAATCAATTAAAGCTATGCTGGAATTTGATTCAATCAAAGTAAGGAAAAAGATTGTCGCTGTTCACCATCATTTTTATAAAAACAGTGTTGAGGCAACAAGTTCTCAAAGTAATTTATGGAATAGAATCGAAGGATATACATTAAAACTTAGAGGTAAAAAAAAGCTGTTGAAATTATTTAAAGAAAATAAAGTTGATTTGGTGCTTCACGGGCACAGTCATGAACTTAAAGAATATGAAAGAAAGGGGATCAAGTTTGTAAACGCCGGCGCCTCAATTGATAATACAAGCTCGACAGAAGCAAATGTATTTTTTATTAATATATTAGAAGACGAATTAACTGTACAGCTAAAAACTCTCCCTGAAATTAATCCTTCCGTGCCCAAAGAAAATGAAGTGCCAAATTTTATTCCTGCATTTGCCGAAAAAATTGGTTAGAGCAGATATAGTTGCTGTTTATCCGATATTTCTCAAAGAAAAATATTTTTTTTCAGTTTTGAAAAATCCCAATTTTTCATTGAATAGATATTCATTCAGAAACGTCAAATCCATTGATTTAAGCCGAAATTCCAATATTTAAATTAAAACATTACTGGCATAGTTTATGTCTTTTATATGAATTCCAGTAATGATTAAGTGAAATTTAAATTATGAGCGTATACAGTAAATCAAATTCTTTCAGGGGCGGAATTCATCCGGTTGAGGAAAAACAATTAACTGAAAATCTAGCATTTGAAATAATGCCTAATCCCAAAAATATTCTTCTTCCTTTATCTCAGCATATAGGCAAACCTGCAATACCGATTGTTAAAAAGGGAGACTCCGTAAAAGCAGGGACACTTGTGGCTGAACAGGAAGGTTTTATTTCTTCTCCGATTTATAGTTCTGTATCCGGGACTGTGAAAAAAATATCGGTTGAGAATAATGCATCCGGATTCCCGAAAGAAGCAATTATAATTGAAGCGGCCGAATCAAATGAAATTGAATTGTTCATTCCTTTAGATTTGGATACAGTTACGTCTCAAGAAATTCGTGATAGAGTAAAAGCTGCGGGAATTGTCGGTCAAGGGGGAGCTGCTTTCCCTACGTTTGTGAAACTTACTCCGCCGAAAGATAAAGAAATAGATTTCGTAATTATTAACGGATGTGAATGTGAACCATACTTAACAAGAGATTATAGACTAATGCTCGAACGGCCGAAAGAATTAATTGAAGGTCTAAAATTAATTATGAAGTCTCTTGGAGTCGCAAAAGGAACTATAGGCATTGAAGATAATAAACCTGAAGCGGCTGAAATATTGAAAAGAAATTTAAAAAATGAAAAAAATATTTCTATAGAAATTTTAAAAACAAAATATCCTCAAGGCGCGGAAAAAATGCTGATAAAAGCGGTAACCGGAAAAGAAGTGCCTCCCGGTAAACTTCCGCTGGATGTAGGAATTGTAATTCAGAATGTCGGAACTGCAATTGCGATTTTTGATGCGGTTGTAAAAGGTGAGCCGGAAATAACAGCAGCTTTAACGGTTTCCGGTAAAGGAATTAATTACCCTAAAAATTTAATAGTAAGAGTAGGGACACCAATTAGTGATGTTCTTGATTATTGCGGCGGGTTAAAAGAAAATGCGGTAAAGGTGGTTGTCGGCGGTCCGATGATGGGAGTTGCTCAATACGATTTTTCAGCCCCGGTTATGAAAGCAACTTCGGGAATTTTGATACTTACCGAAGAAGAAATCAATTCACACAAAGAAACCCCCTGTTTAAAATGCGGGAAATGTATTGAGGCCTGCCCTCTTAATTTAATGCCTACAAAGTTAGCCCGACTGTCGCAGCTTGATAAACTTGATGATGCCGAACAACTGGGAATTACAGTGTGCATGGAATGCGGAACTTGCACCTTTGCCTGCCCGGCAAATATACCGCTGGTTCAATGGATTAGATTGGGAAAACAAAGAGTACTTAAAAATCAAAAAGAAAGAATTTCAGCTTAAGAGTTTTTTTTGAAATATAGGTCGTGATCAAAAGATAAAGATAAAGATTATGATAAAGATAGAGATCAAGAATAAAAAATAGAGAAATCATGTCAACAATTACTGCAAATCCGGTTTACAAATTAGAATTAACAAGTTCGCCTCATGTTCATTCGCGCTGGTCAACAAAACAGGCAATGTGGATGGTTGTTTTAGCTTTATTGCCTGCACTAATTTCTTCTGTTATATTTTTCGGATTTTATCAATTGCTTGTTGTGTCGGTTAGTGTGGCTTCTGCCGTAGTAACAGAGTCATTAATTAAGTATATCCGAAAAAGGGAAATAACAATTACAGACGGAAGCGGAATAATTACAGGTATGCTTCTAGGGTTAATACTGCCGCCGAATTTTAATTTATTTTTTACGGCATTAGGTTCCATTGTTGCTATTGGAATCGGTAAAGAAATATTCGGAGGACTCGGATATAATATTTTTAATCCCGCGCTTGTCGGAAGAGCATTTCTTCAAGCTGCCTTCCCGGTTCAAATGACCACATGGATTAAACCAAATATGGCTGTTGATTCTGTTTCAACTGCTACACCGCTTTCCGCTTTTAAATTTGATTCAATATTTGCCGATATAAGTAATATGTTTATTGGAAATATCGGCGGATCGCTTGGCGAAACCTCAGCGATTTCTATTTTAATCGGGGGGATATTTCTTATTGTAATCGGAGTTGTAAACTGGAGAATTCCGGTTTCAATGTTTCTTGGTGTAATTATATTCGGAGGATTATTCTGGCTTCTAAACGCTGATCAATATCCAAGTCCGGTTTTTCATATGCTGGCCGGCGGATTTTTATTCGGAGCGTTTTTTATGGCTACCGATTGGGTAACATCTCCTTTAACGGCAAAGGGAATGTGGATATTCGGATTTGGGATTTCATTAGTTGTTGTAATGATTAGATTATTCGGCGGACTTCCCGAGGGAGTAATGTACGCCATATTATTTATGAATGCATTTGTGCCATTAATTAACCGTTACACACGCCCACGAATTTTTGGGGAGGCTAAATGAAAACAGTAATTCATATGCTGTTAACGCTAACGTTTATAGGTATCGTTTCGGGCGGTTTGCTTTCACAAATAAGTGAATGGGCGGAACCTAAAATTGAAGAACATAGAAAAGCGGAAACAGCTCGCGCAATTTATTTAGTTCAACCCGAGGCAAAAAGTTACGAAAGAATTACTAATGTTGATTTTGAAGTTTATAAAGTATTTGATGAAATGAAAAATTCAATCGGTTTTGCGCTGCCTTATGAAGGAAACGGTTTTCAGGGTAAAATTAGATTAATGGTGGGATTGAATGATGAATTAAATAAACTGAAGGGACTGCAAATTTTAGAACAGGTTGAAACACCGGGACTAGGAACAAAAATAACCGAGGAAAACTTCTTAAAACAATTTCTTAATTTAAGCGCCCAGCCAATGGTTAATTGGGTTAAAGCCGTTCCTCCTGAAAAACAAAATGAAATTCAGACAATTACCGGCGCAACTATTTCATCCAAAGCTGTGGTAATAATTCTAAACGACGGAATAAAAAAACTCCGGGATGCTGAAAAAGACGGAGGAGTTAAATGAAAAACAAAGTAACCATTATTAAAGAATACACAAAAGGTATATGGCAGAGTAATCCGGTGTTTAAACAAATATTGGGAATGTGTCCTACTCTCGCCGTTACAGTATCCGCAATTAATGGAATCGCGATGGCCCTTGCCACAACATTTGTATTAGTTTTTTCAAGTTTTATTATTTCTTCCGTAAGGAAATTAATCCCGACACAGGTTCGTATAGCTTCATACATTGTTGTTATAGCTACATTTGTTACAATTGTTGATTTAGTTATGAAAGCGCAGTTTCCTGAATTAAGTAAATCGCTTGGACCCTACATTCCTTTAATAGTAGTTAACTGTATTATTCTGGGAAGACAGGAAGCCTTCTCTTCAAAAAATACTCCGTTAAGATCTGTTGTGGATGCGCTGGGAATGGGAAGCGGATTTTTAATTGCGCTTTTTATGCTCGGAAGTATACGGGAGCTACTCGGTTCGCGCACAATATTAGGGTTTCAATTATTACCTGATTTTTATGAACCCTGGCTTGTAATGATTTTGCCCGCAGGTGCTTTTTTAACATTAGGGTTGATGCTTGCTTTTTTTAATAATTTAAGTCTGCATAAAAAGAAAAGCGATAATGATAAACTGATTGCGAAATATTTAAAAACAAAAACTGCGGCTGATTTTGTAATTGAGGAGAATAAATAATGGAACTGATATTAATTTTCTTTTCGGCTGCGATTGTAAACAACTTTGTGCTCGCCTATTTTTTAGGCATTTGCCCTTTTATCGGAGTATCGAACAAAATTACTTCGGCATTTTCAATGGGTCTCGCCACAACATTTGTTATGACAATTACCGCCATTGTTACGTGGTTGATTTATCACTTGATATTAGTCCCGTTTCATCTCGAATTTTTAGAATATGTTTCATTTATTTTAGTGATCGCTTCTCTTGTTCAGTTTGTTGAAATGTTTATCAAAAAAGTAAGTCAGCCTTTATACCGCGCTCTTGGAATATTTCTTCCGCTTATTACTACTAACTGCGCAATTTTAGGATTAGCGCTTTTCATAGTTTTAAGAGAATATACTTTTCTACAGGGAATATTTTTTGGAGTTGGCGCGGGCGCGGGTTTTACTTTAGCCATTACAATTATGGCCGGAATAAGGGAAGAACTTGATTTAGCCGATGTTCCAAAAGCGTTTCAAGGCGCGCCTATTACTCTAATTGTTGCGGGAATTTTAGCCCTGGCATTTATGGGCTTTTCTGGATTGATTTCTGTTTAGATATGAGATATGAGATATGAGATATGAGATTTGAGATTTGAGACACAAGAATTAATAAAATATATAAAATTGTTGTTTGCTTTTATGATTTGGAATTTTAATGCGGAGGTACAGTGGATTTAACACTTATTATTGCAATTGCTACAATGGGCGGATTAGGATTTTTATTCGCCGGCGGATTAGCAATAGCCGATAAAAAATTAAGAGTTGAAGAAAATCCTTTAATTGGAAAAATAAATGATTTATTGCCTGGTGCTAATTGCGGCGCATGCGGAAAAGCAGGCTGTTATGATTATGCCGTTAATATTGTTGAAAATAACGCTCCTGTTAACGGTTGCCCTGTAGGCGGAAATGAAACGGCAGTATTAATTGCGGAAATACTTGGCGTTGAAACAAATGCTTCGGTAAAAATGATTCCTCGAATACTATGCAGAGGGGGTAACAGCGAAGCCGTGAAAAAAATGGCTGAATACTTCGGTCCCTTAAGCTGCTCGGCAATGGATATTGTTTCCGGGGGAGATAAATTATGTTATTACGGTTGCCTAGGCGGCGGCGATTGTGTTAATGCTTGTCCGTTTAACGCAATGCTAATGAATAGTGACGGAATTCCTGAAGTTATTGAAGAACTATGCACCGGCTGCGGAATGTGCGTTAAAGCATGTCCCAGGAATGTAATTGAAATGCATCCTCAGGATAGAAATGTATTTGTATATTGCAAAAACCAGGATGATCCAAAACGATCTAAAGATGTATGCACTGTTTCTTGCATGGGATGCGGTATATGCGCCCGGAAATCCGAAGGCGGAGTAGAAATTGTTAATAATCTTGCCGTTATTAATTATGATAAGTTTGTGGAATCCAATATTCCATTTGATAAATGTAAAACAAAAGCAATTGACAGAATTGATAAAATTAGTACCGGACAAAATAATTAATTATGAATGAAGTATTAGTTGAATCAGGAATAGTAATAAAAAGCGGAAACGGAATAGCTGAAATACGTTTAAATAAAAACGAGTCTTGTGAAGAATGCTCCGCTAAAATTTTCTGCAGTCCGGGAGAAAATAATTTAAGAACTATAACCGTATCAGACTCAATTGGAACGCTTCCTGGCGATAAAGTAAATATTGCAATCAGGGGGATTGAAGTATTAAAAGTTTCAGTTTTATTATACGGAATTCCTTTGATTTTAATTATTGCGGGAATTTTAGCGGGTATGTTTTTGCTTAAGGATTCAAATCATAAGGAAATTTATTCATTTTTATCGGGACTTTTATTAACTGGTTTATACTATACTTTTTTATACTTCAAATTTTCCATGACCAAAAAATTAAAACCTCTCTCTAAAATTATATCTTCCTGCAGATCAGAAATAATTTAACAATTAAGTGTAATTTTACTTTAAAAAAAAAGATTTTGTTCGATTATTAAGGACGGGAAATAATACACGTTGCAAGAATAAAGAGTGTATATTATTCATACTTATTATTGAAAATCTGGGACACAGTATATGCACGAAACACTCATTGATACACAAAGTTTATTAACTTCTGTTTTTCAAGCCGCAGATGCTGGCATAAGTATAGTGAATAAAGAAGGTATTCTGATTGAAGCTAATAATACTTTTTGTCAGCTTTACGGATATATGCGTGAAGAATTGTTGGGATGTCATTTTACAAAACTTATTCCTGACGAATTTAAAGAAGAAGCCTTAAAACAGCATAGTGAATTTTTTGAAAGCAAAGAAAGTATGAGGGGGCTCGGAATAGTAAAGCAGAAAAATGGAACCGAGATAAACGCTCAAATAACCGCAGTGAAAATTTTAGATTCGGCAGGTAATCCATACAGAATTACAACCGTTACCGATGTATCTGAAATTAAATATAATGAAGCTATTCAATCCGTACTTTTGGAAATTTCACAAGCAGCCGGTGTTGCAAGTTCACCCGACGAGTTATATAAACTAATTCACAATTATGTTGAAAGATTAATGCCCGTAAAGAATTTTTATATTGCATTATTTGATGAAGAAAACGATACTATTAAGTTCCCCTATTTGGTTGATGAAGTAGATGAAGAAGACGATGTGATTGTTAATGCGAAATCGAACAAAGGAATTACTGCCTATATAATCAGACATCCAAAGGTATCTTTATTCAGAGAAGTTGAGCTTAGAAGAATGATAAAAAAGGGAGATATTGTTCAAATAGGACCGGTACCAAGTGTTTATTTAGGAGCGCCTTTGATGATAAAAGATAAGCCGATTGGAGTTATGGCGCTTCAGAGTTATGACGATCAAAACGCTTACACTGAAAACGATAAAAATCTTATTGAGCTAATTTCAGGTCAGGTTGCGCGCGTTATTGAAAGAAAAAAGTATGAAGAAGAAATAATTGTTGCCCGGCTTAAAGCCGAAGAATCAAACAGGATAAAGTCAGAGTTTTTAGCTCAAATGTCGCATGAAATAAGAACACCTATCAACGCGATATTAAGTTTTTCTTCTTTAATTAGAGATGATTTGGAAGGAAACGTAAGTGAAGACTTAAACGAAAGTTTTGACCTTATTGAAAGAGGCGGTAAAAGATTAATAAGAACAATTGATTTAATACTAAATGTAGCCCAGCTTCAAACGGGAAAATATAAGGTGGATCTTGTTGAAGTTGATTTGGAAGAAGATATAATACTTCCTTTGTTTACCCAGTTCGAAAAAATTGCATCTTCAAACGGTTTAAAAATGTCCGTTAAAAATAACGTGGAATATTCAAAAATCGTTTGCGATTATTATTCAATAAATCAGCTGTTTATTAACTTGATTGACAACGCAATTAAATATACGCTTACAGGTTCTATTGAAGTTCAAATAAACCGCACACCAAAAGAAAACTTAAAAGTTGATATTGTTGATACAGGAATTGGTATTTCCGAAGAGTTTCTTGAAAAAATATTTGAGATTTTTACTCAAGAAGAAAGCGGCTACTCAAGAAAATTTGAAGGTACGGGATTAGGCCTGTCACTTGTTAAGCAATACGCAAAATTGAATAATGCGGAAGTTTTTGTTGAAAGTATGAAAGGTAAAGGATCTAAGTTTTCCGTAGTATTTAACTAGAATTTGCTATCTTCAAATTTTTTCTTTTCGGGAAATTTATTTATGAAAATATTTGGCTGATACCTATTATTTTTGTAATGATTAACAAACCGGTCATAGATTGAAAATAAAATATTTTCTTATAAATTTAATATTATTCCTCCTATTTTTATCCGATATAATATTCGCTCAGCAATTTTCCTCAAAGTATTATACCGAAGAAGAAGGTCTTCCTGATGCCCAAGTAAATGATATTTTACAGGACGAAAAAGGACGCATTTGGTTTGCTACAAGAAGCGGTATAGGCATTTATGACGGCAATAGCTGGGTTTATCACAATAATACGAACGGACTATTAAAACAGAATATCCTAAAAATTCAGTTCGATAATTTTAATAAACCATGGGTATTATCATCTTCAAATAATATTTCCTTATCGTATCTTGAAAATAATAAGTGGAACGAGATAAAGGGCGTTAAATTAGATTTGGGAAGCAATTTTAAACTGACCGGATTTAAAGTTCAATATATAAATAATGAATTAATTATTTTCGTCGGTACTAAATCTACCGGATTGTTTATTTTTAGACATGGTTATTGGAGTAATCTCACAAAAGAGTTCGGACTTCCGTCATCCAACATAAATTCAATTGAATTTTATAATAATCTGTTTTTTGTTGGCACCTCACATGGAGCAGTATGCTTCGATAAAGACTTAAACTTAAAACCGCTCCCTTTTTTGGAAAAAGCCGGACATTCAATTTTATTGTTTAAATCTGATGTTATAGATTCTAATCTATGGTTAATGGGGGACAAAAATATTGGATATATTAAAAACGATAATTTTATAAACGTTGCTGAAAATTCGGCATTAAAAAATGAATTCAATTATTATAACGCCTCGCTTGTTCCCAATTATTTTAACTCATTAGTTTACAGCTGTTATCAATCGTTGCTTCTATTCGAAAAAGACTCCAGGCATTCATCAACGTTAAACTTGGAAAACGGGTTGCCTCAAATTGGAGCGACATCAATCTTTTTAGATAGAGAAAAAAATCTTTGGATTACCGGCTTAAGAGGAGTGACAAAAATTTCAAGCATGCGTTTTGCAAATTATAATAATGATAACGGTTTATTCGAGGACGAGGTTAGTGCAATTAATGAAATTAAGAATGGCGAATTAATCTTCGGACATAATAACGGTTTCTCATTCTTTTCAGGCGGAAGTTTTACTCATTTACAAATTAAATCCCCTTTAACGAAAAATATTGGTTACAACAGAGTTTTGGACATTGCCGTTGATGGAAAGGGAAACGCTTATTTTGCCGCAGCCGAAACAGGTTTCGGAAGAATAGATATTAACAAAAATGTTTCTTGGCTTGGTAATGAAAATAAAAATTATGAAGCAGCCTCGGTTGAAGTCTCTGCAAAAGGTAATTTGTACTGTCTTACTTATTCCAATTTGTATTTATATGAAAAAGAACAGTTGAAAAATATTTATTCTTTTGAAGATGATAAAGTCAGCGCACGAAAAATATTTTTTCATAACAATGAAATTTTTATTGCAACTACAAACAGGGGACTAGCACATACTGCCGATGCTAAAAAATGGACATATATTCAATCATCTCAAAAAAAAGAAATTAATAACGTTTATTCATTTTTAATAGATAATAAATTTGGAAAACTTGTCGGTACGGAAGCTGGACTTTTTCTTGTTGACGGAGATTCATTAAAAAAATTCATGGTTAATGATTTTGAAATTAACCGCCCGGTTTATTTTATCGCGCGTGATACTCTAAATAATTTATGGATGGGAACTAATAACGGGGTGTATTGCTGGGACGGTGAAATAGCCCGGCATTATTCAAATAAAACCGGCCTGCTGGGTCATGAAACAAATAGAGACGCGGGATATGTTTGCTCAAAAGGATGTATCTGGATTGGCACTGATAAAGGAGCTTCAAGATACCTACGTCAATTTGATAAAGTTTCGGAAATTGCAGCTCCTATTGTTATTTTAGATTCAATACTGATTGACGGGATTTCGTATCCGGGCAATAAAGCTTTAAGTATGCCCGCGTCAAAAAATAACGTCATTTTTGAAGTAGATATAATTTCTTTTATTGCCGAAGATCATAATATTCTTAATTATAAACTTGAAGGATATGACGCTGAATGGCAGAAACCTCTGGATTCAAAATCTAGTTTTATAAGATATACAAATTTACCGCCGGGCGAATATTATCTTAACCTGAAAGCCTATAACGTACTTAACCAAGTAAGTGAAATTGTTAAATCAGAAATTATAGTAATTGAAAAACCGTTTTATTCTTCCTATTGGTTTTATCTTGGTGTTATTCTGCTGCTTGTATTTTTTGTCTTT
Source organism: Bacteroidota bacterium (assembly GCA_018829205.1). Classification (GTDB taxonomy): domain Bacteria; phylum Bacteroidota; class Ignavibacteria; order Ignavibacteriales; family Melioribacteraceae; genus JAHJUE01. Next base: position 49,293 of record JAHJUE010000013.1, read on the forward strand.
GTCGCGTTTAAAGAATTTGAAAGAATACAATTTTCTAAAAAACTTGAAAAAGAAATAAAGGTAAGATTGGTAGAGCTTAAGGAATCTGAAAGCAAATATGAGTCATTATTGTCGAACTTACAGGACGGATTCTTTGTAGTACAGGACGGAATTGTAAAGTTGGCAAATAATGCCCTGGCAAGAATGCTGGGTTACGAATTACACGAGTTGATAGATAGAAGTTATGAAAATTTAATAGCTCCTGAGAACCTGCATATAGTATTGCATCGATATAATGAAAGACAATCCGGAGCCAATATTATAAATGAATATGAATTCAAGATGCTTCATAAAAACGGAAGCCGCGTATTTGTGAATATGAATGTAAATATTGGATTATATGAGGGGAATAAAGCAACTATAGGAACTCTTAAAGACATCACAGAAAGAAAAAGAAACGAAGAATTGTTAAATAAATTGTCAACTGCCGTAAAACAAAGCCCTAATATTGTTATAATCACCGATCAATACGGCGTAATAGAATATGTTAATCCCACTTTTACATTGGTGAGCGGATATACATTTGAAGAAATAAAAAACAGAAATATTAATTTAATTAAATCCGGATTAATTGAAACCGCTGTTTACGATGATATGTGGATTACGATTAAAAGAGGCGATCTGTGGAGAGGGGAATTAATAAATAAAAAGAAAAACGGAGAACTTTATTGGGTTAGGGCAACAATTTCTCCTATTATCGATGGGAAAGAAAAAACTACAACTCATTACCTTGCAACACAGGAAGATATTACATTTGAAAAATATGCGAATGAAGAAATTCAAAAAGGCGAAAAATTAATAAATACGGTATTAAACAATGTGCCGGTTATGATTTTTGCATTCGATAAAAATGGAAATATATCTTTTGTCAACGGTAAAATATTGGGTACTCTCGGGTTTACACAGGAAATGGCTGTAGGGAAATCATCATTCAAATTATTTGCTAAATCACCTGATATACTAAACGATATAAAAATGGCGCTTAACGGCGAGTCATTTACTTCAGTAAGAAGAATAAGAAGATATACGTTCGAAGTTACATATACTCCGATGTACAATTCCGAAAATAAATATACGGGCACTTTAGGCATAGCTTATAATATAACCGACAGAAAGAAATATGAAATTGATTTAATAAAAGCTAAAGAAGAAGCTGAAAAATCGGACAGACTAAAATCAGAATTTCTGGCGCAAATGTCGCATGAAATCAGAACGCCTATAAATTCAATTTTAAGCTTTACAACGCTTCTAAAAGAAGAACTGAAAAACAGCATGCCGGAAGATCTGGCCGACGGATTTATATTTATAGAAAACGGAGCTAAGAGATTAATTAGAACCATTGACCTAATTTTGAATATGTCTCAAATTCAAACCGGTACGTATCTGCCTTATTTTAGCGAACTTGATCTTGATAAAGATATTCTAAGAGGTATTATCACTGAATTTCAAGGTGTCGCTTTAAATAAAAAAATAGATTTAATTTATTCGGTTATTTCCGATAATAATTATATTAAAGGGGATAGTTATACATTAGGCCAAATTTTTGCGAACCTTGTAGATAACGCGATAAAATATACCCCTAAAGGCAAAATTGAAGTTGAAGTAACAAAATTTAACGGGGATCTTGTTGTTAAAATAAACGATACTGGAATTGGAATCTCAAATGAGTTTATCCCTGATTTGTTTACACCATTTACTCAGGAAGAATCAGGATATACAAGAAAATTTGAAGGCAACGGTCTCGGGCTTGCATTAGTAAAAAAATACGTTGAAATGAATAACGCTGTTATTAATGTTGAAAGTCAAAAAGGAATCGGAACCTCATTTGCGGTTTCATTTAAAGGAATAAAACATTTACCTCCCGTTTAATTCTTATCGGATAAATTATGTCCCTCAGAATTAAAATATTCCGAACTCGTCATCTCTCCTTCTTTATATAAAGATTTTCTTTTCAGTCTGCCGTTATTGTAGTAGGAATAATAAATCCCGTTAAGTAAATTATTTTCATAAATACTGTAATCTGATATTTCCCCGTTCTCATAATACCAGGTTGATATTCCTTCACGCCGCCCTTTTCTATAAGATTCCTGAGACCACAAATTTCCCGACTTATAATAAAATTTTGAAACTCCTTCAAGATTTCCGTTCCTGTATTTTTTTTCGGCTTTTAACTCACCGGTTTCGTAAAATTCTTCGGACTCTCCCTCAAGAATATCTACTACATAATTATTTCTTTTTACCAGTACGCCTTTTTCATTAAATATTTTTTCTTCGCCGTTTTTATAACCATTTAGATATTCGGAAATGCTGCTTATAATCCCGCCGTCATGATAAGTCACGTTTATGCTGTCAAGTTTATCATCTTTAAAATTTAACACGGATTTTAAATATCCGCTTTGATAATAATATTTATTAATTCCGAAACGTTTGCCTTCTTTGAACTTTAATTCGGATTTTAATGCGCCGTCACCGTAATATTCATTAAATGATTCTTCAACTTTGTCAAAATTACCCACTATGTCATAACGTACTCTTTTTACAATTTGACCTTCTTCGTAGGTATCAACTACCTTAATCGAGCCGTCGGCATAATAAATATATGATGTACCGTGGAGGTTGTTATTTTTATAGTGAGCTTCAAGAGCTATTTGACCGAAATCATAATAAACTTTCGAAACACCCTCAAGATTTCCGTTAACATAATTACGCTCAACTTCGAGTTTACCGTTTTCGAAATATATTTTCGAAAGTCCGTTTAACTCTCCGTTCTCATAATACCAGATACCTTGAAGGGCACCGCTTGAATAATAAGTTTTTGTAAATCCTTTTTGTATTCCGTATTCATAGTTCGGTTCTGCCCATAGTTCACCGGTTTCGCGGTACCATTTAGAAATGCCCTCCAATTTCCCGTTAAGATAATACCATTCCATACTTAAGGTTCCGTCGGGAAAATACCATTTTGAGATGCCTTCTTCTTTGCCGTTTTCAAAATACCACTCTTTCCAAAGCTGACCGTCTTCGTAATATTCTTTATAAAAACCATGACGTATTTCACTAACATATTCGCCGGCTGTCTTAAGCGCGCCGTTCTGATAATATGTTTTTTTTACCTCGTAGCCGCTTTGAGAAAATAAAATGCAGGGGATCAAAAATAATACAAGTATATATAATTTTAAAAAATTCATAATTCCCGGTTAAATTTTATTGCCAAAACTACACAAAAGAGAATGAATTACAAAAAAATATAAATAGTTTTCAATGAAATTCTTTATTTTAATTGAATCATTTATACAATCAATTAAAAAATTATGTTCAAAGAAAAAGTTAAAATTAATTTTTACGATTGCGATCCGGCCGGTATTTTGTTTTATGCCAACCTATTTAAATTTGCTCACAAAATTTATGAATCTTTTATTGAAAGTTTTGACCTAAGCGATAGTTATTTTGACAGTAATGAATTTGTTGTGCCTATAACGCATGCGGACGGCGAATATTTTATTCCAATGAAACCCGGCGATGAAATTGAGGTGTCGGTTTATGTCTCTCAATTAAGAAATTCTTCATTCGAGCTTTTATACAAATTTATTAACAAAGATTTTAATATTTGCGCTCAAGTAAAAACTGTTCATGTTTTTGTTAATAAAACTTCTTTTAAGAAAATCGAAATACCGTCAGAAATATTAATGAAATTGGACTCTAATAAAGGCTAAGCATTTTTAACAATTCTTCTTTTCTCACCTTTCCCAAAGCGGTTTTTGGAATCGATTTAATTATATAAATATTTTTAGGAATTTTATATGAAGCGATTTTCGACTTCAAATAATCGCGTATCATATTTTCATTCAAACCCGTCTTTGCCGGAACAACCGCGCAAGCTACAGATTGTCCCCATTGTTTATCTTTAACCCCGAATGTATAAACGTCGGCAATTAAAATATTTTCAAGCAAGGTATTGGTAATTTCATTAGCATTTATATTCTCGCCGCCTGAAATTATAATGTCGTCAATTCTTCCTTCAATAAATAGGTATCCATCTTCATCAATAAATCCGTAATCATTTGAGTGAAATTTCCCATTTATAAGATTTTGCGATTCTTCTTTATAATATCCATTTGCTACAGATAAACCTTCAATTAAAACTTCACCTTTGTTCTTACCCAATATCGTAATTGAATTGTCTTGAATTGCTTTCCCGGCTGAATCAAGTTTTATAAGTTTCTTCCTTAAATCAAGAGCCGAAACCATTGAACAAGTTTCTGTTGAACCGTAAACTTTTATAATTGGCCATCCTAATTTTATAGCTTCAAGTAACATGTTCTTTTCTATGGGTCCGCCTCCTATAAACAAAGCTTTTAACTTACTATTCGGAGCAGTTTTCGCTGAAGTTATTCTTAATAGTTGAGTCGATACAAAAGAAATGAATGACGGATTATGTTCGTTAATAAAAGTTGTAAGCGATTCATTTGTTAATGGCCCTGGCAATAATAAGGTGCTTCGGTTAAATAATGCTCTGATAAAAATCATAAATCCGCCGATATGATATAAGGGAAGGCTCGCAAGCCATGTATCATTTTGTCGGGCACCGGACAGCTTGTAGGTTTGAAGCGCGCTTGAGTGAAAATTCCCAAAAGTAAAAACAACAGCTTTTGGTTTATCGCTTGAACCCGAAGTGAAAAGAATTAGAGAATTTTTATCGAAATTAAGTTCGATCTCATGATCAGAATCTATTGGCTGCACCGAATCATAAAAAGGAATTTCAATTACGGTTGTTCCAGTTTCAAAAGAAAATTTGCTTTTAATTTCTTTGTGTATTAAAACGTAAGCGCAATCGGTAAATTTAATTTGATTATTAAGTTCTTGATTTGTCAATCTAATATTTAAAGGAACAGGCACCGTGCCTATTTTCCAGAGCGCAATTACTGAAATTATAAAATCAATATTATTTTCTGAAATTATTGCGCAATTACAATTATTACTTACTCCGGCGTTAAGCAATTTATTTGCGGCATTTTTGACAAGCCGGCTTAATGATTTGAATGTTACCTGACTTGAATTTGTAATTAAGGCAACCGCATTCGGGTTTTCTAAGAAATTAAGGGATAAGTATTCTTTATTATCATTAGAATGTGTCATTAAAAAACAAACTCCGGCGGATATTTATTAATGTCAAAACTTATTTTCCCTGCTTCAATTAAATAAGGATCATCGCAGATTTTATTTTTGAAAAGGTTGTCAACTCCTAATCCGTGAGCAAAATTATGACTTGTTAAAGAAGCCAAATATACTAATGCGCTTTTCCCGACAGGGCTTTCAAATGAGGAAGAAAATATAACGTTCGCTCCGTGCCGCTCGGCTTCTTTTAAAATATTTATTGAATTTAATATACCGCCGATTACTGCAGGTTTTACAACAAGAAATCTGATCCCGTTTGTTAATAAAGTACTTGCGTCTTCAATGTTTTTAATTGATTCATCGGCTGCTAAATTTATTATAGTAATTACTGAAAGCTCAATTAAATCTTTTATTGAGCTTACAGGCTGTTCTATGTATTCTATGTTGAATTTTTCCAGCTCTTTTAAGTATTCTTTAGCTTCTCCGAATTCCCAGTTGCCGTTAATATCAATACGCAAATTAATTTTACGTCCGAAACTATTGTTTATAGCATTAATCACTTTTAAATCATCGTCAAAATTCTTTCTACCGCATTTCAACTTTATAGTAGTAAATCCATTTTCTAAAAATGAATTAATATTTTTAATAATTTGTTCAGAACTGCCGAACCCGGCAACTGCATTAATATTAATTATTCTTTTATTCTGATGACTGAATAATTTGATGTAGAAATCCGCATTACGTTTTGAAAATAATGTAAAGACTGCTTGTTCGATAGCGAATCTTAACGCAGGAAAATCTGATAATTCATTCAAGCAGTTTTTAAATTCCTCATCGGTTACTTTTTCAAATGAACGGTTTATAAAAGAGTTTTTTATTTCAGCTAATTTATTTTCAGCCTGTTCATAATTTTCGGTCCCGAATTCTGGCAATGGCGAACATTCCCCTTTGCCGATATTATTTAATTCATCGCTTATAATAACTATGAAAATCATCTTCTTTTCGAAAACGGACTTAGAAGTTTGGAATGGAATATTAAATATAAGTTCTTCGGAAAAATATTTAATTTCTTTAATTACCATAATAATATGCCGGCGGCGAATAATATTCCGTAAATAAAGGAAAGTTTGGCAGTTAATGCGAGTGTATTATTTAGTGATTTTCCCTTAATAGAATAAATCATTTTAATTAATTTTAATGCGATTGGTAAACTTAAAAAAGGAAGGAAAACAAGGTAGCTTTGTTTATATGTAAAATAAACAACGAACAAAATTGAATATGACAGAATCATAAAAACAACATATTGAAGTCTTGCGAAAGTTGGACCCAATTTAACAGCCAGTGTATTTTTGCCGTTGGATTTATCTTCTTCAATATCCCTGTAGTTATTAATAACTAATATATTAGTAATCAAAGCGCCGACAGGGATTGAAGCCCAAACCGCAATCATTTGAACGCTTCCGGTTTGAACATAATAAGTCCCAACGGTACCGATCAAACCGAAAAATACAAAAACGAAAATATCCCCCAATCCGTTGTATGCTAAAGGATATGGACCGGCTGTATATGCAATTCCGGCGATGATTGAAAAAATACCAATTAGTAAAATTAGCCAGCCGCCGAGGTAAACAAGATAAAGACCAAGAAGAAATGTAAGTGCAAATGTAATAATTACCCCGGTTTTCATTTCATTAACCGAAATTAATCCCGAGGCAAGCGCGCGCGTTGGACCTAATCGTTCGTGTGTATCTTTGCCTTTTAAAAAATCGTATAAGTCATTAACAAAATTAGTCCCAATCTGAATTAATATGGAACAAATTAAAGCAACCGCAGCAGCTAAGGGTTTAAATGAATTATGGTGCGCGGCTATTGACGAACCGATAATAACAGGGACAAATGCCGCCAGCAAGGTTTTAGGGCGACTTGCCAAAACCCAGCTTTCAATTTTTCCGATATCTTTTATTTGAGAATTTAACATAAGTTACGGCACTCTCGGAAATTTAGAAAAATCAGGTTTACGTTTTTCATTGTATGCATTACGTCCTTCCTGCGCTTCTTCGCTCATATAATAAAGCAAAGTTGCGTTTCCCGCAAGTTCCTGAATTCCGGATTGTCCGTCAAGTTCAGCATTAAATGCTGATTTTAAACATCTAACTGCAAGCGGACTCATGTTTAAAATATCCTTTGCCCAATTAACTCCTTCTTTTTCAAGATCTTCAACAGGCACAATTTTATTAACAAGTCCCATTTTGTCAGCTTCATGAGCGTTATATTGACGGCATAAAAACCATATTTCACGCGCTTTCTTTTGTCCGACAATTCTAGCTAAATAACTTGCGCCGAACCCTCCGTCGAAACTTCCTACCTTTGGACCTGTCTGGCCAAAGACAGCATTATCCGCTGCAATAGTCATATCACAAACTACGTGAAGAACGTGTCCGCCGCCAATAGCGTAACCGGCAACTAAAGCAATTACTGGTTTAGGAATACTTCTTATTTGCTTTTGCACATCCAATATATTTAAACGAGGAATGCCGTCGCTTCCAACATATCCTCTATCGCCGCGGATTTTCTGATCTCCGCCCGAACAGAACGCATATTTGCCGTCCTTTGCCGGACCGGCACCTGTAAGTAATATTACACCGATACTTGAATCTTCCCTTGCAATATTAAATGCGTCAAACATTTCCAAGACTGTATCAGGTCTGAATGCGTTTCTAACTTCTGGACGATTAATTGTTATCTTCGCTATACCATCCATTTTTTCAAACAGTATGTCTTTATAAGTTTTGATTGCCTGCCAATTGTAATTCATGGTTACCTTTCTTTTTATCTTAATTATAATTAAAAATTATAAAAATATTTTTAAATATTTGTTTACGTAAAATATATATTCTTTCTCATTTTCAATGTGAGTATTGTGCCCCGCATTAAAAACAATTGCATGCTCAGCATTGCTAAATTCATTTACAAATAATTTGTTAATATTAGTAAACTTTTCGTCTAGTACTCCGGTTATGAACAGCACAGGGATAACATATTCATTAAAATTTTTCAAATCAATATTCATATTTCCTGTACTGAATCCACGTAAAGAATTTGAAAGTCCGACGGCAGAATTATTTAATTTTGATTTTACCAAAGCATTAAATTTTTCATCGGGAATATTTTTTAACGTCTCAAATAAAGGAATGCTCATCCAATATTTAATGAAACTCTCTAAACCTTCTGCTTTAATTTTATCGGCTAGTATAAAATCGTTTTTTAATCTTTCCAGTTTTTCCGTTTCATTGTTCAATCCTTTTGAAGCGCTTTCTAAAATTAGACCTGAAATTTTTTGCGGATACTTTGCAGCGTAATATAAAGCGGCTCTACCTCCCATTGAATAACCGCAGAGAATAATTTTATCAAATCCCAGGTATTCAAAAATCAAGTTGAGTTGACTAACAATAGCCTGAGGCGTATAATGATCCAATTCAAGGGGAGAGGAAGATTTCCCGTGGCCGATTAGATCAACAGCAACCGGTAAAAATGTATCGGGAAGTTTATCATAAATGAAATTCCAGTCATTTGACGAACCGGTAAAACCGTGAATAAAAACTATGGGCTTCAGACCTTTGTTTAATTTAGTATCATCCACAACCATATTAAATTGAAGCTGATCTAATTTAATTATCATTTAAAATACTGTCTGTTAATAATAGAGATTCATTTGAAAACTTTTTTCTTAACAAATGTGATTTTGAAGAATCAGTTTTTATTTGAAGGACTGTGAAATTAGTTAAGGATAATGCCTTTTTAAATTCAGTATTAAATAGTTCCCAGTTTTTAATATTCACAAAATTTCCATTATAGCCTTCGACAATTTTAGAAAAATTTATCGTATGCGGAGTTTTAAAATAATCATTAAAAACATTTTGATATTTAGAAATTGGAAGCATATCAAAAATTGCGCCGCCGTTATTATTAATTAATATAATAACTAATGGAACTTTATAATTCTTTGCACCAAGCAATCCGTTAAGATCGTGATAAAAAGATAAGTCACCGGTAATAAGTACGGTTTGTTTTTTTGAACTAGCCGCAATACCCAACGCAGTAGAAGTAATGCCGTCTATTCCGCTGGCGCCCCGGTTTGAGAATACTTTAATATGTTTATCCGATACTTCAGAAAAATATTCCAAATCCCGGGCAGGCATACTATTTGAAATCATCAAGTTAGAATTATCCGGCAACAAAGAAATTACTTCGTTTATAATTCTGCCTTCAAAAGGAAATTCCGCACAAAAAATTTCACGTCTTCTTATCTCGCAAATATTCTCGTCGATTGTTTTTATTGTGTTAAAATATTTGTTATCAACTTTCGGCTTAGTTTCACTTTTTAAGCTTTCTTTTCTAAAGAATTCTTTAATAAATGATTCCGGTTTCAAATTTATAATCGTCCCTGCATTTTTCGACGGATCCATTAAATCACCGAATTCATTTACAAGAATTATCTTAGCTTTTGACTTTTCAAAAAATTCCAGGGCCGGATTTGTAGTAGGGGCCGCGCCGAATTGTATTATGATTTGCGGATCAAAATTTTGGATAAACTTTGCTGAACGCAAAAATGTATCGAAGTTTGAAACTATAAATTTATTTTTTGAAAAACGTACCGAAGATAAAGCGCTTGCAAAAACAGGAAAATTATTTTTAGAAGAAAACTTTTTTAGTAAACTTATAAAAGAATTATCATATTCACCGGGTCCGCAGAATATAATTCCCTTATCTGAATTTCTAATAATTTGAAAAATCTTTTCGGGAATTTTAATGTCGCTTAATTTCGAATTGTTTAATCCATTAAAATTTACGGAAGAAATATCATTTAACAATTTAGAGTCAATTTTGTCTGTATACGAATCCGGTTCAAAAGGTTTGTCAAAAGGGAAATTAATATGAACCGGTCCGCGGTTGTCGTGCATAGATAAATAAAAAGCATCGGCGGCAGTTTTTTTTATTTTCAGCAATTTTGATTTTGAAATTGAAGGGAGTCCTGCATTGTAATATTTTCTTATATGATTTTTATAAAGATTAATTTGGTTTATTGTCTGGTTTGCTCCGCAGTTATAATATTTTGGCGGACGATCGCCGGTGCAAATTATCAGCGGCGTTCTTTGATAATACGCTTCTATTATGGCAGGATAAAGTTCTGCAGCCGCTGTTCCCGAGGTTGTTACGACTGCGACGGGTGTATTCGAACTTTTAGCGAGGCCTAATGCAAAGAATGCGCTTGAACGTTCATCAATCAGCACATATTTTTTTATGTTTTTATTTTCAGCGAAAGCGAAAGTAAGCGGGGTGCTTCGTGAACCGGGGGATATGCAAACATACCTTACCCCGCAGGCAGCTAATTGTTTAACAAACAAATCAGCCCATAAAATATTACGGTTGATATGCTTTTTCATTTTCGAAAAGTGACAAGATTGGTTTTAATTTTAATTCAGTCTCTTCAAATTCTAATATCGGATCAGAGCCTTCAACAATTCCGCAGCCGGCAAAAGCGTAAAGGTCTTTTCCATTAAGCAGCGCGGAGCGAATTGATACGGCGAATTCACCTTCGTTATCAAAATTGAACCATCCTGTAATACCGGCAAATAATCCGCGCTCAAAATTTTCAAGCTGTTTAATATTGCTTAATGCTATTGACCAAGGCGCTCCGCATATTGCCGGAGTAGGGTGAATTGATTTTAAAAGATGAAAGATTGTGTATTCTTTGTTCAGTTTGGCTTTAATAGGCGTCCACAAATGCTGGATATTGGATAGTTTTCTTATAATTGGGTTCTGATCATAAATGATTTTATCCGAAAAATCTTTAAATGAGTCTTCAATAAATTCAACAACTGCTCTTTGTTCGGCAAGATTTTTTTTACTGTTTAATAGTTCTTCTTCAAACTTTTTATCTTCTGCGTCATCTTTGCCGCGAGGGAAGGAACCAGCCAATGCATCGGCTTCAATCCAGCCGTTTGAAATCTTCGCCAGTTTTTCAGGAGAGGCTCCGAAGAAAACAGAGTCATTATTTTTAAATGCGAAAATATAACATTTGGGAAAATCTTTACTGAGCTTTGAAAGCAATTTATATAGTTTTGGAACGGATTCAAATCTAAGCTGTACTTTCCTGGATAATACAATTTTCTGAATTTCGTTTTTCGAAATTTTATTGAGCGCCGATTTTACTTTTTCAGTCCAGCTCTCTTTTTCATTTTCCGGGCTTTCTTCTTCAACCTTATAAAATTTTAATTCTTGTTCGCCGTTTGTTTTATTGTATGTTAACAGTTCATAACCTAACTGGAAAGAATTTAATATATCTTCAAGCGAATCGGATATGAAAAAATTAGTGAGAAGAAAATTTCCGTCATTGTTCGAGATCAATATATTTTTCGGTATTCTCCATTCGGAGTCGGCGTAATCCCGCCAAATTTCATTTTTATCGTCGGCAGAAAATTTCATACCGCCAACAATTAGAGGTACGGAGGTTAGGTTATATTCTGCCCAATTATTATGAAAATTTTTCTGGAGTTTTTTAAATTTCTCTTCTGTTTTTTCAGTTCTTTTCTGACCGTTCTCTGAGATCGAGAAAATGGAATCAGCGCAAAAAATTGATGTATTTTCAGCCGGAATGCTCCAATAAAAATAATTATTATTTTTGTTTTGATATAAATATAGTATCGAGTCGAAGTTAATACTATCTACTCTTGAAACGAAACTTACCAAAACCGATTCGTTTACTTCACCGGATGTCTTGTTTATTACATCGTCGCGAAATATTAGTAATTTTTCTTTATGTGTTCTCAAAATATCGCAGATTCTTAGAAATTATTATCTAAATATAATTGAAACAAATGAAGTATCAAATGTGAAAATCATCATTTCTTTTTAGTTACTTTTTATTTAATTTTGATTAAGTTGAGTGGAGATTGAATCTGAACTATAGAACTGATGAGATTATAGAATTCAAGTTTAAAGTTAAAAAGAGTAAAAAAGCAAAATACGTTAGTTTAAGAGTTTCACCTTTCGATGGTTTAGAAGTTGTGGTCCCATTTTTTTTGAAAGATTTTAATGTTGAAAAATTATTATATTCGAAAAGAGTATGGATTAAACAAAAACTGCTGATTGTTCAGAACCTGAAAACCAAACGATTATTATTCGGAAATAAGATTTTATTAGAAGAACAGTTTAATCTATTTGATAATTTTTCAGTTCTTTTAAATAATGATAAGTTGATTATATCAAAACCATTATCTTATAACCGTAATGTTGATGAAATTTTTGAAAAATGGCTTTTTGAACAAGCAGAAAATTATATACCTAAGCGAGTCAATTATATTGCAAAGCATTTTAATTTTGAGTTTAACAAAATCAAAATTAAAAATCAGAAGACAAGGTGGGGCAGCTGTTCCAGTAAAAAAAATCTTTCATTTAATTACAGATTGATTAGCTTTGATAAAAAAGTAATTGATTATGTAATTATACATGAACTTTGTCATTTGAAAGAAATGAATCATTCAAAAGATTTTTGGAAACTTGTTGAAGATTGTATGCCAGACTATAAGCTCCATAGGAAGATGATTCAAAATATAAATAACTAAACTTGCCATAATAAAGAGGGAGTAACATGCAAGACACTAAATCAAAGCTGGCTTTAGAACTATGGAGTAAGTTATCCAAAGCTCACGACATAGTGCGAAAGTCGCATATTAAACAAATGTCTGTTCATAATTTAACAGCTCCGCAGTTCCATGTACTCGAAGTGTTAAAATCTTCGGGACCGATACCTTTAAAAAGAATTAGCGAAGAATTGTTAGTAACAGGCGCAAATATCACATGTGTAGTAGATAATTTGGAAAAAGAGGATCTTGTAAAAAGAGTGCCTTCAAAAGAAGACAGAAGAGTTATTAATGCCGAACTTACAGATAAAGGCAGACAGAAATTAGAAAACATTTATCCTCAATATGTAGAAAATATGAAAAATATTACACGTGTACTTTCTGAAAACGAGCAGCAGCAATTATCTGTTCTTTTAGAAAAATTAAACGCATAATTATTATAAGAGAAAAAGATTCTTTTAATTTTTTAACTCAAATACGAGAGCTATCCATTCATCTAATTGAAGTTTATCAATAACATTTAAGTTAGGTAATGAATAGCTCTTTTTTATATCATCCTTGTCAACATCCAATATACCGGAAAGAATTAATTTACCCCCGGGAGTAATTTTTTTGTAAAGTTCTTCATTAATATTAAGCAGAACATTTTTATTAATGTTTGCCAGGACTAAATTAAAATCTGATTCTTCTATTTCATGAACTTCACAGTTTTTAACTTCAATCCTGTCGGAAACATTGTTTAACTCAATATTCTCGTTCCCGTTTATTAAGCACCATTCGTCATTATCAATTGCAATTGCGGAGGCTCCGCCTAAAAGCACCGATGCAATCGCAAGTACTGCTGTTCCGCTGCCCACATCAATGGTTTTAATTCCTGGGACCACATATTTCTCCAAAGCCAACAATACAAGTTTAGTTGTCTGATGTTCGCCGGTTCCGAATGACATTTTGGGAACAATTTCTATAACCACTTGCTCCTGTTTCGGAATATAATCCTTAAAAGTAGGCTTAATAACTATTTTATCTGATATTTGAATTACATTAATTGTTTTTTCCCACTCCGCATTCCAATTCTGATCTTCGTACGTTTTTTCATCAATTGAAAAATTTTCTATCAGATTTTCTTTAATTAATCCGTTTAAAAGATTTTCGACAATCTCGGAAGAGATATTGTTTTCTTCGAGCGCGTTAACAATTAAATAATTATCCATTTCCTGTATTCCGGCAATTTCAAGATTCCACAAACAGCCGCTTAACAAATCAACATTAAAAGGGTTAGCCGTAACAATAAATTCTTTATAATTTTTCATATTATTTTATTTATACTCCGAAAGTAATTTGCAAATTTCATCCTGAAAATTGCGCGCTGTTTTTGAACTGCCTTTATAATTTTGTATTATAATTGAGAACGCAATTAGATGATCATTTTTTGTTTTTAAATATCCTGAAAGAGAACTTACTCCGCTTAATGTTCCTGTTTTCGCATGAACATTGTTAAATGCCGGGCTGTTCTTCATTCTGTTTTTTAATGTTCCGTCGACTCCGCCAACCGGCAGAGATTCCCAAAACAGCGGGTACAATTTTTTTTGATCGCGGTAAATATATTTTAACAGCTGTGTTAATAGTTCGGCAGATATTAAATTATAATGCGATACTCCCGAACCGTCAACAATTCTATAATCGGCCGGATTTAAACCGGTTAACACAATTAAACTATCTTGAACTTTTATTCCGTTTTCGGCGGTAGCAGGGTTGCCGAAATATTTGTTGGAAATTGCGCGCAAAGTCATTTCAGCGCTTAAGTTGTCGCTTTCTTTATTCAAGTTTAAAATCACTTCACCGTAGTTTCTTTCCCAGGCAAATATTTTTTCAGCTTCTTCGGGAAGCGGATTAAATTCACAATGCCCATTTATTTTAATTCCGTTGTTTAATAAACTTTGTTCCGCTAACTTCAAAAAATATAACCCGGGATTAACAATATTAATAGTTACGGTATCTTTTTCAGTTTTGTAAAATAAATTTCCCTCTGCAGCAATGTTATTATTTCTGTTCACCCAATCTCTTTTTATGGAAAAATTAGAACTGTCACTTTTAATTGTTTGCGACGTATTTCGAATATTAAAATAATTTATGGGCGTCAGGATATTTATCTTTACTTCTTCCCCAATATTTGCGGGAGAGTATTCAATTTTAACACAAGCGTCATTTATTATTAAAGGAGTAAAATATGGGAAATCTTTAGAAAGTTCGTCATCCCACATCCAGCCGTTTCCCCAGAACAATGAATCAAGCATTGATACATCGCCGTATAAATTCCCTTTTATTTCTTTTATCCCGAAATTTTTAATTTCACCGGTTAAAGAATCCAATTCATCAGACGTAAAGTCAGGATCGCATCCTCCAACAAAATAAATATCACCATAACATATTGAATCAATAACTTCGCCGGTATGATAAACAGAAGTTGAAAATTTGTAATCTGGACCCAGAAAAACTAATCCGGCGGCTGATGTTAAAAGTTTTAAATTCGATGCCGGCTTCAGCAGCAGTTTTTCGTTTTTTCTGTATAGAATTTTTGAGTCGGTAAGATCGTAAATTTCAATTGCAGCGGCTGCAGTTTTAAAGAAGTCGTTTTTTAAAAGTAAATCGATATCAGTTTGAAAAGATGATTTATTCTGGGAGAAAACAAATCCGGGAATAAATATTAATAATAAAAGTGATTTGACAATTTTCATATTTATTCCGTAATAAATTAAAAACATTCTCTTTCTCTAAAATCTACTCCCATTTCTTCGGTTACAAATTTTTTCGCGGCTTCTGAATCTACTTCGTTTAATCCTACTATCGTCATCACAACATGAGAGAATTTATTAGCCTTTTTTGCGAAGTCTATCATCTCCGCATGAAGCTCAGTATCAACATTCATAAGCTGAGCATATTGTTTTGGGTTAACTGAATTTAGACTTATTGAGACTGTATCTATTAAATCTTTTAATTCGGGAGTAATATCTTTTTTATTTATGAAGTTTCCGTGTCCGTCTGTATTTAATCTGGTTTGGCCGCCGTTATCTTTAACATATTTAGCGATATCTTTTACTACTTCCCATCTTATTGTCGGTTCGCCGTACCCGCAGAAAACAATTTCTTTATAATTTTTAGGATCCCCGATTTCTTTGATATATTTTTCAGCCGGCGGTTCTTCGGATTTACTCATCTTTAAATTATAACCCTTAACAACAGCGGCTCTTTTTCTATCGCAGAATACGCAATCAGCATTACATCTGTTGGTAACATTTATATATAGCGATTGACCTATTTGATAAGTAAAACATAATTCGGGTTTATCGCCAATACCGAATAGTTTATAGGCGTTATAAGTAGTTGTTCTCGCGACATCTTCAATTGTTAAATTATGCACTTCGGCAATTTTCTCTGCAACTAGCACAACATGTGCCGGTTCATTTCTTTTGCCGCGGTAAGGTTCAGGGGTCATAAACGGAGAATCTGTTTCAAGCAGCAAATTATTTATATCAATCCTGCGTAAAATATTTCTTAAAGTTTCCATTTTTTTGAATGTGATATTGCCGGGAAAAGAAATAAAATGTCCCATTTCAATCAACTCTCGCGCGTCGTTTAGCGATCCGGCAAAACAGTGAAATTGAGCTTTAAGATTTTTATCCTTATAACGTTTTATAATATTCATCACGTCGCTGTTGGATTCACGGTTATGAACAATAATAGGTTTGTTTAATTCAACTGCCAGCTCAATTTGCCGTTCGAAAGCGTTTATCTGAATTTTTTTAGGGGAAAAGTCATAATAATAATCAAGTCCTATTTCACCTATTGCGACTACTTTTTTATTTGCGGCAAGATCCCTAATTTCACTAATTAAATTGTCTTTCCATTCTTTTGTGTCATGAGGATGAATACCAACAGCCGCATAAATCTGTTCGTATTTTTCTGAAAGTTCAACGGCTAATGCCGAAGTAGCAAGGTCGGTGCCGGGAACTATAATTTTTTCAATGCCTGCCGTACGTGCTCTTTCGAGCACCTGGTCTAATTCACCATTAAAGTTAGGAAAGAAAAGGTGTGCGTGTGTATCAATAAACATTTAAATTATCCCATTAAGCAAAAGAAAATATTATCAGAATTAAATAGCTAGATTAAAATTTTCATCAAATTATTTTACCGATCAAAATAGCTTCTTCATTTATTGACGAAGATATTTCAATCAGTTTACCCGCATCATTTTCGTCGACAACAGCTATAAGCCCTATTCCCAAATTAAATGCTTGCCTCATTTCCTCGTCTTCTATATCGCCAGTATCTTTTATTAATTGAAAAATCTTCGGAAGCTGCCAAGAGTTCCAATCGATTTCAATTGATAATCCATCGGGTACAACCCGTTTTGTATTGCCCAAAATTCCGCCGCCGGTAATATGCGAAAACGCGTTAACATTTATATTGTTTTTGATTTCGCGTATTAATTTTAAATAAGATTTATGAACACTTAATAATTCCTCTCCGAGCGATTTACCGAATCCTTCCGGAATATCACTAACACTGTATTTTTCAAATAAAACATTTCTTGCGAGAGAATAACCGTTTGTATGCAGACCTGTTGATTTAAAACCGAATAACAAATTGCCTTTTTTTACATTTGTACCGTCGATTATTTTTTCTTTATCCACAATGCCGACAATTGTGCCGGACATATCATATTCATTAATATCATAAAGACCGGGCATTTCGGCAGTTTCACCGCCTATCAAGGAAACACCGTTTTCGCAGCATGCGATAGAAAAACCCTCAATTATTTTTTCGGCTTTATCGGGGAATAATTTTCCGAATGCAAGATAATCCATAAAATATAGTGGATCCGCGCCGCATACGGCAATATCGTTTACACAATGATTTACTAAATCCTGACCAACAGTATCATGTTTATCCGTTAAAAATGCCACTTTAAGTTTAGTGCCAACACCGTCAACGCTGGAAACCATAACCGGATTTTTATAATTTTTAAGATCAAGCTCAAAAAATGCTCCGAAATGTCCTATTCCCGTAAGTACATTTTTAGTAAAAGTGGATTTAACGAGATTTTTGATTCTATTTACTGTCTCATCTCCGGCTTGTATATCAACTCCTGAATTTTTATAGCTTTTTTTCAATTATTCCTCTTAATTTTAAATTAGAAATTAAAAATAAGACCTCTATGCATAAAGCGAAACTTTTTAAATAGTTATTTGTAAAAAAACCGGGCTAATTACTTGGAGTTTGAAGTATATGCTGAAGGTTGATGCAATATTGGTTTTTTTTTAATATTTTAAATGTTCGCAAATTATTGATATATAATAAATTAGTTATGAATGTATACGAATTAAGTGAAAGAGAAAAATCGATTCTTCGTTTTGTGATCCACCAGTTTATACTTACGGCTAATCCGGTTGGTTCACGAAACATTTCGAAAAAGTATAATATTGGGCTGTCACCGGCAACAATAAGAAATATTATGTCTGATTTGGAAGAGTCCGGATTTCTTGGTCATCCACATACATCAGCCGGAAGAGTACCAACTGATAAGGGCTACAGGTTTTATGTTGATTCATTAATGGATGTGCCGCGTTTAGGTACGCTTGAAAAAAGAAAGATAGATTTTGAAATTGAAAAAGGAGCTACTGAAACTGACGAGCTTTTAAAAATCACATCTATGATTTTAAGTGATATTACAAATCAGCTCGCTTGCGTTACTTATCCCAAATTTGATACCGCGGTTCTTGAAAAAATTCAGATTCTTCAATTATCAAGCACACGTCTGCTTGTAGTAATAAGCGTAAGTTCGGGAATTGTAAAAACTATAACACTTGAACTGGATGTCGAAATTAATTTTGAAAAAGTTTCTGCAGTTGAAAGAATCTTAAATGAAAGGCTGTCCGGATTGCAATTTTCCGAAATTCGGAAAACATTTGAAGAAAGAGTGAAAAGTTATTTAACCGACGAATATAAACCGATTATCAGATTATTTATCGACTCGTCGGATAAGTTATTTAAAGACATTAAGGTTGATGAAAAGTCCGTAATTTCAGGCGCCAAGAATATACTTAAACAGCCCGAATTTGAAGACCACGGAAATTTTCAAGGGATAATTGAATTGATAGAAAACAAAGAAATTGTAGTTCATATTATGGATAGAAATATTTCTCACCTTAATGATAATGTAAGAATACTAATAGGAAGCGAAAATGAAGATGAAATACTTTCAGAATATAGCATGATTACCAAGGAATATAAATTCGGCGATGTTCACGGTTCGGTCGGGATTGTCGGCCCTAAAAGAATGGAATATTCTAAAGTTGTCGCATCTGTCGTTTATATTGCCGAATTACTTTCAAAAGAATTAAAGAAAAAACACCTGTAATTTTTTGGAGATAAAACTATGAAAAATAAAGAGGAAAACATGAAGGAAGAAACTGTGAAAAAAAATAAAGAAGAAATAAACAACGAAGATAATAATGTTGAAATAGAATTTCCCGAAAATCAAAAAGAAGAAGAATCAAATGAAGCTGATACTGAATCCGGGAAAAACGAAGAAAAAATTATTGATGAGGAGGGACTAATTTCTAAAATAGATAAACTGCAGAAAGAAGTTGAAGAACTTAACGATAAACTTTTAAGACGTGCGGCTGAATTTGAGAACTATAAAAGACGAACCGAAAATGAATTCCAAAATATGTTAAAATACGCAGCCGAGCCTATAATAATTGATATACTAAGGGTTTATGATGATTTAGGAAGATCTTTAAATCATGTGGACGAAGAAAAAAACAAAGAATCATTAGCTCAAGGCATTAAAATGGTTTTTGATAAATTTTCTAAAGTGCTTGAGGAAAAAGGAATTAAAAAAATTGAATGCAAAGGTTTGGAATTCGATTTTAATTATCACGAAGCCTTGCTGCAGCAGCCAACTGCAGAATATCCTCCCAATACAGTAATAGAAGAAGTGGAGCCTGGATATTTATATAAAGACAAAGTGATAAAGCACGCTAAAGTAATAGTAAGCAAAGAAACTGTATAATAAATATTGAATTAAGTAAACGGGATTTAAGAATAGATGAGTAAAAGAGATTATTACGAAACATTAGGTATCGGTAAAAATGCTACCAAGGACGAAATAAAAAAAGCATATAGAAAACTGGCTATGCAGTTTCATCCGGATAAAAACCCCGGAGATAAATCTGCGGAAGATAAATTTAAAGAAGCCGCCGAGGCATATGAAGTTTTAAGCAATGATGAAAAACGAGCAAAGTACGACAGATTCGGACACAGCGGATTAAAAGGCGGACAGGATTATCACGGCTTTAATAATGTCAATGATATATTCAGCAATTTTTCAGACATATTCGGAGGCGCTTTCGGCGGGTCTTCAATATTTGATGAATTTTTCGGGGGAAGTACTTCCTCCCGCGGAGGCAGACAAAGAACTACGGGTACTCCAGGGTCGGACTTAAAAGTAACAATTAAACTAACGCTTGAAGAGATTGCCGCCGGTACAACAAAAAAAATAAAAATTAAAAAATATAAAACCTGCGAAACCTGCAGTGGTACCGGCGCTAAAGACTCCGGCTCGTTTTCAAACTGCACAGTGTGCAACGGTACCGGAGAAGTCAGACAAGTTTCACGTTCATTGTTCGGGCAATTTGTTAATATTCAGCCCTGTGCAAACTGCGGCGGAAACGGTAAAATAATTACCGACCCATGTAAAACATGTAAGGGTGACGGAAGAGTTTATGAAGAGTCAACAATTAAAATTAATGTGCCCGCTGGCGTTAGCGACAACAGCTATATGACTCTTAGAGGTGAAGGGAATAAAGGTAAAAACGGCGGTCCGGCGGGAGACATTATTGTTGTTTTTAAAGAGCTTCCTCATGAGTTTTTTGTAAGAGACGGTGATAATGTAATATATGAATTGTTCTTAAGTTATCCCGAAGCCGTAATGGGAACTGAAGTTGAAATTCCGACTCTTAGCGGTAAAGCTAAATTAAAAATTGAATCCGGTATACAAATCGGAAAATATTTAAAGATGCGCGAAAAAGGTATTCAGCATTTAAACAATCACGGCGCCGGTGATCAGTTAGTAAAAGTAAATGTATATATTCCAAATAAAATTAATTCGAAAGAAAAAGAACTGTTAAAAGAGCTTCAAAATCAGCCAAATATAAAAGTACCTGAATAAAATAGGTATGTAAAATCGGAAAGTTTGAAAAAATAAGGTTAAAAATTGGTTTTACCGAAACTGAATCAAAGATAATCTTATTCCTGCTTGCTGTGTTCTTTATAGGGTTATTTTTTAAGTATATATTATTTTCTTACGATGAAATTGATTATAAGGAATTCGATTATTCCAAAGAAGATAGTGTATTTCTAACTTCGGGTAAAAATGCCGTTGATAAAGCGTTTTCACCAAATTTAAAAGAAAAAACAGTTGATTATAAGCAGGAACTTTTGGATTTTAGTGACAATGAAAAAGGATATGAAAAGCAGTTAAAAGAGCTGCCAGATCCTTTAAGCATCAATCTAAATGAAGCGGATATTGATGCTCTTAAAAGTTTGCCGGGAATTGGATCAAAAACTGCTGAAAATATAATTGCATTAAGAATTTCCAAAGGCGGGTTTAATAGTTTGGATGAGTTGATGGAAGTAAAAGGAATAGGTCCAATAAAGTTTAATGCAATTAAAAAATATTTGTTTATTGAATAAAAAAATTATGTAAAACCTCCGGAGGAAAAATGAGCAAAAGGTCAGAACCGTGGTATATTCATGCCGTATTATATGTCATTATTTTTATTTTAGCTATTGTTCTAATTCAAGTGGCAATTATAGAACCGCAAAGAGTTGTTGAACAAGAGAAGTATTATAAATCAGAATCACGCGCCAGATTGATGAATATAAGAGAAGCTGAAAAATTGTGGGAAGAGAAACACGGTAAATTTACCGATAATATCGATAGTTTAATTAACTTCGTATTAACCGATGAGCTTGTTGCACAAAGAATTGCCGGAGTTGACAGCATAACAGGAAGATCTACAGATCCGTTTAACAAATTAACTGTAGGTTCTTTCGTAACCGATTCATTATTGCATTCTCCTAAATCGTTTAGTCCTTATATCCTTAAAGTAGATACAACAACCCGCCTCGATACTGTTATTAACAGAAGAGGACAGATAGTTAGTGTAGATACAACAATAAAAATTGGAACCAGATATGTTGTTGAATGCCCTGACGGTTATGGAAAAATAGGCGATTTATACAGCGATGCTCTTAAAAATACGGCATCTTGGGAATAGTTTTATAAATGACATTCTTTAAAAATCATGCTGGTTTTAATATCACGGGTGATAAAATCCAGCTTGTTGAAATTGATTTTAAAGAATCAGATAATTCCGGTGAACAAGCCGGCTTTTACCTGGAGAATGTTGACGAAGAATTTTTTAATGAGTTTTTGGATTTTTCATTCCCCGAAACTAAAATTATCAACATTCTCCAGAGTACTTTTAACGAACTTATATTAAGAAAACCCCTAGAAACAAATTTTGTCTCTTTTTCTCTCCCCGATAGTTTTTTTAAAATATTTAATATTCCTATCGATTCAAAAATTACAAATAAAGATTTATCAGATCATTTAAAATGGGAAGTATCTCTTCTGTATCCCGATAATAACCCCGACGACTTTATAATAAGGCATATTGAAAGAACAAAGGATTTAGATTCAAATGTAAATAACGCCGTCGTCTTTTCAGTAAATAAAAAACACCTTAAGGTTATCCATAAATTTTGCGTACGTAATAATCTTATTCTAAAATTTGTTGATAACGCTCATATTGCCGCCGATACATTTTTAACAAATCTTCCAATTGATAATCATACTGCAAGTATACTTTTGGATGAGAAATATTTTTCAGTATCAATAATAGATAAAAATGGGCTCGAGTTTTTTATGTCGCTGCAAATAAATTCAATTAATGATTTTTTGCATAAGTTAAAACAAGAAATTGATATACTGCCTTATTTTAAAGAAGGAAAATTAAATAAGGAAATTTATTTGTCGGGCAGTTTTGCGTCGGAGAATTTATTGAATAAACTTCGGGAAATAACAAATTATAATTTTATACTTCTAAATCCGTTTGAAAAAATTAAAATTTCTCCAGAGTTGAATAAAGAAGATTTAGTTCACAAAAAATTCTATTCTTTTTCTTCCGCTGCAGGAATAGCTTTAAGACTTATATAATGAGAATAATAAGCGGACAATTTAAAGGACGAACCATAAAGGTTCCCAAATCAAATTTAGTTAGACCAACTACCGATAGAAATAAAGAATCCTTATTTAACTACCTGAACAATATTGTCGATTTTGATGGGATAAAAGTCTGCGACATATACGCCGGCAGCGGGGCATTGGGATTCGAAGCTTTAAGCAGAGGTGCCGGCGAAGTTCATTTTGTTGAAAAGAATTTTGTAATATATAAAACTCTTCAGGAAAATATCGACTCATTGGGTGTTCAATCTTTATGCAGAATTTTTAAAATGGAAGCGGTTAAATTCACGACTATTAGTCAGCATGAAAAGTATGATCTAATTTTAATTGATCCTCCTTTTTTTAAAGATGATGTATTTAAGGTTATGGAAAATATTCTGCAAAGAAATTACTTAAAAGATGACGGACTTGTTATAATAGAAAGGTCCATTCAAACAAAAGAAAAAGACATAAGTATGTTTAAATGCGAGCCATTTAAAAGAATGGGCGATAGTCTTTTTTATCAATTTTCTTTAAAAAATTAATTATAGTACATCAATTTTTTTAATGAATTAATATTTTATATATTTACCTGCATTTGAAATTATGGAAACTTAATAATGAGAAAAGTTATATATCCGGGCACATTCGATCCTGTGACTTACGGTCACATTGATGTAGTACACAGGGCAATGGACTTATTCGACGAGGTTGTTGTAACGGTTGCGCGAAACCCGTCTAAGACCAATATGTTTACTATAGAAGAACGTTTGGAAATGCTAAGAGAAAGTTTAAAAGATTGCGATAACGTGATAATCGATACATTTGACGGACTTGTTGTAGATCACGCAACACAGCTTGGCGCAGTTGGAATTATAAGAGGTTTAAGAGCGGTAAGTGATTTTGAATATGAATTTCAAATGGCATTAATGAATAGAAAATTAGCAAACAATATAAAAACAATTTTTCTAATGCCGCATGAAAAATATACTTATTTAAATTCTACAATTGTAAGAAATCTTTCTCAGTTCGGCGCGGATGTTAGTAAATTCGTTCCGGATATAGTTATTAAAAAATTAGAAGAGAAAAAAGCACATGGACTTATTTAGATATGAGATTTGAGACCCAAAATTAAGATCATCTTAGAATAAATTTTATTTACAAAATCTTGTGTCTCAAATCTCATGTCTTGAGTCTAACAAATTACATTTCTTTTTCGGCTGTTAATAATCTGCCTTTTGAAAAAATTCCGCCTTCTAAATGTTCTGTATTAATATAAACTATTCCGTCTTCGTTATGAGGCTCTCCGTAAACTGAATGAATAGACTTTAATCCGCCTAAATATTTCCGCTTATCGCTTAAATATACTAGATCACCCGGGTCTGCAGCCATTATTTCCATATCGTTTTTTGAAAAATAAATTAAGTCATCTTCGCTTTCTTTTAATTTCCAGTTTACCTTTATTATTTTGCCTTCCCGTTCATTAAGCTTTCCGCCTTTAAACATTTCTTTCGCTTTTGCGATTGACCATGTAGTAAGTCCTTCGGTATTTTTTACTTCATCATATTTTACAAAATAAGTAACAGATAAAGCAATAAGCCATGACATAATTATGGATATAACGGCTAAGAACCAGACGCCTCCTAAATCGAAAATAATAAATAAAAACATAACTACCGATATCGCGGTTAAGCCGTACATAACGGTATTATGCGAGGCGTTCTTCTTAATATTATCAATAATTCTTTTTTGGTAAACAGTTGTTAATGTAACAACTACCGCAATAAATCCGCATACAAACAAATTATAAAGCGCTCTTATATATGAATAAGGCTTAACTGGGTCCATAATTATGCCGTGGTCGAAAGGAGACATTAGAATTCCGGGATAATTGGAACCAAGCATCATTAATGCAACTCCTCCCACAAATGAAGCAATAACAGCGGCAGGAGTAAATTTCTTCCAAAAAGCACCTAGGAAAATAGCAATGACTAGAGGCGGTGTTAATGTAGAATGAAAATATCCGTGAGCTTCGTATACAGTAGGAAATTCATTAAAGGGGAGAACCGCAATTACGCCTAATACAGTAATAGCTGCTGATGACCATCTTGCCGCCGATAATTCTTTTTTGTCAGTTTCTTTAGCGGTTAATACTTTTTTATGTTTCATCCAAATAGCTACAGGTCTGTAAATATCATTTATAAAAATTGCCGAAGAAGCATTAATGAGAGTATCAACAGTTGACATAAGCGCGGCAGTTAACGCAGCCATAATAAAACCGAAAACTCCCGGATGTGATACAATATTTGCAATAACCACAAAAATTTGGTCCGGAGATGTATTTGGACTTACAATATCCGGATTCATAACCGAAATTGCCTTGCCTATCCATCCGGCGTTTCCGACAACAATTGCGGATAATGGAAGCATAAACAAAATATTAAATGTCGCAGCTTTTCTCCCTTCATCAACATTTTTTGTTGCCATAAATCGCATTATTAATCCCATATTCATAAACAGGAAACCTACAGAACCGGCTATACCGTCCTGCCAGAAAATTCCTACAAAATTAAAACTTGACGGTTCATTATAATGTGCTAATGGCAGTTTCCATGTAACTGGAAGCAGATCCCAAAACATTCCGAATCCGCCAATATAATCTATACCTAATACCAACAACAGAAAACCTGCAAAAAGCAGAATAAAACCCTGAAGCAAGTCTGTAAATATAACGGCGGTCTGACCGCCGAATGTTATATAAATACCTGTAATTATGGCTATAAAAATTATTATTCCCATTAAGGTAAAATGATAGGTAGTTCCGAATAAACTAAAAGTTTCAGGCAGAAGCGGCTGTGCGGCTTTACCTAATGTTAAAAAGCCTATACCTATATATCCTATCATATAAAATAATAATAGGATTGTAGCTAAAAATCTGGCCGACGGACTGAATCTCAATTCAAAGTATTCGGGAATTGACCTGATCTTGGAATAAATTACAATAGGAAGCCAGCCGAATAAGAAGAATGGTACAAAAAACCAATCGTTCATATACGTCATAGTTGACGATAAACCATGTTCAAATCCTTTTGCTGCATACTTAACGAAACTATGGCTACCAACTCCGGTTGCTACAATTGAGAAGGCGATGAGCCACCATGAAAATCTTCTTCCGCCGAAAAAGAAATCTTTAGTGTTCCTGTTGTATCTTCCAAAATAACTGCCGAAAACCATTACAATTACAAAATATGCAATCATTACTATCCAATCGACAGACGATCCAATGTTATGAAATTTTTCCATTTTCTACCAATATAATGCTGCAATTATTAATAACGCGTGAATTATCATGAAATACAGATATCCGAAAATTAATACCTTATACCAGTAGCGGTGTTTCTTTTTTGTAATATCCAGCGCATTGCTTTTTCTCGCAATAATCATTCCCGCTAAAAAAAATATTCCGCCTACTCCATATAAATAAATATAAGGCAACCATGTTTCGCTAAATGAGGGCATTTTATACCATAAAATTAATTGATTTTTTTGAGGCAATATATAAAGCGGAAGTAAAGTTAAACAAGCCAGCCTTTTCATGCAACTTTTTTCGGCTTTTATTAGAATTTTATAAAGATTTAAAGCGATAATAATTATTTTTAAATAATATTTAAAATTTCTAAAAGATATTAATTTCCCAAAAATTTAAAGTTGTATAAATAAATTGATATAATGGGATTTTGTGATTTGGGTTATACTTGTTTGAATCTGAACTAAAATAGTTTTGCCGTAAAAAAATAATTCAGGTAATTAAGAATAAATTGTAATATTAAAAAAGCGGGAAAAGTTAATAAGCCGCTTATGCTTACTTTTGAAGAATACATAATAATTTGATAGTCTTATGTTGGATTTAAGGGTGAATTTGAATAATTTCATCCTAAAATAATTATTATAAAAATCATTGCATTTATGGGTGTCTGTGTCTAAATTTAATGTCTTAATCTTTTTCTAAAATGTAAAATTGCTTGCTCACCTGCAGGCAGGGAGGAATAGTAAAATATGGCTATGATGGCCCGTATGAGGAGTTTAGCTCCTTGGTTTATTATTACTGTCGGAGGGTTGTTTGTACTCTTTATGGTTTTGTCCGATTCAAAGCTGACAGATATTATAGGTCAAAGATCTAACGCGGTTGGTTATATAAACGGTGAAGAAGTATCTTACCAGGATTTTTCACAGTTTGTTGAAAGAGCAAGGCAAAATCAAGTAGCTCAAACCGGACAAGAAATTAAAGAAGAACAAATGGATTTTTTTAGAGATCAGGTTTGGGATGCAATCGTTGCGCAAAGACTTATTGATAATAAAATAAATGAACTCGGTATAAAAGTATCGGATGAAGAAATTTCAAATTTAATTATGGGCGATAATCCTCCCCAATTCCTGAAACAGAATTTTATTGATTCTACAGGAAATTTTAACAGGGACGCTTATAATACCGCGCTGTTTGATCCGCGTAATAAAGAAATTCTGCTTCAGGTTGAAGATCAGGTAAGAGCTCAGTTAATTCAGCAAAAACTGCAAGATTATTTTAACGCTTCAATTATTGTTACTGAAGATGAAATTAAAGAAGCGTTTTATGATAAAGCCGTAAAAATGAACGCTGAATATTTGATGGTACCGGTTCGTAATGTAGCCGACTCAATGATTTCTTTTACTGAAGATGATTTGAAAAATTATTACGATAAACACAAAGATGAATATAAGGTTGAAGAACAAAGAAAAATTAAGTATGTCCTTTTTGAAACAAAACCTTCAGAGGGTGATACAATTTCGGTTAGAGATAACCTGATTGCAATTGCTGAAAAAATTAAAAATGATACAAGTACTTTTAAAGGTTATGTAGAAATTTATTCGGATCAGCCTTATTCAAGAGATACAGTAGGAGTATCAAACATTGATCCGAACGCTCAGAATGCATTATTGAGTGCTACAGATGGCTCAATTGTTGGACCAGTTTTAACTAGCAGAGGTTATGAACTTTATAGATTATTAAATAAAGTAAAATCAAATGATACATATGCAAGAGCATCACATATATTATTTAGATTTGACGATAATAAAGATTCGGCAAAAACCGAGGCAATGAATGCATATAATAGAATTATGGCAGGCGCTGATTTTGCCGAAGTAGCAAAACAATTGTCTCAGGACCCTGCGAACGCTCCCAAAGGCGGCGATTTAGGATGGTTCGGAAAAAATCAAATGGTTAAAGCCTTCGAAGATGCTGTGTTTAACGGAAAAATTGGAGAGGTGCAGAAACCGATTGAAACGCAATTCGGTTTTCATATTGTTAAAGTTACCGACAGAACAAATTCCGATTTAGTAATTGAAAAAATAACAAATAATATTGCCGTGTCTGCTGCCACAATTGACAAAATTTATAATAAGGCAGGTGATTTTGCATATCTTGCCGAGAAAAATGATTTTGAAGAAGAAGCTGCCGTACTGAATTATGAAGTTAAAGAATCAATCCCTTTTTTAGAAAATTCAGGCTTGGTTCCCGGAGTTGGTTCGAACAAAGCTCTCGTTAAATTTGCTTTTGAAAACGGTATAGGATCAATCAGCGAAGTTTTTAAAGTTAATGCAGGATATGTTGTTGCCGTTGTTGCCGAAGAACTTAAAGCAGGTTATAAAACATTTGATGAAGTTAAAGCCCAGATTGAAAATTTAGTTAAGACCGAGAAAAAACTTAATAAAACTTTTGAACTGGCCGCAAGTGTAAAAAATAATTTGGGTGAAAGCACAAATTTAAAAGAAGCCGGAAACGCATTCCCTTATGCCGAATATAATACCGCAACTGATTTTGTCAGAACTGCAAGTCTGCCCGGAGCCGGAAAGGATTTCGCTTTAACTGATTTTGCATTTACCGCGGAACTAAATAAAGTTGCCGGACCGGTAAAAGGCCAGAGATCAAGTTATCTAGTAAAAGTAACTTATAGAACAAAACTTAATGAAGGTACTTACGAACTTCAGAGAGAAGGATTTAGAAATGATTTATTAGATAAAAAAAGATCAGAATACTTTACTCAATGGGTTCAAAATTTAAAAAATGAAGCCGATGTTGAAGATCTAAGATATAAATACTATAGATAAATTGAATTGTTAATTTTATAAAAAGCCGCGGTTGTATAATTGCGGCTTTTTTATTTTAAAAGGCATTTATTTTTCGCTTTTGGAAAAATATAATTTTCATATATTGCTTAAAAATTTATGAATAAAAATAATTTACATATATTTTTTCTCCTTTTTATTATTGGATTAAACGGAAATATTTCCGCCCAATATGATAATTCGAACATCGGAATCTCTTTTAATTATAGTTATACAACAACTTCAAAACTTTATTTATACCCGAATGCTCAAGACGCTATTTTAAGAAACCAGTTTATAGAAATGGACGGAGCCAGAAGTTACGGAATAGATATAAGATATAAAATTTCCGAACCCCTTATAATTGGAATCTCGACCGAGTATTTAAGGAAAACTTCAAACCACGGCGAATTCTCGGTCGGAGGATTTATAATTGAAGTTGATGACGGATTTGAGTTGATACCGGTTGAGTTAACATTATACTATCACATCCCATTCTCAACTGAAAATTTCAAATTTTATATGGGCGGAGGCGCAGGAATTTATTTTGGTCGACAAGTAAGGAATTTCAGCGATGTTTCCGTTACGGATAACGGGAGTCAAACTGCTTACGGTATTCAGGTTTGCACCGGCATGGATTATATTGCCAACGAATTTATTTCATTGAGAGCAGAGCTTAGATTTCGTGACCCTGAATTTGATATGAAAAGCAAATACTCCAAGCAAGTATTTGATTATGAAGGAAGATCCTTACTTCTTTCAAGAGAATCTTTTGAAACAAAAGCGAATGTCGACGGAATGACTTTTCTTATCGGAGTTGTATTTAGATTGTTTTAAATCTGCTCAGGTTTTTAGCCTCACAAATTTTTCTAACACTTTAATAATAGTTATTATATTCACTATATTGTTGCTTAATTTTATAAATCATTTTATGAAGTGCAGAATTATATATTTAACAGGTTTTATGACAAGCGGAAAAAGTACCGTTGGACCTATTCTCGCAAATACGCTCGGGTGGGATTATTACGATCTCGATAGAGAAATTGAAGCAGATACAGGTAAATCGGTTGTTAATATTTTTGAATCCGAAGGGGAGCAATATTTCAGAGATAAAGAAACCGAAAAGTTAAATGAGCTATCGAAAAAAGAAAACCTTATTATTGCTTTGGGCGGAGGTACAATTATAAATGAAAATAATTTCAGGATTATTAAATCAACAGGAAAATTAATTTATCTTAAAGTAGCCCCCGAAATAATTTATAAAAGAATAAAACATAAACTCGACCGACCGTTATTTAAAGATCTTGTATTAAACGAAAAACCGGAAGAAGAGTTCTTAAAAAGAATTAAAGATATTCTGGCGGAACGAAATTCTTTATATGAAAGCGCCGATATCACAATTGATACTGATAAACAGCGTATTGGTTTAACAATAGACAGTCTTGTAAAAAAAATATGCAGAATGATAAATGAAGAAAATTAATATTGAATTAAAATCAAATCCTTATGAGATTTATTACGGAAGCGGAATTTTTAAAGACCTGAATAAACTTATAAAAAATAAAAATTTGCCGTCTAATGTTTTTGCGGTAATCGACAGCGGATTCTATTCAAAATGGAAAAGCACGATTGAGAAAAATTTATCAGGCAAATTTTCAAAATATGATTTTATCAAAATTACACCGAACGAAAAAGATAAATCGTTAAAAACACTCGAGAAAATATTAAAAAAACTGACCACGAATAATTACAGCCGCGATACATTAATAATTTCTATTGGCGGTGGTATAGTAGGAGATATTGCGGGATTTGCAGCGTCTGTTTTTTCGAGAGGAGTAAAATATATTCAAGTGCCAACCACATTATTAGCTGCTGTTGACAGTTCAATCGGAGGTAAAACAGGCGTAAATCTGGAGCACACAAAAAATATTGTTGGTTCAATTTATCAGCCGGAATTTGTATTAATAGACACAAATTTTCTTAAAACTTTACCCCGTGAAGAAATACTTTGCGGTGCGGGCGAAATAATTAAATATGCGTATTTAACAGACGAAAAATTTTATACATATGTTCTTAAAAATATTGAACAGGTTTTCGCTTTAAATAAAAAAGTAATTGAAAAAGTAATATTTGAATGCGTCAACTTTAAAGGCAGCGTGGTTGAAAATGACGAAAAAGAAGTTGGATTAAGAAAAGTTTTAAATCTAGGTCATACTTTTGCCCATGGTATTGAAGTAGAACAAAATCATAAAATTAAACACGGTAAAGCGGTTGTTGTAGGATTAGCGTCTGCGCTTTATTTGTCGAATAAAGTAGGCTTATTAAAAGATGAAAAACTAAAAAGATACAGCCTGCTTATTAATAAGTTTAAAAGTGAAATTAAAATTAATAGTTATAACAAACATAAAATTTACGGCATTATGCAAAGAGATAAAAAAAACAGGAACAATAAAATTAAATTTGTTCTATTAAAGAAAACCGGCGAGGTAATTCTTGATTGCGAAGCTGAGCGTAACTTAGTTCTTGAATCAATTGAATACGGACTGAATCTCTTTGCGAAATAACATATGAAAAAATTATTTATTGCAGTTATATGTTTGTCGGTACAATTTTTATGTTTTACATATGCTCAAAGTCCCGCGCAGAATGAAAGAATAGAAAGAGAAACCAGAGCCGTATGGCTAACAACTAACTTCAGGCTTGATTGGCCCCCTCCGGTGTTTGATGAAGATGTGCAAAAAAATGAACTGATTAAGATTCTCGATAATATAAAAGAAAAAAATCTTAATACAGTTTATTTCCAGGTAAGAAGCAACGGCACATTATTTTATAATTCGGAAATTGAACCGTTTACTCCATATCTAACCGGCACAACGGGTAAAATGACTTCATACGATCCGCTTGAGTTTGCGGTTAAAGAAGCTCACAAAAGAGGTTTGGAAATCCATGCATGGATTAATGTAAACCGGTGCTTCGCGGGAAAGGATGAATTTATAATGAGTCACCCGAAGCATGTAACAAATTTGCATCCCGAATTAATTGTAAAATCAAATAACGAAGGAGCCGTTTCTTACTGGCTTGATCCGGGCCTCCCTTCAACAAAGGATTACCTTGTTAGTATTATTGAAGAACTGGTAACTAATTATAAAATAGACGGTGTGCAGTTTGATTTTATCCGTTACCCGGGGAATGATTTTAATGATGAGCAATCATATAAAATGTACGGGCGCGGCTTAGATAAAAATAATTGGCGCAGAGAAAACATATCAAATATTGTAAAGGATTTATCCAAGGCGGCTAAACAGATCAATCCTATTATAAAAATGGGTGCTGCGCCCTTCGGTATTTATACGAATATTAAAGGAGCCGTTGGAAGCGAATCATATTTGTCGGTTTACCAGGATTCGCGTAAATGGATAAATGAAAAGTTTCTGGATTATATTGTGCCGCAAATTTACTGGGATATAAATTCAAATCCCAGATTTGATTCTCTTGCTGTAAACTGGCGTAAAAACATACATGAAAGAAATTTAATCCTTGGCGTTGCCGCGTATAAGGATGAAGTGAAAGATGAACTTGAAGACATAATAAAACTATCACGGAAAATTGGGGCAGAGGGAGTCTCATTTTTCAGATATCAGAATATCGCCGATTACAATTTTAAATCGTATGAAAAATTCGCATTCCCCGCTGCAATGAAGTGGATTGACGAACTGCGTCCTCAAGCTCCGCAAAATCTTACTTTTCAATTTGTAAATGATACTCAAATAAAACTTAAATGGAACCAGCCGGATGTTTCGTTGAACAACAACGGTATTGGATATTATACTTTGTACAGACTGAATAACATTAATTCGGCAATAACACCGAACAACTTTTTTGAAATTATTGAGGCCGATAAAACTTCTGTGACCCTGGATTTTGCAAAACCGAATTTCGTAAAATATTTTTTCACTTTAACATCTGTTGACAAGCTTTGGAATGAAAGTCTGCAGTACTCAAACGTAGTGGAAATAACCCTTCCTAAATTATCAAAACTCGCGAAAGAGTTAAAACATTTTGATAAACCCGTTTTGTTCAAAGATATAAACGACCATTATAAAATTCTTCTATATTCATCTGCGGAAGAAGATATTAATATACTAGCTGGTGATAAAGAGAAACAGATTTTAATCCAAAAAGCTAAACTGCTTCACGGGGAAAATATAATTTCGGTTGAAGAAGATTTATCTAAATATTCTTTCTTGAAAATAAAATTTGTAAGCGGCAAAAGAGAAGAGATCTTACAAATGTAGTGGCTTCATTTCACAAAAGCGGTAAAGGAAATGCAACTTCTACACTAAGTATGATTTTAAATATCTACCTGTATAAGATTTTTCATTATTAATAATTTCTTCCGGAGTTCCGGTTGCAACAATCTCACCGCCGCGGTCTCCGGCTTCGGGACCCAAATCAATTATATAATCCGCGCATTTTATTACGTCTAAATTGTGTTCAATAATTACAACGGAGTTATTCTCTTTTATAAGCATGTTGAAGCAATTCAGCAGTTTGCCTATGTCGTCAAAGTGAAGACCGGTTGTAGGCTCATCAAAAATAAATAATGTATGTTTGTTTTTCTTCTGCATGGATAAATGAAGCGCAAGTTTTATTCGCTGCGCTTCTCCGCCCGAAAGTGTGTTTGAAGGCTGCCCGAGTTTTATGTATTCTAATCCTACATCGGTGAGCACCTGCATATAACCTGAAATTTTT
Organism: Bacteroidota bacterium; assembly: GCA_018829205.1. Taxonomy (GTDB): domain Bacteria; phylum Bacteroidota; class Ignavibacteria; order Ignavibacteriales; family Melioribacteraceae; genus JAHJUE01. The sequence continues at coordinate 83,274 of JAHJUE010000013.1, forward strand.
TTGTCGTTTTTGAAATACTCAAGCGCTTCGTCAACTGTCATATTTAAAACATCGACTATATTTTTCCCTTTATAAGTAACTTCGCGTACTTCTTTTTTGAAACGCGTGCTTTTACAATCTTCGCATTCCAGATACAAATCGGCAAGGAACTGCATTTCAATTTTAACAAATCCTTCGCCCTGGCAAGTTTCGCATCTTCCGCCGGGAACGTTAAAGGAAAAGAAACCGGGTTTATATCCCCGTGCTCTTGCCTGCGGAGTTAAAGAAAACAAATTCCTAATATGTTCATAACCTTTAACATAACTGATAGGATTTGAACGGGGTGATTTACCAATAGGCGACTGGTCAACAATTTCAATTTCATCTATATATTGTCCGCCTTCAATGGAGTCATATTTCCCGATTTTACCTGGATTGCCTCCCAGGTTTTTTATTATTCCAGCGTAAAGTATATCATGAATTAAGGTGCTTTTACCTGAACCGCTAACGCCGGAAACGACGACAAACTTTTTAAGAGGTATTTCTATACTAATATTTTTAAGATTATTTTCTTTAGCGCCTGTAATTTTAATTGATTTGGTTTCATTCGTATTTCTTTTGGAAGGTAAAGGTATTTTTAATTTTCCCGAAAGATATTTGCCGGTTAATGATTTCTCATTAGTTAATATATTTTTATAAGTGTCATAAGCTATAATTTGCCCGCCGTTTGTTCCGGCCTTTGGTCCCATATCAACAATTAAATCGGCTTCTTCCATCATTTCCGAATCATGCTCTACAACTAAAACGGTATTGCCGATATCGCGCAGCGACTTTAATATTTTTATCAGTCTGCTGTTATCCCTTGGATGAAGTCCAATGCTGGGCTCGTCTAATACATAAAGCGTACCCATTAATGCCGATCCAAGTGATGTAGCAAGATTAATTCTTTGTGTCTCGCCTCCTGAAAGAGTATTCCCTAATCTGTCCATGGTTAAATAACCGAGTCCGACATCATCCAGAAAAATCAAACGTTTGGTTATCTCTTTATAAATTCTGTCCGCTATTTTCTGTTCATATTCGGTAAGTTCAAGTCCTTCAAAAAATACTTTAGCTTTTTCAATTGACATGTGTACAATATCGGCGATCGACATACCGGAAATTTTCACCTGAAGCGCTTCTCTTCTTAATCTGGTTCCCTTACATGCGCTGCATTTGGTATAACCTCTGTATTTGCTTAGTAAAATACGTATATGCATTTTATAAGTTTTTTCTTCAAGCTGTTTAAAGAATTTATCAATACCAACAAACCCGTTAAAACCTTTATGTATAAGCTCCTTATGTTCTTCACTAAGTTTATTAAAAGGGACATCAACCGGAATTTTTTTATCGCCGGCAACTCGAATTAAATCTCTTAAATGTTTACTGTATTTTACGGTACGCCACGGAGCAATTGCCCCTTCTAAAATTGTAAGTTTAGGATTGGGTACGATTAGATTCATTTCATAACCCATTGTTTTCCCGAAGCCCTGACATACCGGACATGCGCCAAACGGATTGTTAAAGGAAAAAAACCTGGGTTCAGGTTCTTCGTATCTTATTCCGCAGCATTCGTAAAATTGAGTAAAGAAATTTACTTCATTTGTTTCCGCGTTAATTATTGCTAAGCGACCTTCACCTTCTTTAAAGGAGGACTCCAGTGATTCCGCAATAGATTCTCTTACTTTTCCTTTTTTTAACTTAATTCTGTCAAGTACAACTATAATATCTTTTTTGTTTTTGGGAAGTTTAACGTCTTCATTTAAATCAAGAAGCGTTTTCTTAACAAAAATTCTAAAAAATCCTTTTTTTCTTAACAAATCAACTTCTTCTTTTACAGTACGGCCTTCGTGTGAATGAATAGGGAATCCGATATAAAATTTAGCACCGTCTTCTTTTTCTTCAAGAAACTCGGATACAGACGATACCGTATCTTTCTTCACAACATTGCCGCAGTCAAAACAAATTGTTTTGCCTATTCTCGCGAATAGCAGACGCAAGTAGTCATATATTTCCGTGCTTGTTCCAACTGTCGAACGCGGATTTCGCGACCCTGTTTTTTGTTCAATTGCTACTGCCGGACAGATACCGTATATGAAATCAACATCGGGTTTATTAATTCTCTCGAGAAATTGGCGGGCGTATGAAGAAAGACTTTCAACATACCTGCGCTGGCCTTCGGCATAAATTGTATCAAAAACAAGAGATGATTTACCGCTGCCGCTTACACCTGTAAAAACAATTAGTTTATTGCGCGGAATTTCCAAATCAACATTTTTTAAATTATGCTGCCTTGCGCCTTTTATAATAATTTTATCTTTTGAGTATTCTGCCATGAATTTTCTTTCTTAAAATTGCAAACCTGTAAACTAAGGAAAAATTGATTAAGTAGGAAAAATTTGCGTGCTTAAAATTAGGATTTTATGCCAAATCCTTTAAAAACTTGAAATTCTCGCTATTTATTTTATTTTATATGCAGATTCATTCATAAATGAATTTGAATTTATAAATTTCTTGGAGCTCCTTTCCTTTAACATTCTGCGTTTATTTAGAAAATAATTATTTATAATTAAAATGAATCGGGACAATATTAATTGTTTTTAATAAATAATTACTTAAACGAAATTAAATGTTATGAAAATTGAAAAAGAAATTATTGCTGTCGGTGAAATACTATTCGATTGTTACCCTAATTATAAAGTACTCGGCGGCGCCCCGTTTAATTTTATATATCATATATGGCGGCTGAGCGGTAAAGGGAAACTTATTTCCAGGATTGGCGATGATGAATTAGGGAATGAAATTTTAGATAGACTTAACAGCGAAAACTTTGACACAGATTTTATTCAAATTGACAAATACAGAAAAACAGGCAGGGTTTATATAAAATTAAATAATGAAAAGGTGCCCGAGTTTATAATTGAAGATAATGCTGCATACGATTTTATTTCCCTGATTAAAAAAGCAAAAGAATATATAACGAATGAAGCGGGGCTAATCTATTTCGGTTCGTTGGCCCAGAGAAATAAAGTATCAAGAAATACGATTCGGAAATTGTTTAATAATAATTCAAAGTTTTTCTTTGATATTAATTTGCGCCAGAATTTCTATACAAAGAAAATTCTTTCGAATTCTCTACTAAATTCCGACATAGTAAAGGTAAATGAAGACGAATTAAAAATAATAAACAATTTATTGCTAAAAACTGATTATGATTTAATAAAAATATCTCAGCAATTAATCAAAGAATTTAAAATCGAATTATTGTGTGTAACTCTAGGAGAAGAAGGCGCTGTTTTAATGAAAAAACAAAAAATTAGCAAGCATAAACATGTTGTTGAAAATATAAAAGATACAGTAGGAGCGGGGGACGCTTATTCAGCAGTTTTATGTATAGGCTATTTGCTGCAATGGGAATTAAATAAAATTAACACCATAGCTTCAGAATTCGCGGCGGATATATGCACAATAAACGGAGCTATTCCCAAAGACAAAACTTTTTATAATAAATATATAGAAGTAATTAATAATGAACAAAACTAACAACGGACTTTATATACAGCTTTATAATATTCACGGTTTAATTCGGGGTGATAATCTTGAAATTGGCAGAAATGTTGACACAGGCGGACAAACCAGATATGTGCTGCAGCTTGCTAAATCATTGTCGGAAAGAAATGAAGTAAGAAAGGTAGAAATTATAACCAGGTATATTAATGATAAAGATTATGATGAAATTTATTCTCAAAGGAATGAAACAGTAAATGAAAAGTTAAGCATTGTAAGAATTCGATGCGGCGGGGCAAAATATATTAAAAAAGAATTGTTATGGGATCATCTTGAAGAATTCGTTGATAAAACTATTAAACATATAAAATCAAGCGGCGAACTGCCTGATATAATTCACGGTCATTATGCCGATGCTGGATTTGTCTGCACAAAACTTACACAGTTTTTCGGAATCCCCTTTATTCAAACGGGGCATTCGTTAGGAAGATCAAAGTATAATAATCTTAAAGCTCAAGGGTTGGACGACGATGAAATAAATAAAAGATACAAAATGAACCTGAGAATAACCGCTGAAGAAGACACAATTTTTTACGCCGATAAAATTATTACAAGTACGCGTCAGGAAGCCGATGTTCAGTATGGACAATATAATAATTCGGCATCCGGCAAGTTCGACGTTATTCCGCCAGGAATTGATCTGACAAGATTCTTTCCCTTTAATGAAAAAAGAGAATGGCATGATGAAGAACAAAAAGTAAGAGACCATATAAGAAATGAATTATGGAGATTTTTTACGAATATGCACAAACCTATTATTCTCGCGCTGTGCAGACCCGAAAAAAAGAAAAATATTGCGGGACTTATTCAAGCGTTCGGGGAAGATCCTGAACTTCAGAAAAAAACAAATCTCGCTATATTCGCAGGTTTAAGAAACGACATACAGGAAATGCCCGAGCTGGATAAAGATGTTTTAACTGAAATGCTGCTGCTTATGGATAAGTATAATCTTTACGGAAGCATGGCAATTCCTAAAACACACGATGTTGAATATGAAGTGCCGGAACTTTACAGGGTTGCGGCCGAAACAAGAGGTCTTTTTGTTAACCCGGCATTCAGTGAAAATTTTGGGCTGACATTAATTGAAGCCGCGGCAAGCGGACTTCCGATTGTCGCTACTGATGACGGAGGTCCGAGAGATATTATAGGCAATCTGCATAACGGTTTAATTGTAGACGTGTCAGATTCTAAGAATATTTCTAAAGCAATACATAAAATAATTGACAATGAAAATATTTGGGAAAAATTTTCAAGTAGCGGAATAAGAAAGGTTCACGATTATTATTCATGGGGAGCGCATATCGATTCGTATTTAAAATCAATAAAATCTATGCTTGATATTATGAAACAGAATCCGAAAACATTTTTAGCGACGGGCAAAAAATTATTGAAGTATGAAAAACTAATGATCTTTGATATTGACGATACTTTAATCGGGCACGAAGAAGCGCAGCGGAAATTAAAACAGCTGATTATAGAAAATCATCCTCAAATTGGTTTCGGAGTAGCTACAGGCAGAACAATTGATTCAGCGATTAATGTTCTTAAGGAACATGATTTTGTTATGCCCGATATTATAATCTCGTCGGTCGGCAGCGAGATCTATTATAAAAGAGAAAATGACGAATATTTCTACTCCACTGGCTGGGAAGCGCATATCTCATCTATGTGGAAAAGAGAAAAAATAGTTGAATTATTGAGCCGTTTCGATTTTATGAAACTTCAGGAAAATGAAGCGCAGCGGAAATTCAAAATAAGTTATTATCACGAAACTAATGAAAAAAATCTGAAATCCGTTATTGATACTCTCGTAAAGAACGGAATAAAAGCAAATTTTATGAACAGCCATAAAAAATATATCGATATTCTTCCTTACCGCGCTAGTAAAGGAAGAGCGGTTAGATACCTTGCCTACAGGTGGAACATACCTCATGAAAATATTTTGGTCGCGGGCGACAGCGGAAATGATGAAGATATGCTTCGCGGTGAACTGCTCGGAATTGTTGTAGGTGAACACAGCGGCGAGCTTAAAAAATTAAAAGGAAGAAGAAGAATTTATTTCGCGAATGAAAAAGCTACGGCCGGAATTTTAGAAGGCGTGAACTTTTATAATTTTTTAAGAAAGGATTAATATGAAAAGAAGTTTTTTGATGAATGTTGACAGCATTAAAAATGAGTTCTTCGGATATATGAGCAGCCTTACTCTCGGAGAAAAAAAACCATACGTTAAAGGAGATTTAGTAGAACTGTATGTTAAATTCAAAAAAGAAAATAAGATAAAAAATAATGAGCTTGATGAAATTGTAAATCTTCTTCAGGAAGCTTTTACAATTGATCATAAAGTTTATATCGACGTGCGTGAAAAAATTGGGCAAACAAAATTTTATGCCGTACTTATTGAAGAGGTGATTCTTGAGGAAATATCCGTTGTAGAATATTTAATCACTAAAGAAGAATTTATTAATCCGGAAAGTAAAAAAAATATTCTAAATCTTGATTTTAAACCCTTTTACGATAGACAGCCACTAGTGCGTGATCCTAAGAACATCGGACAGGGATTTGAATTTCTTAACCGCTTTTTATCAAGTAAAATGTTTAATGATATTGATAAGTGGCGAAATGTAATTTTCGAGTTTATTAAAAAGCACAGTGTAAACGGTGAACAACTAATTCTGAACGACAGGGTAAATGATCCGGAACATTTGATTGATAACATATCAAAAGCTTTAAAATATCTTTCGGGTTTTGATGAGGAAACCAAATTCGGCAAGGTAAAACACGCTCTTCAGGATTTTGGAATTGAAAAAGGAATTGGAGAAAATGTACATGAAATAACACACAGTCTTAACCTGCTTAGGGATTTGTTAAATTCGCCAGACCATATTACCTTAAAAGAATTTATAACCCGGATCCCGATGATCACAAAAATAGCGGTAATTTCTCCACACGGATATTTTGCTCAGGACGGTGTTTTAGGTATGCCCGATACGGGCGGACAGGTTGTATATATTCTTGATCAGGTAAAAGCGCTTGAAAAATCGCTTGGCGAAACAATTAAAAAATCCGGATTAAATGTACAGCCCAAAATAATTATTCTAACGCGCCAAATACCTAACGCCGGCAACACAACATGTAATAAAAGACTTGAGAAAATTAGAAATACAAAAAATGTTTGGATATTGCGCGTTCCTTTCAGAAAACATAATCCGGCAGTTACAGATAATTGGATTTCTCGGTTCCAAATTTGGCCTTACTTAGAAGAGTTTGCGGAAGATTCTTTTTTCGCGTTAAAAGCGGAATTCGGCGGCAGACCCGATTTAGTAATCGGAAATTATTCCGACGGGAATCTTGTTTCTTATCTGCTCTCAAAAAGTTTCGGTGTTACACAATGCTGTATCGCTCACGCGCTCGAAAAAAGCAAGTATTTATTCAGTGATTTGTATTGGAATGATTTGGATCCGCATTATAATTTTTCTATTCAATTTACGGCCGACTTACTAGCAATGAACGCTTCCGATTTTCAAATAACTTCCACATTCCAGGAAATTGCAGGTACCGATGATTCCGTAGGTCAATATGAATCACACAAACATTTTACGCTTCCCGGATTATACCGAGTTGAAAACGGAATTGATTTGAGCCATACTAAATTTAATATATTGTCTCCCGGCGTAAATGAAAATATATATTTCCCTTATTCACAAATTGATAAACGTAATGATCATATCAAACATTCGTTAACTCAGCTTTTATTTGAAAATAAAAAAGATGACGAGGTTGTAGGAACACTGAAAAATCCATCGTTAATACCGATATTTTCAATGGCGCGGCTTGACAGCAACAAGAACCTAACCTCACTTGTCCGCTGGTTCGGGAAAAGTAAAGAACTTCAGAAAATCGCGAACTTAATTATTGTCGCGGGCAATGTAGATGTGTCCAAATCTTCTGACAAAGAGGAGATAGAAGAGATTCATAAAATGTATAAATACATTGATCAGTATATTCTGAATGATAAAATAAGGTGGATAGGAAAATTATTCAGGAAAGATGAAGCCGGAGAAGTATACAGGCTAGTGGCGGATAAAAAAGGCGTTTTCATTCAGCCCGGCTTATTTGAAGGATTCGGTTTAACTGTAATTGAAGCCATGAGCTCCGGACTTCCTGTTATAGCAACAAAATACGGAGGTCCGCTTGAGATTATTCAAAATAATATTAACGGATATCATATAGATCCAGTTAACGACGAGCAAAGCATAAAAGTTATATTTGATTTTGTTTCTAGAATCAATAAAGATAAAAATCATTGGCAAAAGATTTCGCAAAATTCCGTTAAACGTGTTGAAGAAGCTTATACATGGAAATTATACGCCGATAAGTTGTTATCATTGGCTAAAATTTACGGTTTCTGGAAATATTCTATGAATATTGAGAATAAAGATATGGAAGCATATCTCGAAATTATTTACCAATTACTGTTCAAGCCGAGAGCCGAAAAATTACTTGCCGAACATGATCGGATTTAAAATAAAAAACCCGGTTTCATTAATTGAGAACCGGGTTTTAATGCAATTCATTAAACTATTATTTTAATCTTTCTACTTCTTCTTCTAATGCTTTTAATTCATTTATTCTTTTTTGAAGTTCGATATTCTGCTGCCTAAGCTCAAGTATTTTTTCATCAATTGATTTTTCATAATCGGCTGTTTCCCAGTATCCGCGCTGTTCAAAATAATTTTTAAAAAGCCAATTGTGTTTCAAAGCTTCCATATTCTCTGCGAATCTTCTTGCGCCGATCATTGTTGCCTGAGTTGTTCCTACAAGATTGTTTATTGTAGTTTTTACGGAATCATAAACGCTTTCATCCTTCATCAATAATCCGAGAGTACCTCTGCCGTTTTTAATATCTGCTACCATATATTTTATATCCACAATTGCGCTGTCGACGTTGTTCATAATACTTCCTACTCCGCCGCCAAGATCAATTATGAAATTAGAAACCTCTTCCAACTTCTCGGTAATAGTTGTTAAATTTTTATCGGCAGATTTTGTAATATTAACCGCAGCGTAATAAAGCTGCTGATCGTTAATTAGTTTTCCAATTGTGCCTTCACCTTGATTGATTTTTGCCGAAATGTCGGAGAATTCTTTTGTTATATCTTTGACATATGCCATAATATCCTGAACTTCTTTTATAATCGCTTCAACGCTAACGGGGTCTTTTGACCTAATTATTCCTCCGTCGCTGATAACCGCCTGATTGGCAGAGCCGGGAGTAATTGAAATTACCTGCTTTCCGACAAGGCCTTCGGTTTCAATTGAAGCTTCGCTGTCCAATCTTACAAACTGTTTCACATCTTCATTTATTCTCATAGTAACTTCAACACGGCCGGTTGTATCATCGGCTAAGGACATATTGCTTACGCTTCCAATATCGTAACCGCTTAATCTAACTGGCGCGCCGGTTCGCAAACCCTGAACTTTGTTAAAATAAGTTTTCACGCTTATGCTGCTTACAAAAAGAGAATCCCGGTTACCAATTGTAAAAATTGCAAGAATAAGAAGGACTGTTCCAAAGAAAATAAATATTCCTAATCTTGCTCCTTCTAAATGTTTTAACATTATTAACTCCCGGTTATTCTTTTATTAATTTAGTACTAAAAAAATTTTTAAGAAACGCATCGTTTGAACTTGTTAA